>NZ_JBYLFE010000003.1:0-617663 GCF_057750885.1 Frateuria sp. sgz306004
GAAACGCAGCTGCGCCGATGGTAGTGTGAATCCTCATGCAAGAGTAGGTCACCGCCAGGGTCTTTATCCCTCAAACGCCTTCCCAATCGGGAAGGCGTTTGTCTTTGCGCGCTCCTAAAATGTTCGACGATCTCGACAATTGGCGCGCCGGTGGCGCGGAGGACCGCGACGAGCCTCAGCGGGGATTCGGCGGTGCGCCAATGCTCTTAGCGCCACGCGCGATACGAACCTATACGCGAGTCTGATTTCATCGCGACCGGGTTCCTGCTCTGACACGCACGGTGTGGGCTTTCCACGGCCTGAACGCCGCTTCGTCCGAGCACGTTCGATCACGCAAGAATTTGCGATCATGGGCGATTATTCGCCCGACATGACGCACATGACGACTCCATCCAAGGGCCGCCCGGGCCCACTCCCTTATCTGATTTTTTCTTCACGCTGGCTGCAGTTGCCGCTGTATCTCGGCTTGATCGTCGCTCAGGCGATTTATGTGGTGCAGTTTCTGCGTGAGCTATGGCATCTGGTCGACGCAACCTTGCTTGGTCACTTGGGCGATGGCGTCACCGCGGAGAGCGCGGAAACCACCATCATGCTCACAGTGCTTGGCCTGATTGATGTGGTGATGATCTCCAACCTGCTGGTAATGGTGATCGTGGGCGGTTACGAGACCTTCGTGTCCCGCTTGAGGCTGGAAGGGCACCCTGATCAGCCCGAATGGTTGTCGCATGTAAATGCCACGGTGCTGAAGGTCAAGTTGGCCATGGCCATCATCGGCATTTCGTCGATCCACCTGCTGGCCACCTTCATTAAGGCCGATACGCTTAGTTCACAGACGATCATGTGGCAAGTGGTGTTGCACTTGGCATTTGTGGTGTCGGCGATTGCCCTGGCGTACATCGATCGCATCATGCAACCACCTCAGGCTCACCATTGAATCTCAGCCTGCGTCGCGTCTGCGCGCGTCGCAGTAGGTCGATAGTTGTTGCTACGCTTGTCGCCCCTCCCCAAAGGCCGGAGCGTACGACGTGGAGCGGCGTTACATCCTTTCGCTGGACCAGGGCACCACCAGTTCCCGCGCGATCCTGTTCGACCACGCGGGCACCGTGGTGGGGACGGCGCAGCGGGAATTCGCGCAGATATTCCCTCAACCTGGTTGGGTGGAGCACAACCCGCGGGACATTCTCACCAGTGTTCTGGTGACCGTGACCGAGCTCCTGGCCAATACGCGCGTGGAACTGGCTGAGATCGCGGCCATCGGCATCACCAATCAACGTGAAACCACTGTGGTGTGGGATCGCGCAACCGGCGAGCCGATTCACAACGCGATCGTGTGGCAGTCGCGCCAAAGCGTGGAGATCTGCGAACAGCTCGCGCGCGACGGCCTGGATGGACTAGTCCGCGAACGCACGGGTTTGTTGATCGACGCCTATTTCTCGGCGACCAAGCTGCGTTGGATTCTCGATCACGTGGACGGCGCCCAGGCGCGGGCGGAGCGTGGCGACTTGTTGTTCGGCACGATCGACAGTTGGTTGATCTGGAATCTCAGCGGCGGGGCTGCACATGTCACGGACGTGAGCAATGCGGCGCGCACCTTGTTGTATGACATCCATCGTCGCCGGTGGGACGATGATCTCCTGCATGCGTTGCGTATTCCCCGAGCCATGCTGCCAGAGGTGCGCTCCAGCAGCGAAGTCTATGCCCACACGGCGCCGGCCCAGTTCTTCGGCGCGCGCATCCCCATTGCCGGTGCAGCGGGTGATCAGCAGGCCGCCTTGTTCGGTCAGGCGTGTTTTGAACCGGGCATGGCCAAGAACACCTACGGCACGGGTTGCTTCATGCTGATGCACACCGGTACGCAGGCTACGGTATCGAGCCACGGTCTGCTCACCACCATTGCCTGGCAGCTGGGTGACCGCGTGGACTATGCGCTGGAGGGCAGCATCTTTGTCGCGGGCTCGGTGATTCAATGGCTGCGCGATGGCTTGCGTATGCTCGGCAAGGCCAGCGATTCCCAGGCGTATGCAGAGCGCGTTGCATCCAGCGATGGCGTGTATATGGTGCCGGCGTTCGTCGGCCTCGGTGCACCGTATTGGCGCAGCGACGTTCGCGGTGCCGTTTTCGGGCTAAGCCGGGGCACCAGCAAGGAGCACTTTGTGCGCGCGGCATTGGAGTCGATGGCCTACCAGTCACGTGATGTATTGACTGCGATGGAGGCCGATGCGGGCATCACACTCACCGAGTTACGCGCGGATGGTGGTGCCATTGCCAACGATTTCATGGCGCAGTTCCAGAGCGACATGCTCGGCGTCCCGGTATTGCGTCCGCGTGTGCAGGAAACCACGGCGCTAGGGGCTGCGTACCTGGCGGGGCTTGCTGTGGGCTACTGGCGCGATCGCGGAGAAATCGCCGGCTTGTGGCAAATGGATCGTCGTTTTGCGCCGCAGATGCAGGAAGACGAGCGTGCGCGCTTGTATCGTGGCTGGCAGGACGCGGTGCATGCCACGATGGGCTTTCGCGTGACCTGAAACGGCAAGGCCCCGCTATCGGGGGCCTTGGTATTGCGTGTGTGTTCGATCAAGCTTAGTCGAGTGCGTAGCCGAATTGCTGCTGGAATTCGGCAGCGAACTGCGCGTAGTCGAAACGCTGGTTCTGCGTGCCCGGGTGCTCCACCTTCAGCGCGCCCATCAGCGACGCCATACGGCCGATGGTCGGCCAGTCCTTGCCTCCCATGATGCCGAAGATCAGGCCAGCACGATATGCGTCGCCGCAACCGGTGGGGTCGATGACCTGGCGTTCGCGTGCGGCGGGAATTTCATGCACGGTACCATCAGTGTGGATCAGCGACCCACGCGGGCCCTGCGTCACGATGTAAGCCTTCACGCGCGAGGCGATGTCTTGCGCGCTCCAGCCGGTGCGTTGCTGCAGCAACTGGGACTCGTAATCGTTGACGATGACATAGGTAGCCTTCTCGATCATCGAGCGGAACTCTGCGCCGTCGAACAACGGCATCGCCTGGCCCGGGTCGAAAATGAAGGGCACGCCGCGCGCGTGGAACTCGTCCACGTGCTGCAGCATGGCATCGCGACTGTCCGGTGCCACGATCGCAAAGCTGATCTCCGGAATGTCGCGCACGTGGTTTTCGTGTGCGCTGAGCATGGCGCCCGGATGGAAGGCTGTGATCTGGTTGTTGTCCAGGTCCGTGGTGATGAAGCACTGCGGCGTGAACTGGTCCTCGAACTCGCGCACGTAGTCCAGGCGGATGCCGCACTTTTCCATGTGCATGCGGTACGGACCGAAATCCTGGCCCACCGTGGCCACCGGCACCGGGTCGGCACCCAACAGCTTGAGGTTATAGGCGATATTGCCGGCGCAACCGCCGAATTCGCGGCGCATCCGCGGCACCAGGAACGACACGTTCAGGATGTGCACCTGATCGGGCAGGATGTGGTTCTTGAACTGGTCCTGGAACACCATGATGGTGTCGTAGGCGAGCGATCCGCAGATGACGGCAGACATGATGCGAGGATGTTCCCTGGCAGATGAACGGACAGGCCGGGTAACGGGCGGACCCGCCCGGCTCAAAGTTCCAGATCATACCTTTATTGGGCCCGGCTCGCGACTTTCTTGCGACCATGGAGGGCACAAGGATGATCCCAAAACACGCATATCATCGCGTAGGAAAAGGCTTTCTTAACGAGATTGTCCTTGCGATACGGGGGTTTACTGACTAGACTGGCGCGCTTACTTTTTAGCCACAGCCGGCGCGCGGCGGACCCATGTTCAAGAAGTTTCGCGGATTTTTCTCCAACGACATTTCAATCGACCTTGGCACGGCCAATACCCTCATTTACGTGCGGGGCCAGGGCATCGTCCTGAATGAACCGTCGGTGGTAGCGATCCGCCAGGATCGTGGCCCGGGTGGCCCGCGCGCAGTGGCCGCCGTCGGTAGCGACGCCAAGAAGATGCTGGGTCGCACGCCGGGCAATATCGCCACGGTGCGCCCGATGAAGGACGGCGTGATCGCCAACTTCTCCATGACCGAGGCCATGCTGCAGCACTTCATCAAGCAAGTGCACAAGTCGCGCATGTTGCGTCCCAGCCCGCGCGTGCTGGTGTGCGTGCCCTGCGGCTCGACCCAGGTAGAGCGTCGCGCCATCAAGGAATCGGCCGAAGGCGCCGGTGCCCGTGATGTGTTCCTGATCGAAGAGCCCATGGCCGCCGCGATCGGCGCCGGCATTCCGGTGCATGAGGCGCGCGGCTCGATGGTGCTGGATATCGGCGGCGGTACCTCCGAAGTGGCGGTGATCTCGCTGAACGGCATCGTCTACTCGCAGTCCGTGCGCGTGGGCGGCGACCGCTTCGACGAAGCCATCATCAACTACGTGCGCCGCAACCACGGCACGCTGATCGGCGAATCCACCGCCGAGCGCATCAAGCTTGAGATTGGCTGCGCCTTCCCGCAGACGGATGTGAAGGAGATCGAGATCTCCGGTCGCAACCTCGCCGAGGGTGTGCCGCGCATGTTCACCATCAACTCCAACGAAGTGCTTGAAGCGCTGCACGAGCCGTTGTCCGGCATCGTGGCAGCGGTCAAGTCGGCGCTGGAGCAGACTCCGCCGGAGCTGTGCTCCGACGTGGCCGAGCGCGGTATCGTGCTCACGGGCGGCGGCGCGCTGCTGCGTGACCTGGATCGCCTGATCTCCGAGGAAACCGGCCTGCATGTGCAGGTGGCCGATGAGCCGCTCACTTGCGTGGCGCGTGGCGGTGGCAAGGCGCTGGAGCTGATCGATCAGCACGGCAGCGACTTCTTCGCTCCGGAATAAGTCACGCGATCGGGGGCGGGTAAACCATGGCGCTTGCGCGCGAGGAGTCCTCGCCCCTGTTTGCCGGCACGGCTGCCGGTACGCTGCGTCTCATGCTGTATCTGGCGCTGGCCATGGTGCTGATGGTGCTCGACCATCGCAATGGCTGGATTTGGCGCCTGCGCTACACCACCTCCGTATTGGTCGAGCCGGTCTACCGGCTGGCTAGCTTGCCGGCCACCGGCATGCGCGCGATGAGCGTGGCCTTTGCTGACCGTAGCCGCCTCACCGAGCAGAACCAGCGCCTGCGCGAAGACCTGCTGCTGGCCAACGCCAAGCTCAACCGCATGGCGGCCGTGGCCGAACAGAACCAGCGCCTGAAAGAGCTGCTCGATACCCAGCACAGTCTGGAACTCAACGTGCAGCTCGCCCGCGTGATCGATGTGGACCTAGGCACCGCGCGTCACCGCATGATGCTCAATATGGGTGCCCGCGACGGCGTGAAGAGCGGCCAGGTGGTGATCGATGCGCACGGCGTGATGGGGCAGGTGGTGGAAGTAATGCCGCGCAGTTCGCTGGTCATGCTGGTTACTGACCCCGACCACGCTATTCCGGTGGTGATCGAACGCACCGGCTTGCGCACCGTGGCCTACGGTTCCCGCGATGGCGGCCTGCTCAGCCTGCCCAACATCTCCATGGCGGCCGACGTGCATCCCGGCGACAAGCTACTTACCTCCGGCCTGGGTGGCCGATTCCCGCCAGGTTTCCCGGTAGGCGAAATCGAGAGCGTGGAGCCTGCCGCCTCGGGCATGTTTCTTGAGGGGCGCGCGCGCCCTACCGCAGACCTTGATCGCAGCGAGGATGTGCTCTTGCTGCATGACCTAGCCGAGCCCGTTGGGCCGCCTGAGCCGGCATCCCCGGCCGGCCCACCAGCCGATCTCGCGACACCCGTGGTGCCGGCGCCATCGGCGAGCGGTGCGGCGCCTGCGCGTGCGAGCGCCGCCCCGGCGGCTTCCGCACCTTCCTCGCCGAACAGTGACGCTTCCGCGGTGCAGCAGCCATGAGCAAGCCGCGTATCAGCCTGCTCTGGTTCGTGGGCACCCTGGTGTTTGCCGTGCTGTCCATGCTGGTGCCACTGCCGGCGCCGCTGCAGCCGTTCAAGCCCTATTGGCCGGCTTTGTTCCTGCTGTACTGGGCGCTGGAGGCGGGCGACCAGCGCGTAAATCTGGGCCTGGCCTTCTGCATTGGCCTGTGCGCAGATCTGCTTGATGGCGTGCTGCTTGGCGAGCAGGCCATGCGCTTATGTGCGTTGGTGTTCATCGTGCTGCGCTTTCGCTCGCGCCTGCGCTTCTTTCCGATGTGGCAGCAGACCTTGGCAGTGCTCGCGCTACTGCTCAACGACCGCGTATTGCTGCTCATCGTGCGTACCTTTGCCGGCGAATCGCTGCCGCCGGCCAGCTGGTGGTTCTCGCCCTTCGTGGGCGCCGCGCTTTGGCCGTTCCTGTTCTTGCTGATGGACGACCTGCGCATGCGTTTGCGCATCCAATAAGCCGTCATGGCCCTCCACCGACGCTCGATCAAGGATTCCCGCGGCGAAAGCACGCTGTTTCGCATGCGCGCGCTGGTGGGTTTTGCCTTGATCCTGGTGGGCCTCAGCGCCCTAGTAGTGCGCTATAGCTATCTACAGGTACAGCGACACAACGAGTTCGCGTTGCGTTCGGAGAACAATCGCGTCAAGCCGCGCGCGATTCCGCCGGCACGCGGTCTGATCTTCGACCGCAATGGCGTGCTGCTGGCCGACAACGTGCCCGCGTTCCGCCTGGAAGTAGTGCCCGAGCAGGTGCCGGACATGAACGCACTGCTCGCCCAGATCCGTGACGTGGTGCCCCTGGGTGACGACGATATCGACGCCTTCAAGAAGCAGCTCAAGCAGAATCGTCGCTTCGATAGTGTGCCGCTCAAGCTGCGCCTCACCGAAGACGAGATCGCCCGCTTCGCCATCAATCGCTGGCGCTTCCCTGGCGTGGACGTGGTGCCTTACCTCACCCGGCGTTACCCGTTTGGGCCGCTGTTCGCGCATGTGGTGGGCTATGTGGGGCGCATCGACGCCGATGACCTTGGCCGGCTCGATGCCGACCGTTACAAGGGCACCAGCCATGTGGGTCGCAGTGGCCTGGAGCGCTCCTACGAAAACTTACTGCACGGCGAACCGGGTTACGAACTGGTGGAGGTGAATGCCGACGGTCGTACTCAGCGCGTGCTGGAGACGCACGCGCCCACGCCAGGCAAGAACCTGTATCTCAGCATCGACGTGCGCGTGCAAAAGGCCGCTACCGATGCATTCCAGGGGCGCCCCGGTTCCGCTGTGGCCATTGACCCGCGCAATGGCCAGGTCATGGCGATGGTCAGCGTGCCGAGCTACGACCCCAATCTGTTCGTCAACGGCATCAGCAAGGCCGATTACACCGCCTACACCACGGCGGAAGACAAGCCGTTGCTTAACCGTGCACTCAAGAGCGCTTACCCGCCAGGCTCCACCGTGAAGCCGTATCTGGCTTTGGGAGGTCTGGAGCTGGGTTTGCGCCGCCCGGAGGACACCGTTCTGTCCACCGGTGAGTTCTGCATACCGGGCCAGCAGCGCTGCTATCGCGACGACGAGCGCGGCGGCAACGGCGTGGTGAACATGGTGCGGGCGATCCAGCTCTCCACCAACACCTATTTCTACAAGCTCGCCTTGGACATGGGCATCGATCGTCTGTCGTCCTGGATGGGCAGTTTGGGCTTTGGCAAGAAGACGGGCATCGATCTCGAAGGCGAGGCCGTGGGCATCCTGCCGTCACGCGAATGGAAGGCCACGCGCAGCAAATACGGCTGGTTCCCCGGCGAAACGGTCATTGCCGGCATTGGCCAGGGCTATTGGAACGTGACCACGCTGCAGCTGGCGCATGTCACCGCCACCTTTGCCGGTCACGGCACACCGTATGCACCGCGACTGGTCATGGCGACGGCCGCGGTGAAGGAAAAGCCCGTGGCGCTGCCCAATCCACCCACCGGCCCTTCGGTGATCCGCAAGCCCAACGACTGGAACGTGGTGAATCAGGGCATGGAGGCCGTGGTTGCCGCCGGTACGGCCAAGACGATCTTCATCGGCTTCCCCTATCAGGTGGCTGGCAAGAGCGGTACGGCGGAGCGCTTCTCCCGCCGCACCAACGACTACGACACCAACAAGAACACCACTTATCTTGCGCAGCGCCACCGCGCCTGGTTCATTGGCTACACGCCCACCGAGGCGCCGCGTATCGCCGTGGCGGCCATGCTCGAAGCGGGCGCGTGGGGCGCGGCCGACGCGGGCCCCATCGTGCGCAAGATCATGGAGGCCTGGATTGCCTCGCAAGGCGGCGCTGTGCCAGCCCGAAACGTGCCGGAGACCAGTGTGCCCGGCGTGCCGACGGCGTCGCCAACGGAAGCATCGCCCCCGGAAGCGCAGCCCGAGGACGTCCCCGTGGCCACGCCGGCGGATCTTCCGGCAGGCGTTCCCTCCGAAAGCAGCAGTTCGCCGTCGCCCGACGACGGAGGCACCCCATGATCGACGCCCTTCAAGTGCGCCTGACCCAATTCCTGCGCCGCATGATGACGCGGCCGCGCATCGACCTGCCGCTCGCCTTCGGGTTGTTTGCTTTGGTGATCGTCGGTCTGATGACGCTCTACAGCGCCAGTGGCGGCAACATGGCGATGATCGGTGGCCAGGCCGCGCGCTTTGCCATGGGCGCAGGCCTGATGTTGCTGATCTCTCGCATCCCGCCCCAATTGCTGCGCGCCTGGACGCCCTGGCTCTACGCCGGCTGCGTCACGCTGCTGCTGGTCGTGGCGGCGGTGGGTGAGATCCGCAGCGGCTCCAAGCGTTGGCTCAATCTGGGCGTCATGTCGTTCCAGCCGTCGGAGCTGCTCAAGCTGGCCATGCCGATGATGGTGGCGTGGTACCTGCACCCGCGTCAGTTGCCGCCAAGCTGGAAGGACATCGTGGTGGTGGGCATCCTCATTGCCATTCCGGCTGGCTTGATCGCCGAACAGCCCGACCTGGGTACGGCCTTGCTGGTAGCCGCGGGCGGCGCCTTTGCGCTGTTCCTTTCGGGCATGCGCTGGTGGAAGATCGGCAGCTTGCTGGCCGCCGTGGGTGCACTGATTCCGGTGGCGTGGCACTTCCTGCACGATTACCAGCGCAATCGCGTGCTGACCCTGCTCGATCCGGAGTCCGACCCACTAGGTAACGGCTGGCACATCATCCAGTCGCAGATCGCCGTGGGTTCGGGTGGCTTGTTCGGCAAGGGCTGGCAGCATGGCACGCAATCCCGCCTGGATTTCCTGCCCGAACACACTACGGACTTTATTTTCGCCGTGTTCGCCGAAGAGTTTGGCCTGGTCGGCGTGATCGGCGTGATGCTGCTGTACGCCTTCATCATCGGGCGCTGCCTGTGGATCGCCATGGAGGCGCGCGATACGTACTCGCGCCTGCTGGCCGGCGCCATCGGCATGAGTTTCTTCGTCTACGTGTTCGTCAATGGCGGCATGGTGTCGGGCATGTTGCCGGTGGTGGGCGTACCGATGCCGCTGGTGAGTTACGGCGGCACCTCGGCCGTGTCGCTACTCACCGGTTTCGGCGTGCTCATGTCGATCTACGCACACCGCAAGATCCACGACTGATCCGGGCAAAAGACCTCCAAAATGGGCGGTTTATGCTCGCGCGCGTGCTAGGCTTGGGCTTGTAGCCGTTCCTGACAGTGAAGTCATTCATGCCCTCGATGCCCGCGTCGCTGCCGACTCGTCGTTTCGTTGCTGCGTTGAGCTTGATGCTCGCCGCCGTATGTTCCCCGCTCCTTGCGCAAACCCATCCGGGGCAGGAGCAATTGGTCCGTGAGGTGGCCAAGGACACCGGCAAGGATCCGCAGGCCGTCAGTGCCTTGCTCGACGGCGCCAAGAAGCAACAAAGCATCCTCGATGCGATCAGCCGGCCGGCCGAGGCCAAGCCCTGGAAGGATTACAGGCCGATCTTCCTCACGCCGCAGCGCATCAACGAAGGCATTGCCTTCTACCGCCAGCATCGAGCGCTCCTCGAACGCATCGGTCAGCAATACGGCGTGGCGCCTGAGTACATCGTGTCGATCATCGGCGTGGAGACCTATTACGGTCGCAACACCGGCAAGTACAAGGTGCTCGATGCGCTGGTGACGCTGGGGCTGTACTACCCGCCGCGCGCGACCTTTTTCCGGTCCGAGCTGAAGACCCTGCTTGAGCTTCCCGATAACCATCTGGCCGGTCCGGTGGATACGCTCACCGGCTCCTATGCCGGCGCGCAGGGCTGGGGCCAGTTCATGCCCTCCAGCATCCGCGACTACGCCGTGGATGCCGATGGCGATGGTCATATCGACTTGAAAAACTCACTGCCGGACATCTTCGCCAGCGTGGCCAATTACTTCGCCAAGCATGGTTGGCAGACCGGAGGCATGGTTGCCGCACCGGCGCGGGCCGACGGCGCGGCTCGCCCGATCAGCGTGAAGGACTCCAAGCCGCAGTGGGCGGTGGAGCAACTGGTTGCCTGGGGCTACGCGCCGGTGCAATCGATCAATCCGGGGCAGCCCACCAGCCTGCAATCGCTGGATGGCGCCGACGGCAAGGAATACTGGTTTACCTTCCAGAATTTCTACGTGATCACGACCTACAACCGTAGCCCGCTGTACGCCCTGGCGGTGCATCAGCTGGCTCAGGCCATCGCCGAAGGCGTGCGCACACCGGAAGCCACGCAATGACGTGGCGGCTGGCGCTGTCGCTTTTGCTGATCGCGCTGCTTGCCGGATGCAGCGGCAACAAGTCTCGTCCCTCCGCCAGTCATGGCGGTTCGGTGACGCGGGGAACGTCGTCGTCCTCATCGTCCTCTTCCAGCGGGCGCGGCAGCATTTACGACGACACCAGCCGCCCGCAGAGCAGCCGCTACCGCGACAACAGCGACAGCGTGCCCGACGGCCCTCCGCCCGATGTGAGCAAACTGCCCGAGCCAATCCCCAAGGTCGAGCCGCGCGCGCTGTACGGCAACAAATCACCCTATAGCGTGCTGGGGCAAACCTACAATGTGTTGCCCAGCCCGGCAGGTTATGTGGAGCGCGGCATTGCCTCGTTCTACGGCAACAAGTTCCACGGGTACAAAACCTCGAGCCTCGAGGAATACGACATGTACCAGTTCACCGCCGCGCACAAGACGCTGCCGCTGCCCAGTTATGCGCGCGTGACCAACTTGGAGAACGGCAAGAGCGTGATCGTGCGCATCAACGATCGCGGACCGTTCCACGATAACCGCCTGATCGATTTGTCCTTTGCTGCCGCGGTGAAAATCGGCGTATGGCCCAAGGGCACTGGCTTGGTGGAGGTGCGCGCCATCGATCCCAGCCAACCTTTGAACGCCCAGACCCTGCCGCCGCCTCCGCCGGCGCCCAAACCGGCCAGCCCGGGGCCAGGAATTTTCCTGCAGGTGGGCGCATTCTCAGACATCGGCAACGCCGAGCGCGTGGCCCAGCAGCTGCGTTCGGCCAATTTTGCGCCGGTACAGGTGGTGAATGCGCAAATCAACGGCCGCACTATCCGGCGCGTGCGCGTTGGCCCCCTGGCTAGCGTCGACCAGGCCGACGATGTCACCTCGCGTATCGAAGGTATGGGGCTGCCGCGGCCGCAGGTCGCGGTAGACTGAGTGATTGAAATGCGACGGCGTCTCACGCGCCGTCATACTGCTATTGGATTGAACCGAACGATGAATCTGATCCGCCGTACCCTGTCCACGCTCGCCGTCGCCGCCCTGGTCGCCGGTACCGCTTTCGCCCAGCAGACCCCGCCGCATCCCGCGCCGGTACCTCGTCCGGTCATGCCCGAGGCGCCGGTGCCGCCGCCGCCGGATGTGGATGGCAAGGCCTGGGTACTGATGGATTACGCCACCGGCCAGATCCTTGCCTCCAAGGAACCGGACACCCGTGTGGAGCCGGCCTCGATCACCAAGATCATGACCGACTACGTGGTTTCGGCCGAGGTGGCCAACGGCAAGATCAAGATGACCGACCCGGTCAACATCAGCGAAAACGCCTGGCGTGGCGGCGGTGCGGGCACGGATGGTTCCACCAGCTTCCTCAAGCTCAACAGCCAGGTGCCGCTGAAGGATCTGCTCTACGGCCTGATCATCCAGTCGGGTAACGATGCCGCCATTGCGTTGGCCGAACACACCGCCGGCTCCGAGCCAGCGTTCGCCAACCTCATGAATGCCTATGCCAAGCAGCTGGGCATGACCAACTCCAACTTCCAGAACGCGTCGGGCTACCCGATCGCCAACCACTACACCACGGCGCGCGACATCGCGATTCTTTCGCGCGCGCTGATCCATGATTTCCCGGAGGACTACGCCATCTCCGCGATCAAGGACTTCGAGTGGAATGGCATCAAGCAGCACAACCGCAACCTGCTGTTGTGGCGTGACCCGACCGTGGACGGCATCAAGACCGGTCACACCGCCGCCGCCGGTTACTGCCTGGCCGCCTCGGCCAAGCAGGGCGACTCGCGCATGATCGCCATCGTCATGGGCTCCACCAACGAGAAGAGCCGCGCCGATGCCGCGCTGGCGCTGATGAACTACGGTTTCCGCTTCTACGAAACTCACAAGCTCTACGACGCCAGCAAGCCGCTCGCCACGCCCAAGCTGTGGAAGGGCCAGAGCAACGAGCTGCCGCTGGGCGTGGCGGACAACGTGCTGGTGACCGTCAAGCGTGGCGATTACGACAAGCTCAAGGCCACCATGGATATTCCCGCCACCCTGATCGCCCCGTTCACCAAGGGCCAGCAGGTGGGTACGCTGCGCATTACCCTGGACGGCCAGCCGGTGCAGAATGTGCCGCTGATCGCCCTGGCCGATGCGCCTCAGGGTGGCTTCTTCACCCGTCTGTGGGACAGCATCATGCTGTGGTTCCACAGCGACAAGAAGCCCGACGCCGCCAAGTGATGGAGGAAGCGTGATGCAAGATATCGACACCATCCAGGCCCAGCAGGAGGGCCAGGGCTTCCAGTTTCCCGGCGAGTTCGAGATCACCGCCATGGGCAACGCCAGCGCGGACCTGAAAACCCGCGTGCCGCAGTTGCTGGAAGGCATTGGCGTGAAAGTGCTGCACGAGACGGTCAAGCACCGCCACTCGCGTGAAGGCAACTTCATCTCCGTCACCGTGAGTTTTCACTGTGACACGCGCGAGCAGTACGACATGGCCCACACGGTGCTGCGCGCCGATCCGGACATCCGTTACACGCTGTAAAGACCCTCCTGGCCCCGGCGGGCGCTGTCCCGCCCGGGCCCGTGGTGACTTCCAGCCCTTGCAAGGGCTGGCCCACGACCGCAGATAATCGGCTCCATCCCCAGGTTTTGCCCCCATGTCCCTGCCGCTCAAAGTCCGTCGCCTCGGTCGCCAGCCTTACGCCGCGACCTGGGAGGCCATGAGCCAATTCACCAACAACCGGGGCCCTGATACCCCCGACGAGCTCTGGCTGCTGGAACACGACCCCGTGTTCACCCTCGGCCAGGCCGGCAAGCCGGAGCATGTGCTGGCGCCGGGCGACATTCCGGTGGTGCAGGTGGATCGCGGCGGACAGGTCACCTACCACGGCCCCGGCCAGATCGTGGGTTACCCGCTGATCGACCTGCGTCGTGCTGGCGTGAGCGTGCGCGAGCTGGTCAACAAAATCGAGCAGGCCATCATCGACACCCTGGGGCACTGGAACATCGGCGCCGATCGCCTGGAGGGCGCTCCGGGCGTCTACGTGGCCGGCGCCAAGGTGGCGGCCCTGGGCCTGCGAGTGCGCCGAGGCTGCAGTTTCCATGGGCTGGCCTTCAACGTGGACATGGACCTGGAGCCATATCACCGCATCAATCCGTGCGGTTACAAGGGCTTGGCGGTCACGCAAGTGCTAGACTTAGGCGGCCCGTCGCGCCTGGCGGAGGTCGAAGACACCCTGGTGGAAGAGTTCTGCCGCCAATTCGGTTTCGACGCTGAGCCGGCCGCCCCCATACTCCCTGAACTACCCGCTCGCGTAGCGGTCTGAGTCTGCCTACATGAGCGATATGTCCACCTCCAAGGCCATCCCGATCAGCGTCGTCGCCGGCGCGCCCGAGAAGCAACTGGGCAACGACAAGATCGGCCTGAACCGTGCTGGCTTCGACGCCAGCGTGCCCACCTTGCGCAAGCCGAGCTGGATCCGCGTGCGACTGCCGCAGGGCAATGCCGTGCAGCAGCTCAAGTCGCGCCTGCGCGAGAACTCGCTGGTCACGGTGTGCGAGGAAGCCTCCTGCCCGAACATCCACGAGTGCTTCAGCAAGGGCACGGCCACGTTCATGATCCTGGGCGAGGTGTGCACCCGCCGCTGCTCGTTCTGCGACGTCGCGCACGGCCGCCCAGCCGCCCCCGATCCGCTGGAGCCGGCACGCCTGGCCGAGACCATCCGCGACATGCGCCTGCGCTACGTGGTGATCACCTCGGTGGACCGCGACGACCTGCGCGACGGCGGCGCTGAGCATTTCGCTGCCTGCATCCGCGCGGTGCGCCACGCCAGCCCGGACATCCGCATCGAGATCCTCACGCCCGACTTCCGCGGCAAGGGCCGTATGGAGCGCGCGCTGGAAGTGCTCAAGGATTTCCCGCCGGACGTGTTCAACCACAACCTGGAAACCGTGCCGCACCTGTACCGCGAAGTGCGTCCGGGCGCCGACTACCAGTGGTCGCTGGATCTGCTCAAGCGCTTCAAGGCGCAGCATCCCGAGGTGCCCACCAAGTCCGGCATCATGCTTGGCCTGGGTGAAACCATGGACCAGGTGCTGGAAACCATGCGCGACTTGCGCGCGCACGATGTGGACATGATCACCATCGGTCAGTACCTGCAGCCTACGCCGCATCATCACCCGGTGGTCCGCTACTGGACGCCGGAAGAGTTCGAATCCCTGCGCGAAGCGGGCGAGGCGATGGGTTTCCATCACGTCGCCTCCGGTCCGCTGGTTCGTTCTTCCTACCACGCTGACCTGCAGGCTCACGCCGCAGGTGTCACCGAGCACGCCTAACCGATCTGGCACGCCACCGAGACCCTATGAAACTGCGCCCCTCGCTTGCTCTACTGCTTGCTCTTGCCGTCACCGGCGTCGGTGTCCACGCGCAGTCCGCCGCCGATCTCGCCGGCGACAAGGCGCCGCGCAAGTTCTCCACGCTGCCGCTGACGCCCACCAACACGCAGGGGCAGGCCGCGCAGCTTTCCGCGCGCTTCCTCACCCGTTTCCACTACGACGCGCAGCCGCTCGACGATGCGATGTCGCAGAAGATCTACAAGGCGTACTTGGACAGCCTCGACGGTGAAAAGGTGTTCTTCACCCAGGCTGATCTCGCCAAGTTCGCCCCGCTGAAGACGCAATTCGACGATGCCATCTGGAACCAGGATCTCTCCGGTCCGTTCTCGATGTTCAACTTCTACGTCACTCGCGCCATCGATCGCATGAACTATGCGCGCGGCCTGCTCAAGCAGGGCTTCGACTTTAACACCAGCGAAACCTACAACTACGATCGCAAGAAGGCCGACTGGCCCAAGGATCAGGCCGAGCTGGATACGCTGTGGCGCCAGCGCACCATGAACGACTGGTTGCGCCTCAAGCTTGCCGGCAAGCCCGACGACGAGATCCGCAAGACGCTCGACAAGCGCTATGCCGGTTACATCGACCGCGTGAAGCAGCTCGATGGCGAAGATGCCTTCCAGACCTTCATGAACGCCTATGCCGAATCCACCGATCCGCACACCGATTACCTCGGCCCCCGTGCGGCGGAAAACTTCGACATCTCCATGAAGCTGTCGCTGGAAGGCATTGGCGCGGTGCTGCAGGCGCGTGACGAATACACCGCTATCCGCGAGATCGTGCCCGCCGGCCCGGCGGCCAAGTCCGGCAAGGTGCACGTGGGCGACCGCATCGTGGCCATCGGCGAAGGCGACAACGGCCCGATGGTCGACGTGATCGGCTGGCGCCTGGACGATGTGGTCAAACACATCCGCGGCAAGAAGAACACCACGGTGCGCCTTGAGATCCTCCCCGCCGACGCGGGCGTGGATGGCAAGCACGAGATCGTCTCCCTGGTGCGCCAGAAGGTGAGCATCGAAGAGCAGGCGGCCAAGAAGAAGATCATCGACATCAAGGATGCCGGCGTCACCCGCAAGATCGGCGTGATCGACCTGCCCAGCTTCTACTCCGACTTCGGTGCCCGTCGCGACGGCGACAAGAACTTCAAGAGCGCCACGCGCGACGTCGCCAAGCTGCTCGGCGAGCTCAAGGCCGCCGGCGTGGAAGGCGTGGTGATCGACCTGCGCAACAACGGCGGCGGCTCGTTGGCCGAAGCCAACGAACTCACCGGCCTGTTCATCGACCGTGGCCCGGTGGTGCAGGTGCGCGATGCGCGCGGCGAGATCCAGGTGCAGGGCGATGACGATCCGGGCATGTCCTGGAGCGGCCCGATGGCGGTGCTGGTGAATCGTGGTTCGGCGTCGGCCTCGGAGATCTTCGCGGCGGCTATCCAGGATTACGGCCGCGGCCTGATCGTGGGCCAGCCGACCTTCGGCAAGGGCACTGTGCAGAACTTGGTGGATCTGGATCGCTTCACCCGCAGCAACAGCGAGAAGCCGCAGTTCGGCGAGCTGAAGATGACCATCCAGGAATTCTTCCGCATCAACGGCGGCTCCACCCAGCTTAAGGGCGTCACCCCGGATATCCAGTATCCGAAGAATGGCGACGAGAAGGACTTCGGCGAATCCACCTACGACAATGCGCTGCCGTGGACGCAGATTCCGCCGGCCGACTACAAGCCGGTGGCCGACCTGAAGGCGTATCTGGGCCAGCTGCAGAGCAAGCACGACGCGCGCGTGGCCAATGCACCGGGCTGGAAGTTGATGCTCGATGAGCTGGCGCAGTACCGCAAGATGCGCGACAAGACCAGCATCTCGCTCAACTTCGCCCAGCGTCAGGCCGAGCGCAAGGAACAGGACGCCATCCAGGCCGACTTCCGTGCGCGCCACAAGGCCATCGACGGCGATGTGGACGGCGGCGACGACGTGGCGCTGGACGATGGCCTCAACGCCAACGAGCGCAGCCTCAAGAGCGAGCTCAAGCAGGAGAAGGACGCCAAGAAGGCGGCCGACCCGCAGCTCGACGAAACCGCGCACATCCTGTTCGACGCCGTGGGCCTGATCAAGGGCGACGCCAAGCTGGCGGCCGAAGTGCTGCCCTATGGCGGACGCTACTCCGGCACCGCCACCGCGGCGGCCACCACGGACAAGCCAACCCAGCCGGCCACGGCGCACTAAGCCGCAGTGCAAGCTCTCCAAGCCCGCACGTGCCTCAGGCGCGTGCGGGTTTTTTCATGCGCCTCCCACCACGGTCGGACGATTCCGATGGTTTCGCTACCGGCGCCGGCGCAAGCTGACTCCACGTGCTTACCTCAACGTGGAGATGGTCATGGGCATTCTCGATACCCTGGGTGAAGTCGCCGGCGCAGTGGCGGCGGTGGAAGGCGCGGAAAAGCTCGATCCCAACGCGTCGCTGCTAACCAAGGGTCTGGCTGCGGTCGCTGGTTTCAAGGGCGCGGGCGCACTGGAAGAGCTGGTGGGCAAGAAGGAAGGCGAGGGCGAAGCCCCGGACGCCTCCGAGCAGCAAAGCTGAGTTGAACGGGGCACCCCACGGGCAGTTCCTTGGCAGAGGACTGCTCGTGGCGCGGTGTGATCACTGACCTGTAGGAGCGCACCTTGTGCGCACTGCCCCCCAGCGATTCGCCCTCGCTGTTTGTTGCGCGCAGGGTGCGCCCCTACAGGAAGTGCTACTTGGCGGTCTTGGCCCGTTTTTCCGCTTGCTCCTTTCGCCACTGCTGGTACTCGGCGAAATGGGGCTGGTCGCGCAGCAGCTTGCTTCGTGGATCGACGAGCACCAGCGTGCCGGCAGGCGCCTCCACGCTGCCATTGCCGTCGCTCATTGGCAGCTGCACCAGCTGCGTGCCGACTTGTACCTCCACCGGCATCGGGAACGGCTTGTCGTGTGGCACCCGCCAACGCAGGCGCAGTGTGTTGCCATCCTGGCGCGTTTCCAGCGCGGGCAACGCCGACTCGTACAGGTACACATTGAAGAACCAACCCAGGTCGCGGCCGGTCACCTGCTTCACGATGTCGATGTAATCGCGCGTCGTGGCGTAGTGCGGCGTGAAGTTGCCGGGCTTGGGATCGGGGCGGCCGTACACCAGGCGGCGAATACTCTCGAAGAACGCCTGGTCGCCGATCAGCTGTCGCAGGCTGTGCAGCATCAGCGAGCACTTGTAGTAGATGTCGTTGCCCGGGCCATGCTTGGCGTCGTACACCTCATGCTCGAACTGGCTGCGACCCGCCACGATCGGGTAGGCGTTCTTCACCATCGAGCGCTCGTTCTGCAGCATCGAGAAATACGGCATGTCGCCATACAAGTACTGCCCGTACAGCGGCTGCATGTAGGTGCCGAAGCTCTCATGTATCCACATGTCGTCCCAATCGGCGTTGGTCACCTGGTTGCCGAACCACTCGTGGGCGAACTCGTGCTGCAACAGCCAGTCGAAGCCGTACTCGCTGCGCGGGTAGCCATTGCCGTAGGCGTTGATGGTCTGGTGCTCCATGCCCAGGTGCGGTGTTTCCACCACGCCCATCTTTTCATCGGCGAACGGGTAGGGGCCGATCTCCTGCTCGAAGAAGTCGAGCATGCGCGGGAATTCGCCGAACAGCTGCTTGGCCTGTGCCTCGTGGCCACGCAAGTACCACATCTGCATCGGAATCGTGTTGCCGTAGCGGCTGTGGTAGTCGCCCTTGAGCAGTTCGAACGGGCCGATGTTCAGCGAGATCGCATAGGTGGTGGGGTGCTTGGCGCGCCAGTGGTAGGTGTGCGTGTCGCCGTGTTCCTTGATGTCCACCAGCACGCCGTTGCCGGGCGCGGCCAGGGCCTTGGGCACGGTGATGTAGGTGTCCACCAGGTCCGGCTTGCCCTGCGGATGATCGATGCACGGCCAGAACAGATCGCAGCCTTCGCCTTCTACAGCGGTGGCGATCCACGGTTGGCCGTCTTCAGTGTGGCTCCAGACGAAGCCGCCGTCCCACGGCGCCTTTTGCGCCACGTGCGGCTTGCCGCCGTAGTGGATTTCGACCACCGCCTTGCCGCCCTTGGCGAGCGGCTTGGGCAGCGTGATGCGCAGGCGACCATCGGGATTACTCCACTGCGTGGCGTCCAGCGCCTTGCCATCCACGCTGAGGCGGCTGATGGCGAGGTTGTGGTCAAGGTCCAGCAAGAGCACGTCGGTCGCCTCGCGCGCGGCGAAGGTGAGCTTGGCGCTGGCATCCAGGCTTTGCTGTGCCGGGTTCACGCTGAAATGCAGTTCGGCGTGTTCGAAATGCAGGCGCTGCTGTTCGGCCGGCATCTGCCCGCCGGAACGCGTGGTCTGCTCGCTCAGCGGCGGCTGCGTCGGGACCTTGGCGTCCTCGGCATGCGCGAGGCTGCCGAGCGTGGCGCAGAGGGCAAGGGAAAGCAGGCGCAGGCGTGGCGTGGTCATCAAGCAGATCCGTGGCGTGGGCAAACCCACAGGATGACAGCCACAGGTCAGCCTGTGCATCGCCGAAAGTCATGGTTGGGGTCGCCGAGCGGGTCGCTTGTGGTCAAACGCGCCGCGCGCGCATGCTTGGCAGGGTGCGGTGCGCTCCCTGGTCGAGGAGGTGCGGATGGATACCTTGCAGAACCTGGCGCTGGCGGGCGGGCTGTCCTGGGCCAGCGGCTTTCGTCTCTACGCCACCGTGTTCATCGCCGGCCTGCTGGGCCGCCTGGGTTACGTGCACCTGCCCGATGGCCTGCAACTGCTCACCGACACCTGGGTACTCGTGGTGGCCGGCGTGCTGGCGCTGGGTGAATTCCTGGCCGACAAGGTGCCTGCGTTCGACAGCGTGTGGGATGCCGTGCACACCTTCATTCGCGTGCCGGCGGGCGCGCTGCTGGCCTGGGGCGTGTTTCGCGATGCGGGCGCCGGCACGCAATTCGCCGCCGCGTTGCTGGGCGGCGCGCTGGCTTCGGGCACGCACCTGGCGAAGACGGGCGGCCGTGCCCTGATCAACACCTCGCCCGAGCCTTTCAGCAATTGGGGCGCGAGTGCCGGCGAGGATATTTCCTGGCTGGGCGGCATGTATCTGATGTGGCAGCACCCGGCGGTGTTCCTGGTGCTGCTGGGGATCTTCGTGCTGTTCCTGCTGTGGCTGGTGCCGAAGATCGTGCGTGGCCTGCGTGCGCTGGCGCGCAGGCTGCGGGGTGCGGGCGCGCCCTCCGGGAGTACCTGAGGCGGCGTGAGCTGCGAGCGAAGCGTTCGTCATTCCGGCGCTGGCCGGAATGACGGTTGCGGTCAGCGCGCGTAGCGCTGCTGGAGGAAGGCAAAGAACGCGCGCAGACCCAGCGCCTCGCCGCCGCGCGGGCGGCCGGGGCGATCGGCGTCGTTCCAGGCGTAGGTGTCCAGGTGCAGCCACGGCGTGGACTCGGGCACGAAGCGCTCCAGGTACAGCGCGGCGGTGATGGCGCCGGCGTGGCGCGAGGCGCCCGAGTTGGCCATGTCCGCCAGGTAGCTTTCCAGCATCTTGCGGTAGGGGCGCCACAGCGGCAGGCGCCACAGCGGATCATTCACGGCACGACCGGCATCGAGCACGCGATCGGCCACGTCGTCGCGGTTAGCGAACAGCGCCGGCAGATCCGGGCCCAGCGCAATGCGCGCGGCGCCGGTGAGCGTGGCGAAGTCGATGATCAGCTCGGGCTGTTGCTCGCTGGCGTAGACCAGGGCATCACACAGCACCAGGCGGCCTTCGGCGTCGGTGTTGTCCACTTCCACGGTGATACCGGCGCGGGTGGTGATCACTTCGCCCGGACGCATGGCGGCGCCCGACACGGCGTTCTCCACCGCGGGAATGAGCAGCTGCAGGCGCACCGGCAGCTTGGCCTGCATGATCAGGCCGGCCAGTGCGATCGCGTGCGCGGCGCCGCCCATGTCCTTCTTCATCCAGCGCATGCCGTCGGCCGGCTTGAGATCCAGGCCGCCCGTGTCAAAGCACACGCCCTTGCCGACCACGGCAAGCTTAGGATCGCTGGCCTTGCCCCAGGTGAGTTCGATCAAGCGCGGCGAGCGATGGCTGGCGCGGCCCACGGCGTGGATGGTGGGGAAGTTCGCTTCGAGCAGATCGTCGCCGACCCATTCGCGCACCTTCGCCTTGTGGGTCTTGCCCAATTGCTTCACCGCATCGGCGAGCTGCTTGGGGCCCATGTCTTCGGTGGGCGTGTTCACCAGGTCGCGCACCAGGGTGGTGGCTTCCACCAGCGGAGCGAGTTGCGCGAAGTCGGCCGCGGGGATGGCCAGCTTGGCCGGCGCGCGGCGCGCCTTGCGATAACGGGTGAACTCATAGCCGCCCAGCGCCCAGCCGAGCGCGGCTTGCACGGTGTCCTTGAGCACACCCTCGTCGGCGAGGTGGTAAGTGGCTTCGGGTAGCGTGCGTGCGAGCGAACCGAGCGCGCCCAATGCATCGCTCGCATCCGCGCCCACCAGCACGCGCACCAGCTTGCCGCTTTCATCGGCCACCAATGCATGGGTGCCCGGTGCAGCTTCGAATCCGCTATCGGCCAGCCAGCGACGCTGCGCGGCGGTAAGGCGGCGCTTGGTGGCGGCAAAACGCGTGGTGTCGGTGGTTTCGATGGCGATGCTCTGGCGCTCGCCGGCTTTGCGTTCGATCAGGACAGACATGCAATTCCTTAGCGCGGCGCATGCAAAGGCCGCGATGCCATGGGGATAAGGCTAATGATGCGCGCTTTTGGCGTGCGGGGCGAGGTTGAGCGGTGGTGCCATCACGGCGCCGGTCGGGTGATTAGCCCAGTGCTTCCAGCCAATCCGCCAGCGCGGCCATGTCCCGCACATCCAGGTCGGGCGCCGAGCCCAGTGCTCCCGGCCAGGGATGGCCATGGCGATTGATCCATGCGGTGTGCAGGCCCGCATCACGTGCGCCCACCACATCCAGCTCAGGATCGTCGCCTACGTGGAGGATTTCTTCCGGCGCCACGCCCAAGCGTTCGGCAGCGGCGACGAAGATGCGTGCATCGGGCTTGGCCACGCCGGTGTCGCGCGCACACACGTGGTGCGTGAAATGTGCCTGGATGCCAATGCGCTCCAGGTCGGCGTTGCCATTGGTGAGGCTCACCACCGGCCAGCGTTCGGCAATGCGTTGAAGTGCAGGCAGGCTGTCGGGGTATAGCTCGACGCGGTTGCGCGCCGAGAAATAGATCTCCCACAGCGTTTCCAGCGGCACGTCGTCGATGCCGCAGTGGGCGAAGGCCCGCCGCATGGTGATGTGACGTTGCGTAGTGAAATCGTGGGCGAGGTCGGTGCGCTCGGCGGCGACCTCGGCGCGCAACGCGCGCATGGCGGGAATAGGCCATGCGCGCGCCACGTCGGGATAGTGCTGGCGCAGGTAGGCGTCCAGATCGTGGTCAGCACGCTCCAGGGCCGGCAGTACCGGCCACAGCGTGTCGTCCAGATCCAACGTCAGGGCGCGAATGCGCACGCTGCGCCCCGCGCTCAGTTGCCGCTGACCTGCAGCACCTGATCCAGCTTCAGGGTGTCGTTGGAAAGGTGATTCCAGCTCTTGAGCTGTGCCACGCTCACCGAGTACTTCTGCGCGATGCTGGAGAGCGTGTCGCCCTTGGTGACGGTGTGGGTCTTGGCGTCGGCAGCGTTGCGCGCTTCCATGGCCTGCTTGGCTTCCTGCGTGCGCTCGGAGGTCGGTGCCACGGCGGCGGCCGAAGCGTAGGTCGCGCCCGGTGCGGCTACCGGGGTCGGTGCCGGGGTCGGCTCCTCGACCGGCATCGGGATGTTGTTGGCGGCCAGCAGCTTGGCGCGACGCGCCTGGTCGTTCTCGGCCAACTGCGGTGCGTCGCTATACGGCACCAGCTGATGCTGGCGGGCCAGCGCCTTCACCTGGTCGGTGTGCAGGAACTCCATGAAGGCTTCGATCTGCGCGGCCTTCGGATTGTTGCGGTTGGTCACCAGGTAGAGCGGGGTGTAGAGCAGGTAGCTGCCGTCGGAGACGGTCGCCAGGCTCGGGTGCACGCCTTCCACATTGATCATGCGCACCTTGCTGTTGGTCGCCACGCCGGAGAGCGTGGTCACGCCCAGGGCGTTCGGGTCCAGCGTTACGGCCTCTTCGAGCTTGGCGGTGTTCACGTACAGGCGCGGCGCTGCCACCGGCTGATTGCCGCGACCGAAGATCAGGCGGCGCAGGCTGTACTCCACGCCGTCACCCGGGCTGGCCACGGCGTACAGGTTGATCGGGGCATCCTTGCCGCCCACATCGCGCCAGTTGGTGATCTTGCCGAAGTAGATGTCGTGCAGCTGCTTGGCGGTGAGGTTAGGCACGTTGTTGGACGGATGGGTGATCATCACCAGCGCGTCGAATGCTACCGGGGTAAACACCAGATCGCTCTCGGCGCCGCCCGCGCTGCCGCGCGCACTGCCGGCCACGTCGGCGAGGCCGCGCGACACAGCGTCCAGGCCCGAGGCCGTGTTGAACGGCTGCACGTCGATGCGGCCCTTGCCGCTCTTTTCCCATGCCTTGCTCACATCGTCGACCACGCCACGCGCAGTGGCGTAGTCGCCACGCCAGATCAGGGCGGGAGCTGCGGGCGCGGCAGACTTGGCGGGTGCCTTGGACTTGGTCGTGGTCTTGCCGGCGGCGATGGCGCCGCTGGCGGCGCACGCGCAGAACAGCGCGGCGATGAGGAGGCGGGAAATACGAAGTGACATGGCGGTGAGGAACCCCGAGTAATGATGATGGTGTTCACGAGCCGCCTGGTTCGGGCGCGCGTGCTAAACAGAAAACCGGTGTAACCCGGCTATTTCAGCCAGCTCAGCCACAAACATCAAGCGGATTCATGTGCTTGTGGGCCGCAAAACTGCGATGGCCCACGCGTTGTCGTCACCTTGTTCATCGCCGGTTAGCGAGTCTCAGCCGTCGCTGACCGTCGCAGCTCAACTGCGACGGTCGCGCGGTGCTCATCGCACGTCCACGTAACGCACGCCGTTATCGCCCGATACCACCAGCACGAGCTGGCGCGGATTCACACCCTTGAGCTGCTGCAAAGTGCGCAGGTCTGGCACGCGCAGGTTGCCGATGCCCACGAGAATGTCGCCGTTCTGCAGGCCAGCCAGCGCCGCACGGCTACCGCTGCGCACGCCGGAGATGCCCACGCCTGCGATGCCCTGGCCGCGCTGGCTTTGCGAAAGTTCGCTGAAGGTGACGCCCGCCAAGCGGGCATCCAAGCGGCCGCCATCGAGCGTGGCGAGCTTCTCGGGTGTGAGCTTGGCGCTCACCTCGCGGCTCGCACCGCCGCGTTGCACGGTGAGCTTTACGGTGCTGCCCAGCGGCAGCAGGCCTTCCGCGTTGCGCAGCTCCTGAGCGTTGCGCAGCGGCTTGCCGTCGATGGCGGTGATGACGTCGCCCACTTGGATATCGGCGTTCTCGGCGGCGGTGCCGGGGTTCACCCGCGTTACCACGGCGCCGCTGGTGTTCTTCAGCCCGAGCACCTGGGCGATGCGCGGGGTGATGTCCTGGGTTTCCACGCCAAGGTTGCCGCGATTGACCTTGCCGGTGGTCACCAACTGCTGCATCACCTCGGTGGCCAGGTTGGTGGGGATGGCAAAGCCAATACCCACGTTGCCGCCCGAGGGCGAGAAGATCATGGTGTTGATGCCCACCAGCTCGCCACGCAGGTTCACCAGTGCGCCGCCGGAGTTGCCGGGGTTGATCGAAGCATCGGTCTGAATGAAGTTCTGGTAGCCCGAGCCACCCAGGCCGTTGCGGCCCAGCGCCGACACGATGCCCGAGGTGACCGTTTGGCTCAGCCCGAATGGGTCGCCCACGGCCACCACGAAATCGCCCACGCGCAACTTGGCCGAGTCGGCGACCGGCAGCGCCTGCAAGCCCGTCGCCTGGATCTGCACCACCGCCACGTCGGTATCGGGGTCGGTGCCCACCAGTTTGCCCTTGAAATCGCGGCCGTCCTGCAACGACACCGTGATGTCGTCGGCGCCACCCACCACATGATTGTTGGTGAGGATGTACCCCTTGGCGGCATCCACGATCACGCCCGAACCCAGGCTCTGCTCCACGCGCTGGCGTGGCGAGCCGGACATGCCGAAGAACTGGCGGAAGATCGGATCGTCAAAGAACGGGTCGCGCACCTGCACCCGCGTCTTGGTGGAAATGTTCACCACCGCGGGCGTCACTTTCTCCAGCATCGGCGCCAGCGACGGCATGGGCTGGCCATCCACCGAGGGCGGCAACGCGGCGTGGCTGCTCAGCGGCGCGGCGGCGGCAAGGGCCAGGCACAAGGCGGCGGTTCGGTGGGCTAGGCGGGCAAACATGGAAGCTCCTTTTTCATGACAACTCGGGTCTGGTTCGACTGGGTTTTGCGCTGGCGGTTCCGTCGGCGAATCCTGACGAAATCACTTTACAACCTGACGCCCCGGGGGTAACGTTCACCTCCGTTCGCGACCACAACATCTTGTGTGAATGCGCCGGGCGCAAACCCAAGAGCTGGTGTCACGCGACATCTCTTAGGGGAGAGTTGTCGAAGGTCGGGCAGGGAACGTCCCACGGGGCGAAGGTGCGCTGGCTTCCAACTGCTGCGCTCCTGCCTGACGCGGGCGGCTAAGCCTTCAGAACAAGAAACCAACACGGGGCCGAGAGGCCATACCGGGAGGTCAGGAAGCCGATGAGCACCATGCGTGCACCAGTAGTAAATCGTGATATCGCAGCCATTCCGTTGCAGCCGGCGTCTTACGACATCTGGGATAAGAAATATCGCCTGAAAGCCAAGTCGGGCGACGCGGTCGACGGCAGCGTCGACGAAACCTACCAGCGCGTGGCCCGCGCCCTGTCCGAGGTGGAAGCCACCCCGGAACTGCGCGAGCACTGGTTCGAGCGCTTCCTGTGGGCCCTGCGCCGCGGAGCCATTCCCGCCGGCCGCATCACCTCCAACGCTGGCGCGCTGGAGCACAAGCCGGCCACCTCCACCATCAACTGCACCGTGTCCGGCACCATCCGCGACTCCATGGACGACATCCTGGAGAAGGTGCACGAGGCAGGCCTCACGTTGAAGGCCGGCTGCGGCATCGGCTATGAATTCTCCACGCTGCGCCCGCGCGGCGCGTACGTGTCCGGCGCCGGCGCCTATACCTCCGGCCCGCTGTCCTTCATGGATATCTACGACAAGATGTGCTTCACCGTCTCCTCCGCCGGCGGCCGCCGCGGTGCGCAGATGGGCACGTTCGACGTGAGCCATCCGGACGTGAAGGAATTCATTCGCGCCAAGCGCGAAGACGGTCGCCTGCGCCAGTTCAACCTGTCGCTGCTCATCACCGACGGCTTCATGCAGGCGGTGGAGCACGACCTGGACTGGCCGCTGGTGTTCCCGGTGCACGTCAAGGAACAGACCGAGATCGACCTCAACGACCCCAGCCTGGTCGTGTGGCGCGAGTGGCCCACCCACGAGAACTACGTGGAGCGGGAAGACGGCCTGGTGGCCTGCAAGATCTACGGCCACATTCGCGCCCGCCACCTGTGGGACATGATCATGGTCTCGACGTACGACTACGCCGAGCCCGGTTTCATCCTCATCGATAAGGTCAATGAGATGAACAACAACTGGTGGTGCGAGCACATCCGCGCCACCAACCCCTGCGGCGAGCAGCCGCTGCCGCCCTACGGCTCGTGCCTGCTCGGCTCGGTGAACCTCACCACCTTCGTGCGCGACCCGTTCGGCCCCAAGGCCCGCTTCGACTGGGACGAATACCGCGAAGTGGTGAAGATCTTCACCCGCATGCTCGACAACGTGGTGGAGATCAATGGCCTGCCACTGGAACAGCAGCGCCAGGAGATCCTCTCCAAGCGCCGTCACGGCATGGGCTTCCTGGGCCTGGGCAGCACGCTCACCATGCTCAAGCTGCGCTACGGCACGGCCGACGCGGTGGCCTTTACTGAAGACGTTTCCCGCGAAATGGCCGTGGCCGGCTGGGAGGTCGCCCTCGACCTCGCCAAGGAAAAGGGCCCCGCCCCGGTGCTCGCACGTGACTACACCGTCACCGGCGACATGCTGCGCAAGCGCCCGGAAATGGCCGCCGACGGCTACAAAGTCGGCGACACCATCCCCGGCCGCGTGCTGCACGCCAAGTACAGCCGCTACATGCAGCGCGTGGCCACCGTGGCGCCCAACCTGGTGGCGCAGCTTGCCGAAACCGGTGCCCGCTTCACCCACCACAGCTCCATCGCGCCCACCGGCACCATCTCGCTGTCCCTGGCCAACAACGCCAGCAACGGCATCGAGCCCAGCTTTGCGCACCACTATTCGCGCAACGTGATCCGCGAAGGCCGCAAGACCAAGGAGAAGGTGGAGGTCTATAGCTACGAGCTGCTGGCCTACCGCGCGCTGATCAACGCCGACGCTATGCCCTACAGCGAAGACCCCAAGGCCAAGCTGCCGGAATACTTCGTGGCTGCCGACGACATCACGCCCAAGGAGCACGTGGATATCCAGGCTGCCGCGCAGCTTTGGGTGGATTCCTCCATCTCCAAGACCGCCAACGTCCCCACCGACTACCCTTACGAAGACTTCAAGGACATCTACTTCTACGCCTACAAGCAGGGTTTGAAGGGATGCACCACCTTCCGTTTCAACCCCGCCGCCTTCCAGGGCGTGCTGGTCAAAGAGGCGGATCTGGAGAACACCCTCTACCGCTTCGAATTGGAAGACGGTAGCGTTGTGGAACTGAAAGGCAACGAAGAAGTGGAATACGACGGCGAAACCCATACCGCCGCCAATTTGTTCGATGCCTTGAAGGAAGGGTATTACGGAAAGTTTTAATATAGCCGCCGGTGCCTGATCATCAGGTGCCGGCTCGCTTGTGGAAACGGCACCGTGTACCTACAGGCAAGGCTCCATACAAGTTCCAAAATCCACGTCGGAGGGGATTACACGCATGTCCATTGATACCGAGTTTGATGTGAAAGAAGAAGCCGTGCAGGTCGTAGACGCGCCGGTCGAGGTTGCAGCCGTTGAAGTGCCGGCCGCTGCCGCGCCCAAGAAGGCCCGTGCCAAGAAGAAGTCGGCCCCGGCCAAGAAGGCTGCTCCGGCCAAGAAGGCGGCTGCCAAGAAGACTGCGAAAAAGGCTGCCAAAAAGGCCGCTGGCAAGAAGACCGTGAAGAAGGCTGCCGCCAAGAAGGCCGCCAAGAAGACGGTGAAGAAAGCCGCCGCCAAGAAGGTTGCCAAGAAGGCCGTGAAGAAGGCTGCCGCCAAGAAGGTCGCCAAGAAGGCCGTGAAGAAGGCAGCTGCCAAGAAGGTCGCCAAGAAGGTAGCGAAGAAGGTTGCCAAGAAGGCGGTCAAAAAGGTCGCCAAGAAGGCTGCAAAGAAGGTCAGCAGCAAAAAGACGGTCAAGAAGACCGCGGTAAAGAAGACGGCCAAGAAGGCCGCCGGTAAAAAGACCGCCGCCAAGGCGGTCAAGAGGTCCACTGCCAGCAAGAAGGCAGGCGTGAAGAAGGTCGCGCGCAAGCCGGCCAAGAAAGCCGCCCGCCGTAAGTAAGTTGTAGTCCGGTCCGGCCCGGCGCATTTCGCCGGGCCGGATCGTTTCCGCGACGCGCGCCGCCAAGGCGTCGCTACCAAATCCAAGAACCCCTTTGCGCCGCCATTCCTGCGCAAGCAGGAGTCCAACGCCTTAAGGCTCCACGACCCGGCCCAGCAACCACTCGGTTGTCGAAGAACCTCAAGCCGGGGCACCAGGTTCTGCTAGCGACCCCCAACCAGTCGAAAAGAAGTACATACCATGGCGATCAAGATCGAAAAGAAGATCAAGGGCTACAACGTCGTCAAGCCCGAAGACAAGGCCGCGTCAGCCGTCGCAGCCGCCCCGGTGGCCGCTCCCAAGGAAGCGCCCAAGGCGGAAGTCATCCAGATGCACGAGAGCCTGGAGCGTCCCGATACGCTCATCGGCTCCACCTTCAAGATCAAATCGCCGCTGTTCGAGCACGCGTTGTACGTGACCATCAACGACATCGTGCTCAACGCCGACACCCCGCATGAACAGCGCCGCCCCTTCGAGATCTTCATCAACTCGAAGAACATGGACCACTTCCAGTGGATCGTAGCGCTCACCCGCATCATCTCCGCCGTGTTCCGCAAGGGCGGCGACGTCACCTTCCTGGTGGAAGAAATGAAGGCCGTGTTCGACCCGCGCGGCGGCTACTTCAAGGCTGGCGGCATCTACATGCCCAGCATCGTCGCCGAGATCGGCGCGGTGATCGAACAGCACATGAAGACCATCGGCCTGATCCACGACCCGGAGATGGACGAATCCACCAAGCGCCTCATCGCCGAAAAGCGCGCCGCCTACGAGGCGGCCGCCAATGGCAAGAGCGCGACCACCGAAACCAAGGCCGAATCCACCAACGGCTTCCCGCCCGGCGCCACCCTCTGTGCCAAGTGCAACACCCAGGCACTCGTGCTGTTGGACGGCTGCCAGACTTGCTTGAATTGTGGGTATAGCAAGTGCGGGTAATCGAGGAATATCTCGTTTTAAAAGGGCGGCCTAGTGCCGCCCTTTTGCTTCTTAGTCCTTGGGCACAAGTCCGCCTAACGCTATACGGCCTGATTACTCAGTTTTTGGCAATTCCAGTTCGCATGATTGCCAGGGCCTGCCTAAGGAGAGAGTGGGGCGTTTTGCGGAGAAAGATTGAGCATCTGTCGGGCAGGCTTGAGAGGCGGCCGGAACTTCGAGCCCCTTTGTTAGCGGAGCTTCTTTTGATCTCTGGCGAGGACCATCGATTCTTTTACCACCCGGGCTTCGACGTTTTCGGCATCGTGCGTGCCATAACTAGGCGAGTTAGGCGGAAAGGAATTGAAGGCGCGAGTACCATTGAGCAGCAGTTAGTTCGAGTTTTGTGTCGACGGTATGAGCGCACGATTTCCCGCAAGATTCGAGAGGTGCTTTTGGCATCCTTGGTTGCATCTCATTTTAGTAAACGATCAATTCCGAAAATCTATCTGCATGTGAGCTACTTTGGGTGGTGCATGCATGGCTACAGTCAAGCAGACTCAAGGCTTTCGCTTGGTGGGGGCAGCGATCGTTGCTATTTGTGGCGGGCTTGATCGCGCGCCTCAAATATCCCGAGCCGCGCGCGTTCTCTGAAGATAGAAAGAGTAGGATCGATAATCGAGCTATGCATTTGGCTGGTCTCCATGAAGTACACCTTCGGATGGGTGTCTATGAGTCAAAATAAAATGCGGCCTTTTCATCTAGACAGTCCATTGGCTTCGTTAAGGGAGAGGCATCCAGATCCCACGACTCTAAAGGCCATAATTGCCGAGTCGACGCGTCACGTGCGTGAAATGTATGTTCGCCAGTGGTTGACTGAGGGGGAGCCTTATGTTTTTCGTGAGTGCCCCTGGCTCTTCGAAGAGGTGAGAGGGCTTCTGGCGAGCAAGTTACAGGTGCACCCAAAGGACTTCTCTCTCTTAGGTAGTGCGAGAACCGGGTTTTCGCTGGCTCCACGCAAATATGGCACGCCATTTTCGCCCCAGTCGGATTTGGATCTAGTTGCCGTATCCCCCATTTTGTTTCAACGGATCTCTGAGGAGTTTCATGCCTTCCGTGGAGATTTTCATTCAGGAAGAATTGCTCCAAAAAGTGATCGGCAGCGAGGACTATGGTGTGAGAATGTGAATTTTGGTGATAGAAATTTGCCGTTGGGCTTTTTTGATGCCAATAAACTACCAAGTCTTGATCAATATCCGGTGGCAAAGTCGATTAACCAGTTGATGTGGGTTCTTTGTCAGAAGCTTGATGCGACTGCGGATGCGCCAAAGCCAAAGAAGGCGTCACTGAGGATCTATAGCGACTGGAGTGCGCTGATTAACAGAGTCGCATTGAACTTGGAGAGCATCTCAAGCAAGTGAGGGTTCGGTCGCTAAAGAAGCGTCTTCCTTGGTTTCAACTTTCGCAGCCATCTTATCCGTCTGCTCAATTCGAAGCCGGCGTAGTCGCCTCCTGCGTGGTCTTCTCCAGGATCTTCATCGCTTCGCGATTGCGTTTCTCCCAGTCGCGCAGGTCCGCGTCGGACATCGGTGGGTCGGCTTTGTAGATCTTGGCTGCTGGCGGCGTGGCCGCTTTGACAGCTGGCGGCGTGGCGACGGGAAGTCTTGCAGGAGCAGCTGGCATGGCGGGGCTGCTCGTGCGCGTGGTGTCCACGTAGGGTGTCGCCGGGATGGGAGCGCCAAGCGCGGGCTTGGGCTGGGTGGGCAGCGCGAAGGCGATCACGAAGCAGGCCACGAGGCTTCCGGCGAAAAACAGCGGATTATCCAGTGGGCCGTCGGGCTCGTTTCTGGCCTGTATGTCCATGACCGTAGCGAGCAGTGCGTGGCCGTCGATCAACTCGATGGGCTTGTTACGTGCAAAGGCGATGGCGTCAGGGGTGCAACCGCAGAGCGCGATGATCTTCACAGCGTTGGCGCCTTCGTGATGCATGACGCCATACATCTCGCGTACCACCGGCACGCCCACCCGCTGCGATCGCCATTGCTTGCATTGCACGATGGTCTTCAGACCGTCTTTGCTTAGCACCACATCCTTGCCGCCGTCCGCGCCACCCAGGCCGGCTTCTTCCACCGTGTAGCCCTGGCGCCGAAACGCTTCGCCCACCAGCAGCTCGAAGCTTCGCCAGTCCATGCTGCGCAGGCTGTCCATGCCGGTCTGGGCGCCAAGCAGTCGCCGGCGATGGCGTCGCTTGAGGAAGGAGCGAAGTGCCGCCGCGCAGCAGGCGATAAGGAGGAACCACGCAAGCGGTGTACACATGCCTGTTGCAGTGGATTTGGCAAGACCGGAAAGGAACAAGTTGTCGCTTGTGCCCCATAACCAGCCGATGCCGAACTGAATGCCGACAAAGGCGATGAAGCCTAGCCCTAACGCCAATGGCCATGGCAGGAATGCCACAAGCTCAAGACCGCTCTCCTTGCGCTTCGCCATAACTCCCCCTGAGTCGCGATATATCCTGCGGCTTTGAGGATAACGGCCAGAACAGTGGGCCGAAAGTCGGAGCCGAGGCGAGGGGGCCTGTATTTGCCGAGGCGCCTTTGAGGCTGCTCGGTTGCAGTCAGGCTTTACGCAGCGTCTGGAAAAGGAAATGGGCGGCGCTTTCGCTGCCGCCCATCTGTCCACCCAGCCAGGGCTAGTGGTCTGGTGGTTGCTCCGCCAGCAGGGCGGTCGCTTGCTCCAAGAATCAGGCGAGTGATTCGGGAGCAGGGTCAGATTAAGCGAGCGATCGTTGGTTCTTCATCAGGGGAACCTTTAGAAGTCGTAAAATCTGACGACGGAGTAGAAAAAGTTTTCGGGAACCGAGTGCCCTGCAAGGTGCGAGAGTTGCACTGAGGCGTTACCGGTCGAAGCCGGGCCGCAGGGTGAGCGCGGATCGGGCAGGCGGAGGGATGGCGCGCGATGGCCTGGGGCGCTGGCGCCACCTTGCAGCACCTTCGAGTGACACAATAGCGCCTTCAGCCAGAGCCACGTCCATGCACTCATCCGACGACCATTTCGGTACCGAACATCACTTCGACGATGACGACAACTCCCTGGACGCCTATGTCTGGCAGCTACTGCTGCTGATCAACCCAGGCGACGACGATTCCGCCTTCCAGCAGTTCGCTGCCTACCGCGACGCGGTGGGTGACACGCCGGAGGACGAGGTGGATGTGGCCCAGGTGGTAGGGCAGGTGGCCGATTGGCGCGCGACTTTCCAGGTGGACGCGGAAGATACGCGCGCCCTGGTGCAAGCCATCGACGAGCTGGCGGCGCGCTGGAACCTGAGCATCGATTGGGGCGGCGATACGGACGACGACGAATTCCACGCCGACCGCGACGCCGCCGAGTTGCTTGGCGTGGCTTACGACAACCTCGCCCCGCACGGTTACACCCTGTGGCTGCGCGACACGGATGATGACCTCTGCGCCGGCTGGATGACCCTGAGCCGGGACGGCGAAGCCATGCGCGAGCTCGCGACCGAACTGGGCATGCATCTGCGCCTGGGTAGCGAGGCCGGTTGAGTCTGGGTGCGCGCCTCGCTCGCGCCACCGCGTCACCCTCCGCCTGCCCACATTGCCGATTGAACCTGCATGACCACCAAGCCTGCGTTTCCCCACACCGGCTTTCTCCTTTGGTTGGAGCAAGCCCTGGATACCTCGCCTAACAGCGCACCCTCTGCGCTATCGCCGGCGCTGGCCCGCTTGTTGCTGACGACCGATGCATCGCCGGCCTGGACGCTTGTGGCGGGCTTGCTGCCTGCGTTGCTGAAAGCGCGTGAGGCCACCCTGCAGGCTGCGCACGACACCACGGTGGCTGCTGACGAACTGCGCCGCTACCAGAAGTACGCCAAGCCAGGAAAACCCTCCGCCCATACCGTGCAACTACGCCAGCGACAGGCCGCCGCCCGCCAAGCCACTAACACCTCGCGCCAGGCATTGAATAAAGCCGCTTTGGCGTTTGTGCGTGAGGCTGGATTGCAGGTGCCAGAACGCGAGCCAATGGACGCTTTCATCATCCATTGGCTGGATGCCGAGGTCCCGCGGGATGCGGGCGACGTGCTGTGGAGCGCGGGCGGCTAAGCAGGCCTTTGCTTGCCGCTTGCTTAATGCGCATCCGGCCTTTGCCGGCATCAGTGTTTTGTGGGCTGTAGAGCGTACATCGGCTGTGACGCAGCCGAGCTACGTCCGCGCCGCGCCTATCGCCTGTAACAGTGCAGTGCTCTCTTTTAGTTGCCCGCCCCATGCGCCTTACGACGCACTGATGATGCGCGTGCCGCGACAACTCGGATAAGTGGCGCATCCCCAAAAGCGTGCCTGCGTGCGGCGATTCTTGCGGTGGACCATGGCGGCGCCGCACGTTGGGCAGGTTGGTGCGTTGGCGTCGATGGTGGGTTCCGCTCCAGAGGCGATGGCAGCGTGCGACATCTCCAGTTCGGGTGATGGGCTGGGTGCGGTTTGCACGGCGCGCACCATGGCAAGCAGGTCGTTGCCGGTGATCAATGCCATGGGCTTGTCGTGGGCGAAATGCCGCGCATCCGCGGTGTAGTCTCCGCAGGAAACGATAATGACGGCATCAGCGTGGTAATGCGCCAGCAAGCCGAACATTTCGCGCACGACGTTTACGGTGACCTGCCGTTTGCGCCATTGTTTGCATTGCACGAGCGCAAGACTACCGTTCTTGTGCAGCACCAGGTCGAATCCGCCATCGGCACCGCCCTGGCCCGTCTCCACCACGGTGTAGCCTTGCCGCCGAAAGGCCTCGCCAACCAGCAACTCGAACGCTTTCCAATCCATCGCGCGCAAGCTGTCCAAGCCGGTTTGTGTCTCCAGCAATCGTTGACGACGTTTTTGCCGGAGAAACGATATGAGCGCGGCGAACCAGCATGTCAGCATGGCCATCCAGGCAAAGGGATGAAATGAACCGTCGGCCGCCGCCTTGCCGAAAGCGGCAAGGTAGGGGTTGGGGTTGCTGCCAAACACCCAGCCAATGCCGTCATCGATGATTACGAACGCGACGACGCCGAAGATGACGCCGGCTGGCCAATGCATCGAAGCCAGCGTTTCGATACCGCTTTCCCTGCGCCTCGCCATACACCCTCCCTGAGCTGCGATTGGCCGAACCATATCGCGATCTGCTTGTGGGATGCATCGGCGCCAGCCTTGTCGCTATAGCAGGCTCCACAGGTAGCCGCTGAGATACATGCCCACGCCAAATGTTCCATGCGTAACCAGGCTATGCATCCGTGCCAACCACGGTCGCGGTGCGCGGCTGGCGGCCACGCCAGCTCCCATGGCGGGCTGCAAGACGAAGAACGGCAGCAGCACCGTACCCAAGCCCACGATCAAGGCGGGTAGGAGAGTGGGGTGGGTGGCCCAGCGTGTTCCGCATAGCGCGAGCAGCAGGGCAGCGAACGCGATGCCAATCAGATAGTGGGCGAGCCAGCCTAGCCCCCGCTCACCCGCTGCGGTGGGCGTGGCGCCTATGGGGTGATGGTGGAAGCGTCCACGTGGCAGGTAGATCAGCCAGCGACCTACCAATGCATAGTCCAACGGTGGCACGCCAAGCAGATGCTTGCGCAGCAGACTCCAGGCATCCATCACCAGCGTTGCGCCCACACCGACGAAGGTGGTCATAAGCAGCGCATGGCTTGCGTCACTCATCTGGTTCATGGGCTCAAGCCTGCGCGCATATCTGCCAACAGGCGGCGGTGTAGCGCACCTGGTCGCCATGCACAAAGGGATCGAAAGCCGGACGTACGGCCTCGATCACCCGCTGCCGCGTAGCGGCATCCACGTTGGGCATTGCCTGCCCCACCGGGCCCAAGCGCGTGAAGTATGGCACCAGCTCGCTTTCGGGAAAGTGGCACGGCACGTCGATAGGGTCGATGGCGATATGCCGCCAACCGCTCGCCTCCAGCAGATGGGCTACCCGTATTTTATCGCCAAAGGCGAATTGCCCCGGTGCACCCGGTTGGCGCGGCGGTAGCGGGGGTAGCAAAGGGGCGGCTGTGCGCTCGGCCAACGTCATGAAGGGGTTTTCCGCAGCGCTGCGCCAGGCCAGCAGGTGTAGTGCCGCACCGGGCCGACTGGCGCGGTGCAGGTTGGCAAAGGCTTGCACGGGGTCATCGAAGAACATCACACCGAAGCGAGACACGATCATGTCCACGCTGGCGGGCTCCAATGCATGACGTTGCGCATCGGCATGGATAAAGCGCGCGCGTGAATGCTCGCGCTCCGCACGGGCACGAGCCAGGGCAAGCATGGGCTCGGAAACATCCAGTCCAGTGGCGTCCCCTTGCGCGCCCAGTTCACGGGCAATCGCGAGCGTAGTGCTGCCCGTGCCGCAACCCACGTCCAGTACGTGGGTGGGTTGGCGGTGGCGTACGGCGTCAACCAGCAACGTTTCCAGCGGCTGGAACATGTCGTCCAGCATGGCTTGCGCGTCTACCCAGACGCGGCCGGAGTGGCCATTCCAGAGGTCGGTGTACGTTTGCGTTTGCACGGTGGTGACTCCCTTGCGCAGTGGCGAGGACTACACTCTGCCAATTCAACTGGACTTGAGGTCAAGCCCGTGAGCGAGCTCGATATTGCCCAGGTTGCGCAACAGTCGGGTGTGCCGGCCTCCACCCTGCGCTTCTATGAGGAAAAGGGGCTGATTGCCTCCATCGGCCGCGCCGGCCTGCGCCGCGTATTCGATGCCAGCGTACTGGAGCGCCTTGCCCTCATTGCGCTGGGTCGTGCCTCCGGCTTCACGCTGGATGACATCGCCGGCATGTTCTCCCCCAAAGGCGCTCCGCGTATCGATCGACAGCGCCTGCGAGAAAAGGCCGATGAGCTGGATCGCACCATCCAGCAGCTCACCGCCATGCGAGACGGTCTACGCCACGCGGCGGCTTGCCCCGCACCTAGCCATATGGAATGCCGTACCTTCCGCCGCATCGTAGGGCTCGCCAAGGCGGGGGCCTTTCACGAGCGCAAGCCACATGCCCCAAAACGGAAGGGTTAGTGGCGCCTGATGCAATGTCAGGGAGGTCTGGCGCCTGATTTCAGTGTTGTCCTATAGCTGGCCGGGTCGCCAGACGGACATCATGACGTGTCTTCGTCAGAGGCTTCTCACGATGGGTCCCGAGGTTCATTACCACATTGCCTGCGCTAACGATGGTCATTGGCACATCCTGCGTAACCATCACGTGATCACCACGGCGAAGGACTTGTTCGCCGCTGCCGACATTGCCACCGGCTTCGCCGAGCGAGAAGCAGAGCTTGGCCTGACGTCTGTAAAGGTGGTTTGGGCGCCCACTCACTGAATATCTGGCGATTGCGTCAGAGCGATTTATCGGTGAGGGAATTTACGGATGCGCTGATTTTCATCGCCATCCTAGCGAGCCCCAAAAACGGGGCAGGCGCTGGGAACTAGCGCCAGTCATGCCTTGAATGTAAATGCACGGAATGATCAGCCCTTCGGCTGTTGAAATGCACCTGCTGTTTCCGCAGGAATCACGTGCGAAATCTCGCTTGATCAAACCTTTCCTAAGGATGCTCTGAATTTGATCGTCATCCCAGCGAATGCTGGGATCCAGTGCCTGTCATTCTCTGAATGTAAAGGCACTGGATGACCAGCCCTTCGGCTGTTGAAAAGCCCCTCCTGCTCTTGCCCCCTTCTTGGGGTCCGCAGGAATGACGGGCAAGAAGTCGATTAATCAGACCTTCCCTAAGGTATCAGTGCTCGATCTTGCGCTGAGTCCTTCGACGGACCATTCGACGCCTGCTGCGTGGCTCGCCGCAACAGCGTGACATACGCCTGGGCACGAAACCGCACGCCCACGAGCAAAAGGCTGGATCCATACACGACCACCAGCACCATGCCCAGGACAAGCTCGATCCATGTGGGTTGGGGCGGCCAGTGCAGGTTCTTGAACTGCAAGTACAGCGCGGCAAGTACCGGTAGCGCGCCAAGCTTCTCCAAGCCGCCCGTCAGTAGTGGGTGTTTCTCCTTCAGCCGCTCCAGCCGGTCTTCGGCGTACTCCGCCATCTTTTCGAGCTGTTCCGCCGGGTATGCTCGTAGCCAGTCGATCAGCGCCTGGTGATGCACCATGTCGAAATCCAGTTGATCGGCGAACTCCCTCCGTTCTTTGGCAAACCCAGGTAGATGCCATGGACGCTCCGGGAGCATCGCGATGATGAGTGCGACGACCTCCACCAGAAGCATCACGCTCACATAGATCACGGCGACCGAAGTGGCTGGCAGCAGCTTGCCTCCGATCAGGCCGGCAAACCCCGCCCCGAACCCAATGAGGTAGCCCAGCCGCTGGCGCCGTCTGGGGGCTATGCGAATGCTTGAGTGCTCGGGCAGCGCGTCAATGCGCGCGTTCAAAGCTTGGAACGTCAGTGCCTCACTCTCCATGGCATCCCCCTGATTTGGCCCGCGCTCAGCATAAAAGTGGCGCTTGATTGCCGCCACAGGCCTCTGTGGTCGATGGCGTCATCCGCTGATTACCTCGTCACCAACGAGAGTATTTTCGAGGAGGGCTGGCAGGAGATGTCGGACTAAGGTTGTTGCCTAATCGGGATGTTTCCGATTGGCACAAGCTATTTGGCGACAGCCGCAGTCGGACTAGGGGCGGGCTTGTCTGTCAGCCTTGGCAAAGACGATGACAGAACATTCTGTAGATCGTATGGCATGGTCCAACACCGCGACGAATCACCCGCTGCACTTATCGATGTACGAATGCGTAGCGCTTCGTCCAAACCGCAATCAGCAAGTTCTCCGCTATGGCCAAGTTCATTGGCATTACAAGTTGCTATTTCGCGCCGACACGCACCCATTCCTAGGCGACTAGCTGCAGGAATTATATGTCGCACTAAAGCGCTCATGCCCTGCATGTTCTATCGATAAATCGTTGATCGTCAGGGCGAGAGCTTTCCTATGAAACCGAATGGCCCGGTGCGGTAATCCCTGCATTCGCCGCGTTGCACGCGATCTGGCAACGGCCAACTCTCTTTAGGTTGCTGAAGGGCCGTTCAGGCAATTCAGAGCGACGAAATGCTGAGGCACGGCGCGCGCCAAGCGACGTCCGTTTCGAAGCAACTTTTTGGGTGACGTACACCGAGGCCAGTACCTCGCGATCTGTGCGAGCACCCCAAGTCATCGCGATGGGGAGATTCGGGTGAACAAGATTTTCAGCAAGGTGTGGAACCGCTCGTTGCAGGTCCTGGTGGTGGCGTCAGAGTTTGCCAAGGCGCGTGGCAAAGGGGCCAGCCGCAAGCGCCAGCGAGCGGCATTGCTCGCAACAGGCCTATGCGCACTCACTGGTGTCGTATTTGCCAATGACGTCTCCCCGATAGCGATACAGGGGGCGACGAATGCATTGGCCACCCATGTGCAGAAGGGCGACGCGACGGGTATCGACGGGAAACAGATCCTTGCGAACATGCGCGATGGGGATGGCGCGAGCATTTCAAGCGTGCCGGAAGGCACGGGTGATGGCCTTGCCATCGGCGCGGATAGCCGGGCAGTGGATGCTAATGGTACGGCGTTTGGTTCCCACAGCTGGGCGACGGGCGAGCGTGCCACGGCGGTCGGTGGCAACAGTCAAGCCACGGGTGCAGATTCCACCGGGGTGGGATACGGCGCCTCGGCGACTGCCCCGAACGCCACCGCCTTGGGTGGTTGGTCCCATGCCACGGTCCGAAATGCCACGGCAGTGGGCAATGCCAGCTATGCCACGGCGAGAAACGCCACGGCGATCGGCGCGTCGGCTCATGCTTTGAGTGACTCTTCCACGGCGGTCGGTGTCGGCGCCGAGGTCGCTTCCCCGGCGGATCGGGGTACGGCGGTAGGCACAGGCGCCAAGGTCGAGGGTAAGAACGGCACGGCTCTGGGTAGCGATAGTGATGCCCAAGGCGAGGCATCGGTAGCTCTGGGCGCCAACAGCTATGCGCCGAGCGCTGGCGCCACCGCGCTTGGTAGCGGGACCTATGCCGGCAACATGGGTAGCACCGCGGTAGGAAGCGGGTCGTATGTGGCCGGTGAGTCAAGCTCGGCTGTTGGTGCCCGCAGCGCAGCCTTGGGTGATTCAGCCACGGCAATAGGCAGTGGCGCGCGAGCCGATTTCGACGGCAGTGTAGCCCTGGGGGCAGGCTCGCAAACTGATCGGGACAACAGGGTCTCCGTTGGCAATCGCCAGATTACGCACGTCGCCGACGGCCGAGAAGACTCCGACGCGGTGAACATGGCGCAGCTGAAAGCGGTCAATGGCAAGAACAATTATTTCCAGGCTGACGGCGCCAACGACGGCACCGATAGCGCGCGGGCGGCAGCGCACGACGCGGTGGCAGCAGGGCGCGGTTCGCACGCGTTTGCCAATGACAGCACGGCACTAGGGGCGTGGAGTGTTGCCGTGGGCGAGCAGAGCACCGCTGTGGGTCATAGAGCGGTGGCGCATGGCCATTTCAGCACGGCATCGGGCGCATTCAGTTTCGCTGGGGGTGCTTACAGCGCGGCGTATGGCACGGGAAGTGTTTCCAATGGGCTCGCAGGAACGGCGCTGGGCCCTGGTAGCCAAACCTGGGGAGACTACGCGACGGCAGTAGGTCCGTTGGCGTCTGCACGAGGCATGCGAGCAACGGCTGTTGGCGTGAGTAGTATCGCCAACAGCGAGGGTGCGGTAGCACTAGGTGAAGAGAGCCGCTCTGAGGGAGTCCGCAGCACGGCGCTGGGTTCTCGTTCTAGCGCAGTGGCGGATTTCAGCACGGGTGTCGGTGCCCACAGCTATGCGTATGGTGCCTACAGCACTGCCACTGGTTATGGCAGCTATGCCTCGGGTATTGGCAGCACTGCACTCGGCGCAACCGCTACTGCGCTCGACTACGGGGCGACGGCCGTTGGCCTCTATGCGCATGCTGAAGCGCTATCGAGTACGGCCCTGGGGTTCTCCTCGCGAGCGGTAAGCCCAAGCAGCGTTGCGCTGGGCGAACAGGCGACTGCCGAAGGCAATTACAGCAACGCGCTGGGTGCGCTCTCTTCGGCTAAGGGAGATTACAGCACCGCCATCGGATCACTTAGCAACGCGACGGGAAGTCGTGCTCAGGCGCTTGGCGTGGGTAGTGGCGCCAAGGGTAGCGACGCCGTTGCGCTCGGCAGCGGTGCACAAGCGCACGCGAACGGCACAGTAGCGTTGGGTGGTTACGCAGATCCCAGTGTGTTCGGTTCGCCGCGTCCTGCACAGGCCTGGGCAGTGAATTCGACCGTGATCGGTGCAGGCGCCTATACCGATGCAGGCGCCACCAGCGGCGTGGCGATCGGTCCCGCTACGGTCTATGGAAAGGAAGGCATTGCCATTGGCAAGTTCGCGCTCGCCACGGGTAGCCAGGCTGCGGCCATCGGCAGCGGCGCGCGCGCCTATGATGCAGGTAGTGTCGCACTTGGTGCGGGCTCAAAGACCGATCGCGCCAACAGCGTATCCGTTGGCAGTGCCGATATGGCTCGCCAGATTACGCATGTGGCCGCTGGTACGCAGGACACCGACGCAGTCAATGTCGAGCAGCTGCGGAGTACGGTCGACACCGCATCTGCTAAGACGCGTTACTTCCAGGCACAGGGTGTATCGACTGGCGATGACGATGCGCACGCCGAGGGTGCAAACAGCGCTGCGGTAGGTGCCGACGCCTATGCCGCCGGTGACCAAAGCACGGCGCTTGGCGCGGGCAGCAATGCCGGTGCGACCGAGTCGGTCGCCGTGGGCGCCAACAGCTACGCGCAGAGCAACTACGCCACGGCTGTCGGCGGTGGCAGCTACGCCATGGCCGAAGGCAGTACAGCGGTGGGTAATGGCGCCAGCGCCACGGGCGTGCGCGGCGTTGCACTTGGCTATGGCAGCTCTTCGAGCGGCCCGCAAGCACTCGCTTTGGGTGCCAATAGCGTTGCCGCGGGCAACAACGCTGTGGCCATAGGCGTCGAAAGTGTGGCTTCCAATGCCCACACCGCAGCCTTCGGCATTCGCGCGAATGCCGAGGGCCTCAACGCTGTGGCGATTGGCGCCAATGCCAGTGGCACGAAATCGTTCACCACGAGCCTTGGTGCCTTTAGTTCGGCCTCCAACGACTACGGCGTGGCCCTTGGCGCGAACGCGATCGCCAGTGGCATTCTTTCGACGAGTACGGGCACCTTGAGTAAGGCCTTGGGGCGAGAGAGTAGTGCGTTTGGCTATCTAAGCGCGGCGAAGGATTTCAGGGCAACCGCCATCGGTGCATCGAGTAGCGCAGATGTCTCGGGTACGGCTGTGGGCTACGGTAGTGTCGCCAACGTCAACTCGACCGCGGTTGGCCTTGGGTCGATGGCGGGCATCAACGTGTTCCAGAACGGCGCGCTGGTCGACGCGAAGCAGGGCACCGCGATCGGCTTGCAAGCGATGGCATTGGGGCATAACAGCACCGCACTAGGTATGCGCGCCATAACGCAGGCAAAGAATGCCACCGTGCTGGGCGGCGGAGCCACCACCACCGGGAGCGCGATAAATAGCGTCGCCTTGGGTGCCGATTCCGTAGCGGATCGCGCGGACACCGTGTCGGTGGGCACGGCAAAAGACCAGCGCCAGATCGTCAACGTAGCCAAGGGCACGCAAGCGACTGACGCGGTGAACCTGGCTCAGTTGCAAGACACCACGCGCTACTTCCAGGCCAAGGGTGCGAATGACGGCAGCGACGATGCGCATGCCGATGGCGCTGAAAGCGTAGCAAGCGGCGTGGATGCGTACGCATCGGCGGATCGCAGCGCGGCCATGGGTGCCCATAGCAATGCGGGCGGGGTCGAGTCAGTGGCGGTGGGTGCGAACAGCTACGCCCAGGGCGCCTACAGCATCGCCATGGGGGGCGGTAGTTTTGCGGCGGCAGAAGGTGCTACCGCCGTGGGCAATGGCTCCACCGCGATGGGCAAGAATGCCACCACGCTGGGCAATGCAAGCTATGCGGTCAACGACAACAGTACCGTCTTGGGAGCCATGAGCACGGCCCAAGGTGAACGCACTACTGTCGTCGGCGCGAATGCCTCCGTGAAGGGCAAGTACGCCACTAGCCTTGGCGAGGGCAGTACCGCCCAGGGCATGGCCGCCACCGCCGTCGGTGCATCAGCTTCGGCGCTGAATGTCTTGTCCACCGCTGTTGGTATGCGTGCTAAGGCCGACGGGCAGGGCGGGGTCGCCATTGGCGGAGACGCTCTATCGTCGGGCACCGGTGCCGTATCGGTTGGCAATACCAGCATCGCGTCGAAGTACGCCGTGGCTATGGGGATGCAGACGAACGCCAAGGGTCTGTCCACAGCGATCGGCATGCGGGCCAAGGCGGGCGCCGAAGGTACGGACGCACAGGGTCGGGCCTTTCTCTACAAGGGCGTGGCTATCGGTGCGATGTCGTCAGCCGTTGGCGATGGCAGCGTAGCGGTGGGCAACGAAGCCTGGGCGACGGAGAACGGCGCGACCGTAGTGGGCTACAACAGCTATGGCCAGTCCTTGAATGCGACCGTGCTTGGCAATAACGCATGGACCACCAAGGGCGCCGTCAACAGCGTTTCGTTGGGTGCAGGCTCGCTGGCCGATCGTGCCGATACGGTATCGGTGGGTGCGGCCAAGGAGTGGGTCGACGCGGCAGGCGTGAAGCATGCCGCGATCGATCGCCAGATAGCCAACGTGGCGAAGGGCACGGAAGCCAGCGATGCCGTGAACCTATCGCAGTTGGACGAAGTGGCGGCCAAGTCGGCAAGTGCACGTTACTTCAAGGCCAAGGGTGCCAACGACGGTAGCGATGATGCGCACGCCGATGGCCAGGAAAGCGTGGCGATCGGTGCGGATGCCTACGCGAGCGAGCAGAAGGCCGTAGCACTGGGCGCGCATAGCGGCGCGGGTGGTATCGAGGCCGCGGCCGTGGGTGCCAATAGCTACGCCAGCGGTGACTACAGCACGGCGGTTGGCGGCGGCAGCCTGGCGGAGGCCGTGGGCGCCACGGCGTTGGGTAATGGCGCCGCGGCCACGGGCAACTACAGCGTCGCTCAAGGCTATGGCAGCGCTGCCCAGGGCGTATCGTCGGTCGCGCTGGGCGAGCGCAGTCGCGCCAGCGATGAGGGCTATGGCACTGCAGTGGGCGGCCAAAGCCAAGCGGGTGGCATGTATGCCACCGCCGTGGGTTACAAGGCCAGCAGTCAGGGCGATGGCGGCACGGTGGCCATTGGTGCGCTGAGCGCCGCCAATGGCAAGGGCGCGATTGCAGTCGGCGGCGGCGCCACATCTGCCAAGCCGGGCGGTACGGTGGTTGGCGGCTTTGCCAATGCCGACGACTATGCCGGCACGGCAATTGGCTATGGCGCAACGGCGCGCGGGCGCAGCAGCAGCGTGCTGGGTAGTGGCGCCAATACCTTTGCCTGGTTCGCCACAGCGATCGGCGATGGCAGCATGGCCGTGGCTGAGGGCAGTGTGGCTCTCGGTGCGCGTGGCGACGCCGATGAGGTATCCGGGCGCAGCACTACCTCGGGCGGCTTGCGTAGCGTTGCGCTGGGTGCGGGCGCCGCGTCGTTCGGCAAGAACAGTGTGGCCTTGGGCGCCGGCGCCACCACCGGACTCGACTTGAGTTCGCAGGAAGAAGGAGAAGATGGCGTTGCCATCGGCCATCGCGCCCTGGCTGGACGTGACGGCGATAGCACCAGCATCGCCAAGCAGACCGTGGCGCTGGGTAGCGAAGCCTGGGCGACGGAGAACGGCGCCACGGCGGTGGGCTACAACAGCTACGCGCAGTCGGTGAATGCGACGGTGCTCGGCAATAACGCATGGACCACCAAGGAGGCCGTCAACAGCGTTTCGCTGGGTGCGGGTTCGCTGGCGGACCGTGCCAACACGGTATCCGTAGGTGCGGCGAAGGAGTGGACCGACCTGGCAGGCGTGAAGCACGCTGCAATAGATCGTCAGATCACCAACGTGGCGAAGGGCACGGAAGCTAGCGACGCCGTGAACCTATCGCAGTTGGACGAAGTGGCAGCCAAGTCGGCCAGCGCACGCTACTTCCAGGCCAAGGGTGCCAACGACGGTAGCGATGATGCGCACGCGGAAGGCGGCGAAAGTGTCGCCAGCGGTGCCGACGCGTATGCCGCTGGCAACCAGAGTATTGCGCTGGGAGCGCATAGCAATGCGCAGGGCGATCAGTCTGCCGCTCTGGGCGCCAATAGCTACGCAGAAGGGAGTTACAGCACTGCTGTTGGCGGTAACAGCTTCGCCAGGGGCAATGCGTCGACAGCAGTCGGCAATAGCGCCAGCGCCACTGGCGATTACAGCATGGCGAGTGGTTACGGTAGCGTGGCCGCCGGAAAGGCAGCCATTGCATCTGGTCTTCAGGCCAGAGCGTTGAGTGAGTCGGCGGTTGCGATAGGAACGAACAGCACCGTTGCTGAGAGCATCGGTGCCATCGCCGTCGGCGTGAACAGCTCGGTGACTCAAGGTCCGGGCGCTGTTTCCCTCGGTATGAACAGCAATGCGGCGGGAACCTGGAGTATGGCCTTGGGCGCCTATGCCAAGGCGAATCAATCCTGGACAACGGCCTTGGGACCAGGTGCTCAGGCAACAGCCTGGGGTGCTGTGGCGGTTGGCCAAGCGGCTGCCTCGGGTCATGAAACCGTTGCAATGGGCATGAGCGCCATCGCCAAGCAAGCCTATTCGGTGGCGTTGGGTACAGAGAGCGCGGCCACGGGCAACTACAGCACGGCGGTGGGTGGTGTAGGACGCCCGTTTGCGGGTGGTGCATCTGCGACGGGAGATGCGAGCACCGCCATTGGCGCAAGCGCCAAAGCCACCGCGAAGAATGCCGTGGCGCTCGGCGTAGCCGCAAAGGCCGGGCAGGATGGCTTGAGCCAAACGTCTGCGACGCAGACCACTGCAGTAGGCACGGACGCTTGGGCCACGGAGGATGGTGCCACCGTGGTGGGTTACAACAGCTACGCGCAGGCAGTGGATGCGACGGTGCTGGGTAATAATGCCTGGACAACCAAAACGGCCAAAAATAGCGTTGTGCTGGGTGCAGGCTCACTGGCCGATCGCGCTAACACGGTATCGGTGGGTGCGGCGTACGAGTGGACCGATGCGGCAGGCGTAAAGCACGCAGCGATAGATCGCCAAATCACCAACGTCGCTAGAGGTGCGCAGGATACCGACGCCGTCAACAAGTCCCAATTGGACGAGGTGGCGGCCATGTCGGCCAGTGCGCGCTACTTCCAGGCCAAGGGTGCCAACGATGGTAGTGATGATGCTCACGCGGAGGGCAGCGAAAGTGTCGCCAGCGGCGCAGACGCGTATGCCGCCGGCAACCAGAGTGTCGCGTTGGGGGCGCATAGCAGCGCGCAGGGCGAGCAATCGGTCGCATTGGGAGCGCAAAGCGACGCGCATGGCGACTACACCACAGCGCTAGGCGGCGGCAGTTTCGCTGCGGCCCCCGGTGCAACGGCCATCGGTAACGCCGCCAGCGCCACCGGCGCGTACAGCTCGGCCAGTGGCTACGGCAGTGTCGCGACGGGTCGAGCGGCGACCGCTTTGGGCAATCGCGTGGCCGCCCTTGGCGACTCCTCTGTGGCCATGGGTGACGGCAGTGTTGCGGGTGTCATTTACGGCACGGCGATTGGTGCCAATGCCCAAGCAATGGACTTTGCCAGTATCGCAATGGGCTGGAACAGCAGCGTGATCATGGGCAGCGGCGCGATCGCGATAGGCGCGTATAGCATGGCTGATGGCGCGTGGAGTGTTGCCGTGGGTGCCAATACCAAGGCAAGCAAGCCATGGACGGCGGCGTTCGGGCCGGGCGCTCAGGCTACGGCCTGGGGTGCGGTGGCCGTAGGCGCCGCTGCTGCGCGTGGCTGGGAATCCACGGCGTTGGGCTACGGCGCGATGGCTACGCAGGGCTATTCCGTGGCGTTGGGCGCGGAAAGCGTGGCTACAGGCAATTACAGCACCGCAGTGGGTGGCGTGGGCCGTTGGAATGATATTGGTGCGGCGGCCACGGGCGAGGAGAGTACGGCGGTTGGCGCGAGCGCCAAGGCGACGGCAACCAGTGGCGTCGCCATGGGTGTGAACGCGCTGGCGGGCAAGGATGCCTTCAGCCAGACCTCCGCTGACCAGACCACCGCCATCGGTACGGAAGCATGGGCGACGGAGGATGGTGCCACGGTTGTTGGCTACAACAGCTACGCGCAGGCGGTGAACTCGACGGTGATGGGTAACAACGCCCGGGCGACCAAGGCGGCGGTGAACAGCGTTGCGTTGGGTGCAGGTTCGCTGGCCGATCGAGCCAATACGGTGTCGGTGGGCGCGGCGCAGGAATGGACCGATGAACATGGCGTCAAGCATGCCGCGATCGCCCGCCAGATCACCAACGTAGCCAAGGGCGTCCATGCGACGGATGCGGTGAACCTGTCGCAGTTGAACGAGCTGGCTGCCAAGGCCGCGGGTAGCACGCGCTACTTCCAGGCCAGCGGTGCCAACGACGGTAGCGATGATGCTCACGCCGATGGTGCGGGAAGCGTGGCCAGTGGTGCCGATGCATATGCTGGCGGGGAGCAGAGCAGTGCCTTGGGCGCGCACAGTGCCGCGATGGGTGAGCAGGCCGTGGCCGTGGGTGCCAATAGCTTTGCAGAAGGCAACTACGGCACCGCAATAGGCGGGGGAAGCTTTGCGCAAGGCGAAGCCGCCACAGCGTTGGGCAATAGCTCCAATGCCACAGGCGACTACAGTCTGGCTAGCGGCTACGACAGCATTGCCGCTGGCAAGAACAGTGTGGCGGTAGGTGCCTCGGCGGCGGCGATGGGTCGGGAAAGTACCAGCGTCGGTGCCGCCAGCCAGGCCTTGGGTAGCGGCAGCTCGGCTTTCGGCAGTGGCGCATGGGCTAATGGCCAGAGTTCCACTGCTTTGGGTGCTGGCAGCACTGTGGATGACATGGCCTATCGCAGCGTAGCCGTAGGTGCTCGCAGCTACGCCAAGGGCATGCGATCGATTGCTGCGGGTTATGGCAGTACGGCAGCTGCGTGGGGTGTGGCCATGGGCTACAACAGCTACGCGGAATCCCAGTCGGTTGCTCTTGGCTATTCGGCCCACGCAGGCGCGGATATCTATGACGATAACGGCCTACTGGTGGGAACACGGCCGGGCATCGCGGTGGGCGATGAAGCCAGTTCTCTCGGTAAAAACAGCGCAGCAATCGGTCGCTACGCGACAGCACTGGCCGAGAACAGCGTATCGCTCGGTTACAACGCAACGGCTGGCAAGGACGCCGACAGCATCACTGGTGCATCCAACACGACTGCTCTTGGCAGTGATGCCTGGGCCACCGAGGATGGCGCTACTGTCGTGGGTTACAACAGCTACGCGCAAGCGGTAAACGCGAGCGTGTTGGGCAACAACGCCTGGACCACCAAGAATGCAGAGAACAGTGTAGCCTTGGGTGCAGGTTCGCTGGCCGATCGTGCCAACACGGTTTCGGTAGGCGCCGCGTATGAGTGGACCGACGCCGCAGGCGACACGCACGCGGCGATTGATCGCCAGATCACCAACGTGGCAGACGGCTCCGAAGACTCCGATGCCGTGACGGTTCGCCAGCTGAAGGCGGCCGGTTTGGTCGATGGTGGCGGCAGCACCATGGACGCCGTGGTGTATGACGGCGGCAGTCAACGTGGTGTCATTACCTTGGGCGGCTCGGCGGGTACGCGCATCACCAACGTGGCGGATGGCCGGATCGAAGCCGGCAGCCGCGATGCCATCAATGGTGGCCAGATCGCGGCCCTGCGCGGCGCACTGGAAAGCTCTATGGGTGTATTGGATGGCCGGGTGACTGCGCTGGAGGGCGCAGGCAGTGACCCGGTTGAAGTTACTCCCCCATTCGGCCCACAGGACTTGCCCTACATCGATGGCAATGCCATTGGCTCCTCGGACTTACGGGCTAACGCAGGCGACAGCGCGGGTGTGGCCGTGGGTTATGGCTCCAATGCGAGCGGCGAGAACGCCTCGGTGTTCGGCCAGAACGCGACAGCCCTGGGCCACTACGGCACGGCTGTCGGCAATGACAGTTATGCGGCCGGCCCCAAAGACACCGCCATCGGCGGCAACGCCAAGGTGCATGCCGATGGCAGCGTGGCGGTGGGTGCCAGCGCCACGATCAGCTCCGCGTTGGCTACCAACGCCGTAGCCATCGGTGCGGATGCGCAGGTGTCCGCGGCGTCGGCCACCGCGATTGGCCAAGGTGCCAGTGCCACCGCCACGGGCGCCGTGGCATTGGGCCAGGGCGCCGTGGCGGATCGTGCAAACACCGTGTCGGTGGGCTCGGCCACCGCACAGCGCCAGATCACCAACGTGGCGGCGGGCACGGCGACAACAGATGCCGCCAATGTGGGGCAGATCCAAGAGGCGTTGGTCACCGCCAAGTCGTATGCAGACACGGGCGACGCCAAAACCTTGAGCTCGGCCAATGCCTATACGGATGCGAAGCTGGCCAACTCGGTGAATCAGGCCGAGTTCAACATCTTCCGCAACCAGATCAACACTCGCGTCAATCGCGTGGGCGCCATGGGCGCAGCCCTGGCAGGCATGGCCGGCGCCATCGCTGGCGCACCCAGTACCGAACACCGCGTGAGTGCAGCAATGGGCGGTTACGGCGGTCAGGGTGCACTGGCCGTGGGTTACTCACATCGCTTGCCGGGCAACGGCAGCGTGTTGCTCGGTGGAACCGTCGCCGGTGGCGGCGAATCCAGCGGTACGGTCGGCGTCAGCTTCGGCTGGTGACGACACACGGCTCCCCGGCGGGTGCCGGGGAGCCACACATTCCCGTCGTACTTCATTCTCTGGGGAGATTCTTCATGGCTTCTACTCACCTGATCCGGCGCGCGGCGCTGGCGGTTTCGCTGTCTTTGGCTTGCGCGGGTGCGTTTGCCGCGGATAACGCACCGATCTTGCGCGACACGGTCAACGTGACGCCGGCGACCGAAGAGGTTGGCCGTTTCATCGTTACCTATCGCGAAGGCGCCGCGGAGCGGAATCAGCCCGCACTGGCGGTGCAAAGCGTCACCGCCGCATTGTCGCGCGGTGGCATCGCGCTCGCCGCCACCCGTTCACAGGCGGCACCCGTCACCTACCTGCGTAAGCTCAGTGTCGGTTCGGACGTGATTCGCACCAACCGCAAACTCAGCGTGGCCGAAGCCAACGCGCTGATGCAGCAACTGGCGGCCGATCCCGCTGTGGAAAGCGTGCAGCCGGATCGCCTGCGTCGCCCCACGTTGATGCCGCAAGATGCGGCTACGGCCGTAACCCCGGATGATCCGCTCTACGCCAGCTATCAGTGGCATCTGCGTGCCGGCGATGGTGCGATGGAAAAGATCGGCAACGACAGTACGGCCTACGCCAATCGCGGCGGCGCCAATGTGGCCAACGCGTGGGCACTGGCCGACGGTGCGGGTGTGGTGGTGGCGGTGCTCGATACGGGTATCACCCATCACTCGGACCTCGACCTTTCGCTCGCCGATGCGGGCTACGACTTCATCTCCGACGGTTACGTTTCCGGACGAGACAATGACGACCGCGTGCCCGGCGGCTGGGATACGGGCGACTGGACCACGGATGCGAAGTACACCGATCCCGTCAGCGGCTGCGTGCCCAGCTCGCAGGCGAGCGATTCGAGCTGGCATGGCACCCACGTCGCGGGCACCATTGCGGAGTTGACGGGGAACACCAAGGGCATGGCGGGTGCCGCTCATGGTGCCAGGGTGCTCCCGGTGCGCGTGCTGGGCCATTGCGGTGGTTATGACTCGGATATCGCCGATGCCATTACGTGGGCCTCAGGCGGTCACGTCAACGGCGTGCCGGACAATCAACATCCCGCACAAGTCATCAACATGAGCCTGGGTGGCAGTGGCTCGTGTTCGGCTAGCGACGTCTCCGGAAAGGCGATTGCTGGTGCGATCGCGCGTGGCACGGCGGTGGTCGTTTCCGCGGGTAACGCCGCCAAGGATGCTGCCAACTATTCCCCGGCCAGTTGCCCTGGCGTTATTTCGGTGGCCGCCAACGGCATCACCGGCAAACGCTCGTTCTTCTCGAACTACGGCAACAGCGTGACGTTGGCGGCACCAGGTGGTGGCGTCTACGCCAACGATGCCAGCAGCGGCAGTATCGTGAAGGCGGGCTTCGTGTGGTCCGCCATCAATATGGGCGCGCATGAGCCCGGGGATGAAAACTATGGCGGCATGGCGGGTACGTCCCAGGCCGCGCCGCACGTGGCCGGCACGCTGGCCATGGTGATTGGCGCTCGCAAAGCGGTGGAATTGCCTGCGCTGACTCCAGCACAGTTGACCAAGCTGCTGACGGATACCGCTCGCGCGTTCCCCGCCAAGCCGGACCAGACCATCGGTGCGGGTATCGTCGATGCGGAAGCTGCCGTGCTCAAGGCCATCGATACTACGCCGCCGCCGGCGGAACCCGTGGTGGACCTGAAGAATGGCATGCAAGTCACGCTGACCGCCAAGCAGGGCGACTCGACCTTGTACCGTATCAAGGTGCCTGCGGGGGCGCGCAGCCTCAGCATGCGTACCCTGGGTGGTTCGGGGGATGTCCAGCTGTTCGTCAAGACGGGCCAGGCGCCGGCGGCGGATGGCAGCGATGCCGCCTATAAGTCGGTTAAGCCGGGCAGCGCGCAGGCCGTTATGTCGAATGTGCCCGCCGCTGGCGATTGGTACATCCGCGTACGCGGCGCCACCGCCATCAACGGCGTGACGGTGCTGGCGAGCTTTACGACACCCTGATCGGTCGGCGCCCTGAAGCCGCCCGGCGCTGGCCTTTTACATGGCGTCGGGCGAGCAGGGTGCTGATCTTGCGATGCTCCGCACACGGCACCATCGTGACATGTCACGATGGTGCCGTTCTCTTTTTGGCCGTCCGGCCAACCGTCGCTCACCTTCGGAAGTCATGCCATGCCCGCCATGTTTCAACTCGATTCCTTCACCACGCGCCGCTTCAGTGGAAATCCCGCGGCAGTGGTGGTGTTCGATGCATTTCCCGCGGACGAGGTGATGCAGGCCATTGCCGCCGAGAACAACCTCGCGGAAACCGCGTTCTTCGTTGCGGATGGCGCGGACTATCAGTTGCGTTGGTTCACGCCGACGGTAGAGGTGCCGTTGTGTGGCCATGGCACGCTGGCATCCGCGGCGGTGGTGATGGAGCGCTTGGACCGTACCCGTGAACAGGTCACCTTCCACACCGCCAGTGGCCCGTTGCATGTCTTTCGACGCGGTGCGAGCTACGTGATGGATTTTCCCGTGCGGCACAGTGCGCCCGTGGCGATGCCAGCGGGGCTGCAGAAGGCGCTTGGTGCGGAGCCGGTGGCACTCTACGGCAACGCGTTCAACACCATGGCCGTATTGGACAGTGCCCAAACCGTGCGACGTCTGACACCCGATCTCGATGCCATCGCGCGCTGGGACAGCCCGGGCCTGATCGTTACGGCACCAGGCGATGAGGGCTATGACATCGTTAGTCGCTATTTCGCTCCCGCCAAGGGCATTCCCGAAGACCCAGTAACCGGGGGCGCACACTGCATGTTGACGCCGTACTGGGCCAAGCGGCTTGGCAAGCAGGAGCTGCATGCTTATCAGGCTTCGGCGCGCGGTGGTGAGATGCACTGTCGCTTGCGCGGCGATCGCGTGGAATTGGAAGGCTCGTGCGTGTTCTATCTGGAGGGCACGATCACGTTGTGAGATCAGGGGTGGCGTTGCACGTGGCCACCCCACGAAGGGGGCCATGTGCCGCATACATGCGCCAGCGTACTGCGTTACATGCGTCAGACCTAACGAAAATAAGTACTTGCAAGGCCCTTTGCGCATGGCTACTCTGCGCATCCCGTCAACCCAGCCACAAGGAGGAAATGAACCATGATTGTTGCAGCAGCCTCCGCCGGGTCGTCGCGTCTCTGATCGTTTCGCCAGCTCGCTTGCTGGCGCGCTGCATCCTTCCGCTTCGCACCCTGGCGTATCGCTCGGCCCCGTTTTGTGTGGCCGTCGTTTTTCAAGCTTCCAGGGCTACCCCATGTCTTACAGGATGTTTTCGCTGCATCAGCTCGGCTGGCGGCCAGAGCTTGCTGCTTCCTTGACGCTGGCCGATTTCGAGGCCGGCTACCCGGCGCGTGTCATTGCCGAACACGATGGTTTGTTGAGTGTGTACTCCTCACGTGGTTGCCACGCGCTCGCCTGGCCGGAAGGCGATGCGGTGCCCGGTGACTGGCTCTTGCTGGATCGCTCCCGTGACAAGGTCATGGCACGCCTGCCGCGACAGTCGCTGTACCACCACCCGTCGCACGATAGGCCTGCCGGTGTGACATCGGTCGCCAACATCGGCACTTTGTGTCTGGTGGCGAGCTGCGCGGCCGATTTGAATGACGAGGCACTCGCGCGCTGTGTCGCGCGTGCCAAGGAGGCGAATGTCACGCCGCTGTTGGTGCTGGTCAGCGAGACGATGCGTGTGGATGCGTCCGTGGCGATGGTCGTGGCGAGGCGCCGTTATCCGGGCGTGTCGGCAGTAAGTGTGGTTCTTGGTGATCAGAGGTCGTGCGGGCCGTTGCTGTCATGGATGAAGGAAGGTGGTGCTTTGTTCGTAGCCGCGTTACCTCACGATGAGGTCTCGATCCGTGGAGCACATTGGCTCGAAACGGCACTGACGAAGCCATGGGAACGCCCTCATCGCGTCATGTCCAGCCCGGCATGGACAGTTGTCGGCGGCAGCCACACCGATGACGTGGAAGCGAAAGCGGCAAGGCCAAACCGAGTGCCGAATCGCGAAACGATGCTCACCCATTCCTGATCACGCGCCTGGTCGTTGCCGCAGAAGAAACTTCTGCAGCTTTCCCGTGGGCGTACGTGGCAAGGCGTCGGTAAACACATAGCGGCGGGGAATTTTGTAGGCAGCCAGCTGGTCCCTGCAAAAGGTGCTCAGGGAGTCGCCATCGAGCGACGCACCTTGGCGCGTCACCACGTGGGCGACCACTGTCTCTCCCCACTCGGCATGAGGAACACCAATCACCGCAACCTCTGCCACGGCAGGGTAGGCGCTCAATACATCCTCCACCTCTTTCGAATACACGTTCTCGCCGCCGCAGATAATCATGTCCTTGCATCGGTCCACGATGAAAAGAAAGCCGTCGGCATCGACCCGCGCAATATCCCCTGTGCGAAACCAGCCGTCATCGGTGAAGGCCGCGGTGGTGGCATCCGGGTCGTTGAGGTAGTGAGACATGCGACTGCGCGTTGCGAGCCAGATTTCTCCCGTGTCGCCGGGTTGGGCATCGCCGCCATCGGCGCGGACCACGCGTATATCGGTGCCGGGCGTGCCATGGCGGCCGATCGATCCGGGCTTGCCGCGCAGCTCCTCGGGATACAGCACGGTGCCCGCAGGGCCCGCCTCCGTCATGCCATAGACCTGGTAGAACCCCTTGCCGCCATAAGCCCGTGCGAGGCGCTCAGCCTGCGCTGCGCCTATGGGTCCTCCACCATAGATCCAGGCGCGCACGCTGGATAAGTCGAACGAGGGAAAGGCGTCTAGCGTGTCGGGCGGAAGCGTGTAAGAGACCGGCGCACCGAAATACAGCGTAATGCGTTCGTTTTCGATGGTCTCTAGAAAGTGCAGCGGATGGTACTCGCGAAGCAGTACCACCGTGCCACTCATGTAGAGAGTCGCGCCAAACCAGTTGTTGAGGGGCGATGCGTGCCAGATCGGCATGGCAATGAGCGTGCGCTCGCTATGCGTGATGGAGAGACTCAACGCGGCCATGATGGCGGCCTGCGTAACGGCGCGATGCGTCAGCACGCAGCCTTTGGGATTTCCGGTGGTGCCGGATGTATAGAGCACCTGGGCAACGTCGTCGTCTGAAGGCATGGCGATGGCGATTTCATCGGCCGTTTCGCAAGCTGGATCGAAAGCAAGCGCACCGTCGACTTCGCCATTCGTCGACAGGCGCGCAGCACCATGTCGGACGCGGGACAGCACGGGAGCCAGGCTGGCATCGAAAAGCACGGCGGCGCAACCGCTATGCGCCAGGATAAAATCGACCTCGGGACCCTTCAGTTTGTGATTGATGGGAACAAAGACGGCGCCAAGCTGCCATGCACCCATCATCATGTCGATAAAGGCGGGGGTGTTCAGGCACATGGCAGCGATACGATCACCCGACTTTACGCCGAGTTCTTGCAGCACGTGGGCTGCACGTCGCGATCGCTCCCATGCGCTGGCATAGGTAATGCTCGCTCCGTTGTATCGCAGGAAAGTCTTATGCGGTGTGGCGCGCGCGGCGCGATGCAGTGCGTGCAAGAGTGTCATGGGAGGCCGTATGCCGTCGGTATCCGTTCGTGCGGCGCATAGGTTCGTCGAAGCGTTGTTCGACGATTATGTGCCGCTTTGAATGGACATTCTCGACGGTCCAGTCGCCCCTGGGCATCTGCCAAAGCCAGTTATCCGGTAGTCGCTGTATCTTCTTTGATGCATCCATTGACGAGCTTGAAAGTGAGACAAGCCCGACCCACAGGGATTTGCGGATGCCTCAACGCATCGTTCAATGACGATCGAGCGTTAGATCGGAGCGCACCGGAAAATGGTCGGACGGATAGCGACCATCCTGCTGCGTCGTGATGGTGGCGAAGGTTGTCGGCGTGAAGCCGCGCTCGAGGATAAAGTCGATGCGTTGATCGGGCTTTCCGGTGAAGCCGTGGAAGGTCTTTTCAGGGCCATCCACCGTGGGCGCCACGGCGCGTGTGTCCACCAGTGCTTTGGTCAGCAGTGCATAGGTGGGGCTGCTGGCGTCGGTATTGAGATCGCCCGTGAGGATAAACGGTGCATTCTTGGGTAGCTTGGCGAGGCGGGCCAGCATTTCCTTGGCGCCCTTTACGCGCGCGGGTTCGTCTTCTGAGCGGTAGGGCATGTGCGTGTTGTAGTAGTAGAAGCTGCGGCCCGTGGCTTTTACTGTGAACAACCCCCAGGTCACCATGCGCGGTAGCGGATGGCCCCAACTGATGCTGCCGGGCTGGTCCGGTGTATCCGACAACCAGAAGTTGCCAGATTCTTTCAGCTCCAACACGTCTTTGCGGTAGAACACGCCCATGTGTTCGTCGCTGTGCCCCCCACGGCGATCGATACCGAACCAGGTGTATTCGGGCAGCTTGGCGACAATGTAATCACCCTGTTCCTGATGCAGTTCCTGTGTGCCCATCAGATCAGGATGCTGCTCGCGAATGGTGCGAACCATCAGGTCGCGCCGCGCTTCCCAACGATTGGGACCATCGGACTCCACGGGCACGCGAACGTTGAAGCTCATTACACGCAGCGTCTGGGCAGACAGCGGCAGGCTGGTAGCTGCGCAAAGTGCGAGCAGGGCAACGTACATCCAGGGGCGAAGGTGGCGCACGGGAGGCTCCAGGAGCAGGGAAGGGCTCGACCGTAGCACGGCACCAAGGTCGTGCGACACCTGTACTGGTACGGGCACCCGGTCCCCGGTTGCTGTAAACCCGCGCGCTGGTCATGGATCATGCGCGGACCCACAATATGCGCTTGCCACTGATCACCCCGTACGTGCTTGGGGCACCGGAGTCTTTGTGAGCTTAGCGCTAACCATTCGAGATATCCGCGAAAGCGAGTTCGGTGCGCTCGGGGACCTGTTGGTGAAGGTCTACGCAGTCTTGGAAGGCTTCCCTTCGCCGCAAGAGCAGCCACGCTACTACGAGATGTTAGCCAATATTGGCGACTTCACGCGCAAGCCAAAGGCGCGTGTACTGGTGGCGGCACGAGAGAGTGGTGAGTTGCTGGGGGGCGTGGTGTATTTCGGCGACATGGCGCAGTACGGATCGGGTGGTAGCGCTACCTCGGTGACAGGCGCCTCGGGCATCCGTCTACTTGGCGTGTCGCCCCAGGCGCGTGGCGCGGGCGTTGGCAAGGCGCTCACGCAGGCCTGCATTGAGCTGGCGCGTCAGCAGGGGAACGCTCGTATGGTTCTGCACACCACGCAGGCCATGCGTCAGGCCTGGGGTATGTACGAGCGCATGGGTTTTCAACGCGACACGGCACTCGACTTCACGCAGGGTGCCTTGCCGGTGTTCGGTTTCAGTCTGCTGCTTGCTGATGGCGCGCCGCGCTGATTCGGCGACCTCTTACGCGGAGTTGCTCCATGCCTCAACACGTCGCCATCTGTAGTTGCCGCCAGCTCATGCTGCGTGCCACGGAAGACCCGCAACGCATATCCATATGCCATTGCCACGCGTGTCAGCGACGCACAGGCAGTGTGTTCGGGGTGCAGGCTCGCTTTCGTGAGGAAGCCGTGGTGGTGCGGGGCGATGCTACGGCTTATGTGCGCGAAGGCGACTCGGGTGGTAAGGCCACGTTCTATTTCTGTCCGCACTGCGGCGCTACGGTGTACTACCGGTTGGACCAAGCACCGGGAGTCATCGGCGTTCCGATTGGCGTGTTGGTGCGGCAAGGTTTGCCGGCGCCGTCGATCTCGGTATTCGAGGAATGCATGCACCCGTGGGTGCGTTTGCCCGAAGGGATCGAACACGTTTTCTGACTTGGCAGTGTGTTTTTCATCACGTTCTTGATGTGCTCTAGGTAACCGCGAGTCGGATGACAGTGAAAGCCGATAGGCGTGTAGGCGCAATATTTTGCGGGTCAAGCAGGGCCAGGCATCGCCGATACATCCTCTGGGGTGGGCAGCTCCATCAGAGGTGACATCACAATGCGTTTCTCCGTACGTTTGAAGATCTCCGGCGCCATGGCGATCGCCTTGGTGGTCGCGGTTGCTGTTGGAGTGGTCGGTCTGTTGGGTGTTCGAAGCACTTATCAAATGATCGACGACATGTATCGAAACAATGTGATGGCCATCGTCGCCGCAAGCGATGTTCGCGAGGCCCTTATCGATGAGCGCTTGGCCTTGAACCGCACGCTGATCGATCCTTCGCAGCACAATCTCACAGCACGCCTGGATGCCGATGAAAGTCGCCTCAATGAGGCATGGGGGCGCTATTACCCCGCCATGGTGTCCTCGGATGCCGAGCGCGCCGCAGCCGCCAAGTTCATCAACCTTCGCGAGGAATTGGTTAGGTTGGTGAAGCAAGAAGCGCAGTTGCTCGAGCAGGGCAAGATTGAAGATGCGCGTCGCATGCACGTCACCACGGTCTCCGAGCGTCTGGGGCAGGCGACTGCCGTTATCGATGAGATGATCGCGGCCAATGAGAAGCAGGCCGCACAAGCCGCGGAGGACGCGGCTCGTCGCTTCGGCGTCACCTGGAAGCTCGCGCTTGCTGTGCTGCTTGTTGGCGTGCTGATGCTATTGGTCGTGGCGGTCGTATTGACGCGGGCGATCATTCGACCGCTGACGCAAGCGCGCGGACTTGCCGGTGCGATTCAGCAAGGCAAACTCAACAATGGGACGGCGGTCACGGGCAACGATGAATTCACCGATACGCTGCGCTCGCTTGACGAGATGGATCGTCAGCTCACCAGTATCGTGACGCAGGTTCGCGATGTGGCCGAGCAAGTGACGGGAGCCGCGCGCGACCTTTCGCAGGGCAACGACGATCTTTCCCAGCGCACGCAGGAACAGGCGAGTTCGCTGGAGGAAACCGCTGCATCGATGGAAGAGCTGGCGGCCACCGTCAAGCAAAACTCGGAGGGCGCCAACCAGGCACGAGACATGGCGATGCGCATGCGCCAGCGTGCCGAAGAAGGGCGCGAGATCGCCGGTTCCGCCGTGGGCGCGATGCAGGCCATCACCGAAGCCAGCAAGGAAGTGGGCGAGATCGTGGGCATGATCGACGAGATCGCCTTCCAGACCAACCTGCTGGCGCTCAATGCTGCCGTGGAAGCCGCACGCGCTGGTGAGCAGGGGCGCGGGTTCGCAGTGGTGGCGACCGAGGTGCGTAACTTGGCCCAACGCAGCAGCGTGGCGGCCAAAAGCATCAAGACCCTGATTCAGGGCACCAGCGACAAGGTGGCCGAAGGCGCCGCCTTGGTGCAACGTACGGGCGGCGCGCTCAACGATATTGCCAGTGACGTGCGCGAGGTGAGCACCATCATCGATATTATTGCGGCGGCGTCCGAAGAGCAGTCGGCGGGCATCGGCCAGGTCAACAACGCAGTGGGAACGTTGGACGAGGTGACCCAGCAGAATGCTGCCCTGGTGGAAGAGGCCAGCGCCGCCAGCCGCAATACGCTGGATCTCTCGCAGGTGCTGATGAACCAAGTGGCTTACTTCACGGTGCAAGGTGAAGCCGGTGACGAGCCTCCCGCCGCCAGGACGGTGTCGGCCTTGCTGGAGCGCTCGGCGCGTGCGGAACCTGCCATGGCGGCACCGCAAACCTCTCGCCGGCGCCCCGAGCCGGCGACTGTGACGAATGGCGACGTCTGGACCGAGTTCTGACGTTCAGGGGCGGGCCATTCAACCCATGGGACGCTCATGCGTTCCATGGAGGCGTCCATAAGGGCGCGGTTCGAGCGAGAAGACTCATGCAGGCGAAAGAATTTGATCGATGGTCGAGGGTCCGGCAGCACGGAATGCTGCGTTTCGTGCTGCGTAGCGGTGTGCTGTTCTATGGCGTGCCGATGTTCCTCGTCATGACTTTCCTGATACCGCACCCGCGCCTCAGTACGACGCAATCGGCGGCGTTGTGGTTGCTGGCGGGCCTGGGTTACGGGCTGGCGACCTGGAAGGTGCAGGAGTACCGCTTCCGCAAGGTGAAAGTGCCGGTACGTTCGTAGAGGGGGCGGTGCGGCGACAAGCCTGATGATTTCGCCGCATATACGAAGGCCGCCATGGAGGCGGCCTTCGTCGTTTTCGATCGGCTATTTGCCGGCCTTGTAGGTCAGTTCGGCGCTGTAGCTGTCGACATGCGCGCTCTCGCTGAGCATGGCCTCATTGAGCGACTTGCGCATTGCTTGCGCGTCTGCCTTGCCATAAGCGCTCTCCACCATGGTCCATAGCGGCGTATCCGGATCCTTGCCGAGATCGGCCCAAGACTTGGCCGGCAACACCACGAGGAAATCAGGCGCGTCATCGCCCGCATCCATCACCTCGTGCACGATGTAGTGGTTGGGCCACTTGGCCTTTTGCGCTGCCTCGGCGATTTTCTTCAGCACGTCAACGAACGCCTCGTGTGGCTCATGGCCTGGCTTGAGCTTGAACACGATCACTTCGATCAACGGCCAGTTGCTGGCGGTATTGCCGGGGAAATAGCTCAGCTCGGGGTGCTGTTTCAGGAATGCGCTGGTTTCGCTTTTCAGGTGCGGATTGACGTTGGTGCGCAGTGCGGCGTCGCAAGCCTTGCCGGCTTCGCGCATCGCGTCGAATGCCGACCATGGCAGCGGATCGCTGGTGTAGGAGTACGAGTAGGTATCCCCGGTTTCGTGCACCCAGGCAGTCCAGGTGTATTTGAAGCCGTGCTGGCCAAGGCATTGGTTGAAGGCCTTGGTGCCGGCCTCGTACGCCTCCTGGTCGGCTGGCGCGACGGTATCGGTGTAGTCGCGGATCACGGTGGTTTTGTTGTCGGCGGCCTGTGCCGCGAGGGCGCAGGTGAGCGCCATGCTGGCGGCAAGCCACAACAGGGTGTGCTTCATGGGAATCTCCTCAGCGGTGCGCAATGGGTGACCGGCATGCGCAAGGGAGATTCCGCGCGATGTCGCCGACGTGCGAGGGCAAGGTCGACGGCAAGCTGTGATGGGCGCATGGCGCGTTCCGTTCCGGTCGTTTGGATGCCTGCGGCTTGTATCGACACGACGGGAGTCGTACCGAGTGGGCCAGTGCAAGTTGTCCGGGCGGTATCACCAATGTGACGGCAGCGTGCCGTCGTTGGAATAGACCAAACAGGCTAGGGATGGGCTGAGTCGGTGACGGTGTCCCCGGGCCACCCGTCGTTGGCGGTGCCCGGCGTGTGTTCGGCGCGTCGACGTTCGAACTGCCTGAGCGCGGCATGTGCGGCCAATCCCACGGCAAGCACTAACAAGCAGGCACCGGGTGGCCACCAGAGCGCGCCAAGGCGCAGCAGCAGCAGGCTGGTGAGGGGGCTGATCAGCAGCATTACAGGTGCCCACCGCCAATGACGCTGAAACCAGGCCCAACCATGCAGCAGGAGCGGAAGGGCAAGCAGCAGTCCGCCGATGCATAGCTGCGCGGGAAGGTTGAGCGGGGTGATCAGACGGCCACTTCGCAGCGACTCAAGAATGTTGGCCTGGTACTCGACGCCCGGCATGGGGGCGTTGATGCCCGAGGCCGCGGTGGCAAGTTGGTCGCCCAGGCCGGCGGCGGTGGCGCCCACCAATACCCAGCGTCCCTTGAGCAGGTTGTCGGGCACACGGCCCTGCAGCACATCGATGTAGGAAACCTGATTGAACGCCCCAGATGGGCTGGCGAAGCGGATCAGCACGTAGTTATCGCGCACCCACTGGTAGGGCGAGAGGTCTTCGCCGTGTGGTTGGCGCAGGCCGGGCAGCGCTTGCGCGCTGATGGGGTGGTCGCCCTGGAATAGGGCCAGCGCCAGTGCGGGCCATTGGGCCTGACCCAGGCCTGCTTTCAAGTAGACACCGCGCGCGATGCCGTCAGGGTCCTTGGATGCATCCACATGACCCAGCGCGGCGGTGCCTTGCGCAATCTCATTGGGCGGGAGCACTTCTTCGAGCACGCCGCCTTGCTCGGCCGCTTCGGCGAATACCGGCATAATCACGTGGCCGTTCTGATGGATGGCTTCGGCGTAGGCGCGATCGTTCTCCGGGTGGCCCACATCAGGTTCGGCCATGGTGACGTCCATGCCGATGCCGCGTACGCCGGCCTCGGTGAGTCGCTTCACGAGGCGCGCGTGCACGCTGCGTGGCCAGGGCCAGTTGCCCAGTTGGGCAAGGCTCTGCGGGTCGATTGCCACGATCACCACCTGGTCGCCAGTGGTGTAAGACCACGAACGCATGTGCGCGTCGTACAGCGCGCGATCCAGCGGTTGAGTCACGCCGCCAGCCAGGAGCAATACCAAGGCGGCAAAGCCCACCACCCACGCCAGGGCGCGTTGCAGCAGGGGCAGTGCCGTCGTCATTGGGTCAGTGTGGTCGCTTCGGCCTCAGAGCACCAGCCACAGCAGCACTACACCGCCGCCGGTAGCGGCCCAGCGGCAGGCCGTGCAGGGCACGCGGGTGCGCTGCACGGCGCTCCACGGACCGGCGTAGCCGTCGCTTTCGATGGTCTGCACGCGCGCATACCAGCGGCCAGAGGCAAGCTTGTGCAGGCTCAGTTCGGGTTTGTCCAGCGTATCGTCCACGCCGAGCTCACTGAAATCTGGCTTGCGCGACAACTGAATGTGATAACGCTGGCCCGGTTCACCGGCCGGCCAGCTCAGCACGAAGTCGCCGTGCTCGTGCTTAGGCTCGCCCGGTGGCGGCGCCGGCGGCTCAGGCACGAGCTCAAATGGCAGGGCGCTGGTATAGGGCCCGAGCTTGCCGTCCTTGTCGCGGCTGGCGATGCGCCAGTAGTAACGGCCATAAGGCAGTGCTTCGGGGGGGCGCGTCTTGTTGCCCGTAAGCTTGGCTTGGCTGGCGAGCGGATGGCTGAACTCCGGGTCGCTGGCCAGTTCCCATGCGTAGCTCGTTGCTTCTTCGCTCTCGGTCCAGCGGAAGCTTGGCCGGCTACCGCGCGCCTTGCTGTCGGGCTGCGGTTCGATGATCAGCGGCGGTTGCGGGTGTGCCGCCACGGTGAAGGTACAGGTGGCGTCGATGCCTTCCAGGCGATCGCTGTCGATGCCGCGCACGCGGAAGGCATGCGGGCCATCGGGCATGGCTGGCAGGCTTGCCTGCGGCTGGTCCACCACCTGATCGAGCAACAGCGCTTCAAAGCGCTCGGTGGGTGCGACCTGAATGCGGTAGTGGGTAGCGTGCTCCAGTGGTTTCCACTGGATGACCGCCGGCAACTGGCCGAGCGGCTGCTGGGGGCATGTCAGCGTCGGTGCCGGCAACAGTTCGGATGGCTGGCCGGGTGTGCTGCCGCTGGTGGCGACGCCGTGGCCACCATTGACCATCACGTGGCGTTTGTCGGTGCCCACGTCCACATGACCACCCACTACTTCGGTACGGGCGCTGCCGTCGGTGTCATCGGCCACCACGCGAAAGTGCGTGCCGCGCACGCTGGAAATGGTATTGGGCGTGGAAACGGTAAAGCGTGCCGCGCTGCCGTTGAGGGGCGTCACGTCGCTGTTCACACGGCCGCGCTTGAGGCGCAAGCGGGTATCGACCATGCCGGTGCGGCCATAGGCGCTCAGGCGATCGAGCGCCAATTCACTGTTGGCCTGCAGCAGCACGCGCGAACCATCGGCGAGCTCCAGGGTGAGGCTGGTGTCGGCCTGGGTGACAAGGGTGCTGCCATAGCCCACGGTCATACCGACCGTCACGGGCGCGCTCGCCTGGCCGCCGCCCTGCACCACAGCCTGGCCAATCACGGCCACCACGTGTGCGGGCGCCGGGCCCTGGCGCAGCCAGTCCACCGGAAAGCGCATGGTGGAGCCGGGCGGCAGGTGCAGCGGGTCGGCGACCTGGTTGTAGTCCTGCAGCTTCTGCCAAGGCACGCTTGGCTTGAGATAGCGCCCAGCCAGGTCCCACAGGTTGTCGCCTGGGCGAACCCGGTAGCTCCAGTCGGCGGGTGCAGCGGGGGCGGGCGGAGTAAAGCCGGTGGCAAAAGCGGCAAACAGCAGGGCAGTCAGCAAATGACGGTACGACTTGCCCGACCCGAAGGTCCGGTATGACATGTAAACCTCGACATTCCTGTACCCCCTTTTGCCACCGTCACCTCATCCATCGCTGGTAGCGGTATCCCTATCCCGTTCCCGGCGCGGCGACTGATGGCGAGGCCATTGTCGTGGACGGGGCGGAAAATGCCAACTAGATCACATGTCTAGGGGGCTCGATCTGGGTTTGGAGCCTGGGGCCGTTCAGCGCAGGTCGGCCAACCACCGCTCGAGCCGGTCGGCGAAGCCGGCGAGTTCGGGCAGGGTTTGCTCGGCCTGGGCCGGGTCGTGCAGGGCATCGAACAGGTATTGACCCTCCGCCAGCAGGGGCGGCTCGGCGAAAAGGGGTAGTACGCCGAGCAGGCGGTGCATGCATTGGGTGGCGGCGGGGAGATCCCGCCGCGCCGCATGCTGGCGTAGTTGTTCCAGGTCGGCCTCGCTGGCGTCGGCGAACAAGAGGCGGAGCTCTTCGGCCGCCTCGCCTTCTCGGTTCTCCGGAGCAGCAGGCGATAGCGCCGGTAGCCAATGGCTGAGTTTTTCGCTGAGCGCGGCCAATTGCAGCGGCTTGCTCAGTACATCGTCGATACCGGCCTGCGTGGCGCGCAAGGCTTCGCTGCTCAGCGCATTGGCGGTCATCAGCAGAATGGGTAGATGAGCGCCGCTGCCGGTGGCGGCCTCGCGCGAGCGCCAGGACTGCGCCAGTTCGTAACCACTCATCTGCGGCATGTTGCCGTCGGTGAGCAACAGGGCGTAGTCGCCACCAGAGAGAGCCTCCAGGGCGTCGTGCCCGTTGTCGACGATGTCGCAGCTCAGGCCCAGCAGGGCAAGTTGGCGAGCAATCAAGCGTTGGCTCACGGGGTGATCTTCCGCGACTAGCACGTAGCCACTCAGCGCTGGCAGGGAGAGCATGGCGTCCGCCTCGCTTGCGACGGTGGCTTCGCTGTCGTCCAGTTCGAGGGCGCGCAGGCAGGCGCGCAGCAAGGCCCGCCAGCGGAGCGGATGTGCCTCCAACGGTACGGTGCCGGTGGCGTTTGGGGTCATCACGGCGTCGATGACATACACCACATGCGACTCGATGCCAGCGGCGTTGTCGGGTGCATTCGCATCGACGAAAAGCAGGCTGGCTGCCATGCCGGGGCGCAGCGGCTGGCCCGGGGCGACGCATTCCACCGTGAGGCCGGCTGCGCGAAGCTGTGCCTCCAGGTCGGCCGCGGTCGACGTCGACGCGAGGCGCACGATGGCATGACGACCGTGCAAGGCGCTGGGTGCGTTGGCTTCTCGCGCTACTACGGGCAGTCGCACGTTCACCGACACGGTGGTTCCTACGCCCATTTCGCTGCTCAAGGAAATCTCGCCATCCATCAGCGTCACGAGTTGGCTGGAGATGGCCAGCCCCAAGCCCGTGCCGCCATAGCGGCGGCTGGTGGAGCTTTCCGCCTGCGCGAAAGGCTTGAACAGGGTGGCCTGTTTGTCCGCTGGAATGCCTATGCCGGTATCGGTGACGCTCAGGCTCAACTGCTGGTGCGTGCCGCTGTCGCCGGTGACCGTCAAGCGGACGGTGACGCTGCCACGCTCGGTGAACTTGATGGCATTGTTGAGCAGGTTGATCAGGATCTGGCGCAGCCGCATGCTGTCGCCGCGCCATTGCCCGGCCACATCGGCGCCAACCGATACCCGCAGAGCGATGCCTTTGTTGCGTGCCGTGGTGGCCATGGGGGCCACGGCCTGGTCGAGCCAGGCACGTACCTCGAAGGGTTGTGGATCCAGGCGAAGGTCGCCGGCTTCGAGCTTGGAGAAGTCCAAGATGTCGTTGAGGATCTGCAGCAATGCCGCGCCGGAATCCTCGACGGAGCGCAACAGTTCGCGCTGTTCCGCATCAAGGGGCGTGCGACCCAGCAGCTCCAGCATACCCAGCACGCCATTCATGGGCGTGCGGATTTCGTGGCTCATGTTCGCAAGGAAATCGGCCTTGGCCTTGGATGCACGTTCGGCGACGTCGCGCGCGGTGCGCAACGCTTCGTTCTGCCCGTGCTGTTCGGTGATGTCGATGAAATAGCCCAGCAAGCGCCAGCCGCCTGCGGTGATGGGCAAGGTGGCGACCGTGGCGCGGACCCAGCGCGGGCCGATTTGGCCAAAAGCGCGAAAATCCAGCGTGCGCAGCGCCGTGCCCTTGCCAGGCTCATCGAACAGGCGATCAAAGGCGAGCTGATCAGCCGGGTGGACTCGTTCGCGCAAGGCCTTCTGCTGGAAGTGCCCGGTGGTCTCGCGCAGCGCTTCCACATCGAGTTGAAACAGGGCGCGGGTATCGCCAGTGGCAAAGCGCAGCGCGAGCGGACCGGCGGCGTCGGCCTGCATGGCCAGTGCCACGATGGGCACGTGGCCGGCAATATCGGCCAGTTGTTGCTCGGTCTGGCGTGCGTCGCGCTCCGCATCGCGAAACTCGCTGATATCCAGCAAGGCGACGGTGTAGCCGCGCGGCTGTGTGCCGTCATGGAGCGCGCGTATCCACACCTGGGCGTCGCGCACCCTGCCATCGGGTGCGGTGACCCGCATTTCCTGCCGAAAGTCAGCGCCGTCCAGCACGCTCGACTTCGCCGCGGCGAAGGTTTGGCTGCGCAAGACATCACGGATGACTGTCTCCACCGCGGAGAGTGGCGCGCTGGCCCGATTGCGTCGTTTAACCTGCCCATCCAGGTCCAGCAGCAGCACTGGAAAAGGCAGTGCATCCAGTGTCCCTTGCTGCATCGCCTGTTGTGCTCGGCCTTGCTCGGCGAGTTGGCGGTTCTTGCGTAACTGAGCTTGTAGAAACCAGGCGAGCGCCAGGGCGGCGACGGCGGTAAGCATCAAAAGGCCGGTGATGGCCAGCGCCATGGGCGTGAGCGCGACCGCTTCGTTGTCGAACCATGGCCATGCAGCCAGCGCCAAGGCCCCCCGATGTTCGGTGCGGAGCGAGCATGAGAACGGTGGCATTAAGGTATCGATGCGCATCATGCGATGCCGCGCGTGGCGGGGCCTGGAGTCCGGTCATGGTGAAGTCCGGCGTTCATGCTACCTTTGCATTGCGCCGGTCACAAACACGATTTGTCTGTCAAGTGGGCAAGCAGTGATTCACGCGCAGGGCGTCAGCATATTTTGGCTGTAAGTAAGTGGCAGTCGTAGTGGGGGCGGTGTGCGGATCGTAATCTCCGATGATCATCCGGTAGTCCTGATGGGGCTGAAGGCCTCGTTGCGCGAGTACGGCCACGACCTTTCGGTCGTCGGCGAAGCCCGCAACGGGCAGATGCTGCTGGAGACGCTGGCGCATACACCGTGCGACCTGCTCATTACGGATTTCTCCATGCCGGCGGACCAGGAGGGTTACGACGGCCTCTCCTTGCTGCAGATGTTGCGCGACCGTTACCCGGACATGCCCATCCTGGTGCTGACCATGCTGCGCAATCCGGCGTTGGTGCAAACCATGATCGGTGTAGGCGTGCGCGGCGTGGTGGACAAAATGGCGATAGCGAAGGAGCTGGTGCTCGCCATCGACACGATACGCGCCGGTCGAAGCTATCTCAGCGAACGCATGCGCCGCCAGATTGCGGGCATGTACCCCAATGGCGACGAGCCCGTGGTATCGCGTCGCGAAGTCGAAGTGATCCGCCTGCTGGCGCAAGGCTTGACCGTATCGGAAATCGCGCGGCGATTGGAGCGCAGCGTGAAGACCATCAGCCAGCAGAAGCGCGATGCCATGCGCAAGCTCAACCTGGAAAGCGACAAGCAGCTCTACGACTACGCGCGGACCATTGGTTTGCTATGAGTTCGCAGGTCACCCGTGGGGCGGCCTGGTGACTTCGGTAGGAACATTCTGATTCCACTGTGGCGCAATAACCCGTCAAATGCACGCCAAGGCCGTGTGGGAAGCGGCGCAGCTTAGAACTGCGCACTTCATTGACCACATCAAGGTTTCCCGCATGACATGGATGGCATGTGTCGGCGAGTACGCTGGCGACAAACCGTTGTAACCCCTGATCGGTTTGTCGGGATTCAAGTCGACCTCCTGAAGTGCCATCCGCCGGCGTGCCGGCAGTAGCGGCAGGTGGATGGCAGTACGCGCCGGCAAGGCGCGCCGCCGCGCGATGCCGCGTCGGATTTTGCTTGGATGTCATAAGGGCGCAACGGCGAGGCATGCCTCGCCGTTGCGATCGACGATCGCAAACGGGAGAGGGCAATCCATGGCGGAGCACAGCCTACTGGTATGGCTGCTGATCGGCGCGCTGGCCGGTTGGCTCGCTGGCATGTTGGTGCGCGGCAGCGGTTACGGCGTGTTGATCGACGTCTTGATCGGCGTGCTCGGGGCGAGCCTGGGTGGTTGGTTGTCTCATCAACTGGGGTTGAGCGCCGGTAGCGGCTTCATCGCTTCCTTGCTGGTGGCCACGCTCGGCGCCGTGCTGCTGCTGGCGACCATGCGTGCGTTCCAGCAATTGATGCGCTGATCGGGCGTCGTCGTTGATTCATGACTCTGCGTTGCAGTCAGAGCAGCTTCATGCCGCGCCCACCGTCGCAGGTGTTCGCGGTGTTGGACGATTTGTCCGGCGCCCACCAGTGGCTGGAGAGCTGCATTCGCATGCAGAAATGCGCGCAAGGGGATAATGCTGTCGGTGATGGATTGCGCTGGTTCTATCAGGGGCGCTGGCGTCACGATGTCTTGCCCGGCCGTATCGTGGCACGGGACCCGGGCGAACGCTTGGCCTGCGAGTACGCCAGTCGCCATGCGCGCATCGGCATCGACTTTGTGCTTCGGCATCACGGCGAGGGCACCTACCTCACCCATACACTGCAATTCGCGCCCAATGGCTGGCTGGGTCATCTGGCGGCACCGTGGATGCGGCGCGCGTTGGCGCAGCGGTCTTCCGCCACTCTGGTAGCCCTGCGTCGCTGTCTGTTGATGCCCGGTTAGCGCAAGAGGCGCATCCCCTCAGTCGGATTTTTCCGATTCATCCGCGGCATCGTTGCGCGCAACATGTGCCTCGGTGGCCGATGCCTTGCGTGTTTTGCAATGGCATGGATCGCCTGGATGGTCTCCGGCGATCCGCGTATTCGCCGTTGGTTTGCCGATCCCGCTGCAGTGCGTGGACGCGCGCCGGGTTCGAGGAAACGGTCATGAAGCGTAATTTGCGAAAGTTGTGGCGCGGCCTGTCTCGGGCGCGAACCGTGGTGACCATGCCGCATGCGCGTCGCCATGTGCTCGTGCGGCAGCCTTGGCATGAGCATGAGCACACGGATGTTGTGCCGGTGTCATCGACTCGCGCGCGCTCCGTGGTTGCCGAACATGTCGCCTTGACTGCAGCTGATCTGAATCTGTTCTCCGGTCCGCTGGCAAAGGCCTTGCAGCATCTGTTCGACGCCATTCCTGTTGCGCTGGGTGTGTTCGATCGCGCGGGGGTGTACCTGGCGGCGAACAACCATTACGCCTCCATCCACGGACTCACGCCGCAGGCGCTGGTAGGCGGTTGCGTATCCGACTATTTGCCCGATTCAGATGCCCAGTTACGCGAGGATCTTGCGCGTTTCGACGGCGGAATCGACAGCATCGAGCGAGAGGTGGAGTGCCACGGTCGTTGTTACCTGCTCGCCTTGCAACCGGTACGCGACGGGCAGGGGTGGGTTCAGGGCGTGGCCTCGGTGCTCGTGGACATCACCATGCGAAAACGCGAAGAGGATGCGCTGGATCGGGCCCGACGCCATTGGCAGTTCCACGCCAGTCATGACCATCTCACCGGGTTGCCCAATCGCCGCCGCATCGACGAAGTATTGCTGGCGGAGGTTGGCCGTTGCGCACGCGCCGGCACGCCTTTGTCGGTGCTGATGTTGGATGTGGATTACTTCAAAAAGTACAACGACGCCGCCGGGCACCAGCGCGGCGACGAGTGCCTGCGCAGCATCGCCCTGCAATTGCAGGCGCGCATGCGTCGGCACGGCGACTTGGTGGGGCGATATGGTGGTGAGGAGTTCATCGCGATCCTGCCCGGCACGGACAGCGTAGGCGCGATGCAGGTGGCGCAAGGTGTGCTGGACGACGTGCGTGCCTTGGGCATCGAACACCCGGCCAGCCCGCATCGCCGCGTCACCATGAGTATCGGGGTGGCGACGCTGGAGGATAACGTGGGGCCTGCATCGCGTCGTTGCGACGTGTTACTGGGCTACGCCGACCGCGCGCTCTATGCAGCCAAAGCGGCCGGCCGCAATACGTTGCGCAAGCATCCGCCGCACCCTTGACCGGCGGTGTCCCATGAACGACCAAGGCCGCCCGGAGGCGGCCTTGGTGGTGTTCGAACAAAGCGCGATCAGCGCTTCATCGAATTGAAGAACTCGTCGTTGGACTTGGTGTTCTTCATTTTGTCGAGCATGAACTCCATGGCGGCCAGCTCGTCCATCGGATGCAGCAGCTTGCGCAGAATCCAGATCTTGGAGAGCAGATCCGGTTCGATCAACAGATCTTCGCGGCGGGTGCCGGAGCGGTTGATATCGATGGCCGGGTACACGCGCTTTTCGGAGATACGGCGGCTCAGGTGCACTTCCATGTTGCCGGTGCCCTTGAACTCTTCGTAGATCACCTCGTCCATCTTGCTGCCGGTGTCGGTCAGCGCGGTGGCGATGATGGTGAGGCTACCGCCTTCCTCCACGTTGCGCGCCGCGCCGAAGAAGCGCTTGGGACGCTGCAGCGCGTTGGCGTCGACACCACCGGTGAGCACCTTGCCAGAGCTCGGCACCACGGTGTTGTAGGCACGGGCCAAGCGGGTGATGGAGTCGAGCAGGATCACCACATCTTTCTTGTGCTCGACCAGGCGCTTGGCGCGCTCGATCACCATCTCGGCAACCTGCACGTGGCGCACGGCCGGCTCGTCGAAGGTGGAGGAGATCACTTCCGCGCGCACGGTACGGGCGATTTCCGTCACTTCTTCCGGGCGTTCGTCGATCAGCAACATGATCAGGTGAACGTCGGGGTGGTTGTACTGGATGGCCTGGGCGACGTTCTGCAGCATCATCGTCTTACCCGACTTCGGCTGCGACACGATCAGGCCACGCTGGCCGCGACCCACCGGCGCTACCAGGTCGAGGATGCGGCCGGTGATGTCTTCGGTGGAGCCGTTGCCGCGCTCGAGCTTGAACGCCTTGCGCGGGAACAGCGGCGTCAGGTTCTCGAACAGCATCTTGTTCTTCGACGCCTCCGGCGGATCGCCGTTGATGTCGTCGACCTTGAGCATAGCGAAGTAACGCTCGCCTTCCTTCGGGTGACGCACGCGTCCGGTGATGTAGTCGCCGGTGCGCAGGTTGAAGCGGCGGATCTGGCTGGGCGACACATAGATGTCGTCCGGGCCAGCCAGGTAGGACTCGTCGGCCGAGCGCAGGAAGCCGAAGCCGTCCTGCAGGATTTCCAGCACACCTTCGGCCCAGATGCCGCCGCCAGAGCGGGCGTGTGCCTTGAGGATGGAGAAGATCACGTCCTGCTTGCGGGCGCGAGCGACGCCTTCCTGGATGCCCAGCGATTCGGCGAATTCCAGCAACTGGATCGCGTTCTTGCGCTTGAGCTCGGTCAGGTTGATCAGGCGATCGTTGCTGCCGGCATCGGCGAACTCGTCGTCCACCGGCAGGCCGTTGTTATTGCGCGAATAGTTGCCGCCACCACCGCCGCCGCCTTGGCCGCGCTGTTGGTTGCGTTCGTGCCGGCGGCGTCGACCGCGACCGTCACGGTCGTTGCGATTGTTGAAGCCCTGGTTGCCATTACCACCCTGTGCAGACTGGCCGCCTTCGCGAGCCTCCTGCGGTGCGCGCTGGCCACCATCGCCTTGCGATGGCGCAGAGGATTCGGCGGCGGGCGCGGGTGCGGTGGACTCGGCCGGTGGGGCCGCACGTTCAGCACGCTCGGCACGCTCTGGGCGCTCGATCGGCGGAAGCGGTGGCATGTCTAGCTGGGCCTGCTTTTCCACCTTGCTTTCGGCAGCGGCGGCCGCAGCGGCGGCAGCGGCTGCGGAGGAGCGGCGTGGAGCGCGCGTGCGGGGTTCAGCCACAGGCTTCGCGTCGGCGCTCTTGGCGTCGTTGGTTTCTTTGCTTTCGATATCGGACACGGGCAAACCTCTGCGGGGCGCCGTTAGGTGACAGGAGGGAAGAAGTGCTGCGCGGACGGCGCGGGGGACAAGACTGTCCCGACGGACACTGGGAATCTAGCACCCGCTCCGCGGCGACGTAAAGCGCCGCGGATGGGGTCATTCAAAAAAGTTAGATGGCCTTGTCGATCATCTGGGCCAGCTGGCCCTTGCTGACGGCACCGATCTGGGTGGCCTCGACCTTGCCGTTCTTGAACACCATCAAGGTCGGGATGCCGCGCACGCCGTAGGTGCGGGGCGTCTTCTGGTTGTGGTCGATATTGATCTTGGCGATGCGCAGCTTGCCCTCGTATTGCTGGGCCAGCTCGTCCAGGATTGGGGCAATGGCCTTGCAGGGGCCACACCATTCAGCCCAGAAATCCAGCAGCACCGGGGTATCGGAATTGAGCACTTCCTGCTCAAAGGCGTCGTCGCTTACATGGGTAATCAGGTCGCTCACCGGGGTCTCCGAAGGTAGGCGGGATCAGGGTTTTACGACCACGCGCCCAGCATCGGCTACACTGGGGCGCCCATGAAGCGCGGGTCGTTCCTTTAGAAGAAGGCTGATGCCGTTGCGGCAGGCCTCCATTCCAGCGTAACTCGGGGCGCGATTCAAGCGATTCAAGGGCGGCCGTCGGTGGTTCCGTTGACATAGGTGAAAGGTTTTTTCTTTAGGAACAGGGCGTTAGTCGCCTCAGTCCTTTGACCTATGCCAGCGGAGCTGCCGGGAAATGTCGCTCCCTCCGGCGCCAGCCCGGGATACGTGCACGTCGGCACTCGCAATGCCCTATGAGATTGCGTCTGCCCCCACGTGCCGGTGCCGCGCCGACCATCCACCCGCTCCCGCGCGTCTTTAGCGCCGGCGAGCCGGGCGACCCATCGATGGTCGCCCGTTCGACGAATTCCCACTTCAATGTCCCAAACCGTACTCACCGATACTTTCTTCACCAACTTCGATCTCCACCCGCTGCTGCAAAAAGGCCTCGACGAGGCGGGCTTTACCCGCTGCACGCCGATCCAGGCGCTGACCCTGCCGGTCGCGCTCATCGGCCGTGACGTGGCGGGCCAGGCCCAGACCGGCACCGGCAAGACCTGCGCCTTCCTGGTGGCCATGATGAACCGCCTGCTCACCACGCCCGCCGTGGCCGAGCGCAAGGACAGCGACCCGCGCGCCCTGGTGATCGCCCCCACGCGCGAGCTGGCCATCCAGATCGAAAAGGACGCCAAGGCCATCGGCCGCTACACCGGTCTGCGCAGCGCGCTGATCTACGGCGGCGTCGATTACGACAAGCAGCGCCAGCAGCTCAAGGATGGTTGCGACATTATCATCGCCACGCCGGGCCGCCTGCTCGATTACTACAAGCAGCACGTGTTCAGCCTCGACGCCGTCGAAGTGATGGTGATCGACGAAGCCGATCGCATGTTCGACCTGGGCTTCATCAAGGACGTGCGCTTCATCTTCCGCCGCCTGCCGGCGCGCGAGCAGCGCCAGGTACTGCTGTTCTCCGCCACGCTGAGCCATCGCGTGCTGGAGCTGGCCTACGAGCACATGCACAACGCCGAGAAGCTTGAGGTGGAGACGGACAACGTCACCGCCGATCGCGTGCGTCAGGTCGTGTACTTCCCGGCCAAGGAAGAAAAAATGCCGCTGCTGCTCAACCTGCTTGAGCGTACCAGCCCCACCCGCAGCATCATCTTCGTCAACACCAAGGCCGCGGCCGAGAAGATCACTGATCGCCTCAAGCGCCAGGGCTACCGCGTGGGCGCGCTCTCGGGCGACGTGCCCCAGCTCAAGCGCCAGAAGTTGTTGCAGCGCTTCCAGGAAGGCCAGCTCGACATCTTGGTGTGCACCGACGTCGCTGCACGCGGCCTGCACATTCCGGCCGTGAGCCACGTGTTCAATTTCGACCTGCCGCAGGACGCCGAAGACTACGTGCATCGCATCGGCCGTACCGCACGTCTGGGCGCCGAGGGTGACGCCATCAGCTTCGCCTGCGACCTGTACGCGATGAGCCTGCCCGATATCGAGAGCTACATCGGCCAGCGCATTCCGGTGGCCACCATCGAGCAGGACATGCTGGTGATGCCCAAGCCGCGCGAGCAGGACGCCCAGTACATGGCCGACGTGGCTGCCGACAGCGCCGCCTTTGGCGACAAGGTCGAAAGCCGCGAGAAGAAAGAGGGTGGCCCCTCCCGTCGCCGTTCGGGCGGCCGCAGCGGCGATCGTCCGCAGGGTGACAAGCCGCGCGAGCCTCGTGAGGCTCGCAAGCCGCGTAGCCAAGCCAGCAGCGAGGTCGCCGCGCCCGTCGATGTCGTGGCGAATGGCGAAGGCGCGCCCGCTCAGGGCGAGGCCGGCGACGCTGCCACGCGCAAGCGTCGCCGCCGTCGCGGTGGTCGCAATCGTCGCCGTGAAGGCGAGGTGGCCGCTACCGGCAGCACGCCCAATGCCGCACCCGAGGGCAATCGCCCAGCACGTGGCGAGCGTCGCCCCGCGCATGAGCGCGGTGGCAACGAGCACGCGCGCCCGTCGCGGCATGTGGCTATTACCTCGGGCAAGGGGGCTGAGCCCGCCGCGCCCAAGAAGGAAGGCTTCTTCCGTCGCCTGAGCCGGTTCTTCACCGGTCGCTGAGTGCATCGTTAGCCTTAAAGGCTGTCGTGGGCTGAACCCCGGCAGCCTTATTGGGAAAGATGCCCCTGACCTTCCGGCGTGCATCCCTTATCCTTGTCGGCATCCGGGATCGGGGACACGCGGTGATCCGCTTCGACCAAGTCAGCAAACGCTATGAAGGTGGCCATGAGGCCTTGTCGCAACTTTCCTTCGAAGTGGCGGCGGGCGAGATGGCCTTTGTCACCGGCCACTCCGGCGCCGGCAAGAGCACCCTGCTCAAACTACTGGGCTTGATCGAGCGCCCGTCGCACGGTGTTGTCACGTTGGACGGGCAGAACCTGGCCAAGGTAAGTCGCGCGGGCATTCCCAAGCTGCGCCGTCGCGTGGGCATGGTGTTTCAGGATCACCGCCTGCTGATGGACCGCACCGTATTCGCCAACGTTGAACTGCCGTTGATGATCGGCGGCATGGCGCCTGCCGAGCGCGCCAAGCGTGTGCGCGCCGCGCTGGAAAAGGTGGGCCTGTTGGCCTACGAGCGCCAGTTGCCCGCCACACTCTCCGCCGGCGAACAACAGCGCGTGGGCATCGCCCGCGCCATCGTCGCCAAGCCAACGCTGCTGATTGCGGACGAACCGACCGGCAATCTCGATCCCACCTTGGCGGTGGAGATCATGAGCCTATTCGCCGAGTTTCAGGGCGTGGGCACCACGGTGTTGGTCGCCAGTCATGACTTGCCGCTGATCAAGCGCATGAAAAAGCGCGTGATCGTGCTCGACCACGGTCGCCTTGTCGCCGACGTGGCCGCCCAGGAGGTGCTGTGACTACCCAGCCCGAATTCCCGATGGAGAGCCCGCTGCTCTCCGACCAATCGCGCGGCATCCGCACGAAGGCCAGGCCGGTGGCGAGCTGGCGCGAGCACCACGGCTGGAGTGCTGCAGCCAGCCTGCGCCGCCTGATGTCGCGCCCCATTGGCACCTTGCTTACGGTAGCCGTCATGGCTATCGCGCTGGCCTTGCCGCTCACCTTCTATCTGCTGCTGGGCAACCTGCAGAAGATGGGCGAGGCGCTGGGTCAGAACCAGACCATCAGCGTATTTCTGCAGCCGGGCCAGAGCGCCGCCGCTGCCGATCTCGCCGCCAAACAGTTGCGCGAGCGCCCAGAAGTGGCTGCGGTAACGGTTAAGACGCCCGACCAGGGTATGGACGAGTTGGCCAAGATGCAGGGCTTCACCGGGGCCTTGCACGCGCTGGACGCCAACCCGTTGCCGTTCGTGCTCGAAGTGCTGCCCAAGCCGGATGCCAGCGCCGACGGTGTGGATCGCCTGGTGAGCGACATGCGGGACATGAAAGGTGTGGATCAGGTGCAGGACGCCGGCAGTTGGCGTCAGCGTCTGGAGGCCCTGCTCGGGGTAGGCCAGCGCGCGGTGCTGATTCTTGCCGGTCTGCTTGGCGTGGCCGTACTGCTGGTGGTCGGTAACACCGTGCGCGTGGACATCGCCAGCCGCAGCGAGGAAATCGGCGTGCTCATGTTGGTGGGTGCCAGCCGCGCATTCGTGCGTCGCCCCTATCTCTATGCCGGCATTTGGTATGGCCTCTTCAGTGGCGTGCTGGCCGCGGGTTTCGCTGTGCTGGTGGAGTTGGCGCTGGCCGACCCGGTAGCTCGCCTGGGCCAGGTGTATGCAGGCAAGCTGCATATCGACGTGCTGCCCGTGTGGCTGCTGGCGGCCGTGCCCGTCGCAGCGGCGGTGCTTGGCTGGTTGGGGGCGCGTCTGGTCAGCGCCTGGCAGTTACGCAAGGCGGCCTGAATCGTGCGGCGCCTCACGCCCTCGCTGGCTGGCTCATGCGAGGGTGACGGGGGCACATCGGCTTCAAGGCGCGGGGAGCTAGCGTCTATACAAGCGCCGTCAGGGATCGCCGGCCAATACGTGGAAAACAGGGGATGAGTGGAAGCTTCAGCAGTCGAGTGATCGGAACCGCGCCTCGGGTGCTGGTGGTGGATGGTTCCAAGGTGGTCCGCCAGCTCATCGCACGCGTTCTCAAGGGCGAGCTGCCCGAATCGGAAGTCGTAGGCGCCGGCACCGCCGCCGAAGCGCGCGAGTTGCTCGAAGGCGGCGCCTTCGACTTCATCACCATTGCCTTGCGCTTGCCTGACGCGGACGGCCTTGAGCTGGCCCGCCACGTGCGCGAGTCCGCCGCCCAGGCGTACGTGCCCATCGTGGTGGTATCCGGTGATGTGGACGATCGCCTGCATAACCGCACGCTCGGCGAACACGTCACTGACTACTTCGACAAGTCACTGGGCTTCCAGGCGTTGGCGGAGTTCATACGCGGCTACGTGCGCCCGCAGGACCACGCCGAAGGCGAAGTGCTCTATGTGGAGGACAGTCGCGTGGTCGCTCTCGCCACGCGTCGCATCCTGGAAAAGCATGGCCTGACTGTTCGCCACGTGATCAGCGCCGAAGACGCGCTGGCGCTGCTGGATACCGCACGTGACCAGGGGCGGGTGGGGGCGGACATCGTGCTCACCGATGTAAGCCTCAAGGGTGAGCTCACCGGTGGCGATCTGCTCGAACGCATCCGCCGCGATTACGGCTACGGCAAGGGTCGCTTGCCGGTGCTGGTGATGACCGGCGACGAGAACCCGGCCAACCAGGCCGCCCTGCTGCGCGCGGGCGCCAACGACCTGGTCGAGAAACCCATCGAGGAAAAGCTGTTGATGACCAAGCTCTTGTTCCAGCTGCGCGTATCGCAGCACCTGCGTGCGCACGACGAAGCCGCATGACCGACGATCGCATCAAACTGGAGCCCTCGTGGAAGGCGCGCATCGGCGATTACCTGGGGCGCCCTGACATGCGGGCGCTCGCCGATTTCCTTCGCGCCGAAAAGCAGGCCGGCAAAGTGATCTACCCACCGGGGCCGGAGATCTTCGCCGCCTTCGACCACACCCCGTTCGATGCCGTGCGCGTGGTGATCCTGGGTCAGGACCCTTACCACGGCCCGAATCAGGCGCACGGCCTGTGCTTCTCCGTGCGCCCCGGCGTGCCCACCCCGCCGTCGCTGCAGAACATCTTCAAGGAGATCCACCGCGACCTGGGTTTCCCCGCGCCGGACCATGGTTGCCTCACCCCCTGGGCCGATCGGGGCGTGCTGCTGCTCAACGCCGTGCTCACCGTGCAACAGGGGCTGGCCGCCTCCCACCAGGGCAAGGGCTGGGAAGGCTTTACCGACGCCGCCATCGACGCCCTGAATCGGGAGCGCGAGGGTCTGGTGTTCATGCTCTGGGGCTCCTACGCCCAGCGTAAGGGCCAGCTTATCGATGGCCGCCGGCATTGCGTTTTGCGCTCGGTGCACCCATCTCCTTTGTCGGCACACCGCGGTTTCATCGGTTGTGGGCACTTTTCGGCGGCCAACCAGTACCTGGAAAGCCGGGGGCTGGCGCCCATCGACTGGTCGCTGCCTCCGCGCGCCGAGCTCGGTTGAACAGGCCGTTCACGGGAGCTGAACCGCTGCCAGCTCATAGTGGCACTTCCCCTGGGGCGCTCGCTGGACGGGTGACTCAAATTCCTGTACTATTCAGTTCATCAAAGGCGCCGGAACTTGCTGGTGCCTTTAGCACTCTCACTATCCGAGTGCTAAGCTGATCCCCTATTCAGGAGGTTCCACACATGTCTCAAGCTTTGGTGACCGCCAACATGCCGGTGCCGAGTGTCGTCGGCAGTCTGGATGCCTATATCTCGGCGGTCCATCGGATTCCGGTGCTCAGCCAAGATGAGGAGCAGGCGCTGTCGCGCCGCTACAACGAAGATGCCGACCTGGCCTCCGCCCGCCAGTTGGTGATGTCGCACCTGCGTTTCGTGGTGCACGTGGCGCGCGGCTACAGCGGCTACGGCCTGCAGATGGCCGACCTGATCCAGGAAGGCAACATCGGCCTGATGAAGGCCGTCAAGCGCTTCGACCCCGACCAGGGCGTGCGTCTGGTGAGCTTCGCCGTGCACTGGATTCGTGCGGAAATGCACGAGTTCATCCTGCGCAACTGGCGCATCGTCAAGGTCGCCACGACCAAGGCGCAGCGCAAGCTGTTCTTCAACCTGCGCAAGAGCAAGAAGCGCCTGGGTTGGATGAATGCCGAGGAGGTGCGCACCGTCGCCCAGGATCTGGGCGTGCCGGAGGCCACCGTGCGCGAGATGGAATCGCGCCTGTCCGGTCGCGACATCGGCTTTGAAGCTCCGGCCGATGCGGACGAAGACGCCAAGCCGGCGCCGGAAGCCTTCCTGATCGACGAGGGTGCGGACCCGTACGAGAACGTGGCCGACGCCGACCAGGCCGACAACCAGCTCGATACCTTGTCGAGTGCGTTGGAGAAGCTGGACGAGCGTTCGCGCGACATCATCCAGCGCCGCTGGCTCAACGAAGAGAAGGCCACGCTGCAGGATCTGGCCGATGAGTACGGCGTCTCCGCCGAGCGCATCCGCCAGGTCGAGGCCAACGCGATGAAGAAGATGCGCAGCCTCTTCGCCGCCTGATTCATGCAAACGGCGTAAACTCCCAACGGCCCCTCACGGGGCCGTTTGGTTTTCTGCGGAACCAGGGCTGGCTCCGCTCCCTTGGACCGGACTTGCTGACGTTCCCGCCATGCCCCGAGTGTTGGTGATCGAAGACGACGAAACCACGGCGCGCGAGATCGTCGCCGAACTTAGCGTGCACAATCTGCAGGCCGAGTGGGTGGGCGATGGGCGCGAGGGGCTGGCCCAGGCGCTGCGCCACGACTACGACCTGATCACGCTGGATCGCATGCTGCCCGGCCTGGACGGCATCGACGTGGTCGCCGAGCTGCGCCGCGCCCAGGTGGATACGCCCGTGCTGATGATCAGTGCGCTCAGCGATGTCGACGAACGCGTGCGAGGTTTGCGTGCGGGTGGCGATGATTACCTCACCAAACCGTTCGCGCCCGACGAAATGGCCGCGCGCGCCGAAGTGCTGCTGCGCCGACGTCAGCCGCAGGCGGCGCAACGCCTGCGCGTGGCCGATCTGGAGCTGGATCTGGTCAGTCACGTCGCCTATCGCGCGGGCCAGCCATTGACCCTGCTGCCCACCGAATACCGCCTGCTGGAATTCCTCATGCGCAACAGCGGACAGGTGCTCACGCGCAGCATGATCTTCGAGACGGTGTGGGGCTTTCATTTCGACCCGGGCACCAACGTGATCGACGTGCATATCGCACGGCTGCGCCGCAAGATCGATGGAGCAGGGCAGGCCGCCTTGATCCATACGGTGCGCGGCACCGGTTACATGCTCTCGGTGCGTGATACGGCGGTGACCTCATGAACGCGCGTCCCAACGCCTGGCATTCGGCCATTTCGCGATTGATCCTGATCTACGGCTCGTTGTTCGCCTTCTGGGGTTTCGTGCTGGTGGGCGTGATCCAGTGGGAAACGACCCGTTACCTCAACACGGTCATTGACCAGATGCTGGTGCAGCGCATGCACTACATGGCGTCGACCGATCCCGAGCGCCTGCCTGCTACGGTGGATGCGGCGGCGGCCATCGATCCGCACGGCATCATGTCGGTTGGTTTGTTCGATCGCGATCACCAGCCGTTGGCCGGCAACATCGATCACTTGCCCAGCTCGCTGCCGCGAGATGGCCAGGTGCATTTGCTGCAGCATGGCTTGCCGCGTCCGGATCGCGACGCCGAGCGCGTGCGTGCGCGTGGCCTCGCCAACACGTTGCCCAATGGCGACATCCTGGTGATCGCCAAGGACACCAGCACCATCGATGGCATCGGTACGATCATCCGGCGTGCCCTGTTGTGGGGCGTGTCGCTCACCATCATTCCCGGTCTGCTGGGCGGGTTCCTGTTGCGGCGGGGCCCGGAGAAGCGTATTCGCGCGCTCCAGGAGGCCACCGACCCGATTCGCCAGGGCGATCTTTCCAAACGCCTGCCGGTAAGCCGGCGCGGTGACGAGCTCGACCAGTTGGCGGGCATCGTCAACACGATGCTGGGCGAGATCGAGCGCCTGATGAACGAGGTGAAGGGTGTGTGCGACAACATTGCGCACGACCTGCGCACGCCGCTCACGCGCTTGCGTGCTCGCCTGTATCGCACGCAGCAGCAACTGGAAGGCCAGCCCGAGGCGGGCTTGGTCGAGGCCTGTCTGGTCGACATCGACGCCGTCCTACAGCGTTTCCGCGCCTTGCTGCGCGTGTCGGAGCTGGAAGACCGTCATCGTGCGGCTTGCTTCGATGAGGTGGACGTGGGGCAGGTGCTGCGTCAGGTGCACGAGTTCTACGCACCCGTGGCGGAAGACCGCGGCCAGCCATTCGAGCTGGAGGTGCAGTCGCTGTCGCCCGTGCGCGCGGATGCGCACTTATTGTTCGAGGCGCTGGCGAACCTGGTGGGCAATGCGATCAAGTTCACGCCGCCCGGTGGCGCGGTGACGCTGCGAGCTGTCATGGACAAGCGCGGCCCGCGCGTGGACATCATCGACAGCGGACCCGGCATTCCTTCGGATGAGCGCGATGCGGTGACACGACGCTTCTACCGTGGCGATAACAGCCGCACCACGGCGGGTTCGGGTTTGGGCCTGAGCATCGTCAGTGCCATCGTTCGGATGCATGGCTATGCGCTGGATATCGGTGAGGCGGGCGGCAACGGCGCGCGTCTCACCCTGTACTGCTATGCGCTGGCTCCCGGCGAAAAGCCGGGAACCTGCCTGTCGCGCACCGTGCCGGAAGTCACGCCCGCCATCGTGTAAGCGTCTGATGAGGCGATGGTTGGCGATGCGTTGGCCGTAACATGAAAATATCTTCATGCGCACAAGTGATCTGTGCGCATCAGGCCCATGCGAAAATTTGTCGCGACGCATCATTTCGCGCACGGAAATCCCCCGCATGCTTGGCATCGTCCGGATCGCGCTCACGCGGCCCTATACCTTTGTTGTTTTCGCGCTGTTGATCCTTATCGCCGGCGTGATGTCGGCGATACGAACGCCGACCGACATATTCCCGGATATCAACATTCCGGTGATCGCCGTGTCCTGGCAGTTCACCGGCATGACGCCCGACCAAATGGCCGGACGCATGAACACGCCCTTCGAGCGCACGCTCACCACCACGGTCAACGACATCGAGCACATCGAGTCGGAATCAATCAACGGCATGGGCATCACCAAGATCTTCTTCCAGCCGGGCGTGAACATCGCCGTTGCCAACGCACAGGTGACAGCGATTGCGCAGACCCTGCTCAAGCAGATGCCGGCCGGTGCCACGCCGCCGCTGATCGTGAACTACAACGCCTCGACGGTGCCCATCCTGCAGCTGGCGCTGTCGGGCAAGGGTCTTTCCGAGCAGCAGTTGAGCGACCTTGGCCTGAATCAGCTGCGCCCGCAACTGGTGACCGTGCCGGGCGCGGCCATTCCGTATCCGTTCGGCGGCAAGACACGCCAGATTCAGTTCGACGTAGACCCGGCGGCGCTGCAGGCGCGCGGCCTCTCCGCGCAGGACGTCGCCAACGCGCTGGCCGCGCAGCAGCAGATCAGCCCGATCGGCACGCAGAAGATCGGCAAGTACGAATACGTGATGGAGCTGAACAACGCGGCCGTCCATCTGCAGGAGCTGGAAGACCTGCCGATCAAGAGCGTCAACGGCACTACCATCTACATTCGCGACGTGGCGCATGTGCGCGACGGCAACCCGCCGCAGACTAACGTGGTGCATGTGGATGGCGTGCGCTCGACGCTGCTGTCCGTGCTCAAGAACGGCTCCACCTCCACGCTGGCCATCGTGGCCGGCGTGCGTGAAAAGCTCGGTGGCTTGAAGGAAGCGCTGCCGGATGAGCTTTCGGTGACGCCCATCGGCGACCAGTCGCTGTTCGTACGCGCCTCCATCAATGGCGTGGTGCGCGAAGGCATCATCGCCGCTGCGCTCACCAGCTTGATGATCCTGTTGTTTCTGGGCAGCTGGCGCTCCACGCTGATCATCACCACCTCGATCCCGCTGGCGGTGCTGGGCTCGGTGTTCACGCTGTCGGCCATCGGCCAGACGCTCAACATCATGACGCTGGGCGGCCTGGCGCTGGCGGTGGGCATTCTGGTGGACGAAGCCACGGTGACCATCGAGAACATCAACTGGCACCTGGAGCAGGGCAAGGACGTGGTCACCGCCATCGTCGACGGCTCGGCCCAGATCGTGGTGCCGGCATTCGTGTCGTTGCTGTGCATCTGCATCGTGTTCGTGCCGATGTTTTTCCTGCCGGGCGTTGCGCGTTACCTGTTCGTGCCAATGGCCGAAGCGGTGATCTTCGCGATGATCTTCTCGTTCATCCTGTCGCGTACCTTGGTGCTGACCATGGCCAAGTACCTGTTGCACGCGCATCCAAAAACCGCGGACGAACACGGCCAGCACCTGCCGCTGCCGCCGCCGACCACCGCGCTGGGCCGCTTCCAGCGTGGCTTCGTGGATCGCTTTGAGCGCATTCGTGCCGGCTACAGCGGCTTGTTGGATCTGGCGCTGGCGCATCGCAAGGTGTTCGTGATCGGCTTCCTGGCTTTCGTGCTGCTGTCGTTCGCGTTGCTGCCGGGCCTGGGCAGCAACTTCTTCCCCGATGTGGATGGCGGCCAGATCCTGGTGCATGCCCGCGCGCCGGTGGGTACGCGCGTGGAAGTCACCGCCGCCGAATTTGCCGACATCGAAAAAGCGATTCGCGGAGTGATTCCGCCGCAGGACCTGGAAGCGATGGTGGACAACATCGGCCTGTACAGCAGCTCGATCAACACTATCTACAACAACACCGGCGAAATCGGCGAGCAGGACGGCGACATCCAGATCTCGCTGAAGGAAGGTCATCGCCCCAGCGCGGAGTACGTGCGCGTGCTCCGCGAAAAGCTGCCGCGTCTGTTCCCCGGTACGACGTTCTCGTTCCCGCCGGCGGACATCGTGAGCCAGATTCTCAACTTCGGTTCGCCCGCGCCGATCGATCTGCAGATCCGCGGTTTCCACCTGAGCCAGAACTTCAACTACGCCAACCTGCTGCTCAACAAGATCCGCAAGATCCCTGGCGTGGCGGATGCGCGCATCCAGCAGTCGCAAGCGGAGCCAGCGTTCCACATCAACGTGGACCGCACGCGCGCGCAGTTGCTTGGCCTGACCGAAGGCGACGTCACCAGCAGCCTGGTGGCTGACCTGTCGGGTACGGCGCAGGTGTCGCCCACGTTCTGGCTCAACCCCGACAACGGCGTGACCTATCCAATCTCGGCGCAGGTGCCGCAGTACCAGCTCGATTCGTTGGCTGCGCTCAACAATCTGCCGATCACCGCCAAGAGCGGCGGCAACGCACAGGTGCTGGGTGCGCTGGCGGACATCACGCGTTCGCACAGCAACATCGTGGTGAGCCAGTACAACATCCAGTCGATGGTGGAGATCTACGCCACCACGCAGGGGCGTGACCTGGGCGCGGTGGCCGCGGATATCCAGCAGCTGCTCAAGGACACCGCCTCGGCCAAGCCCAAGGGTGCCAATGTGGCGCTGCTGGGCCAGGTACAAACCATGAACGATGCCTACACCGGCCTGTTGCTGGGCCTGCTGGGTTCGGGCGTGCTGGTGTACCTGCTGATCGTGGTGAACTTCCAGTCGTGGAGCGATCCGTTTGTGATCATCACGGCATTGCCTGCCGCGCTGGCCGGCATCGTGTGGATGCTGTTCGTGACCCGCACCACCTTGTCGGTGCCGGCGCTGACCGGTGCGATCATGTGCATGGGTGTGGCGACCGCCAACTCGGTGCTGGTGGTGAGCTTCTGTCGCGAACGCCTGCAAGCCCATGGTGATGCCACGCTCGCCGCGCGCGAAGCCGGATTCGTGCGCTTCCGCCCGGTGCTGATGACCGCGCTGGCCATGATCATCGGCATGGTGCCGATGGCGCTTGGCCTGGGCGATGGCGGCGAACAGAACGCGCCGCTGGGTCGTGCGGTCATCGGTGGCCTGCTGTTTGCCACCACCGCCACGCTTATCTTCGTTCCCGTCGTTTTTTCCATCGTGCATGCGCGGCGTGGCCGCGCGTCTGATTCGGCCGTCACTGCCGGAGAGCCTGTCCATGTCTGAGCATCTCACCCCGCTTCCGGAGACGTCGCTGTCGCCGCGTCGCCTGCGTCTGGCCGCCGTCATTGGCGCCGTCCTGTTCGGTTCGATCGTGGTGATCGGCGTCGGCGTGCGTCTGTCCGACGCGCGCAGCCTGCGCCAGTGGACCGACGAGCAGGCCATTCCCTCGGTGGTCGTGTCGCATCCCGAAGCGCTCGACGGCAAGGCGCCGCTGGAGTTGCCGGCGCAGATGGATGCGTTCACCAACGCACCGATCTACGCGCGCACCAGCGGCTACCTCAAGTCCTGGAACAAGGACATCGGCGCCACGGTGAAGGCCGGCGACCTGCTCGCCATCATCGATACGCCGGATCTGGACCAGCAATTGCTGCAGGCCCAGGCCGATCTGGCCAGCGCGCGCGCCAATGCGGCTCTCGCGGCCACCACGGCCAAGCGCTGGCAGGTGTTGCGCTCGACCGACCCCGATTCGGTGTCGCAGCAGTCGGTGGACCAGTACAACGGTGACTACGCGGCCAAGCAGGCACAAGCCAATGCGGCGCAGGCCAATCTGGATCGCCTGAAGGCGCTCAAGTCGTATGCGCGCATCGTGGCACCGTTCGACGGTCGCCTGACAGCGCGCAACACCGACGTGGGTGCCTTGGTGACCGCCGACAGCAATGGCGCGCCGATGTTCGCCGTGGCCGATACCAGCAAGCTGCGCGTTTATGTGCGCGTGCCGCAGGTGTATGCGCCCAATATTCATCGCGGTGATGAAGCCACGCTCACCGTGCCCGAGTATCCGGGCAAGAGCTTCACCGCCAAGGTCGAAGCGGACGCGCGCTCGATCACGCCGACCTCCGGCACCACGCTGGTACAGCTGGTGGTGGACAACCCCGATGGCCGTCTGCTGCCCAGCAGCTATGCCAGCGTGCGCTTCAACCTCGCCGGCAATACCGAAGGCGTGCGCGTGCCGGCCGAAGCGCTGATCTTCGACGACAAGGGCCTGCGTGTGGCGACGCTGGACGCGGATGACCACGTGCAGTTCAAGACGGTGACCATTCGCCGTGACTACGGCAAGACCGTCGAACTGGGCTCGGGCCTGAGCAGCAGCGACCGCGTGATCGTGAACCCGCCCGATGGCCTGGCCAGCGGCGACCCGGTACGCATTGCCAAGAATCCGCAGCCGGCGGCGAAGTCCCATGAGAAAGCCTAAGACGCTCGCACTCATGATCGCCTCGACGCTGGCGCTGGGCGCCTGCTCGATGGCGCCCACGTACCAGACGCCGCAGGCGCCGGTGGCGCCGAGTTATCAGGATGCCGGCCCGTGGACCACGGCCGCGCCGGCCGACCAGTTGCCCCGCGAAGGCTGGTGGGCGCTGTACGGCGACGCACGCCTGGACGACCTGGAACAGCAGTTGCTGGCGCACAACGCGGATCTTGCCGCCGCGCTGGCGAGCTACCAGCAATCGCGCGATTACCTCGCGCAGGTGCGCGCCGATCTGTTTCCGCAGGTGTCGCTGGGTGCTGGTGCGCAACGCAACCGACAGTCGCTCAACGCACCGCTGCACGGCGCAACCTCACCGGAGTACTACAACCAGTATTCGCTTACCGGGCAGGCGACCTACGAGGTGGACCTGTGGGGCCGCGTGCACGACAACGTCGCGGCTGGGCGGGCGTCGGTGCAGGCGTCGGCGGCCGATCTGGCCTCGGTGCGCCTGAGCCTGGAAGCCTCGCTGGCCGACAGCTACCTCGTGCTGGTTGGGCTGGATCGCCAGATCGATCTGCTGCAGAAAAGCGTGGATGCCTACGAGCGCGCCCTGCAGCTCACCAAGACGTTGCAGGCGGGTGGTGCGGTATCCGGCCTGGATGTGGATCGTGCGCAGACGCAGCTGTCGTCCACGCGCTCGCAACTGTCGCAGACCAAGGCGCAGCGCGACATGCTGCAACACGCCATCGCCGTGCTGGTGGGGCAGCCGGCGTCGAGCTTTACGCTTGATGCCAAGACCGATCTGCCCAATCTACCGGTCATTCCGGTGGGGCTGCCCTCAACGCTGTTGCAGCGCCGCCCCGACATTGCCGCGGCCGAGCGACGCACCGCAGAAGCGAATGCGCAGATCGGCGTGGCGCGTTCGGCGTTCTTCCCCTCACTGACATTGAGCGCGGGTGGCGGCTTCTCCAGCGGTGCCTGGGGCAAGCTGCTCGATGCGCCCAGCGAGTTGTGGGCGGTGGGGCCGAGCCTGTTGATGAGCGTGTTTGACGGCGGCCGTCGCCGCGCGCAGGTGGCTTCGGCGCACGCCGCATTCGACGAGGCCAGCGGGCACTATCGCAGCACCGTGCTCACCGCGTTCCAGCAGGTGGAGGACAACCAGTCGCAATTGAAGAACTTCGGCGCCGCGCTGGTGGACCAGCAGGAAGCCACCGCCGCCGCGGATCGCACGCTCAAGCTCTCCATGGCGCTCTACAAGCAAGGCGCCAACAGCTATCTCGACGTGGTGACCGCGCAGGTCGCCTCGCTCGACGCGCACCTCACTTTGCTCGGCCTGCAGACCAATCAGCTGCGTGCCAGCGTGGGCTTGGTGCGTGCGCTGGGCGGCGGGTGGTCGAGCGACGACATCGCGCCCGCGCACCTGGCGCAGGAAGCTAAGGCACAGGGCATGAAGTAAAACGCCCCGGCGCGTGAGCGCCGAGGCGTGGTGGTGCGATGAACAACGAAGGCAACGATACGATCCCGGCTGCGGCCGGGATCGTCGTTTCCGCCGCGCTTACAGCTTGGCGGCGAGCAGCGTTTCCAGCTTGCGCTGGTCCACGGCGAACTTGCGAATGCCATCGGCCAGCTTGTCGGTGGCCATGGCGTCTTCGTTGTGGCCCCAGCGGAACGCGGCTTCGCTGATCGGCGCCACGCGTGCTTCGCGCGCGCCGTTGTCGCTGAGTGCGCGCGGCAGCGGCGAGGTGTCCTGCTCCAGCTTCTCCAGCAGGTCCGGGCTGATGGTGAGGCGATCGCAACCGGCCAGGGCCTGGATCTGGCCGATGTTGCGGAAGCTTGCGCCCATCACCACGGTGTCGAAGCCGTGCTGCTTGTACCAGGCGTAGATGCGACGCACCGACTTCACGCCCGGGTCTTCGTCCGGCGCGTAGCTCTTGGTGGCGGTGTTGGCTACATACCAGTCCATGATGCGGCCGACGAACGGCGAGATCAGGAACACGCCGGCTTCGGCGCAGGCCACGGCCTGCTCGAAGGAGAACAGCAGGGTCAGGTTGCACTGGATGCCACGCTTTTCCAGCAGCTCGGCGGCGCGGATGCCTTCCCAGGTGGAGGCCACCTTGATGAGGATGCGATCGCGCGACACGCCCGCCTGCTCATACAGCTCGACCAGGCGCTCGGCCTTGGCGATGGTGGCGCTGGTATCGAAGGACAGGCGCGCATCCACTTCCGTGGACACGCGGCCAGGCACCAGTTCGATGATCTTGCGGCCCACGGCCACGGCGAGGTGGTCGCTGGCATCCACCAACTGCTGTTCGCGCGAGGCGCTCCTGCCCTTGGCCCAGCTCACCGCCTCGTCGATCAGCGGCGCATAGGCGGGCAGCTCGGTCGCCTTGAGCAGCAGCGAGGGGTTGGTGGTGGCGTCCACCGGGCGATAGCGAGCAATCGCTTCGATGTCACCAGTGTCGGCGACCACGGTGGTGTATTGGCGGAGCTGTTCGAGTTGGGAAGACACGGCAATTTCCGGTAAGGCGAAAAGACTATTGTCCATGCTCGGCCTCCGGCGGCAAAGCGCTGGCGTTGGGGGCGTCGCTGCCGGTGACGATGCGGGCGTGGCGCTGGTAGGTCCAATAGGCCCAGGCCCAGTCCAGCATCACCACGAGACGGTTGCGAAAGCCGATGAGGAAAGCGATGTGGGCGATCAGCCAGACCCACCAGGCCAGCAGCCCCGACAGTTTGATCCGCCCGAACTGGGCCACGGCCGCCATGCGGCCGATGGTGGCAAGCGCGCCGTCGTCGCGGTAGCGGAACGGCGGCAGGCTTGCGCCGCGCCAACGCGCCTTGAGCAACAAGGCGACGTAGCGACCCATCTGCTTGGCCGCCGGGGCGACGCCAGGCACCGGCTTGCCATCGGCCTGGGTGACGCTGGCAAGGTCGCCGATGACGAAGACCTCCGGGTGCCCGGGCAGGCTCAGTTCGGGCGTCACCTGCACTCGCCCGGCGCGATCCACCGGGGCGCCCAGCAACTTGCCCAGTGGCGAGGCGGCCACGCCGGCGCCCCATAGCACGGTGCGCGCGGGGTAGGGCGTTTCACCCAGCGTGACGCCTTGCTCGCCAATGGCGGTGACTGGCGTGCCCAGGCGCACCTCCACGCCGAGTTTTTCCAGCTGATGGCGAGCCTTGTCGGACAGGCTGGGATCGAAGGCGGGCAACAGGCGCGGGCCGGCTTCCACCAACAGCACGTTCGCCTTGCGCGGGTCGGCGCGGCGGAACTCGCGTGGCAAAGTGTGGCGGGCGATTTCTGCCAACGTGCCGGCCAATTCCACGCCGGTGGCGCCGCCACCTACCACCACGAAGTTGAGCCAGGCCTGACGCTTGGCGGGATCGTCCTCGCGCTCGGCACGCTCGAAGGCGAGCAATACGCGGCGGCGGATGGTGAAGGCGTCGTCCAGCGTCTTCAGGCCCGGCGCATAGCGTGCCCATTCGTCATGGCCGAAGTAGGCGTGCGTGGCGCCGGTGGCGACCACCAGCACGTCGTAGTCGAGTTCGCCTTGCGCCAGTTGCACGCGTCGTTGGGCCAGGTCGAAGCCGAGGGCTTCGTCCATCAGCACGGTGGCATTGGTTTGCTTGCGCAGGATCTGTCGCAGCGGTGCGGCGATGGAGGGGGCCGAAAGGCCCGCTGTGGCCACCTGGTACAGCAGCGGCTGGAACAGGTGGTGGTTGCGGCGATCCACCACGGTAACGCGCACCGGCGAATCGGCGAGGCCGCGGGCGACGGCGAGGCCGCCGAAGCCGCCGCCGAGAATCACGACGTGGGGGAGTTGAGGCGATCGAGCGTGATGACTATCCATGGCTTACCTCGTTCGAATGAAAATCGTTGGAGGTGTCGTCATCGCCGCTGTCCCGTCAGTAAAGGTCGATGGGATCGACGTCGAGCGACCAGCGCACCCGGCGCGCCGTCGGCTGCGCTGCGAGTGTGCGATACCAGGGGCGCAGCGCCTGATGCAGCGCGCTGCGCGTACTGGCCTCGATTAGTAGTTGGCCGCGATGGCGCCCGGCGCGCAGCGGCATGGGGGCGGGCATCGGGCCGGCGATCTGCAAAGGCGCATCGGCGAGCGCCGCGCGTGCCTCGTGCAGAAACGCGTCCACGTGTTCGCGTTGATGCGCGTCGGCGCGCAGCAGTACCTGATGGCCGAAGGGCGGCAGTTCCACGCTGCGGCGTTCTTCCAGCAAGGTCTGCGCGGCGGCGCCGTAGCCCTGCGCCAGCAGCTGGCGCAGCAGCGGGTGTTCGGGGTGATGCGTTTGCAGCAGCACGCGGCCCGGCTTGGCCGCGCGCCCGGCGCGACCGGCTACCTGCACCACGAGTTGGGCGAGGCGTTCGCTCGCGCGGAAGTCCACGCTGTGCAGACCTTCGTCCACGCCTACGATGGCGACCAGGGTGAGGTTGGGCAGGTCGTGCCCCTTTGCGAGCATCTGTGTGCCGACGAGGATGGCGGGGCGATCCTGGTGCAGGCCTTCCAGCAGTTCCTCAAAGGCGTCGCGCCGGCGCGTGGTTTCGCGATCGATGCGCAACACCGGCACGTCAGGGAAATGGGCGGCCAGTGCCTCTTCCAGCCGCTCGGTGCCCTGGCCCTGCGGCTTGAGGTTGGGCGCGGCGCACGCGGGACATTCCTGCGGCACGCGCGCACGGTAATCGCAGTGATGGCAAATGAGCTGACGACGACCGGCATGCAAGGTCATCGGATGTTCGCAGCGCGGGCATTCGGCATGCCAGCCGCAGCTGTAGCAGAGCAATACGGGTGCATAGCCACGCCGGTTGCGAAACACCAGCACCTGTTCGCCCCGCGCCACGGTGTCGCCGACCGCGGCCAGCAAGGCTGGCGAGAGCCCGTGGTCGAGGCGTTGCGCGCGCATGTCCACGATCTGCACCTGTGGCGCGCGAATGGCGCCCGGGCGTGCACGCAGGTGCAGCGCGCGATAACGGCCGGCCTGCACATTGGCCAGCGTTTCCAGCGAGGGCGTGGCCGAGCCCAGCACCACGGGCACGCCCAGCGCGCGGCCGCGCAGCAGGGCGAGATCGCGGGCGTGGTAGCGAAAGCCCTCCTGCTGCTTGTATGCGCTGTCGTGTTCTTCATCCACCACGATCAGGCCGGCGTGCGGCAAGGGCGTGAACACCGCCGAACGCGTACCCAGGATGACCTTGGCCTCGCCGCTGCGCGCACGCAGCCACGCGCGTGCGCGATCGCCTTCGGCAAGATTGGAATGCAGCACTTGTACCGGTACGCCCAGGCGGTCACGCAGTCGACGCACCGTCTGCGGTGCCAGGCCGATTTCCGGCACCAGCAGCAGCGCCTGCTTGCCCTGGGCGATGACCTGTTCGATCAGCGCCAGGTACACCTCGGTCTTGCCGCTGCCGGTGACGCCGTCGAGCAGAAAGGGCTGGAAGCTGCCCAGCGCTTCGCTCATGACCTGCACGGCTTGCTGCTGTTCCTCGCTCAGCGCGGGGGCGTGGGTGATGGGCGCAGGGGCAGCCGCCTCCCGTTCGCAGCGGGCGATCAGGCCGGCCTCATCCAGGCGGCGCGCGGCGTCGCGCCAGCCCGGCAGTAATTCATGTAATAGCTCGGCCGTTTGCGGCCCGCGCGACAGCGCTTCCAGCAAGGCCCGGCTGCCGCCGCGCCGGCTCCCGGCCGCCAGCGCGCTGCGGCCGGCGTCGGTGAGCGACCAGGCTTCCTCGCGCGGGTCGGGCAGGGGGCGGTCTTCGCGCAGCGCCAGCGGCAGGGCGTTGGCATAGGCCTCGCCGGGGGCGCCGAGCCAGTAGTCGGCGGCACGGGCCAGGGTGGCCATCAGCTCGGCATCGAGCAGGGGCGCGTTGTCCAGCATACGCAGGGCGGCCTTGAGCCGGCCGTTGCCCACGGCGGTCTCCACCCCGGATTCCACCACCACGCCTACCGCCTTGCCCTTGCCGAACGGCACCAACACGCGACTGCCCGGCGGCGCCATGCCCTCGGGCGGCGGCAGGTAGTCGAACAGGGTCGGCAGAGGAACCGGAAGGGCGACGCGTAGGACGGCGGGCATGAAGACCTCGTGGCGGTCCAGTGTAACCGGCCCGCTGCGAACCGGGTCGATGGCCCCGGAACCCGCACATTCGGGGGCGAACGGTCTGGGTGCACAGGCTTGCGTGGGGTTGTTCCCCTGCCATTGAGAAACCGGGTCTAAGTGACTATCGGCAGGGGGCTTTTCAGGTTATCCACAGGAGTTGTGGATAAGTCTGTGGATGCCCCGTTGAGGGAGGCCCCCAGGGCGCATGAAAACGGCCCTGGGGACGCGCTGCGCAAGTTTTAACCAGGGTGAAATAGGCAATTAAATCAGCTACTTAAAAATTTTACTCGGCTGGTGTTCATACAATTGCCATAGGCATGGGTCTTGCCTTGACAGCCTCATGACGCTGTGCAAAACCCTCGGACGAACCCTGGAGCGCTCATCAAACCCAAGGGAAGTACGGGTTCTTTGTGTGCGCTGTGTCACAGAAGTGTGCCGATACGCGGTGCTCAGTGCGCCATGCCCAGCAGGACCGCCATGCCGAGCGCAATGCTCATCAACCACATGTAGCACCAGCCCACGAAAAGGTACTTCACCGTGGTCATGAACCATCCCTGCCGATAGACCCGCTTTTGCATCAGCAGCAGGTAGATCGGTATCCAAAGGCCCAGCGCCCAGAGAGCCACGAGAAGCGGCGTGCTCGTCCAGGCCGCGTGTGGAAGCAGCCAGCTACGCAGCATGCCCAGCAGCAGCCCTAGCAAGAGCACTAGGAACATGAAGGCGTGGCTGTGCAGCGCCACGATCAGGTGCTCCATGTACAGGCGGCGCTTGAACACGAACACCAGCTTGAGCAGCAGGGCGAACAGCGGCATCACGATGAACATGGTCTGCGGGAGCACCGCGAACACGCCCGTCATCACGCGTTCCTGCGCCTCTACGCTGGCCTCGCCGCCGGAGGAAAGCTCCTTCACGTTGCTGGCGGCATGCAACAGCGAGCGGTTGATGCGTTCGTTGATGCTGTCGGGCAGCCACCTCAGGTGGACCTGTCTGGACTCGCCATTCCAGCCGTCCACACTCGTGCTGGGAATCGGGAGCGCGCCCAACTGAGCGAGGCGGTGATTGGCGTGATCGCGTTCGGTGCTCAGCGACCGACGTTGGGCCTTGTGCCCATGCTCCTCGGCGCCGTTGCCCGTGGTGATTTCCTTGCGCTTTTCCTCGAAATGGTTGCGCACGGCGTCGGGGGTGAGGTCCTTGGCGAAGTCGCCAGTACCGGCGCTGGCTTCCACCGAGGCGTCGCTGAAATGCACGCCATCCATCGCCAGGTGGCATACGAAGAAGGCCAGCAGGCACAACACGAACATCAGGCGGAACGGCGCCACATAGCGCTGGCGGCGCCCGGAGAAGTATTCCAGGGTAAGGAAGCCTGGGCGATAGAACAGCGGCGGTAGCGTCTGGACGATGCGGCCGTCCACGTGCAGCACCATGTCCAAGGTGTCCTCCACCATGTGATGCATCGGGCGCAGCACGGTGTGGATGGACTGCCCGCACTCATGGCAGAACTCCCCTTGCATCGGTGCACTGCAGTTGGCGCAGTGCACGCCCTCGAACGACACCAAATCCTTCTTCATGCGTCCTCCCCCGAGTCGATCAGCCCGCGATCTTGGCATAAGCCGATGACGGAGGCAGCTACTGCGTGCCGGTTCGACCGGTGCCGTTGGCCCGCTCCTGTAGAATGTTGCGGACAGGAGTCCCCATATGTCGTATTTCCGCCCCGATCGCGCCAGGGTGGCGCACGAGGTCAGCGCCACGGTGCGCCTTGCCTTGCCTTTGATTGCCGCACAACTGGCTGCCGTGGGCCCCAACTTTGTCGATGCCGTGTTGGCCGGTCACTTGAGTGCTCACGTGCAGGCGGCGGTGACGACGGCCGTGAGCATCTGGGCCCTGGCCCTGGTAAGTGGTCTGGGCATGATGATGGCCGTGCCGCCGTCGGTGGCTCAACTGGACGGTGCGCAGCGCCGCCACGAAGTGGGCGCCGTGTTCGTGCAGGCACTGTGGCTGGCCTGGGCCATGGGGCTGGTGATGTGGTTCCTGGTGCGCCATGCCACGCCCATGCTCGACTGGATCGGTGTGGTGCCCACGTTGCGCACCGACGTGATGCACTTCCTGCACGCCATTAGTTGGGCCGCCCCGGCGCTGACCAGCTATTTCGCTTTGCGCGGGCTTTCCGAAGGCCTGTCGATGACGCGCCCGTCCATGTATTTCAGTTTCGGTGGCCTGCTGGTGCTGGCGCCGCTGGGCTACGTGCTGATGTACGGCAAGTTCGGTCTGCCGGCATTGGGTTCGCTGGGCAGCGGCATCGCCACGGCGATCGTGTTGTGGCTGGAGATGCTCGGCTTTGCGTGGTACGTGGCCAAGCATCCGGCCTATCGCGACCTGGGCCTGCGCGAGGGCCTGGCCTGGCCCAAGCCTCGCATGATCCTGGACCTGCTCAAGATCGGCGGCCCGATGGCAGTGACCTTGCTGGCCGAGGGTGGTTTGTTCGTGGCGGTGGCCCTGGTGATCGCGACCCTGGGCGAGACGGTGGTGGCTAGTCACCAGGTAGCGCTGAGCGTGGCCACGGTGGCTTTCATGATTCCGCTGGGCATGTCCATGGCCATTACCGTGCGTGTGGGCAACGCGGTGGGCCGCGGCGATGCGCGTGGCGTGCGATATGCCGGCTTCTGCGGCATCGCCTTGGCCCTGTGCATCCAAACGGTGTCGTCCTCCGTGATGCTGGGCATGCCGCACGTGCTGGCGCGCATGTATACGCATGACACCGCGGTGATCGCGCTGGCGGCGCAATTGATGCTGCTGGCGGGCCTGTTCCAGTTTTCCGATGGCATCCAGGTCACTTCCAACGGTGCCCTGCGCGGCCTCAAGGACACCCGGGTGCCGATGGTGATCACCCTGTTCGCCTACTGGGGCGTGGGCATGCCGGTGGGCTGGTGGCTGGCATTCCGCCATGGCATGGGTGCCCGTGGCATGTGGGTAGGCCTGATTGCCGGCCTCAGCATGGCAGCGCTGCTGTTGTTCACTCGTTTCTGGCGCAACGCCTTCGCCGAACGCTGGCGCAGGCACGTTTGAGGCGGCCCGGTTGAGGTGCTGCGCTGTCAGCGCACCCTGCCGTTTTGCCACATGACCTTCATCGTCCGACCGGCTACGCTGTGGTCGGCATCCAGAGGAAATTTCGCATGACGGACCGTCGCCCTAACGGTTTCTGGGCTTTTCTCCGCGTCCTCGGGCGTGGCATCAATGTGGTCAGGTTGGTCATCATCAACTTGGTCTTTTTCCTCTTGTTGTTCGTGTTGGGCCTGGTGTTCCTGGGCGGCTACTTCGGTAGTCGCGGCGATCGCCTGGTGCAGAACGACAGCGTGCTGGTGATCCAGCCCAAGGGCGCGCTGGTCGAGCAGTACAGCATCGACCCCATGCAGCGGGCATTGGCGGGTTTGGCGGGCAATGCACCCAAGCAGGTGCAGTTGCGCGACCTGGTGGCAGCCATCGACGCGGCGGCCAAGGACACCCGCATCACCCGCATCCTGCTTGAGCCGGGCGAGATGCAGGGCGGCGGTTTTGCCGCGCTGCGCGAAGTGGGTGCGGCGTTGGATCGCTTCCGCGCCGCCGGCAAGCCGGTCATTGTGTGGTCGGCCAGTTATGACCAGGGCCAGTACTACCTTGCCGCGCATGCCGACCGCATCCTGGTCGATCCGCTGGGTGGAGTGATGATCACGGGCCTAGCCAACTATCGCCTGTTCTATAAGGACCTCCTCGACAAGCTCGGGGTGGACGTGCATTTGTTCCGCGTGGGCCAGTTCAAGAGCGCGGCCGAGCCGTACATCCTCGACCACGCCTCGCCCGAAGCGAAGGAAGCGGACAGCTTCTGGATGGGCGGCCTGTGGGATACCTACATCAACGAGCTGGCTAAGCTGCGCAAGCTCGACCCGACCACCCTGCGTGGCGACATCGACAATCTGCCGGAGAAAATCGCCAGCGCACGCGGTGACCTGGGGCAGCTTTCGCTGGACCAGCACTTGGTCGACGGGTTGGCCACACCGGCCGAGCTCGAAGCGATGATGCGCAAGGAAGGCGTGCCCGCCGGCAAGAAAGGTGAAGGCTTCCGCCAGGTGTCGTTGCAGCATTACGTGAACACCTTGAGCGACCCGGGTGCTGGTTTTGATCCCGGTGTGGCCGTGGTGGTGGCCGAGGGTGAGATCTCCGGCGGCAAGCAGCCGCAGGGCACGGTGGGCGGCGATTCCACGGCGGCGCTGGTGCGTGCAGCGCGCGAAGACAAGCGCACCAAGGCGCTGGTGCTGCGCGTGAACTCGCCGGGCGGTGAGGTATATGCCGCCGAGCAGATTCGCCGCGAGGTGGCACTCACCCGCGAGGCCGGTATTCCAGTGATCGTGTCCATGGGTAACGTGGCGGCCAGCGGCGGCTACTGGATCTCCATGAACGCCGATCGCATCTATGCCGAGCCCAACACCATCACCGGCTCCATCGGCATCTTTGGCATGGTGCTCACCGTGCCGGGCACGCTGGACAAGCTGGGCGTGAAGAGTGACGGCGTGGGCACCAGCCCATTGGCCGGCGCCTTCGACATCACCCGTCCGCTCGATCCGCGCGTGGGTAGCGTGATCCAGGCGACCATCGACAAGGGCTACCACGATTTCGTGGGCCAGGTGGCCAAGGCACGCGGCAAGCCTTACGACGCCATCGATACCATCGCACAGGGGCGTGTGTGGACCGGTCAGCAGGCGCTGGATCGTGGCTTGGTGGATCAGCTGGGAGGCCTTGGCGAGGCGGTGGCGGAAGCGGCCAATCGCGCCAAGCTCGGCAAGACCTATCCGGTGCGCTATGTGGAGGAGCCCCTGGGTGGCTTCGAGCAGTTCCTGGTCGGCCTCAACGAGAGCGCCATGGTGCGGGTGGCGCAATCCTATGGCATGCACTTGCCGGCCTGGGTGGCGCAGATCGACAGCATGGCGCCGGAGCTGAAGCTGTTGCGCACGGCGCAGTCAGGTCGGCCGAACGTCTACGCTTATTGCTTCTGTTCGCCCCGCTGAGCGGTTGCCGTGATGCAAAAAGGCCCCGGTGATTGCCGGGGCCTTTTTGTTGGCGTCGCGAGGTTCAGCCGGCGATGGCGGCGTCGTAATAGTCGCCGTGACGTTGTACTTGCACCGGCAGGCCGAAGGTTTCGCTCAGCAGGGCATCGGTGAGCGCCTGGGCTTTGGGGCCTTGGTGCAGCAGGCGACCCTCACGCAGCAGCACGACCTGGCCGATCTCCGGCAGTATTTCCTCGATATGGTGAGTCACCAGCAGCAAGGTGGTGCCGCCCTGTGCGAGCCCGCGCAGGCTTTCCAGAAAGCGCCGGCGGCTGCCTATGTCCAGTCCGGCGCATGGCTCATCCAGCAGCAAGGCACGCGGGCGATGCACCAGTGCGCGTGCGATCAGCACGCGGCGCGCTTCGCCGGTGGATAGGCTGGCCATGGAGCGACCCAGCAGGTGCGTGGCACCTGCCTGGGCCAACGCGTCGTCCGCGTGACGGCGCATGGCGCCGGTAACGCGGTGATCCAACCCCAGGCGGCGTGCGGCGAAGAAGCTGGAGAGCACAGCTTCGGCGACCTCCAAGGTAGCGTCGCTGGTGCAGTCGTCCTGCAGTGAGGGCGATACGATGCCCAGCAGGCTGCGCAGCTCCGACACATGCCAGCGGTCGCGACCAAACACGCGGATGGACGCCTGACCATCGTTGCGTGCCAGCGGATACAGCTCACGCGTGATTAGCCGCACCAGCGTGGACTTGCCCGCACCATTGGCGCCGAGGATCGCAGTGTGCTCCCCGAGGCCGATGCGCAGCTTGAGGTGATCGAGGATCAAGCGATCTCCGCGCATCACGCTGGCGTCGTCGATCTCCAGCAGCGGGGTGACGGTATCGGAGTGAAGGATGGGCGAGTTCATGACGATGCAAGATGCCCGTTTAGACGTCCATTGGCAAAGGCAGACAAGTCACTGGTTGGCAGCCTCGACCTGCTCACGCTGCTTCTCGGCCTGTTGATTGACCACTTTCTGTACGTCGCGAGCGCGCTGTTCGTCCTTCTTCAGGTCATCCCAGGGCGTGGCCACGCGCGCGGTGCTGGCAGCGGCAGGCTGAGCGGCGGGAGCGGGCGCCTTGCCGGAGCAGGCAGTCAGCAGGCAGAGACACAGGAGCGGGGCAAGCCATTTCATGGTCGGTTCTCCGGCAGAGGGCACCAGTGTCCTGTGCCCTTCGGATAACGGCAAGCGGGACGCACTAGGCGTGGGCCCAGGCTGGCTCTAAGCTCGTGGCATGAACACGCGCATCGATGCCTGGCAGCTACAGGGCCATACCGCTTTGATCACCGGCGCCAGCAAGGGCATCGGTTACGCCGCCGCCCGCGAACTGGCGGGCCTGGGCGCCGACCTATTGCTGGTGGCGCGGGATGCCGATTACCTGGAGCAGGTGCGGGTGGAGTTGATGGACGACTTCCCCGGCATCGAAGTAATGGCCTTCGGTGCGGACCTGAGCGAGCAGGAAGAGCGCCTGGCGGTATTCGATTGGGTGGCGGACCTCGGCGCGCCCTTGTCGTTGCTGGTCAACAACGCGGGCGGCAATCGCCCCGCGCCCACGCTGGCCTATCAAGAGCACGAGTACCGCGCGATCTTCGAACAGAACTTGTTCTCGGCCTTCGAGATGTGCCGCCTGGCGCATCCGCAGCTGGTGCAGCACGCCCATGCGGCAATCGTGAACGTGGGTTCGGTATCTGGCATCACGCATGTGCGCACGGGGTCGCCCTACGGTATGAGCAAGGCTGCCCTGCACCAGCTCACCCGCAACCTCGCAGCGGAGTGGGCGGCCGATGGCATTCGCGTGAATGCGGTGGCGCCGTGGTACATCCGCACGCAACGCTCGGAGCCTGCGCTGGCCGACGAGGAATATCTGGACGAGGTGCTCGACCGCACGCCGTTGCGCCGCATCGGCGAGCCGGAGGAGGTTGCCGCCGCGATCGCCTTCCTGTGCCTGCCCGCGGCGAGCTACATCACCGGCCAGGTGCTTGGTGTGGATGGTGGGTTCCTCAACTACGGGTTTTGACGGTTCGCTCGTTGCTGATCGTGTTATGTCTGGTGTTGTCCCCGAACGCTTGCGTGCGGTTTTCCACAGCGACTGGGGAAACGTTGGTGGCAAGCCTGTGGAAAAGTGCGCAGACGCTTTGGCTGGCAAGCACTTGCATGGTTTTGCGCAAAAACTGAGCAGCCCTGCACGGCGCATCGCTAGCAGGCCGCGTCGATGGCGCGATTTGTCCACAGCGATTGGGGAAACGCTGGTGGCAAGCTTGTGGAAAAGTTCGAAGCGGCCTTATCGAGCAGCCACTTGCATGGCTTTGCGCACTATTTGATCAACGCAGGCAACAAACGTTGATTGGCGCGCTCGTGCCCGAATGTATCCATCGATCGCTGCGATCGCGCCGGGTTTTCCACAGCGATTGGGGAAACGTTGGTAGCAAGCTTGTGGAAAAGCGCCGCGTCGCCTTGCGCGACAAACGGTTGCATGGCTTTGCGCAAATACTGACCAACAGCGGCGTTGCGTTTGACCCACTGACGCAATCTTTTCCACAGCGACTGGGGAAACGCTGGTAGCAAGCCTGTGGAAAACCTCGAAGCGCCATTGCGTGGCAATGACTTGCAGGACCTTGCGCAAGATATGACCAGCGTTCGTTGCAACGGCACGAAGCAGCACGTCGCACTCCGCGTGCGTTTGTCCCCAGCGACTGGGGAAACGTTGGTGACAAGCCTGTGGAAAACTGCCAAAGCGCTTTGCGTGGCAGTTACTTGCATGACTTTGAGCAAGCTGTGACCAGCATTCGATGCAACGACGCTAAGCAGTACTTCGCACATTCCCCGCGCGGTTTTCCACAGCGATTGGGGAAACGTTGGTGGCAAGCCTGTGGAAAACTGCCAAGCGCCTTTGCGTGGCAGTCACTTGCATGACTTTGCGCAAGATATGACCAGCGTACGGTGCAACGACGCCGACCAGCACATGGGGCATTCTGCATGCGGTTTTCCACAGCGATTGGGGAAACGCTGGTGGCAAGCCTGTGGAAAACTGCCAAGCGACCTTGCATGGCAAACACTTGCATGACTTTGCGTAAAAAGTAGCCAGCGGCGTCAGCAGTGCCGCAGTTGCGCCAATAGATGCGCTTCACGATCCTCCAGCGGCGGACGATCGCTCTTGAAGGCGCGCTGCAACTTGGTGGCGTTCTCATCGTATGCATCGCGTAGCGCGCGGCAAGTTTCGCCATGGCTCAGTTGGCGGCACGCGTCCTGCACCCACACGTAGTGGTTGGCGATCAGGCCCGGTGTGATGCGTCCGCGGTTGAGCTCAGGTGCCGAGGCGCCGGGTCCATTCGGTGCCCCGTACACCGTAGATAGCGGCAGCGCCGAGGCACCCAAGATGCCGTAGGGCACCTGATAGGGCGGTGGGTTGCCGTTGTCGCTGAGGTATGGCTTGCCATCCGTAGCGCGAGTGCAGGCATACATCATCGGCAAGGGCTCTTCTGGCTGGCTGGGTGCGGCGGGTGTGGCGATCGACTGCGCAGGCACCGGCGAGGCCTCGACGGCCTCCGGCGGTGGTGGTGCGCTGGGCTGGGAGTCGTCCAACTGCAGGGTCTGCTGGCGCAGACCCTTGCCGCAGGGGTGATCCTGATACGTCACTCGGCCGTCGCCTGCCGTGCATTGGTAAGCCGTACCGGCGAATGCGGATGACGCCACGAGCCATAGCAGGAGCACGACACTCGCGCGAACCATGCGGATGCCTCCCAGGGCGGATGTTCGTTAGAACTCGGCGAGATGTTCCTCGGCTGCAAAACCCAGCGTCACCGCGCCCTCGCCGACATTGACCATGCCGGTAATGCTCATCGGGGCTTCCATGAGTTCCACCCCGCATTCCTCACAGGCGGCGCGCAAACCGGCATAGCCCGGCAACTTGTTCAAGTCGGACAGGTCGCCGCCGTAGCTCACGCATACGACCGGCACCAGCAAGCCCGCGTGGACGCGCTGCGCGGCGTAGTTGAACAGCGTTTCGGCGCCATGCTCGAAGCCGCGCACCTTGCCCACGGGGCCGGTTTCGCCGCGATAGCCGCGCAGCAGCGGCTTGATATCCAGCGCCGAGCCGAGCACCGCACTGAACAGGCCCACGCTGCGATCGCCTTTCTTCTTGGCACGCGCGCGCAGGTAGTACAAGTCACGCGGCAGCATGTAGCCATACGCATTATTGGCGATGTAGGTGAGACGTTCGCGGATGGCGGCTGGCGTTTCGCCCGACTCGATCAGCCGCGTGGCTTCGACGATCACCGGCGCCGAGCCGGCGAACAGACTGCGCGTGTCGATCACACGCATGAGGAAGGGGCCGCTGATGCCGTTCTTGTCGCGCACGGCGCGATAGTTCTTCAGCACCGCGAAGCTGGCCTTGATCACATGGTCGTTGATGGCGCTGCGGGTAGCGGTGATGGTGAGGCAGAACACGCAGTCCTGCTCCAGCACCAGCTTATCCAGGAACAACTGCTGCACTTCTTCGATGGAGCAGGGCTCGGTTTCGGCCGAGTGGCTGCGGCTGCCCAGGTTGCGATCCAGGAAACGCTGTTGCTCAGCCGGGTCGCGATTGTCGAGAAAGACCTCATCGTCGACGTGGATCGTGATCGGCATGATCGCGATGTTGTGCTTTTGCAGAAATGCCTGCGGTAGATCGCAGGCAGCGTCGATGGCCAATCCCATCCGCATCGTCTCACCCCCCAGTGAATGGCGCGGCCAACATAGCATGCGCCGTTGAGGCTGCCGACCCCTGCCGATGGGGGTTGGCATGCCGCCTGATCCTGCATCGCACAACGCTTGCCGAACCCAACGCGGGTATCGGCAGCAGGTGCCATCGCTTGATCGATGCGAGGCCTGCGTTGCTATCGCGACGCCGTGCAAACGTGGGAGTGGTACTTGGTTGATGCGACAGGTGGCGACCGCTATGTGGGCGGCGCCTCGCGCAGCAGGGCACTTGGCCCGTCGCCCCTTGCCGCCTTGGAGGCGTCGCCGCGTGGACGGCGTGTTTCGCGAGGCAAGTTTCAGGTGCAACCAATGCCGCGAGAAGCGGCATGCATATATATGTAGAGCACGTGCGGGCCGATAGGGCGCCACAGGACGATAACCCCATATGCGATCCGGCACCGCTGGGAGCGAGGTGGGACAGCCGACTAGGCGAAGCCGGCCCTACACCCGCTAAGATGCAGCGACAGATCTGGCATCTTGCCGGCGTGGCGTCGCCGGTAACGCACGCTGCATATCCCCATGCAGCGTTTCCCGCACGGGGTTTCAATGAAGGAAAAACAAGAAATCGTTGCCAACTGGCTGCCGCGTTACACCGGTACCCCGTTGGAACAGTTTGGCGAACACATCTTGCTGACCAACTTCGGTCACTACGTGGACCTGTTCGCGCAATGGCATGGGGTAGAAGTACAGGGCCGCGACCGGCCCATGCCCAACGCCACGGCCGATGGCATCACACTCATCAACTTCGGTATGGGCAGCCCCAACGCGGCCACCGTGATGGATTTGCTCAGCGCCATCCACCCCAAGGCCGCGCTATTCCTCGGCAAGTGCGGTGGCGTCAAAAAGAAGAACGCCATCGGCGATCTGGTGCTGCCGATCGCGGCGATCCGTGGCGAAGGCACCTCCAACGACTATCTGTTGCCGGAGGTGCCGGCACTACCCGCCTTCCAATTGCAGCGCGGCGTGTCCACCACCATTCGCGACCTCGGTTACGACTACTGGACCGGCACCGTGTACACCACCAACCGCCGCGTGTGGGAACACGACGAGCAATTCAAGGAATACCTGCGGCGCACCCGCTGCATGGCGGTGGATATGGAAACCGCCACCATCTTTGCAGCGGGCTTTGCCAACAAGATTCCGTGCGGAGCGCTACTACTGGTGTCGGATCAGCCCATGATTCCCGAGGGCGTTAAGACTGAGTTAAGCGATAAGAGCGTGACCACTCAATTTGTTGAACGCCACATCCGCATCGGCATCGAGGCCCTCAAGCTGGTGCGCCGCAATGGACGCAGCGTGAAACACCTGCGTTTCGAGGACGAGACGGGTCTGGACTGAACCCCAGTCAAATCAGGGGCCTGGCTGAAGATAAAAGGCTTCACCAGGCTGCCTTCACTGCGGCTTCACCGCATCCAAACGAAGGTCGTGGCGCTGCACCATGTGGAAGGCTGGCAGGCAGGGGGCGATTATTCCCCGGATATATCGCAAGAAAATACTAAACCTGTCATGGCGCAGTATTTTCTTGCTGTATAGATTTTATTGACTATCTGTAAGCAAAGCGTGATAAATGCGCAGCGCTGTAGACCAACGGTCTATCCCTAAAGTCTTTGGGTGACTCGGGCGCGGGTTTGAGGCGGGGAATTCTTTCAAACCCAGTCATAAATAAATAACGGGAGGGTGTCTCATGAAGTTCGGGGAAAATAAACTGTGTACGTCGGTTCGCCTGGCTCTGTCGCTGGGCATGCTCGCCGCGAGCGCCTACGGCACCGCAGCTTTCGCGCAGGATGCGCAGTCCAACGCTAACGCGACGCAAGATCAGCAGACTCAGAAGGCGAAGACCCTGGAGACGATTACCGTCACGGGTTCGCACATTCGCCGCGTAGACGTCGAGACGTCCAACCCGGTCGTCACCATCGACTCGGCCGCTATCAAGGCCACGGGCAAGCTCACGCTCGGTGACATCCTGCAGCAGCTGCCGGCCGTGACCGGCGGCAACGTCAACCCGCAGGTGAACAACGGCGGCGGCACTGGCGGCAGCACCATTGGTCTGCGCGGTCTGGGCTTCCAGCGCACGTTGATTCTCGTTGATGGCAAGCGCGTCATCAGCGCCGACGTCAACTCGATTCCCGCCGACATGATCGAGCGCGTCGAAGTGCTGACCGACGGTGCTTCGTCGGTGTACGGCTCCGACGCCATCGGCGGCGTCGTCAACTTCATCTTGAAGAAGAGCTACCAGGGCGCCACCTTCTCGGCGAACTTCGGCGAGTCGGATCACAACGACGGCGCCAGCCAGGGCTACACCTTCACGTTTGGCCAGACGTCCGACAAGGGCAGCATCATGGCCGGCGTGGACTACAACAAGACCGATGCGGTTCTTGCCAGCCAGCGCAAGTTCTCCAAGAACGCCATTTCGATCTCCGGTAGCTCGCAGAGCCCGATCCACACCTACATCGGTGGTTCGTCGTTCCCGGCCTATGGCCGCATCTCGCTGCCGGCCAATCTGGCTGCACAGTACGGTTGCAGCAGCGTTGCGCTGAACAAGGGCGCGTCGGGCACGAACGTCAACACCGACTACCACTGCTTCACCAACGCCGACAAGTACAACTATGCGACGGTCAACCTGATCCAGACCCCGCAGGAGCGCACGAGCTTCTTCGTCAACGGTAACTACAACCTGGGTGACCACGTCCAGGTCTATTTGAACGGTTATCACAACAAGACCAGCTCGAACTTCCAGTTGGCACCGGCGCTGTTCGGCTCGCTGTATGGCGCGGACATTCCCGCCGACAATCCGTACAACGTGTTCGGTCAGACCTATAAGGGCGGTGCAGGCGATTTCCGTCTGCGTCTGGTGTCGATCGGTCCCCGTATCACGGATTCGACGACCACCACCGACCAGATTGCCACCGGTTTCAAGGGTGACTTCACGGTCTTCGGCCAGAACTGGAACTGGGACGCCGGCTTCGACTACGGCCACTCCTCGACCACCACGATCACCCGCAACCTGCCGAACGTTGACAAGATCAACGCCGCGCTGACCTGCGGTACGGCGGCCAACCCGGTTAGCTCGGGCTGCACCCCGATCAACATCTTCAACCAGTACGATCCGACCACCGCCAAGTTCCTGCAGGACAGCGCGGTGCCGGGCATCAGCAACGCCTTCTCGATCCAGAAGATCTACGCGGTGGAAGCCAACGGCGGTCTGTTCGACCTGCCGGCCGGCACCGTCTCGGCCGGTGTGGGCGCCTCGTACCGCCGCGAGTACACCTCCAGCACGATCGATCCGCTGCTGACGATCGACCCGTCGACCGGCAACTGCACCCTGGGCAGCCAATGCTCCTCGCCGCTGTCGGGTTCGTACAACGTGAAGGAAGTCTACGCCGAGCTGTTCGTGCCGGTGCTCAAGGATCTTCCCTTCATCCAGTCGCTGAACGTCACCCTGGGTGACCGCTACTCCAAGTTCAGCACCTTCGGCAGCACCAACAACACCAAGATCGGCCTGGAATGGAAGCCGTTCGACGACCTGCTGCTCCGTGGCACCATGGCCGACGTGTTCCGCGCGCCGACCATCGCTGACGTCTACGGTTCGCCGGTCAGCGACGCGCCGAAGCTCAGCAGTGATCCCTGCGACCACATCACCGCGGCCAACCCGGCCTGCGTGAACGTGCCGACCAACGGTACCTTCGTGAACCAGGACGTGGCCCTGGGTCAGCAGATCAAGGCCGTGGCCTCGGGTTCGCAGTACGCCGGCTTCCCGCTCGGCCCGGAGAAGGGCAAGTCCTTCGACCTGGGTCTGGTGTACTCGCCGAGCTACCTGCCGGGTCTGTCGACGAGCGTCGACGTGTGGCACATCTACCTGAACGACACGATCTCCGCGATCGGTGCTCAGACGGTGCTGAACCTGTGCTACGCCGGTATCACGACCTATTGCCCGCTCATCACGCGTGACCAGACGGGCCAGATCGCCCAGATCCTGGAACCCACGGGTAACCTCGGCAACACGAACACGGCCGGTATCGACTTCTCGGCCCGTTATCGTCTGCCGCAGTTCTCGTTCGGCCAGTTCACCGTGGGCCTGGATGCGACGTACCTCAAGCGTTATGACCAGAACACCGCACCGGGCACGGCAGCCAACGTCACGTATCATGACGCGGGCCACTTTGCACCGTACGGTTCGGGTGCGGCGGCGACCTGCCCGAGTGGCGGTGGCGTCTGCTTGTTCCCGCGCTGGAAGGGTAATGGCTTCGTCAACTGGACGGCCGGCAACTGGGACGCTTCTTGGCGCATGCGCTACATCGGTCGCTTCCGCAACGGTTCGGCCAATCCGTCGAACGATACGTTCCCGGCGACCTCTGGCCTGAACGGCGTGATCTTCTACTATGGTGCGACCGTCTACAACGACGCCTCCATCGGGTACAACATTGCTCCGATCAACACCCGTGTGGACTTCGGCATCAACAACCTGTTCGACAAGCAGCCGCCCATGCTGTACGCGAACAACGTGCTCAATGCGAATACCGATCCGACCGACTTCGACCTGCAGGGCCGCTACTTCTGGGCTCGCGTGACGGTCAAGTTCTAAGCGATCGATTCAGTTCGTATCGACTAGTGGTAAAACAAACGAGCCGCGCGGATTTTCCGCGCGGCTCGTTCATTTTTGGTGTGTGATGACTATTTCGACCGACACCATCCTGGCGGCTCTGCGAGCCGGCCGGCTTTCCGATGTAGAGAGCCTTTGTCGTTCCCGACTGGCCAGCACGCCGGGCGACGAAGATGCCTTGGTTTTGCTAGGTATGGTGCTGCAGCAGGAAGAGCGCAACAGCGAGGCACTGGATGTTTTTGCCGAGCTGACACGGTTTCATGCCCACAATGGGCTGCACTGGGGCAATTACGGCACGTCGTTACGCTCGGCAGGCCGTATCGAAGAGGCACTGGCCGCCTATGAAACGTCGTTAAGCCTTGATCCGGACAATCCAGAGCAGCTGCTCAACCTTGGCATAGTGCAACTGGAGTTGCGCCAGTACGAGGCGGCTCGCATCACGCTATTGCGCGCCCATCACGTGGCCCCGGAATCGCCTGCGGCTCGCATTTATGCTGCCCGTGCCTGTTCGGTGTTTCGTGACTACCGGGCTGAGCAACTGATTCATCCCTGGCGCCGCTGGTTGCCGTTGGACGAGCCGCAGCAATTGGAGTTGGCTGATCTGCAGCTGCTTTTGGGCGACGCGAATGGCGCTGCTACAGTGCTCGAGGAATTGTTGTCGCGTTTCCCCGAATCGCAGCGGGCCATGCTGCTGCTGGCCGCAGTCTATGAGCGAATGAATCGACTCGATGACGCTGAACGCGTTCTCGATCTACTCGTCTCGCTGCCCAGCGCTTTGGATGAGATCGCCCATAACGAGATTGCCCATCAGCGCGCCAAATTGGCGCAGCGGCGGGGGCGATTGGCCGAAGCGCGCGAGGCGCTGGAGTCAGCGGGCCCTAGGCTGCCGGGCGACTACAGTCATTATTTCGCGCTGGCGGAGATATACGACAAGCTCGATGAGCGTGAGGATGCCATACGCACCTTCCATAAGGCGCACGCGCTTCAGGTGGAAGAGCTCATGGCGACGGAACCCTATCGGTTCGAGTCGGGCGCGCCCGTTCTGCCGGTGGCCGAAGGCACGGTGAGCGCCGAGGAATATCGGGGCTGGCCCGCACTGCAAGCGCCAGGCGAAGAACAGTCGCCGGTATTCATCGTTGGTTTCCCACGCTCGGGAACGACCCTGCTCGAGCAGATGCTGGATGCGCATCCCGCGTTGCAGTCGATGGATGAACGTCCCTTCTTCAACATCTTGAGCGATCAGTTGGATGACTACGGGCTTCGCGTGCCGCGCGATATCCCCAAGTTCGATCAAACGATATGCGATGAGCTGCGCAAGGGTTACTTGTCGCTGGTGTGCTCTAAGATCGAGCGGCGCTGGGATGCGCGTCTGGTCGACAAGAACCCGCTCAATATGCTGTGGCTGCCACTGATTTATCGGTTGTTTCCCAATGCCAAGTTCATCCTGGCATTGCGCCATCCTTGTGATGTCGTACTGAGCTGCTACATGCAGAATTTTCGCGCCAATGTGCTGGCGGCCGCATGCGCGGATATCGAGCGCTTGGCCACGGCCTATGTGACGGCGATGAATGCCTGGTTGCGTCATGTGGATGTGTTCAAGCCCAATGTACTCGTGTCGCGCTATGAGGACCTGGTGTCCAACACCGAGGAACAAACGCGCCGCATTGCCCAGTTCATCGGCCTGGAGGACCCTACGCCGATGCTTCACTTTGATCGTCATGCGCGAGAGAAGGGCTTTATCGCCACCCCGAGCTATACGCAGGTGATTCAGCCGGTGAACCGCAAGGCCATGAATCGCTGGCTGCGCTACCGTGAGGCTATGGCGCCGGCCTTGCCGATACTGCAGCCGATGCTTGCCCATTGGGGTTACGACGCTTCTATCCAGGAAGTCGCCGGCTCTTAGGGAAACTCTGATTTTGATCGTCATCCCAGCGAATGCTGGGATCCAGTGCCTGTAATTCTCTGAATGTAAAGGCACAGGATTCCTGCTTCCGCAGGAATGACGGACAAGAAGTCGATTAATCAGACCTTCCTTATCCCAGCCTGATGGCGATCAGTGTTCGCTGATCGCCATCAGTTCCGGCAGATAAGGCGCGTAATGGCGCCAACGGCCTACCGAGCGGGTATGGATGGCCTGCCGCGCTTGCCACAAGCTCGCCGTGGCGATCGACGGCGCGTCGGTGCGCTGGGCCAGCAAATCATGAGCAGGGAGCCCCAGCCAGTCGCTCACGTCGCTCAACACGCGAGCGGGTTCGCGGGTGAGTTCTTCGTAGGGCACGATGCGAACCGAGGACGGAAAGCGCTCGAGCCAATGGGCTTGCAAGCGCCGCGCTGATTGCAGTACGGCGGCTATGTCTCCCAGGTCGTAGGCAAAGTCCTGAACACCGCGCTGGAATGACTGGAGCCAAAGCGATAAAGCGTTGTCTCGCATGTCGCGTTGGCAAAACAAGAACCGCGCATGAGGAAACATCGCCAAGGCGATATCCACGTGCAGGAAGTTGAATGGTTGCTTGTCGATGAACCAGCGTGCATCGCTGTCGTCCTGACGCAGCTGGCACGCATAGGTACGCGCGGCATCTTGAAGCCCTTCGACGGTCAGTGCCGTATCGGCGAGCCGGGTCGCCAGCGGAGGCAATTGATTCAACTCGCCTCGAAGACAGACGTCTGGATGCCGCGAGAGTCGCTCGGCCAACAGGGTGGTGCCGGAGCGAGGCGCTCCCACGATGAATACAGGCGTCCAGTTAGCCGTTGCGGTATGAGGCACGGTCGTAGGCGCCCGGCGCTGAATGCGCGCATCGACGCTGCGTCGCCAAGCCTTGCGTGACCAGTGGCTGCCGGCTCGCGCCAAGGTATTGGCGCCGCCCAGGTAGTGGCTAGCCTTGGCATAGTCGCCAATATCGTCGTATGCCTTGCCAAGGGCGAAGAGTATGCCGCTGCGGGCATGGGCGCTGAGATCGCCTCGGGCAAGCAGCGCGTTGAATAGCCCAATATCCTCGTGTTGATCGCTTTCGTAGCGTTGCAGTTCGGCCAAGGCCAGCGGGCAATGCCACTCCAAGGCTTGGTCACTGTGCGCCAGGGCATAACGATGACGTTCACGGGCTCGCCCGTAGTCGCCTAACTGGGCGGCAAGCATGCCGTCCAATACATGTACGCGTGGGTCACTGCAACCAGCGGCAATCGGTGCTGCACACAGAGCGGCGGCGTCCGCCTGCCGCCCGACATCGCCCAATTCTTCCGCCGCGCGCAAAAGGTAATCCACGGGTACGTCGGGCGCGCCGAATGCGTTGCGGTAAGCGCCCGCGAGCGCGCGCATGCGTCCCTGTTGCCGTAGCAATCGCCCCCATAGGAAGGCGGCTGCTGCATGCTGTGGATAGCGTTCCAGGAGCCGTCTTAGGGTTTGCTCGGCCAATGCGGATTGCCCTAGTTCGATGAGCAATCCCGCATAAGCCAGTTGCAGAGCGCTCGCAGCCGGGTGCGCGTCGAGCGCGCGTTCGGCAACATGGCAGGCAGCTTGCCAGCGTCGTTGCAGTGCCAGCGCCTGGATCTCGGCGAGGCTGGCCATCACCGAAGCATTGGTCGAAAGTGGATCGTACGGGTCAGACAGCGAAGCCATGGGCACCATGGATCAGACGATGGGAAAGGTACGCATGGTCACCATGGCGCTCGACATCAGCCGCGCCATGCCGGCAAGCCTAGCGCCGAGCGTAGAGGGTCCAGCAAAGCGCCATAGTGGTCACTTCGCGCCGCATTGCGCTGCAAGGGCTGGCGCACTTGGCCAGCGCTCGGTGAGCGCACCTCGCGACGGTTTTCGTGGAAGTTCATGCAAGCTTCCTCGAAAGGTAGGTTGCAGAACGCCAGCAGGCGCCGGATGCTGGCTTCCGGGTCGTCCACGAGCGTTTCGTAGTCGTGCTCGTAGACTTGGTCGGGCGCTGTCGCCAGCCAATGGCGCTGAGTGCGATCAAAATCGCGCCAGAAGCTAGCCAGGTCCTCGAAGTCGCGTGTGTACTCGTTATTGTCCAGGCGCTGCCGATAGCAGCCAAAGCAAGTTTCCAGCGGGTCGCGCCGGCAGCTGATGATGCGTGCGCCGGGCAGCATGGCAAGGATGGCTCCCAGATAGATCCAGTTGCCGGGCAGCTTGTCGGTGAACACGGGGCGATGCTGTTGCCAATGACGGGTGCGCTCCAGGTACCGGCGCCCCAGACGCTCCCAATCGGCCGGGGTGGTATCGGCTACCCAGCGAGGGAATGGTTGTCCCCGGTGTCGCGATTCCTCCGCCAGCACCTGCGTGAGATCGGGCAGTTCGCCCGCGCCTTCTACCGCAGAGTGCGAGGCCAGGATCTGCTCCACCAGAGTGGAGCCGGAACGCGGCAGGCCGACGATAAAAATGACTTCCTTGCCCAACTGCGAGTCGGCGGCCTTAACCGGGTGTGCCGTAAAGGCTTCCACCACGGTGGACACACCGGCGGAGAATGCCTCCCGATTCCATTGTCGCCGGCGACGCGCGATGGCATTGGCCTGGGCCAGCGCATCGAGGGCGTCGGCATACTGCCCAAGGTCGTCGTAGGCTTTGGCTAGCGCGAAGCCGATGGCCATGAGGTCTTCATCGTTTGCACGGCGATCGCGCAGCGCGTCCTTCATCTGCGTTACATCGCTGCTGCCCAGTTTGAGGGTCTTGAGATCGGCCAGGCCCCACCAGGCCATGCCGGCCCAGGGTTGTTCCGCGATGATGCGGCGATACTCGTTGGCCGCCTCGTCGGACAACCCGCGCATGCGTAGCACGTCAGCGAGCAACGCGCGCGCCGCCATGTGGTTCGGTGCCAGTTTTACCGCTTTTTGCAGCGCAGCCGTCGCTTCTTCATTGCGGACGCTGCGCGTCAGCATAACGCCGAGGTTATACCAGGCGGCCGCCAAGCTGGGCTGTAGCTCGCTGGAGCGCCTCAGTGCTGCGATGGCTCCGTCGTAATCGCCGGCGTTGCCCAGGAGACTCCCAAGCGTGTTGAGATAGACCGGATCCTGGGGCCGCAGAGCCAGTGCATCTCGCATGGCGGCGATCGCGTCCTGGCTTTGGCCGCGCAGCCCATGGATACCGGCCTGCATCCGCAGTACCTCTGGGTGATTGGCGTGGGCGTGCACGACAGCTGAAAGGTGGCGCTCCGCCTCGTCGGCCCGTCCTGCGTCAAGAGCTTCGGCGGCGGCGGTGACCTGCTGGATGGCGGCTGAATCCAGTCCCTGCAAACGCGGATTGATCAAGTCTCTCGGCTCCGGCTAGCGTTATCACGACGTTGCGAGGTCGTGTGAAGGGCACATGCCCGCGATGCATCAAAACATGTCTATTATGCCGACACTACTCCTGCTCCATGCGCAGCGAGTGGCTCAGGGGATAACGGGGCGGGGGCTCAAAGAATCAATGAGTAGCGGGTTGAGTGGTGGTGCGGCAGCCTTGCGTGAGTTGGCGCTGGATGGCCTCAGTCGAGGCGATTTGCCGCTCGCGGAGCAATATTTTGCGCAGTTGCTTGAGTTACTGCCCCAGGATGCCGAAGCCTTGCAGTTCCTCGCGGGGCGTTATGTACAGCGTGGCGACGTGTTGCGAGGCATCGCGCTGCTGTTGCGGGCGGCCCAGGTGCGGCCGGAGGACCCGGAGATTCTGCATCAGCTGGGCGCGGCGCGGATGGCAGCTCACGACTGGCAAGGTGCCGCGGAAAGCTTGCGGCAATGCCTAGCGTTGGCGCCTCAGATGTTCGTGGCAAGACTGCGACTGGGTATCTCCCTGGAGCAATTGGGGGGCGCGCAGGCGGCCCTGCTGTCTTACTTTGGCGCGGTCAACGCGGCGCAGGGCATGGGTCGCTGGATGAGCGACGCCACCACGGCGCCGGGTTTGCGTGAGGCGGTGAAGCATGCCATTCGCACCATCGACGTGGGGCGGCGCACTACCTTCGATGCCGTACTGACACCGCTGCGTGAGCGATATGGGGCCAGTGAACTGGCTCGGGTGGAGCATTGCCTGGCCATCTATCTCGGTGAGCAGCCCGCGCCCTTGCCCGACGCAAGACAGAAGCCGAAGTTCCTCTACTTCCCTGGCGTGCCAAGCCAGCCGTTTTACCCAGTGGAGCGTTTCCCCTGGCAAGCAGAGCTGGAGGCCGCCACCGAGTTTGTGCGCGAGGAATTGCGGGCAGTGCTGGCGGAGGAAGGACGCCTGCTGCCATTTCTCGGAGAGCATTCGGCGGAAAACCTTAAGGAGCACCTGCGCTCGCAAGGCGGTCAGGAGGCTGCCTGGGACGCATTCTTCTTCTACCGGCACGGCGAGCGATTCGATGCGAACTGTGCCCGTGCGCCGCGCACGGCGGCCTTGCTCGATTCGTTGCCGCTGGTGCGCATTCGCGATCATGCGCCGGAAACGCTGTACTCGGTGCTCCGGCCGGGCACACATATCCTTCCACATCGCGGTGTTACCAACACGCGCCTGGTCACGCATCTGCCACTCATCGTGCCGGCGGATTGCGCCTTGAATGTGGGAGGCGAAATCCACGAGTGGAAGGAAGGTCGTTGCGTGAGCTTCGACGACACCTTCGAGCACGAAGCCTGGAATCGCAGCAGCGAAACCCGTGTGGTGATGATTCTGGATAGCTGGAACCCCGACCTTACCGAGGTGGAGCGGTTGGCGGTGACCGACCTGGTCGAAGCCATTGGCGATTTCAACCGCGCCAGCGAGGTACCGGTGCCAGGCATGACGTGATCGCGCTGATGCGTTAGCGGGCCAGGGCGGGTGCCTCACGGGCGACGCGCTGGCGCGATGCGTAACGTGCCGGCTGTGGGTCGAAGCAGCGGTTGCGCAGTTCGTCATAAGGGGCGAGGTGTTCGGCGAGCCAGCGCTGCACCCGGGGGCCGAACACGCTATCGACCTTTTGTTCGGATGGGCGCACCTGGCCTTGCACGGCGGCCAATTTCCATGGTTCGCGCTCCAGGTTGGCAATGGTTCGCTGGCAGGCGCCTTGGAGTGGCACGTCCTGCGACAGCCCGAGAAAGGTGCACAGCCGAGCCCATTCGTTGTCTGGACGCCGCACCAGGTCCTCATGGAACACGATGTAGTGGTTGGGCCGCCCGACGTGCTGACCATGGATGGCCATGGCGCGATTCCAGCGTCGGGCCCAGTGCACCGTGCCCCCACCGAAGGCCTGGTCGTTCTCGTAGCGGAGATAGGCATCGGCGATAGAGGCCAGCACATCCGTGCCTTCGCGCACCACGTGTACAAAGCGTGCGCCGGGTACTTGCGCTTCGATCTCGGGGATGTAGAGCAGATGGTTGGGCGTCTTTTCCAGCCACATATCGCATCCCGCTGCCGAAGCCGACCAATCAAGCAATCGGACGAAGCGGTCAGCAATGCCGGCTCGCAGCCAGGGCAAGTGGAGGCGCTGCTCCCCTTGGGCGGGCAATTGCCGTTGCAGGCCAAGGTAAAGCTCGCGTACTCGCCTGCGGTTGATGCCCAGCCGGTGATGCCATTTGCGTGGATCGCGCTTGGCGCCTGCATCGCCCCAGCGCCTGTCCAGTTCACCGTGCAGGTGCTCGAAGAAGGCCGTTTCGGGCAGGGTGTAAACATTCGGGTGGCGCGCCAGCAGCGCCTGCACGATGGTGGTGCCGGAGCGTGGACATCCCACGACAAAGGTGCGCCGCATGGCGAATCTCCCTGTTCAGAGGGTCAAGGAATCCGACCCAATGGCGTGAGTAACGCGCGTATTTTCGTCAGGTTGACGAAAGGTGTCAGTTTTGTGAAAGGTTTTCTCCGCAGGAGATCACGTTCTCGACAGCCGGGCACGCCGCGCCCACACTGGCGGGCCCGCCGTCCAGCTTCGCCAGGAACTTCGCATGCATGCCTTGACCTTCGATAAGTTCGGCCAGGCCGATGTCCTGCGCTGGACCGAGCGGCCCGATCCGGTGCCCGGCCCGGGCCAGCTGCTTGTGCGCATGCAGAGCGTGGGGCTGAACTTCGCCGACGTTTACCGCCGCAATGGCAATTACCACCTCACCGGCGAGGCGCCCTGGGTGCTGGGCTATGAAGGCGCGGGCGTGGTGGCGTGGGCGCCCCCCGGGGAAACGCAGTTTCCAGTGGGCGCCCGGGTAGGGTTTGCCGATATGCCGCACGCCAATGCCGAGCTGGTCGCGGTGGACCGGGAGCGGTTGATCCCGTTGCCCGACGATATCGACGCGGACACGGCCGCAGCTCTGCTTTTGCAGGGCCTCACGGCGCAATATCTGGTCAGCGACAGCTTCCTGGTGCGGCCTGACGATGTCGCCGTGGTGCATGCCGCAGCCGGCGGTGTGGGCCTGCTGCTGGTGCAGATGCTGAAGGCGCTGGGCGCGGTGGTGCTTGGCGTGGCGTCGAGCGAGGCGCGACGAGACGCTGTGATCGCTGCGGGCGCCGATGTGGCTGTGGGCTATGACGATTGGGTGCAGGCCAGCCTGGCCTTGAGTGGTGGTCACGGCGTGGATGTGGTGTACGACTCGGTGGGGCGCACGCTGGCCGACAGCTTGCGGGTGGCGCGCATCGGCGGCACCGTCGTGTTCTACGGCATGGCTGCCGGCGATCCCGCGCCAGTCGATCCGCGCCTGCTGATGGATCGCTCGCTCACCCTCACCGGCGGCGACTTGTGGAACGTGCTCACCAGCGCCGAGGTGCGCCGTCAGCGCGCCGCATCTCTGTTCGAACAAGTGCGCCAGGCAAAGCTCAAGCCACGCATTGCCGCCCGATTCCCGCTGCGTGAGGGCGCCCAGGCGCATCGGTTCCTGGAGAGCCGCCAGGCGATCGGCAAGGTGCTGCTCACGTTGTGAGTCGAACGTTGGATCAGACGTTCATGTCGTCGTCGGATTCATCCACCGGCACCACATCGTGAAACACGCTGTAATCGATATGGGCGAGGCCTTGTTCGTCGTCGTGCACAAGATCCACGTAGCGATGGTTCCACCGCCAGTCGCGATAGCTCCATTGGTGGCGTGCCTGCATGGTCTGCGCGGTAGTTTCGTCCACGCCTTCGATCGATAGCACCAGCGAGGCTTCGGCGGCGGCGAGGGCTTCGGGGCTCATGCCGAACAGCGGGCTGTGCTCGTCGATCACGTGCATCAGGCTCCAGCTGAGCATGAACACCGGGTGGCGGTCGCGCATCAATTTCACGTCGTGGATGCGTCGCAGGCGAAAGCCCTCCGGCGATGCCTCGCGCAACAACAGATGCAGTTCGGCAGAGGCCTGGGCGATCACGTTTTGTCGTGCATTGGCTGCGCGTATCATCAACGTGGGCTGGCCATGGATGCGGCGAATCACCGGGTGCTCGGCAAACAGAATCTTCGCGCGCGGCCGGGAAAAGCGCGCAAACACCAAGCCGGTCACCAGCGCGATGCTCAGCATGCCGGTGAAAATTTCCAATGTCGCCACCACGTGGGCGTACAGCGTCTGTGGGTGCATGTCGCCATAGCCCACCGTTGCCAGCGTCTCCACGCTGAAGAAGAACGCGCCGCTGAAGTTGTCCGGATACTTGTTGGCGATGGCGTGATCGCCCAGTTGGTACAGCGTGCCGAATACCGTGTTGAGCAACAGGAACACCGCAGCGGCCAGGCCGAAGAAGGTCGGCCAGCGGATGGTGAGCGCAAAGTGGTAGATGTCGTCCCATACGCGGCGCATCAAGCCATGGCTGATGTATGGGCGGCCACTGATGGTGATGGTGTGGGTGCGACGTTGGAACAGCAGGGGCAGCTTGCGAGGCATGGGGTGGACCGTTCCGGCGAAGGTGCGGTGCCATTCTATCGCGTCGGTCGTTGCCGCTACGCGCCCCGCATGCTCTGGTCGCGCCAGGTGAGGTAGAGCCGCAGGTCGAACTCCTGCTGGTGGTAGTCCGGCTGCATGTACTCGCACAACTGGTAGAACGCCTTGTTGTGCTCCGCTTCCTTCAGGTGCGCCAGTTCGTGCACCACGATCATCTGCAGGAACTCCGGGGCGGCTTCGCGGAACAGCGAGGCGATGCGTATTTCCTTGCGTGCCTTGAGGCGGTTGCCGTGCACATGGGAAATGGCGCTATGCATGCCCAGCGCGCGGTTGATCACGTCCAGCTTGCTGTCGTACCACACGCGGTCAATGCCGGGCGCGTTACGCAGGTGCTCCTGGCGCAGGGCATTCGTATAGGCGTAGAGCGCTTTGTCGCTCTGCACCTGGTGCCGATCGGGATGCCGCTTGGCGAGGTAGTCGCCAAGCTCCTCGCGCTCGATCATGCGGCGCACCTTGTCCAGCAGCGCTGGCGGATAGCCGCCGAGGTACTTCCAATGGTTCATTCCGTCGCCGGTTCGTCGTGGAAGCCGGTGTAATCGTCGGGGAACACCGGTGTGCCGTCGCCCTCCAGCGTGAGCACGGCGGCCAGCGCCTCATCGGCGGCTTGTTCGGCCTGCTCGCGCTGACGGAAGCTACGGTTCTCGCACACGGCGTAATACACCGGATACCCATGGCGAGCGGTGGGCGTCACCACCAGGCAGGCGGTAAAGCGCGAGCCTTCGGCCACCACGGTGGCGCGGGCGGTGTAGTCGTCGAAGTGGCGTTCGGTCATGGGGAATATCCAGGCGTGGGGCGTCCATTGTAGCCGCGCGCGGCATGGGGCCGGCTGTGTCACCATGCGCGCCATGTCAGCTCTGCCGCCCCGCCTTGTCCTCGATACGAATGTTGCCCTCGACGTGTTCGTGTTCCGTGATGCTGCCAGCGCGCACATTCGCGCCGCGATGGAGGCCGGGGACGTGTCAGTGGTAGTGGACGAGCCGTGCCGTAGCGAGTGGGTTGCAGTCCTTGCATACCCCGCCCTGGGGCTGAGCCAGGCGCAGCGAGACGATGCGCAGAGCGCTTTCGACCGCCAAGTGGTGCAGCTCGGGCCATCGGTATTGCCAGCGGGGGTGAAACTGCCGCGTTGCATGGACCCTGATGACCAGAAGTTCCTCGAGCTAGCGCTGGCGGCGCAGGCGCAATGGCTGCTGAGCAAGGACAAGGCCGTGTTGCAGCTGGCGCGACGCACGGCGCGCGAAGGCTGGTTCCAGATTTTGCCGCCGTCGGCATGGTGTTGGCCGCTGGTGTGAAGCCGGCTTCACGCAGGCTTGATTGCGTGCTGGCGATGCTCCGGCCTCTGCCTTCGACGTAACGGATGATCGCCATGAAGACTTTGCAGGCCTCGATGTGGATGCTGCTCGCCGCCGCCACGCTAGCCGGCTGCGGCACCGCCAACACCCACGACACGGCGATCCGCGACGCCGTCGCCAACCGCGTGTTCCTGTATCAGACGCCAGGCAGCGGCGATGCGAGCTTGCAGGTGGTACGCGCCAACGGCTACTTCGGTGGTGGCTGCTCCAGCCAGATCCTGATCGACGATCAGTTCGCGGCGCAGCTGGAAATTGGTGAACAGTCCACGTTCTACCTTCCCAGCGGCACGCACACGGTCACGCTGAAAAACTCCGGTGCCTGTCGCAAGCCCGGCAACCAGGCGCAGCTCAGCGCAACCCTGGGCTCAGGCGAAACCGCCTTGGTGGAAGTAAACAAGTTTGGCTCGACGCTTTCCCTGGCCAAACGCTGATCGACGCGTGGCATGCCTCTGTGGATATGATGGAACCGCGCCTTATCCATTGCCCCTACTGTGGCGAGCCGATCGACATTTTCATCGACGGCTCGGCGGGGAGTCAGCGTTACATCGAGGATTGCCAGGTCTGCTGCCGCCCCATCGACATCGCGGTCAGCGTGGATGCCGATGGCGACTGGCAGGTGCACGTAAGCACGGAGAATGATGGCTGACGCGCTCCCGCAGGTGCGCGTCTAGCGCGTAAGCGTGATTCAGAGACGTGCCTGGACGCTCTTGCGCAGGGCGGCTGCGGACTGAGGCGCGAGCGCGAGGTCGAGCGAATCGATCACGGCTACGCCGAGCTGATCGAAGCGAAAGCGCGTGGGAATGTCGCTTTCCGGCGTGACTGGCCGGGTAAGGTCCCACAACACGTGCGTGCGATAGCCCAGGTCCACCGCATCCTGCGCAGTCCACAGCACGCACACGTCACGCGCCAGGCCACACAGGTAGATCTCGTCCACGCCGCGCTCCCGCAGCCATTCGGCTAGCCCCGTGGCAGGGCGGCGACCGTCCGGGCCATGGTTCTCACGAAAGCCGCTATAGGAATCCACGCGAGGGTCGTCGCCCTTGCGAATGATCGTATCGGCCAGCCGCCAGTCGATGGCAGGATGCAACGCGGCGCCCGGTGTACCTTGCACGCAATGGTCGGGCCACAGGGTTTGCGCATGGCCATAGAGCGGGATGCGGTCGAACGGTGCGCGTCCCGGATGCGAGCTGGCAAAGGAAACGTGGCCGGCGGGGTGCCAGTCCTGCGTGGCCACCACATGGGCGAATAGCCGCTGACGCAGTAAACGATCGATACCGGGCACGATGGCATCGCCTTCGTGGCAGGCCAGCGTGCCTCCAGGCATAAAGTCTGGCTGCACATCGACCAGGATCAGGGCAGCGCGAGGGCTGATGGAGAGGCTCATGGGCGCGTCAGGGTTCGTGGCGGGCGACATTCGCAAAGTTTAGTGGGCCGGCCGCTTACGGCGATGTGATGGGTTCGACGGGCGGGCCATGCACGATGCCTGCGGTTCAGGCTGGCGCGGGCGTCGCATGCACGCGCGGGGCCATCGCCGGCGGGCATAATGTCCGTCAGCGATAACAAAAAGGAACAGGGCATGCCTTACGACCAATCGTGGATGGGCTATGGGCTCATCGGCGCGCTGGAGGCCGGCGCCATTGCCGTGGCGGCGGGGTTGGTGGCGTTCGGTATCATCCGCTGGCTGGGTCGCTCGCAGGGTTGGAGTGTCGGCGTGGAGGTGAGCTGGGCTTTCGTGGCGGGAGCGCTGCTGGCAGGCGGCAACGACTTGTGGAACCTGTTCTATTTCAATTACGGCCGGTTGCAGTCGCTGCAACTGTTACAGGCGCGATTGGCCGAAGTGCATGACCCGGACAACATCGGTCTGCGGGTGTTGTTCGCGTTCATTGGTGCCGGTTTGGGCGTCTATCTGGGTTGGTGGTTGCTGGCGCATCGCCGCCGTCGCTCCTGATGCTCGTGGTCTCTCCGATGGCCGCATCGTCGTCGGCGTATCTGTTCTCTCGAAGTCGTATCCATGAATCCTTCTGTTGAAGCCGGCGCCACCGGGTTTCCGTTGACGCTGCGCATTGTCCAGATCGTGTGTTTCACGTTTCTGGCCTATCTGGTGATCGGCATGCAGTTGGCGGTGCTTCCGCCCTTTGTGCATGGCGAGCTGGGGTTTGGTGCCGTGCTCGCGGGCTTGGTGATCAGCACACAGTATGTGGCGACCTTGCTGAGTCGCGGCTTTGCCGGTCGCACCTCCGATACCGCAGGACCGAAGCGCACCGCCTTGATCGGCATCGTGGCCTGCGGAGCGAGTGGTCTGTTGATGTTCGGTGCCTCCTTCTTGCGCGACTGGCCCGTCAGCGCGCTGGGAGTCATGTTGCTGGCGCGCCTGGCGCTTGGCATGGGCGAGAGTTGCGTGGCGACGGGTTGCATCATGTGGGGCATTGGCCGAGTCGGCGAGCAGCACACCGCCAAGGTTATTTCCTGGAACGGCATCGCCACTTACGGCGCGCTCGCGGCCGGTGCGCCGCTGGGCGTGTGCCTGGTTGCCCTGGGTGGTTTCCGCATGATCGGACTATCCGCGATCGTGCTGATGGTGGCGGCATGGGCACTGGCGTGGTCGCGCCCTGCCGTGTTGGCGCAGGCGGGGGAGCGCTTGCCCATGCGCCATGTGTTCGGTCGTGTGGCGCCGTACGGCATGGGTCTAGCGTTGGGGTCGGTGGGCTTCGGCGTGATCGCCACCTTTGTCACTCTGTACTACGCCAGCGAAGGTTGGAGCGGCGCCGCGCCTACGCTGAGCCTGTTCGGTGTGTGCTTCGTTGGCGTGCGTTTGCTATTGGGTTGGACCATCGCTTATTTCGGTGGTTATCGCGTGGCCATGGTCTCGCTGCTGGTGGAATGCGCAGGGCTGGTGGTTTTGGCGGGCGCGGACCACATGGTAGTCGCCATGCTCGGCGCGGCATTGAGCGGCATCGGCTTTTCGCTGATCTTCCCGGCATTGGGCGTCGTGGCGGTGGAACGCGTGAGCGGCAGTAACCGAGGCGCTGCGCTGGCGGCCTACTCGGTGTTCATCGATGTTGCGCTCGGCGTCACAGGGCCGCTCGGCGGCTGGATCGCATCCGCAGCACGCTACGGGCCGATGTTCTTGGTGGCTGCGGCCTTCTCGTTGGCGGCCTCGTTGCTGACCGCTGTGTTGTATGCCGGCTATGGGCGCGCTACGCGCGGAGCCTAGAGCACGGGATCGAACAGCCGCGCCACATGCATAGCGAGGCGTCGCAGATAGGGGGCGCGCAGGTACTCCGCTTCGGTGAGTTCGTGCGCGTGGAAGAAATCCTCTTCCAGCATGGCCTCTACCTGGCTGGCGAAATCGCGATCCACGTTGAGCGCGCCGATCTCGAAGTTGAGGCGAAACGAGCGGTTGTCCAGGTTCATGCTGCCTACGCCGGCCGTATCGTCGTCTACCAGCAGCACCTTTTGATGAGTAAAGCCGGGCTGGTAGCGAAACATGCGGATGCCGGCGCGCACGGCATCGTGTGCATACAGCGTGGAGGCGAGAAATACCGTGTGGTGATCGGGCCGCGCGGGAATGAGTACGCGTACGTCCACGCCACGGAACACCGCCAATCGCAAGGCCGACATGACCGCCTGATCGGGCACGAAATAAGGTGTCGTGATCCAAAGTCGATGCCGTGCGGCGTGGATGGCTGCGACGAAAAACAGGGAACAACTTTCCTGGCGATCGGCGGGGCCGGTGGCAACGATCAGCGTATGCGCGCTGCCTGTGCCCGCATTCGGGTGGCACAGGGGTGGCAACGCGCCGGTGACCCAATGCCAGTCCTCGGCGAAGCTGCGCTGGAGGTCGGCCACAGCCGGCCCTTCGATCTCCAGGTGCGTATCGCGCCAGGGTGACAGCGGCGGCTTTAATCCCAGGTATTCGTCACCCACATTGAGCCCGCCGACGAAACCGCGCACGCCATCCACCACCACGACTTTCCGGTGATTGCGAAAGTTGAGCTGGAACCGGTTGCTGCGCCGGTGCGTGGCGAAGGGGTGGATGTGCACGCCGGCGTTGCGCAGCGTATCCACGTATTCGCCCGGCAAGGCATGACTGCCGATGCCGTCGTACAGCACGCATACGTCCACGCCGGCGCGTACGCGTTCGAGCAACACTTGCTTGAGGCGTCGCCCCAGCGCGTCGTCGTGAATGATGAAGAATTGCACCAGCACGCAATGCTGTGCTTGGCCGATGGCTTCGAGGATGGCGTGAAAGGTCTCCTCGCCATTCACCAGCAGGCGCAGCCGCTGGCCCTCATGGAACTGCGCGCCAAGCATGCGCGCTACTTCGCCATAGCGCGCGCAGGCTTCGCGGGCGGCCGGCCCTGCGGGGAGTTGCACGTTGGCGAGTGCCTGCATCTGTTCGCGCCGCAGGCGGTGCAGGTCGATATAGCCATGGAAATGGCTGCGGCCCAGATACAGATAGGGCACCAGCGTGAGGTAGGGGAGGAACACCAAGCCTAGCGCCCAGGCGAAGGCACCTTGCGGCGTGCGCGTGTTCATCACCGCGTGCATGGCGGCGAGTACGCCGGCCGCGTGCATCGCCAACACCAGCAGGCCCAGCAGTGTGGTCAGCATAGGCCTGTTCTATCGAGGCGTTGGCATGGTGCCTGCGGATGCATCGACGAGATCTCCAGGTAGTGAGGAGCGTGACTCAGCGCATGGCGCGGCGAACGGTATCGAGCACATCGCGCTCGCGTGCCTGCAATGCCTGTTGCAGATGATCCACGAATGCGCGAATGCGTGCAGGCAAGTAGCAGCGACTGGGATAGATCGCGTAGATATGCGCCTCGGGGAGTATGACATCGCCCAACACGGGCACCAGCCGCCCGGCGCGCACGTCCTCGGCGATGTCCCAGGCCGATTTGAAGGCCAGCCCATGACCGGCCACCGCCAGGGCGCGCATGAGATCGCCGTTGTCGCAGGTGATGGCGGCGTCCACGCGCAAAGTGCGTGGACCTTCGGGTGTCTGGAGTATCCAGGGCAGGATGCCGTGGCCCGGCCGGTGCAGCATCAGGCAATCGTGCTGTTCCAGGTCTTCCACGCGCGTGGGTGTGCCGCGGCGGGCCAGGTACGCGGGCGAAGCGCACAGTACGCGGAAGTTGTTGGTGAGCAGGCGAGACACCAGTCGCGAGTCGGTCATGGTGCCGCCGCGGATGGCGACGTCCACGCCGTGCTCGAACAAGTCGAGCATGGCGTCGGAGTTGGTGAGGCGCAGCTTGAGTTGGGGATGCTGCGCGGCAAAGTCGGCGGCGATGGGGCCGATGTACTGGCGGCCCATGTCCACCGCGGCGGACACGTGCAACTGGCCGCGCACCTCCAACTGGCCCAGCCCGACGGCCGCGTTGGCGTCGTCCACGTCGGCGATGATGGCCTGGCAGCGCTCGTAGTAGATGGTGCCTTCGTCAGTGAGCACCAAGCGGCGCGAGCTGCGCTGGAGCAGGCGCACGCCCAGGGCTTGCTCCAGGCGGTTCAGGCGCTTGCTGGCGGCGGCCGGGGACAAGCCCAGCTCGCGTCCGGCCGCCGAAAGGCTGCCCTGGCTGACCGCGCGCACGAATAGCCGCATGTCTTCGAAGTCGACCATCTTCAACTTTTTGGAAAAGATGCCTCTCTAGTTTGCTCAATTCCGGTGGGTGTGGACAAGGTGCAGAGTAATGCGCCTCCCCCTTTCCGGACCTTCCCCATGCATTCCCCGTCCCCCCAGGAAGGCGACCTGGGGCTTGCCGCGACCGAGCAAGCTGCCCCAGGCCCGACCTCTCGACTGGCCCTGCTGGCCCTGTCGGTGGCCGCTTTCGCCATTGGTACCACTGAGTTTGTGATCATGGGCCTGCTGCCCGAAGTGGCGCAGGACCTTCACGTGAGCATTCCGTCGGCGGGCCTGCTGGTGTCCGGCTACGCCCTGGGCGTGGCGGCCGGTGCGCCGGTGCTGGCGGCGCTCACAGCGCGCATGGAGCGCCGCAACGCCTTGCTCCTGCTGCTGGGCCTGTTCATCCTGGGCAACGCCCTCTGTGCCGTGGCGCCGAACTACGGCGTGCTCATGCTGGCACGTGTGGTGGCGGCGTTCTGTCATGGTTCGTTCTTCGGCATTGGCGCCGTGGTCGCCTCGCACATCGTGCCGCGCGGGCAGGGTGCCCGTGCTATCGCGCTCATGTTCACCGGCCTCACCCTCGCCAATGTGCTGGGCGTGCCGTTCGGTACGTTCCTCGGCCAGTGGGCCGGCTGGCGCTCGACCTTTGGCGCGGTGACCGTGCTGGGCGTGCTGGCGGCCATTGCGGTGTGGCGCCTGGTGCCAGCGTTGCCTGGCTTACCGTCACCGAATATGCGTCGTGAGCTGGGCGTGCTGCGCCAGCCGCAGGTGCTACTGGCACTGGCAATGACGGTGCTGGGCTTCGGCGGGGTGTTCACCGTGTTCACCTATATCGCGCCCATCCTGCAGCAAGTGTCGGGCGTGAGCGTGGGCGCCACCGGCTGGGTGCTGATCCTGTTCGGTGCGGGCACCACCATTGGCAACATGCTGGGTGGCCGCCTTGCCGATTGGCGCCTGATGCCGTCGCTGACCGGCGTGCTGGTGGTGTTGTCGCTGATCATGTTCGCGTTTGCATGGACCATGCACAGCACCATCGGCGCCATCGTCACCGTGTTCGTATGGGGCATCGCCGCCTTCGCCACGGTGCCGCCACTGCAGATGCGCGTGGTGCAGCAGGCGAGCGAAGGGCCACATCTTGCCTCCACGCTCAACATCGCCGCCTTCAACCTCGGCAACGCGATGGGTGCGTTCATCGGCGGCGCCATGATCGACTTGGGCCAGGGCCTGCCTTCGGTGAGCGTGGCCGGTGGCGTGGTGGCCGTGCTGGGCCTGCTGGTCACCGTGTGGAGCGCCGCGCTGGATCGTCGTCGCGGCGACACGCCAGCGGCATGTGCGGTTGGCGCCTGATCATTGACTGACTTTTTCACCACTTTCCCGGGCGCACACTGCGCGTCCGGGTTCCTCTTTTTGCTCAGGAGCGTTGCATGAAAGCCGTTGCCTATCGACACATCCTCCCCATCACCGACCCCGACAGCCTGCTCGACGTGGCCCTGCCGACGCCGGTGGCGCAAGGGCGCGATCTGCTGGTGAAGGTGGAGGCGGTATCGGTGAATCCGGTGGATACCAAGGTGCGCAAGCGCGTCGACCCGCAAGGTGCCGACAAGGTGCTGGGGTGGGACGCGGCGGGCACCGTGGTGGCCGTGGGCGCGGACGTGAGCCTGTTCAAGCCGGGCGACCAGGTGTTCTATGCCGGTGCCATCGATCGGGCCGGCAGCAACAGCGAGTTTCAGTTGGTGGATGAGCGCATCGTAGGGCGCAAGCCGTCCACACTCGATGCCGCGCAAGCGGCAGCGATGCCGCTCACCAGCATCACTGCCTGGGAGTTGCTGTTCGATCGTCTTGGGGTGCCGCGTGGCGACAGCGTTCGTGGTGGCGTGTTGCTCGTGGTGGGCGGTGCGGGCGGCGTGGGCTCGATGGCGATCCAATTGGCGCGCAAGCTCACCAACCTCATGGTGATCGGTACAGCCTCACGCGCGGACAGTCGCGCCTGGGTGAGCGAGATGGGAGCGCATCACGTGGTGGATCATCACGGCGATCTGGTCGCCGCCGTCAAGGCGGTGGCACCGCAGGGCGTGGACTATGCACTCAGCCTCACGCACACCGACCAGCATTTCGCCAGCCTCGCCGAGTTGCTCAAGCCGCAGGGCAAGCTGGGCTTGATCGATGACCCGGCAACGCCACCGGATATCCGCTTGCTCAAGGCGAAAAGCCAGTCCCTGCATTGGGAATCGATGTTCACGCGCTCGCTGTTCCACACCGAGGACATGCAGGCCCAACATCGCTTGCTCAACGAAGTGGCGGACTTGGTCGATGCCGGCGTATTGCGCACCACGATGCGCGAGAATCTCGGCAGCATCAACGCGACGAACGTGCGTCGCGCCCATGCGCAACTGGAGAGTGCCAGCACCATCGGCAAGCTGGTGTTGAGTGGCTTCTGAGTGAAGGGTGCGCTGAATCCATCGGCGCATTTTGTATGCATGAACACGCCGCGCATGCCTGGCATGCGCGGCGTGACAGCGGTTACTCGCCTAGCAGGCGGTCGGTGAGCTGGCGTGCCTGTTGACGGATTTCCGGCATCGCGGTGGATTCCCACAATACGCCGCGCAGCAAGGTGCCGATGGCGTAGAAGTGCTGCCAGGTGTGGCCATCGTGTTGCAGGCGGCCCTCGGCCGTACCCACGCAGCCCAGGCCCAGCGGATCGGGCGTGATATGCCCGTTGGTGGCGAGCTGGCGCACCAGCGCGTGCTGCGTGCGGCGCACATCGGTGTTGAGGCCTACGGTCTGGATCACCACGTCGGCGTCCAGTGAGTCGAATGCCTCGCCATGCGCGCGGCGCACTTGCAGGCGCAGCTTGTCGCCGGCCAAGTCGGCCGTTTGCAGACGGCCGCAACGGCGATGCAGGCGGCCTTCGCCTTCCAGTGTCTGCAGGGCCGTCATCACTTGCGGTGCCATGCGGTGACGCACGCGTTCCCAGGCCCAGCGTGCGTGACGCAGAAAGCGGGCGCGCTCTTCTTTCGGCAGCAGTGCCCACAGCGAGGGCGTATGCGGACGCAGGCTGTCGATCACCGTGCGCCAGTCGGTGGCGTGGGTGGCGGCTTCCCGCATCAGGCGGAACCAGCGGCGGATCTCCGGCGCCTCACGCATCGCTTCTACCAGGTCGCCACCGTCATCGGCTGGCGCGGAGGTGGCTTCCAGGTGCGGTTCGGGCAGCAGGCCGTGCCGCGAAATGGCTTCGAAGGTGGCGTTGGGCCACAGCGTCGCCAATTCGAGCAACACATCCACCGCGGTGAGGCCCAGGCCGATCAACACGACCTTGAGCGGACGATCATCTGGTTTGGCGTTGGCGAGGAAACTCCATGGCTCGGTCACGTAATGGCCGCTTGCCAGCGCTGCTTCGCTCACGCCGCTCAGCGGCTGGGGCGGCAGCGAGCCAATGGCCAGCACGGCGGCATCCACGCGGGTGTTCTCTTCACCGTGAATGACGGTGACGCCGTTGTGTTCGGGCACGATCGCATCGGCGCCGAATGGCAGCACGCGCACATCGTGGCCATCGGCGCGCGCACGTTCCAATGCGCGGGCCACTTCCGCCTCGAGATAGTCGCCATAGAGGCGACGCGGCAGAAAATCGGTGCCGGCAATCGTGTGGTCGCCACGCTGGGCGAAATCGAGAAAGCCGCGCGGCTTGCCGGCGAACATGCTCATGGACGCGGCGCGTACGTTGAGTAAGTGACGGTCCGAGCGCGTGCCGTAGGCGACACCGCGCGCCGGCGTACCGCCGCCGGTATACCAGTCAATGTGCAGCGGCTGCGGTGGCTGGCGTTCCAGCAACTCGCTCAACAGCGCTGCCGCAGCCGCGCCGCCGCCGATGATGGCGACTCTTCGATACATGCCCTTCCTTCAAAAGTGTTTCGGTTTGGCTCAAGCGTACAGGGAGCCGGAAATCCGGCTGCGTTGTTCCCTGGCGAGCCACTGGCCGGCCTTCTCGGCCTCTTCATAAGTGAAGTACTGTGCCAGATCGCCCCCGTATACGTGAAGCGTCAAGGCCGCTTCATGCCGCGAAAGGTTGCGGCAACGGTGGGCATAGCGGTCATCGGCATCGAACCAGGTGGCATCGCCCGGGCCTAGCCAGTCGCGTCCCACTTCGCGCAACGAACCGTTCTGGGGCTCACGATCCCACGATTGCACTTCCAGGGCGCCATGCAGGGCCAATTCCAGGCCCCACAGGCCACCATGGTCGTGGATGGGCGTGGCGTGGTTCGCGGGCCAGGCCATGATCAGCACGCTGACCGCCGGCTTGCCGCGGCGGGCTATCAGCCAGCGTTCGAAACCCTTCTCGCGAGTGCGCAATTTGTTCAGGCTTTCGTTCAGTACTTGCCTGTTCTGATGCACTTGGCGGCCCAGCGCTCTTGCCATCGAGGCCAGATCCGGGTGCGCACCTACACCGTAGTCAAACGCGATATCACGCAGCGCCTTGAGGTGTTGCATGTGTTTGGCCATGCGATGTTACTCGACGGGAACCGTGCCGCAGTGGAACATGCGTATCGTTAAAGTCCCGTAACACTCCAGGGGCGCGACGCGGGCAATACCTATGACTTTCGCGACATGCGCAGCACTCGTCAAAAGCGCAGCATGCTCATCGACTAGGCCTTGAAATACGCACGGGTCGCCTGCATGACCGTCGAGGTGCGGTATGGGCCAAAAGGAGGGTCGTCATGATCGCTTTCAGCGTGCTCCTGATGTTGTTCTTGGGCCTGTGGCTGGTGCTGGCGGTGATCGGCGCGGCCTTCAAGCTCACCTTTGTGCTGGTCGGTGGCCTGTTTCATCTCATCGGCGCCGCGCTCGGCCTGTTGTTTGGCGGATTGGCCCTGTTGATCGTGGCGCCCATCGTGGCGTTGGCGGTGTTGCCATTCTGCCTGCCGGTGATTTTCCTGATGGCGATCGTGTGGGCGATTGCGCGTGCGTCGCGCCGACCCGCACCCACCGTTACAACCTGACACCAGAGTTGCCGTGGAATGGCCCGGCCTGGCAGGCAATGCAGGCCGGGCTTTCCTTTTTAGGGCAGGCGAGCGTGCGCGCTTACAGTTGATTGAGATCGAACGTTACCGGCACGCGTGCCCATGCACGTACCTTGTGGCCTGCCACCGTGGCGGGTTCGAAGCTCCATCCCTGCAACACTTGTTCGCGCGCGCTGCGATCGAGCAGTGCGTAGCCGCTGCTTTGTTCCACCGATACTTCTTGTGGCTTGCCGTTCTCATCGACTAATACCTTGAGGATCACCGTGCCCTGCATGCGTGTGCGCAGGGCCTGCGAGGGGTACTTCAGCGGCACGGCACGATAGGCGAGCGAAGCCTCTACCGGTGCGGTGTCGATGGATGGTGCAGGGGTGGCGGGCGCCACTGTGGGTACGCTGGGCGGCGCGGCGATGTTGCCTTCGGTGGTGGGTGGGGCGACTGGCACGGCGGGTGGCGCCGGCGGGACATGCGTGCGCGGCAATGCACGCGGTTGCTGAATGGGTTTGAGGTCCAGCGGCGGCGGTTCAGGCACCTTGGGTGGCGGCGTGAGGAAACGGATTTCGGTGGCGGTGAGCTGGCGCACCTGTTCCACCAGTTGCGGCGCCATCGGGCGAAGCACCGCGACCAGCGCCACCAAGTTCACCGCGATGGCGGCACTCATGGCGGCGATGCGTGTGGTGTCGGGGTGGGCATGACGACGTACAGCCAGGCTTGCGGACGACATAGGCGACCTCCTGACGAATCGATGTTGGGTTGTTGCCCGGCACGCCGCGTGGGGACGCGGTGGGGATCGTGCCGGGTCGATTCCAGCCTAGGATGACCAAAAGGACTTGCGCAACTGGCCGTATGGAAGGCTATTCTTAGCGGAGTGCCTGCCAGGTTCGAAAACCGGGTTTTTCAGTGCGCCACCAGCATCGGTACATCGCCGTGCATGAACAGGTGGCGGGTGGTGCCGCCGAGCACCATTTGCGCCAGTCGTGAGCGGCTCCAGGCGCCCATCACGATGAGGTCCGAATTCGACTGATGTGCTGCATCCAGCATTGCTGCGCCGGCAACATGAGTGGGGCCGGTGTCAAGCAACTCGATCTGAGATTGCACACCGTGCCGTTGCAGCCAGTCGGCAAGGCCCGGCGGTGGCAGCACGGGCAGCAGGTCCGCATTCATTTCGCTGCCGTCGAGGATGCGCACGCTTTGTGCCTTCTGCAGCAGCGGTAGCGCAGCGGCCAAGGCCAGGGCTGATTCGCGGCTACCGTTCCAGCCCACCAGAACACGCTCGCCCAGGCTCTTCACTGGCGCCAGATCGGGCACCACCAGCACGGGCCTGCCGCTGCCGAACACGCAACGCGACACAGAGCCAAAGCCCACCGGTGCATCGCTGCGCTGCTGGCTGCGTTCCATCACCAGCAGGTCGTAGCCGGAGGCGGCCTGGCTGAGCGTCTGTACCGTATCGCCTTGGCTCACTCGCCACGCGCCGGTCAGGCCATGGGCGGCGAGCAGTTCTCGCCAGGCGCCATCATGGCCTTGGGCTTCGGCGACGCGGCGCTGGGTTTCCTCCAGTTGTACGGGCACGGCTTCGGGCAGGCTGAAGGCCGTGGCGGGCAGGTCGGCGACGTAGAGCGCGTCCAGCCGTGCGCCCAGGCGATGCGCCAAGGCCAGCGCGGCACGCGGCGCGGGGGCATTCAACTCCAGGTGGTCCAGATGCAACAGCAAATCGATGGCGGGCATCGCGCGGTTCTCCCGGGTCCTTAGGTTCCTGGCCCCAGCTTAGTTCGATCCGCCGGGCAGGGTGTAGCCCGCGACGTCGCAGCGTGATGTGGCGGCAAAAAAAGCCCCGCACAGGGAGGCGGGGCAGCAAGGCCGGGCATCGGGGGAGAGAGAGGGGATACCCGGTTGTTGCATTCTGTGCCGGCCGTGCTTGCCACGGTGTACAGCCCGGGTGAAGGATGTATTCACGCGCCAGATGGCCCGCGATGGGCAGAATCGCCAGCCCCTGGGCGCGCCGATCATCCGAGGAGAAGCGACATGGCAACGTGGAAAAACATGAGTGCGCTGGCGCTGGTACTGGCCGCGTGGATGGCCTCCGCGCCGGCGCGTGCCGGCGACATCGAGTGCAAGATGAATTTCCGTCTTTCCGGCTGGTCGGTGTTCTACCAGACAGCTACCGGCAGCGGCACCGTTCATTGCAGCAACGGGCAGAGCATGGGGGTGCACATCCGCGTGAAGGGTGGCGGGCTCACCTTCGGCAAGAGCCAGATCGACAATGGCGTGGGCAAGTTCTCCGGGGTTAGCAGCATCAGCGAGATCAAGGGTCACTATGCCGATGCGGGCGTGCACGCCGGTGCGGCCAAGTCGGCGGGCGCTCGGGTGATGACCAAGGGCAACGTATCCCTGGCGCTCAGCGGTACCGGCAAGGGCTGGGACCTGGGCGTGGCCTTCGGCGCCTTTATCATCGAGTAATCGCCATTTTGGGGCTTTCCGGGCGCGTCGGGCGTTTCATACGCCTGACGTGCTTGCAATCGATGGCCGGCCCGCTAAGGTGGCACGATCCGTACGCCCCAGTACGCAGTGCTTCCCAAGGAACATCCCATGTCTGCCTCCACCAGCGCGGTGCTGCCGCGTTACGCCTATGGCGATGAACTGGCCAGCAGCGTCATCCACGGTATCGGCATCCTGCTCAGCATCGCTGGCCTGGCCATTCTGGTGGCCTTCTCGGCGCTTTACGCGGATGCGCGCGCGGTGGTGGCGAGCGCGGTGTTCGGCACCACGCTGATCCTTTGCTACACGGCGTCCACGCTTTACCACTCCATTCCGGGTGCGTCGGCCAAGCAGGTGCTGCGCACGCTCGATCACATCGCCATTTTCCTGCTGATCGCCGGCACCTATACGCCGTTCACCCTGGTGGCCTTGCCGGGGGTGTGGGGCTGGAGCCTGTTCGGCACCGTGTGGGCGCTGGCCATCATGGGCATCGCACTGGAGTTGGGCCTGCTCAAGAAGTACCGCAAGCTGGCCGTGCTGATGTACGTGGGCATGGGCTGGGTGGGCGTGATCGCGTTCAAGCCGTTGCTGCAACACCTGCAGACGGGCGGCATGGTGTTGCTGCTGGCCGGCGGCGTGGCCTACACGCTGGGCGTGCCGTTCTACCTGTGGCGCAAGCTGCCGTATCACCATTCGGTGTGGCATTTCTTCGTGCTGGCCGGCAGCGTGCTGCACTATCTGGCCGTTCTGCTCTACGTGATTCCCGACGCACCGGTGTGAACCCCGCGCTCGTCGCGTTGCGCCGTGACCTGGAGGAGGCCGCCACGCACCTGGGGCGGCCGCATGACCTGCGCTTCCACCCCATGTTCGGTGGGCTCATGGCGTATTTCGACGAAAGGCCCTGTGCGTGGCTTTCTGAGCAAGGGCTGGCGTTGAAGCTGGAGGCTGCCGATCAGGAGGCCTTGCTCGCGTTGCCGGGTGCGGTGCGCTTTCGCCATCGTGAGCAGGCTGCCCCCAGTCGTGGCTATGTGATCGTGCCGCCCTCGCTGTGCGAAGACCCGGCCGCGCTGGCCTCGTGGTTGCTGCGCAGCGCCAGCGTGCCGCATGCACCAAAACGAAAGCCGCGCCCAAAGGCGCGGCCTCGTTGAGCGGAGCGGGGTGCGACCACCCCGCCCGATGGATCACTTCTTCTGCTGTGACGGAATGAACTGCGTGCGCACCGCCTCGGCAAGCTGTTCCGGCGGCAGCAGACCCTGGCCGATCACGAAGTCATTGAAGGCCTGACGGTTGAAGTCCTTGCCCAGTGCCAGCTCGGTGTTCAGGCGCGTCTGCTGCAGGCGCATATAGCCGTAGAAGTACGCGGTGGCCTGGCCTGGGCTGTTGAAGGTGTAGCGATCGAGTTCCTGCTGGGTCATCGCTTCGGACAGGCCGACATCGTTGCGCAGTACATCGTGCGCCCGCTCCTTGGTGATCAGGCCCAGGTTGAGCATGGGGTCAAGGTAAGCGCGTGCCGCGCGCTGCAGGCGAGCCTGCAGGGCCACGAACTGGCCGGCAGGCGGCTCGTACGGCAGCATCTCCGACTCAGCGTACAGGGCCCAGCCTTCCACGTTCACGCTGTTGAAGGCGAACAGACTGCGCGCCAGCGATACGCCACGCTCCACCATAGCCGCGAACTGCAGCTCATGGCCCGGGCGGCCTTCGTGGGCGGTGAGCGTCCAGGCGGCGGCCTTATAGGTGAAGTCATCGTACGAGTCGGACTTGCCGCCGCTGGGGTTGCCCATGGTCAGCACGAAGGTGCCCTGTTCGCCGTGATTGTTGATGAAGGGCGGCGGGTCCATGTGCGGCGCGGGCACGGCGGCGGTTTCCGCCTCCGAGGCCAGGCGCATCTGCATCTTGCGCTGAGGCAGGGTGATGATGTGCTCACGGCGGATGGTGTCTTCGATCTTGCCGATGATCTCGTGGTACCAGGGCACCACATCGTCCTTGCCGAGCTGGTCCTTCTTCAGCGCCTTGAGCACGTCGCGGTAATCGGTGGCCTGGATGTTTTCGGCCTTGGCCACCACCGGCGCCATCATCTGCATCATGGAGCGCAGCTCGACGAACTCCAGCTGCGCCTGCTTGATCAGGTCTTCCGGCGAAATGTCGATGCCCACCTGCTTGAGGTTATAGGCGTACATCGGCTCGGGCAGGCGGAAATCGGTGCGTGCGCGCGGCACGATGGTGCTGCGCACCCAGGTGTCGTAGTCCTTGAGCTGGCTGTCGAGCGCATCGAGCGCGGCCTTGCCTTCGGCGTTGTCCAGCTTGTACTTGGTGAACAGCTGGCGGATGCCCTGCGCATAGCGCTGGGTGTTGGAGAGCTTCTGCTCTACCTCGCCCTTGTAGGGGCCGATCAGGTCCTTTTCGCCCAGGCGTGCGGTGGTCTGCGCTTTGGCCAGTTCGGTGATGGGCGTGCAGCCCGGGGCCTTGCCCACGTAGCATTCCAGACGCTTGAGCGCGGCGGGGCGGCGCTTGGCGTCCACGTCGTCCTTGAGCAGGGCGAACTCGCCGCCGAAGATCAGCTGGCCCACGTCCTGGTACGGCAGCATGTACTTGTGCGTGAGGTCGATGCCTTCGATCTGCTGGTCGGCGGCCTTGATGAGGATCTGCAGATCCTCGCGGACATTGGTGTCCTTTTCGGTGGCGAGCATCTTTTCCAGCTTGGCCTTGGCGTCCACCAGAGCCGCGCGCGATCGTGCATCCACGTCGGGCTTGAGGTCGGCGACCTTGTCGTCAAAACCGGGCAGGCCGATCTGCGAGGCGAACTCCGGGCTGAAGCGCGAGAGCACGTCGAGCATCACCTTGGCATCGGCGTTGCTGCGCTCGATCCAGGTTGGCGTTTTGGTGTCGGCATGGGCGGCGCCGGCAGTCACCAGCGAGATCGCCAGGGCAAGGGCGAGGCGTTTGGACATGGGTAGGTTCCCCGGTGGATGGAATCCCGAGCCTATCGGGCCGACGCTGTGGTGCGCCATGTGCCGAAGGTCGCGGCAGCGCGCCCGGCCTTTTTCACACTCCAAAGACGCGGCGTGCCGGGGCCGCGCGGGGCGCGTCAGTGTGTCGCTAGGCGACCAGCCAGGCGAAGGCGAACAGCCCGATCATCATGAAGGACAGCACCAGCTTCACCAGCGTGCCTAACAGCAGGCCCAGCCAGGTCGCCGCGCCCACATGGGCCGAGCGCAGCACGCTGGTGCCGGAGGCCAGCTCGCCCAGCACCGCGCCCAGAAACGGCCCCAGCAGCAGCCCGGCGATCCCGAAGAACATGCCCACCAGGGTGCCGATCGCGGCGCCCCATAGCGCCAGCTTGCTGGCACCCACGCGCTTGGCACCAAGCGCGGCGGCGACAAAATCCACGATGACGCCCAACGTGGCCACGGCGCCGATCACCAGCAGCCACCAAGGGCCCAGGTGGCGGTAGTGGTCGACCGCCGCGGCCAGCCAGATGCCGCCGAAGATCATGGGAATGCCCGGCAGCGCCGGCAGGATATTGCCGGCCATGCCCGCCACCATCAGCACGCCGGCGAGCACGTAGAGGGCGATATCCATCATGGGCATGGGTGGGACTCCTGGTTGGCGCGCACGGGCAGGCGCCGGATCGGTGACAATAGCCGTCTTGTGGCACGCCGGCGAGTGGACGTCGGCCCTGTTTGCCGGATGGCCCGTGACCCGCGACACCTTGCTCAAGGCCGATGAACTCGGCCGCATCGAAATCACTGAACGCGACGGCGTGCGCATGATTCGGCGCGATATCGGCGCTGCGCGCTGGTGGGCGCGCGCATTTGCGCGACGGGCGGCTGCGCGCGAGGCCCGTGCGCTGGCCAAGCTTGCCGGGGTGGATGGCGTGCCCGCGCTGCTGGGCTGGAATGGGCAGGAGCTGCTACGCAGTTACATCGGCGGTGCGCCCATGCAACAGGCTCAACCGCGCGACCGCGCCTATTACCGCCAGGCGCTGCGCCTGCTGGCGGTGCTGCATCGACGCGGCATCGTGCACAACGATCTGGCCAAGGAACCCAACTGGCTGGTGCGCAGCGATGGCACGCCCGCGCTGGTGGATTTCCAGATCGCCTGGACGCGCGGCAAACGCGGTGCGTTGTTCCGCCTGTTGGCGCGCGAGGATCTGCGCCACCTGCTCAAGCACAAGCGCACCTATTGCGCCGAAGCACTAAGCGCGCGGCAACTCGCCATCCTCAACACGCCCGCGCCGCATTCGCGCCTGTGGCGGGCGACCGGCAAGCGGCTTTACAAGCTCATCGCGCGGCGCATCTTCGGTTACTGGGACAACGAAGGGCAGGGCCGCGTGCGCGATTGAGCACGTGGCGCCGCGTTGATTCGGTCAGCGCAGCGCTAGGCCTGATCTGCCCCGAAACGCTCCAGCAGAAACGCGATCATGCTGCGCAGCTTGGCGGTGGGGCGGCGATCCTGCGCGTAGAGCAAATGCATGGGCGTGGCCGGTGGCGCCCAGCCGGGTAATACGTGCACGAGTCGCCCGGCTTGAAGATCGTCGGTGAGCAACACCTCCGGTTGCAGCACGATGCCCGCGTCGTGTAGCGCGGCGATGCGCAGGGCATCGCCGTGATCGGCGGCGAGTCGACCGTGCACTGGCACATCGCACGCTTCGCCCTGCGGGCCGAGCAAGCGCCATTGATCGCGGCGGCGCCAATTGGACAGGCCCAGGCAGGCATGCGTGCTGAGCTGGTCCGGGTGCGCAGGCATTCCGTGCCGTGCCAGGTACGCCGGCGAGGCGGCGAGCAGCATGCGATATGGCAGCAGCGGGCGCGCCACCAGTTGCGGATCGTCGATGGCGCCGATGCGGATGCCTACCTCGAACCCTTCGCCGACCAGGTCGATCACGCGGTTATCCAGCACCAGGTCGACGCTGACCTCCGGGTAGCGCGCCAGATACTCGGTGAGCGCGGGCGTCAATCGTCGGCTGCCGAAACTCATGGGGGCGGTGAGGCGCAGGCGGCCGCGTGGCGTGGCCTGCAACTCCGAGGCGCTGGCCTCGGCCAGCTCCACATCGGCCAGCACCTGCTTGCAGCGCTCGTAGTAGAGCCGGCCCACCTCGGTGAGCTGCTGGCGGCGGGTGGTGCGATGAAGCAGGCGGGCGCCCAGGCGCTCCTCGATGGCGCGGATGTGCTTGCCAGCCATGGTGGCCGACACGCCCGCGGCCTCGGCCGCGGCGCTGAAGCTGCCGCTTTCCACCACGCGCACGAACATCGCCATGCTGGCCAGGGTGTCCATCATTCAAAACCCATGGTTTCTAATGATGGTCATCATGGCATGTTTATCTCCCGTGGGTTGCGGGAAGACACTGGCCCGACTGGGCGGCCCCACCGGGCCGTCACTTACTCGAGGCAATGAACCATGCGAATTCTGCTCGTCGGTGCCAGCGGCACCGTAGGCCAAGCCGTGGCGGCCGAACTGGCGCCGCATCACGAACTGATCCGCGCTGGGCGCAACTCCGGCGATCTGCGCGTGGACCTGACGGACCCCGCCAGCGTGGAGCAGATGTACGCACAGGCCGGCCCGCTGGATGCGGTGGTGACCACCGCCGGTCACGTGCATTTCGGCGAACTCGCCGACACCACGCCCGCGCAGTTCATGAGCGGCCTGGAAGACAAGCTGATGGGCCAGGTAAATGTCGTGCTGGCCGGCATTCGTCGCCTGCGCGATGGCGGCTCCTTCACCCTCACCAGCGGCATCACCGCGGAGGAACCCATTCGCCTGGGCGCCAACGCCACCACGGTGAATGCAGCCATCGAAGGTTTCGTGCGCGCCGCCGCCACCGAGTTGCCGCGCGGCCTGCGCATCAACGCCATCAGCGCCACGCTGCTGACCGAATCGCTGGAGGCGTATGGCCCGTATTTCCCGGGCTTTGAAGCGGCGCCGGGCGCGCGCGTGGCGCTGGCCTATCGGCGCAGCGTGGAAGGCGTCGGCAGTGGACGCGTGTACAAGGTGTGGCAGTAACCCGGCATGACGACGGCCACGCAGGGCGTGGCCGTCGCGGCGATCACTTTTCGACGAAGGCGCGTTCGATCACGTAGTCACCCGGTTCGCGCGTGCGCGGCGATACCTGAAAGCCACGGGCATCCAGCAGCGCGCAGGTGTCGTCCAGCATCGACGGGCTGCCGCACATCATCACGCGATCCATCGCCGGGTCCAGCGGCGGCAGGCCGGTGGCCTCGCTCATCGCGCCATCCACGATGGCGTCGGTGATGCGGCCGCAGTTGTGGAACGACTCGCGCGTAACCGTGGGGTAGTAGATGAGCTTTTCGCGCACCAGTTCGCCCAGGTATTCGTGCTGCGGCAGCTCGTTTTCCAGGTAATCGCGATAGGCCAGGTCGTTGATGTTGCGCACGCCATGGGCCAGCACGATCTTTTCGTAGCGCTCGTAGGTTTCCGGGTCGCGCACCAGGCTCATGAAGGGCGCGAGGCCCGTGCCGGTGCCCAGCAGGTACAGGTGCTTGCCGGGCTTGAGGTCGTTGAGCACCAGCGTGCCGGTGGGCTTGCGGCTGACGATGAGCGGGTCGCCAGGCTTGAGGTGCTGCAGGCGCGAGGTGAGCGGGCCGTTGGGCACCTTGATGCTGAAGAACTCCAGGTGTTCCTCGTAGTTCGCGCTCGCGATGGAGTAAGCGCGCATCAACGGGCGCCCGTCCACCTCCAGGCCGATCATCACGAACTGGCCGCTGTCGAAGCGGAAGCCAGGATCGCGCGTCGCGCGGAAGCTGAAGAGACTGTCGTTCCAGTGGTGCACGTCGATCACGTGCTCCGTCGCCAATGCCACCATTGCCGGTTACCGTTGCAAGAAATGAGAATGCTGCTGGCAGGACACCGGCGTGATACGGCCGGTGCCGGGACTCGTGTGGGGAAGGCGAAAATCCGCTGCGCCTGACGAGTGCTGCCTTGGGTGCAGCGCATGGCACGCATTATGCCATCGACCCGCCATGGTATGCCTGCCCCCTTTGATCCTGGCGCCGCGCGGCGCCTTGATTCCTCCAGTGTGGCCGTGCCACGCAACGTTGGCTCTGCCCGGGGCCAGGCGGTTGCGGCATCCCGCCGCACTCAGCGGCCGTGGTAGCCGCGTTCGCGCCGCACTTGGTAGAGCTGGTCGTCGGCGCTGGCCAGGGCCGCATCGAGTGTGGCCTGGCCGGTGCGCATGGCATAACCCACGGTAAAGCGGATGGGCGCCTGCTCGCGCGCGGCGTCCAGGCGCTGCACGATGGTCATGGTGTCCTGCTCGCCGGTATGCGGCAGCAGCACCAGGAACTCGTCACCGCCGCTGCGTATCACGATGTCGTCGGGCCGTACGTTCGCGGCCAGGAACTGGCCCATCGCCACCAATACCTCGTCGCCACGCTGATGGCCGTAGGTGTCGTTGACGACCTTGAAGCCTTCCAGGTCGATGGCGATGCAGCCCCAGGACTCGTTGTCGCGCAGGCCGCTGGCGATCTGCCCGAGGTACCGCCGGTTGTACAAGCCGGTCAGCGAGTCGCGCACGCTCCATTCGCGCAACTGGCTTTCGTGCCGTATCCGCTCGGTGACGTCCTGGGCGTGGCCGAGGATGTAAGGTTCCCCGCCTTCGGTATCGAGCGTGTTGTGGTACTGCCAGGTGAGCAGGCGACCATCCTTGGCCACGACCTGCAACAGGCCCCGCGCGACGCCGTTCTGGGTTACGCGACGCAGGTAGTCGTCGAAGGAGGGCCGCATTGCCTCCGGCATGAAATCCTTGAGCGAGCGGCCCAGCAGTTCGCCCATGCTGTAGTTGAGCAGCTCAGCCGCCGCGGGGTTCACCGAAAGCAAGGTGCCGTTGAGGTCATGCGTGCAGATCAACCCAAGGCTTTCCTCGAACAGCTTGCGGAAGCGACGTTCGCTGCGCTGCAACCCCTCGATGGCCTGCTTGCGTGCAGTGACGTCCTGAATCGCACCAACCAACCAGCGAGGCTTGCCGTGCAGGTATTCCACCGCACCCATCGCGCGCACCCAGATCGAGCGGCCCTTCGCGGTGATCATGGGTAGCTCCAGATCCCAACCGGTGCCATCCGCCGTGCCCTTGGCCACCGCCTGCTCCATCACCTGGCGCGCCTCGGGTGCGTAGAACGCAATGGCTTCGGATAGTTGTGGTTTGTAGCCGGGCGCCAGGTCGTGGATCACGCAGGTCTGGTCCGACCAGGTGAGCTCCTGGGTTTCCAGATCCACCTGCCAGCCGCCCACGCCAGCAACGCGGCCGGCACGATCGAGAAACGCTTCGCTTTCGTGCAAGCGACGTTCCATCTGCTTGCGCTCGGACACATCCACCAGGGTGCCGTACATCCACTGCGCACCACCGTCGGTGCTGGGGTTGATCAGGCGGCCGCGTAACAGCCCCCACACCCAGTGGCCGTCCTTGTGGCGCATGCGCACCTCGCACTCGAACAGCGCGCGCTGGCCCAGCAGATGTTCCAGCAGGCGTTCTTCCGCCAGGGCGACATCCTCGGGATGGGTGAGCTTGCGCTGGGCGTTCGGCAGCGGGTGCAACAGGTTGTCGTGCTGGTAGCGCAGCGAGTTGGCGGAGAGCAGGTCCAGGTCTTCCTCGGCATAGCCGAGCACCGCTGCCCATTGTTCGTTGAAGCGCATCTCGCCGGTCTGGATGTTCCATTCCCAGGTGCCCGCCTGCGCGGCATCGAGAATGCTCGCCAGACGGCTGCGATCTTCCGACAGCAACCGATGCAGCAGGGCTTCGCGATGCAGCGCGTCGCTGCGCTCCAGCGCGGCCTTGCGCTGCTCCAGCGCCTCCGCCGCGGCGCGTGCCAGTTCGGTGAGGATCGCAGCTTGCGTTGGCGAGAGTTGGTGCGGCTCATGGTCGATCACGCACAGCGCACCCATGCGCATGCCATCACTCAGGGTGACCGGTGCGCCAGCGTAAAAGCGGATGTGCGGTGCGCCGGTCACCAGCGGGTTGTCCGCAAAGCGAGGGTCCTCCCGCGCATCCGGCACCACGAACAGGCGGTCGTCGAGGATGGTGTAGGCGCAGAACGCAACATCGCGCGGGGTTTCCTGAACGTGCTCAAGGCCAGTATTGGCCTTGAACCACTGGCGTTTGTCGTCGACCAGGGTGAGCAGGGCGATCGGTGCACCGGTCAGCAGTGACGCGGCACGCGTGAGCGCGTCGAACAACGGTTCGGCCGCCGAATCCAGCACGCCGAGTGCCTTGAGGCGCTCCAGGCGTTGAGCTTCGTTAGGGGCGCGCGGCGCGGGGGATGCCATACAGATTCCAGCCATCCTCAGTGGGCGGGGTCTCGGTACCAGAGGGGTAACGAGGGTTTCCATAGTAGAACGCATGCTCGATCGCCCATGCGACGCGTCTCACGCGCCGCTCAATCCACGTGGCGACGTACCACGCAGTGGCGATGAACGTATATCGACCCGAATGTGAACAATTTGAGCAGCCGCAATAAACCCGTCTGCCGCCATGCGCCATGGCGTCAGGGTCAATGCAGGGGAACTTCCAGGATGGCCTTGAGGGTCCACGCGTCGCTGGCGGCATTCAGGCCATGGCCGATGCCAACATTGAAGGGGAGCGGGCCCTCGGTGACATCCAGAGCGGCGAATAATTGCTGATTCTGATGGCGCGGTGGGTCGAAATTTCCTACTGAGCCGAAGTCATCGTAGTACTCCAGGCCCAGCGCCGTATGCGGTGCCACCGTGCGAGCGATCTTCAGGCCGGGGTTGAAATCGGGGCGATTGCTCACGTAGCGCGAACGGTAGGTTTCGTCGATTACCGGGTTGAACGCGATCAGCCACAACGGGCTGCGGTAGCCCACGATGGGGCGAAACTCCACCGCCGGCCGGCCCTGTTCGAAGCGCGTATTCACCGCCGACACTTCCACGTTGAGCCCGTAGAACAGCCCTGCGCCACCCTCGGCGGGGCGGTGGGGAATCCATTTCAGGCGTGCGCGAGGGCCCGGAAAATACGAACTGCCCGCGCCGGTATGCACCAAGGGCAGGTAAAGGCCCGCCTCCAGCGTATCGGTCAGCCCGTAGGACCACTCCATGGTAGTGCGAAAGCCGTGGTTCGGCGGAATTTCTCCAGGCCACAGCGGCGTGGCGCGCCCATCCAGCGTGGTATTGAGGTGCAACTCCAACCCCCATTGCCCACGCGTGTTGATGCTGTCGTCGTAGACCTGAATTTCGTCAGTGAGATCGGCACGGGCCATCCCCGCACCTGCTGACAGACCGAGTACGGCCATCCAGACGGCCAGGCGAAGTAGATGGTGCAATCGCGATAGTGATGGCATCGAAAACGTACGGGCACATTCTGACGAGGGGCGTAAAGCCTAGCGCTGGCAAGTAAGGCGGAAGGTGTTGCGACCTATTCGCATTTGTCCGCCGATACTCGCAAAAGTGGTTGTGCGGCGGAGCGCTCGAAGATGGCCCTTTACGCTCAATCATCGTTGCAATGGCTGCTGATTGCGGCGTGCCTAACGCGCAGGTTGTCATGGGGGCGCGATAACGCCGTTGTTGGCCTTGGAACAACCAACCACGTCGTGCTGCGATCCAAGATCGAATCGTCAGCTCAATACGCTCCACTGTTGCGCGTGAGCTGAAACACGACGTCATGGGCGGAGGCTGGAGAGCGCTGACCATGGTGATGCTGCTTGCACTGTCTGCATCTTGGAGAGTGCATAAAGCATCTCACTGGATCTGCCAACGCTAGCGCCGTATTGGCTTTCGCGAATTGTCTGACGTTCGCGCATTTCCTTTGATCGCGTTCTGTGTGACCGGCCTATGAGTGGCAGTCCGCCCGACCTTCTTCGCGTTCAACCGCCCAGCCCTACTGTCCCAAGGAGGGTGGGCAAGCACTCAGATACGCCTTTGTTCGTCGAGCGGGCGGGTGATATCTGCGGAGCGGCGGCCCCTAAAGGGGCGCTGCCAACGCGCATTTTCTTCCTGTGGCAGTGGGGAGTTGCGGGTGGCACGTCGTTGAGCCATTACAATATTCGCCATGGACCACCTTAATCCCCACGATTTCCGGCTTACCGTTGCGCCCATGATGGATTGGACGGATCGCCACTGCCGGTATTTCCACCGGTTGTTGTCGCCGCACGCCCGTCTGTACACCGAAATGGTGACCAGTGCGGCGCTGGTGCGCGGCAAGCAGTTGCGCCTGCTCGAACACAGCCAGCAGGAGCATCCGGTGGCTTTGCAGCTGGGTGGCAGCGAGCCGGCCGAACTGGCCCAGGCGGCACGTTTCGGCGCCGAGGCGGGTTACGACGAAATCAATCTCAACGTGGGGTGCCCATCCGATCGCGTGCAATCCGGCCGCTTCGGCGCCTGCCTGATGCGTGAGCCGGCCCTGGTGGGTGACTGCGTCAAGGCCATGCGTGATGCGGTGGATGTGCCGGTGACGGTGAAGTGCCGTATCGGGGTGGACGACCAAGACGAGTACGCAGATCTGCAGCATTTCACCGAAACCATGCTCGACGCGGGCGTGGAGCTGCTGGTGGTGCACGCACGCAAGGCATGGCTGCAAGGCCTGAGCCCCAAGGAAAACCGCGAAATCCCGCCGCTGGATTACGAGCGCGTGTATCGCCTCAAGCGGGAGTTTCCCGAGCTGCTGGTGGTGATCAATGGCGGGATCACCACGGTGGAGCAGGTGCAGTCGCACCTGGCACAGGTGGATGGCGTGATGCTGGGCCGTGCGGCCTACCACGACCCTTATGTGCTGGCCCGCCTGGAGTCGGCGCTGTACGGCGAGCCGTTGCCCGCCCGCGAGGACGTGCTGCAGCGCATGCGGCCCTACATCGAGGCCGAGCTGGCGCGCGGCACCGCGCTCAAGCACATCAGCCGCCATCTGCTGGGCCTTTACCAGGGTGAGCCGGGTGCTCGAGGCTTTCGCCGCCGGCTCAGCGAGGGTGCGCACCTGCCGGGCGCGGGCTGGTCTCTCATTGAGCAGGCGATGGCGCCGGCGCGGGTGGCGGCGTGACGCCGCACGTTTATCCGGTCAATATTCAGCCCCGGTTTCATAGTCTGAACGACGATGGCATTCCTGGCCCGCCGGATATCGGGTTTTGTTTAACAAAATGAAAACAATTAGCTGCACCCTTGCCTTGCTGAGTCTGTTGGCCCTGGCCGTGCCGGCCTTTGCGGGCCAGCAGGTCGAGCCCGCCATGTCGCTGGAGCAGGCCGTGGCGCAGGTACAGCACGAGACGGGCGGCAAGGTGTTGTCGGCCAGTACCGTGCGCCGTGGGCGCAGTTCGTTCGAGCACCGCGTGAAAGTGCTGACCCCGACGGGTCACGTGCGCGTGGTGACGGTAACCACCGATGCCGGCAAGCCGGCTTCCAACGATTCGACCAAGAACCCGTCCAGTGACGGCGAGAGCAACAAGGAGAAACACTGATGCGCATCCTTTTGGTTGAGGACGAGGCTCCGCTGCGCGAAACCCTCGCTGCGCGCCTGAAGCGCGACGGCTTTGCCGTCGATGCGGCCCAGGACGGCGAGGAGGGCATGTACCTTGGGCGCGAAGTGCCGTTCGATCTGGCCATCATCGACCTGGGCCTGCCCAAGATGTCGGGCATGGACCTGATCAAGTCGCTGCGCGAGGCCGGCCAGCGTTATCCCATCCTTATCCTCACCGCCCGTGGCGGCTGGCAGGACAAGGTGGAGGGACTCAAGCACGGCGCCGACGACTACCTGGTCAAGCCCTTTCACGTGGAAGAACTGCTGGCGCGTATCAACGCGCTGGTTCGTCGCGCCAGTGGCTGGTCCAAGCCGGTGCTGGCCTGCGGCCCGATCAAGCTGGACACCACCGCGCAGACTGTCACGGTGGAAGGTAAGCCGGTGGATCTCACCAGCTACGAGTACAAGGTGCTCGAATACCTGATGCTGCACGCGGGCGAGCTGGTCTCCAAGGCCGACCTCACCGAGCACATCTACCAGCAGGATTTCGACCGCGATTCGAACGTGCTGGAAGTGTTCATTGGTCGCCTGCGCCGAAAGCTGGACCCGGAAGGCAACCTCAAGCCCATCGAGACGGTACGTGGACGCGGATACCGCTTTGCCATCCCTCGCAGCGAATCCGACGACGAGTGATCCGTTGCCGCCGCGCCGCCCCTCTTCGCTGGCGGCGCGCGCGGCGCTGGCCACTGGCTTCGTGCTGGCCGCCTTCCTCGGCGTGGTCGGGCTTACGCTCAGCCGCACCGCGGCCGACAGCGCGCTGAAGGGCCTGCAGGATCGCTTGCAGAATTTCGTCGTGGCTTACCTTGCCGGCACCGAAGTAGGTCGCTCCGGCAAAGTGCTGCTGCCCGATACGCCGCCCGACCCGAGCTTCTCGCGGCCGGGCTCGGGCCTGTACGCGGTCGCCATTGGCGACAACGGCTTCAAGTGGGAGTCGCCCTCGGCCATCGGGCGCGACTTTGGCTTCCTGCATCCGCTGGAACCCGGCGAAGGCCACTTCGTGGGCCCGGTCGATACGCGCATGGGGCGTCTGTACTACTACACGTATGGCGTCGCGCTCGACACCGCCGAGAAAAAATCGGTGCGCCTCACCTTCATGGTGGCGCAGACCGAAGACCAGCTCGCCGACAAGAATGCCGTATACCGGCGCAGCCTTATTTTCTGGCTGGCGTCGCTGGGCGTCATGCTGATCCTCCTGCAGTTGTTGTTGTTGCGTTGGAGTCTCACGCCGTTGCGCAAGGTGGCCAGCGAAATGTCCATCGTGGAGCGCGGTGAGCGCGAACACCTGGGCGATCAATATCCGGCCGAGCTAACCGGCCTTACCGAGCGCATCAACGCGTTCATCGACAACGAGCGTGAGCAACGTGTGCGCACGCGCAACACGCTGGCGGATCTCGCCCACAGCCTCAAGACGCCGCTGGCGGTGATCCGATCGAGCCTCGAAACGGTCACCGGCGAATCGCAGTTGCGCGATCAGGTGCTGGAACAGGTGCGCAAGATGGACGAACTGGTGGCCTACCAGTTGGCGCGGGCGGCTACCTCGGGTCGTCAAACCTTTGCGGCCACCGCCATTCCCATTGCCGGTCATGCGGAAGACTTGGTGCAGAGCCTGGAAAAGGTCTACGCCGCCAAGAACGTGCTGTGCGAGTTCGATATCGACGACAACGCGGCTTTCTACGGCGAGCAGGGCGACCTGCTGGAGTTGATGGGCAACCTGCTGGAGAACGCGTTCAAATGGGCGCGTCATCGCGTGTTGCTGGTGGTGAAGATGCGCCCCGTGGCGGGTCGGCAGCGCCCGGGCTTGTGGTTGAGCGTGGAAGATGATGGCCCGGGTATCGACGACGACAAGATCGAAAGCGTGCTGCAGCGAGGCGTGCGCGGCGACGAGCGCGTGCAGGGCCACGGCATCGGCTTGTCCATCGTGCAGGACATCATCCGCGCCTATGGTGGCGAGCTGGTAGTGGATCGTTCGCCGGAGTTCAACGGCGCGCGCTTCAGCGTGAAACTGCCACCGAACTGATTGCGGGGCGGCAGTGGATCACTACGGCGCGGGCGAGGGGCCGTAATAAGCGCCAAGCAGCTCGGCCACTGCCGCATCGGCCCGGCGCAGCACCGAAGGCTGCGACCAATGCAGCTCACTTACCACCGCGAAGAACTCGTCGGCGCTTTCCGCGGCATAGGGGTCGATAAGAGTGTCACGACCGCGAGCCACGTCGTTGGACAAATGATCGAACGCGCGCTGGAACGCCACGATCCATTGTCGGCGTGACATCGATGGCGGTAACACCGGCACGCCATCGGGCGGGCCATCGAGCATGTCCAGTTTGTGGGCAATTTCGTGGATGACCACGTTGAAGCCGTCCCACGGCTGCTCCAGATCCAACTGCACGTCGGCCAATGAGAGCACCAGTGGCCCGCGCTCCCAGGCTTCGCCGATGAGCACGTCTTCGCTTTCAGTGATCACCCCGCTGCGTTCGTCGTGGTGGCTGCGACGCACCTTGAACTCGCCCGGATACACCAGCACATCGCTCCACCCGCGCAAGGCCTTGGGGCCGTGTCGCAATACGGGCAGGCAGGCCTGCAAGGCGATCAGTACACGCAGCTCGTCGGTCAGCTCGGCGTTGGCCAGCGCGTGAAAGCGCTTGCGGGCCAAGAACACGCCCGCCAGCCGGCGCAGCTCGTTCTGTCGCGCAAGGTCCAGGCGCTGCGCCAAGGGACAAGCAGCCAGCGCTTTGCGCCAGGGCGCTTCAGCGAGTGGGGGAGGCGAGACATAGGCGCCAATGCGCCGCCACCAGGAGGTCGGCACAGGCCTGATCGGTTACTGGAGGGAACCCGGCAACAGCGACTGCCAGCCCAGTGTGGCGCGGCTCTTGCGCTGCGGCGTGGACTGGGTCCCGGTAGGGCAGTTTTCGCTATTGGACGAGGAGGAACTGGAGGGGGCGACGTTCTCGCGGGACAGGCCCAGCGCATCGCCGCCGCTGCCGCCACCACCGGCGCCTTCGTGGCTGCTGGTGCTGTCCAGGTGCTGCATGGCGCCCATATCCTGGCTGTCAGCGTCCATGGCCGATGCAGCATCAACGCTGCCGACGCCAAGTGCACAGACAATCAAGAACTTCCCGACGCGCATGGCGGCTCAACCCCTTGATCCGCAATCCAAGGGCCGGATGCTGGCAGAAAGTTCCGGCTGATGCCAGTGCCGCCTCCGGGGTGCTTTTGGTGCGGGCGAGTCCCATAAGTCATGGCATGCAAGGGGACAGCACCGCTGCGGGGCGCCATGGCCGCACGCTAGAATCGTGGGATGCCTTGTCCCTTCGCTATGCCCGCCATCCCTTGCGCCGGCTGCCTGTGCACCCGCACCCGCCGAGGCCTGCCCTGATGCAGGCCCAGGACTTGCTGACGGTATTGGCCGAAGGGGGCACCGTGTCCGGCACCCAGCTCGCCGAGCGCGCCGGCGTCACCCGGGCCGCCATCTGGAAACAGATCGAAGCCCTGCGCACGCGCGGCGTGCCGGTGGAGTCACGCGGCACCGCCGGCTACCGCTTGCCCTGGCCGATCCAGTTGCTGGCCGAGCCGGTCATTCGTGCCCATCTGCATGCGCCCGTGGCGCAGCGCCTGGGCATGCTGGAGGTGCACTGGGAGGTCGACTCGACCTCCAGTGAGATCCAGCGCCGTGCCGCCACCCTGCCGGACCTGAGCTTCGTGCTGGCGGAAACGCAGAGCGCCGGCCGTGGTCGCCGTGGCCGTGCCTGGCTCTCGCCGCCTGGCCTGAACGTGTACCTCTCCTGCCTCAAGCGTTTCGACGGCGGCTTTGCCGCGCTATCGGGCCTGTCGCTGGCGGTGGGCGTGATCGTGATGCGTGCACTGCAGGCGTTGGGGCTGTCCGGCGCCGGGCTCAAATGGCCCAACGACGTACTCAGCGAACAGGGCAAGCTCGCCGGCATCCTGGTGGAGCTGGCGGGCGAGTATCAGGGGCCGTGCGCGGCCATCATCGGCGTGGGCATCAATGTGCGCCTAACGGCCGCCTTGCAGGAGCAGGCCGGCCAGCCGGTCAACGACCTGGCCACCCTCGCTGGCGGTGATGCGCCAGATCGAAATCGCGTAGCGGCTGCGCTCATCGAAGCGCTGGCGCAGGGCCTGGCCCAGTTCGAGCGCGAAGGCTTTGCGCCGTTCGCCGCCGAATATGCGAACCATGACTTGCTGCTCGGCGAGCCGCTGCGCCTCAGTGGCGCGCTGGGCGAACTGGAGGGCACGGGCGCGGGCGTCGATGCGCGCGGTGCACTGCAGGTGCAAACCGCCGACGGCCTGCGCGCCATCGACAGCGCGGATGTCACGGTGCGACGCGCATGAGGTTGCTGCTGGATCTGGGCAATACCCGGCTCAAATGGGCACTGCGCGACGGCGACGGCTGGCACGCGCAAGGCGCCGTGAGTTGGAGCGAAGACGTGGCGCTGGCGCTGCATCACGCCTGGCGTGAACACTCCGCGCCAACCGCAGCCTTTGGCGCCTCCGTGGTGGATGGCGAACGCGAAGCCTTGGTGTCCGCTGTGGTGCAGGCCCGCTTTGCGCAGCCCACCACTTGGCTGCGTACGCCGGCAGAAGCCTGCGGCGTGCACAACGCCTACGCCGAGCCTGGCCGGCTCGGCGTGGATCGCTTCCTCGCCATGGTGGCCGCATATGACGAAGGGCTCGCACCCTGCGTGTTGGCTGGCGCCGGCACGGCGCTCACCTTGGATGCACTGGCCGCCGATGGGCGCCACCTGGGTGGCCTGATCGCCCCCGGTCCGCAGCTAATGCAGCAAGCCTTGCTTGGCGCCACTGCGCGCGTGCTGGTCGATCGCCCGGGCGATGTGCTGGAGGTGGCGGACAACACGCCCGACGCCGTGGTGTCCGGTTGCTGGCAAGCCGCCGCCGCATTGATCGAGCGTTTTGTTGCGCACCAGTCGCCCGCGCTGGGTGGCGCACCTCAGCTGGTACTCGGTGGCGGCGATGCGGAGGCGTTGCGCCCCTTGCTGGCTGTGCCCGCGCGCATCAGTGCGGATAGTGTTTTGCGTGGTCTGGCCGTGTGGTCGGATGCACATTTCCCCGTAGCACCGGCTCTCTAGAATGCCGGTTCGTGTCGTTTGCCTGACGGATCGACGATGTTTCTGCGCCTGCTGTTCGTATTGTTGATTGCCCTGAATATCGCGGTGGGCGCCTGGCTGGTGCTGGGTCAGGATGACGTGCACGGACGCAGCGCGGCCGATCCGGGGGTGCCCACCTTGCATCTGCTTTCCGAGCGTCCGGCGGCTTCGGCTTCCGTGGCGCCGGATGAACCCGCTAGCGCGTCCACCGCCGCTCCCGCCGTGGCTGCGGCAGCTTCCACGCCTGCCCCTGCCCCTGCCGTGCCCGTGAATGACGAGGCGCCGACCCCGCCCGCGGCACCACCGCCGCCGCGCCAGACCAGCTACACCTGCCTTGCGTTGGGCCCCTTTGCCACGCCGGTGGACATGCGCAACGCGCGCAGCGCGCTCGCCAACTACACGGCGCGCATCCGTTCGCGCCAAGAGCAAACTACCCAAACCTCCGGCTGGTGGGTTTACCTGCCCGGCGGCGGCAGCCGAGACAAGGCGCTGGAGCTGGGTCGCCGCCTGGCCGCCGCCAACGTGGGTGAGTACTTCATCGTCAGCTCCGGCCAGCAGTCCAACACCGTCTCCCTGGGCCTGTTCAAGGACCCGGCCAACGCCCGCCGCCGTCGCGACCAAGTGGTGGCCGCCGGGTTCCCCGCGCAGATGACAGAGCGCACCGAGAGCGTGCCCGAGTACTGGTTGGATGTGGTGATGGCCGACAACGGCCGCAACGAATGGCGTAACCGTGTGCGCGGCGTCGGCTCGCACAGCACCGGCTGTTTCTAAGCCCATTCTTTGGCACGCCACCCGACTGGCCTGTTAGACTGCACCCCCTTCGCCGGTATAGCTCAGTTGGTAGAGCAACTGATTTGTAATCAGTAGGTCGCGGGTTCGACTCCTGCTGCCGGCACCAGAAAGCCGAGAAGCCTGCGCAGATGAATGCTGCGCAGGCTTTTTTGTTGGACCGTTTCCGTGGGGGAATGGCGGCGACTCTGGTCGCGTGCATGCGCTGGCATGTAAGTCGGGTCTTCTGTATCACCTCCCGTGGCACACCTTCCCGTGAGCCATGCGTGCGCGAGCAGGGCGTACTTTTTGCCTCGATGGTCGAAGACGCCAGTCTTGGCTCTCGCCAGCGCCATGCACCACACGACGCCGCACCGGCTTCTCGCGCACGTTGGCTAACATGGCCGACCACTGCGGCGACATGCCGCCTTAGATGCATTCCGGCGCCTTGGGTTAAGCTTGATGTTTCACCGCCGCGCCATCCGCAGGGTTGGCGACAGCTTTAAAGGATTCCCTATGCGCCGCGCCTTATTGGCTCTTCTGATCCTGTTGGCCGCCGCTGAGACGCTGGCGGCGGATGCGCCGCTCAGCGCCGACCAGTTGATCCAGCGCCAGCGAGCCGACCAGGCGCCGCTGCTGCTGGACGTGCGCCATGCGGACGAATACCGCGACGGGCATATCGCCGGCGCCCTGAATATCCCAGTGGAACAGTTGGCCAGCCGGGCCGGGGTGCTGGGGGTGACGCCGGACCGTGAAATCGTGGTGTACTGCGTGTCTGGGCGGCGTGCCGCGCGGGCGCAGCAGACCTTGGAGTCGCTGGGCTACCGCCATGTGCGCCTGCTCGACGGCAGCCTCAACGCCTGGCGAGAACAACAGTTGCCACTGGTGCACGAAGGCGCTGCCGCCCCCGGTTCCACTCAATAACAGGTTTTATGGTCAACAAGGCAATTTCCCTGATTGGTGTCCCCACCGATATCGGCGCCGGCCATCGTGGCGCCTCCATGGGCCCGGAAGCCCTGCGTGTGGCGAACCTGGGCGCCCGGCTCGCCAAGCGCGGCCTGGAGGTGGTGGATCGCGGCAACCTGCATGGCCCGCTGAATCCTTGGCAGCCGCCTCACGATGGCTACCGTCACCTGCCCGAAGTGGTGGCCTGGAACCAGTCCGTGCACGAGGCCGTGTACGCCGAACTGGCGCAGGGGCGCCTGCCGATCATGCTGGGTGGCGATCACTGCCTGGCCATCGGTTCGATCAGTGCGGTGGCGCGTCATTGCCGTGAGCAGGGCAAGCAACTGCGCGTGCTCTGGCTGGATGCGCACGCCGATTTCAACACCGCCCAGGTGACGCCCTCGGGCAACATCCACGGCATGCCGGTGGCCTGCCTGTGCGGCAACGGCCCCGAGGCGCTGGTGGAATTGGGCGGGCATGTGCCGGCCACCACGCCAGACGTCTATCGCCAGATCGGCATCCGCTCGGTGGATGAGGAAGAAAAGCGCCTCGTGCGCGAGGCGCATGTGAGCATCTTCGACATGCGCCATATCGACGAATCGGGCATGAAGCGCACGATGGAAGAAGCCCTCGCGGGTGTGGACGACAACACGCACCTGCACGTTAGCTTCGACGTGGATTTCCTCGACCCGAGCATCGCGCCGGGCGTCGGCACCACGGTCCGCGGCGGCCCGAACTATCGCGAGGCGCAGTTGTGCATGGAAATGATCGCCGACACCGGCCGCATCGGCTCGCTCGACATCGTCGAACTCAACCCCGCCTTCGACAAGAAGAACCAGACCGCGCGCCTTGCCGTGGATCTGGTCGAATCGCTGTTCGGCAAATCCACGCTGATTCGCTGAGCATCACCTTTACCCACGGAAAGAAACCTGCGACATGAAGACCCGCGTACTCACCGGCATCACCACCACTGGCACCCCGCACCTTGGCAATTACGTGGGCGCGATTCGCCCGGCGGTGGCGGCGAGCTGGCGGGACGATGTCGATGCGTTCTACTTCATGGCCGACTACCACGCGCTGATCAAGAGCGATGACCCGGCCCGCATCGAGCGTTCGCGACTGGAAATCGCCGCGACGTGGCTGGCCGCTGGCCTCGATCCGCAAAAGGTCACCTTCTACCGCCAGTCGGATATCCCCGAGATTCCCGAACTCACCTGGTTCCTCACCTGCGTCACCGCCAAGGGCCTGCTCAACCGCGCGCATGCGTACAAAGCGGCCGTGGACAAGAACACTGAGGCGGGTGAAGACCCCGATGCCGGTGTCACCGCGGGCCTTTACATGTACCCCGTGCTGATGGCGGCGGACATTCTCGCCTTCAACGCCAACAAGGTGCCGGTGGGGCGTGACCAGATCCAGCACATCGAGATGGCGCGAGACATCGCGCAGCGCTTCAACCACATCTACGGCCGCGAGTTCTTCGCGCTGCCAGAGGTGGTGATCGAAGAGCAGGTCGCCACGTTGCCGGGCCTGGATGGTCGCAAGATGTCCAAGAGCTACGACAACACCATCCCGCTGTTCGCGGGCGGGCAGAAGCATCTGCGCGAAACCATCATGCGCATCGTCACCGACTCGCGCTTGCCGGGCGAAGCGAAAGACCCGGACAGCTCCTCGCTGTTCACCATTTTTCGCGCCTTCGCCAGCGAGGCCGAATCGAGCGCATTCCGCCAGGCGCTGGTGGACGGCATCGGCTGGGGCGAGGCCAAGCAGGTGTTGTTCGAGCGCATCGAAGCTGACGTAGCCCCCATGCGTGAAAGCTACGACGCATTGATGGCGCGCCCGGCGGTGATCGAGGAGATCCTGCAGGAAGGTGCCAAGAAGGCACGCGCCATCGCTGCGCCCAAGGTGGCCGAGCTGCGCGATGCCATCGGCCTGCGTTCGGGCGTGGCGATCGCGCCGCAGGCCGCCGCCAAGGCCGCACCCAAGAGCGACAAGCCGCCACGTTTCGCCAGCTTCCGCGATGGCGACGGCAGCTTCCGTTTCCGCCTGTTCTCGGGCGACGGCGAGGAGTTGCTGCTGTCGCGCGCGTTCGCCGATCCCAAGGCGGCCGGCGTGCTGCAAAAGCGCATCAAGCAACTCGGCGCCAGTGCGGTGCTAGCGGTGGAGTCGCTGTCATTGGCGCTGGACCTGGATGGCGAACACGTGGCCGTGACGCCCAGCTACAGTGACGAAGCTGCGCGCGACGCGGCACTTGCAAGGCTGCGTGCCGCGCTGGATCAGTTGGCCGCGCAGGAATAAACACGGCGATCTCACGGAGCGACTGCCACCATGCGTTACCTCGCGATCCTCTTGCTGGCGCCCTGGCTTTTTGTGCTGGGGTGGGCGTTCTGGGCCTATCCCAAGAGCCTGCCGCGCACGCGCGTACGCCGCATGTTTGACGTGGGTGCGCTGTTGCTGGCCGCCTTTGCGGCGGTGCAGTGTTCGGTGGCCGCGTTCGACACGGCCACCGTACCGACGACGGGGCAGTTCGGCCCCGCCAGCGGCGCGATCTGGCAGCAGGTGCTGCCCGCGCTGTACGGCTATGGCGCCTGCGTGATCGTGCTGCTGCTGGCGCTGCTGGTGCGTCAGCTGCTATGGCGTCCGCATTCGCATTGATAACTAGGTAGACCCGCCATGCAAGACACTGCGCTGCAGAAGTACCTGCTCAAGTTGTTCGAACGCCATGACGTGGAGCTGGAACCCGACGAGGAATGGCTGATGACGGACGGCGATTTCCCCGCCGTGCGCGCCAGCTGGTACGACGGCACCGCCAATGAACCCGGTCGCCTCGATATCGACATCGTGCTCAGCGAAGATCGCCACATCGAAGAGAGCTTCGCAGGACAGGGTAAGGGCGAGGCGGGTTGCCGCGAGGCACTCGACGCGTTCGAGCGCAGCGTCTTCCATGTGGCGCTCGCTGCTTGCTGGTACGTCACCGATGATCGGCGCATGCGCCTGGAAAGTTGGGACTTGGGCGTGCGTACGTGGGACGTTTTCGTGGGCCCCACTCAGGCGAGCCGCGGCGATGTCGACGCGCCCGCCGAGTTGCTGGCGACCCTGCGCGACGCCTTGCAGAACGAAGCCTTGAGCGGGGAGCTGCACTGGGTGCGCCTCTTCTATCGTCGCGACGAGCAAGGCACGGTGAGTGCCGAGGCACGTCTGGACAATGCGCCGTGGCCGGCTGGTGACAAACTACTTGCCGCGCTGCCATGGCCGTCCATCGACGGCGGCTACACCGTGCGCAGTTTCGTGGCGCTGGATATCCGCGACTACTGAGTCGCGGCATCTGCCTTCGCATGCGGCGGCACGTCGCCATGCGCTTGCCGAAACGCGTGAACAGTGGCCTGTCGCGAAGGGAAATACAGGATGCCGGTGTGCTCGGGCGGCAAGCCCGCGCTGGTCATGCGCTTGATTAACTGCGCGGTGCGGCCGGCGATCACCAATTGAATGCCTTGCTGCTGCAAGGCGCGCCGCAGTTCGTCGATCACCAGGAAGCCGGTGATGTCGTTCTTGGTCATTGAGATGGCGTCGATCACCACCCAATAGGGGTGTTGCTGTTGGGCAAGGCGCATCACGCGGCGACGAAAATAGTCCGCGTTGAAGAAGGTGAGCGGCGATTCGAAGCGATAGATCAGCAGGCCTGCGATGGCATGGGCCTCGGGGTAGTGCGCCAGTTCGTAGAAACCATCTTGTCCGTCGATCACGCCGAACTCCTGTTCGGCAGGTCGTGCGACCTGCCGCAGGAAAGAGAGCAAGGCAAGCGTGACGGCCAGCAAGATGCCGGACATCACCCCGAACAACACCACGCCGATCACCGTGACCCATGCGATAACGTGTTCGCTGCGGCTGAAACGGCGCAATTCGCGCAAGCCACCCAGATCGACCAGGCTGGCCGCAGCAGCGAGCAGAATCGCGCTGAGCGCCGCGTGCGGCATCATCGCCAGCGCGCCGGTGAAGCCCACGGTAACCATCAATATAGCCAGCGCCGCCACCACCGACACCAGCCGGCTCTTGCCACCGCTGGCGTCATTGACGACGGTGCGCGAACTGGAGCCGCTGACCGCAAAGCCTTGGCAGGAGGCACTCGCCAGGTGTGCCAGACCCAGCGCGAGAAACTCTTGGTTGCCATCCACGTGGTAGCCGTTCTTGGCGGCAAAGCTGCGGCTGGTAAGCATGCCGCTGCTGAAGGTGATGAGCGTAAGCGCGCCCGCTGCGGGTACCAACGTGCCGAACAATTCGTGCGGCAGCGAGGGGGCCACAAAGCGCGGCCAGCCTGTGGGCAGCGCACCGACCATCGCGACGCCGCGATCGCCCAGGTGAAACATCCATGCGGCCAGCGTGGCACCCGCCAGCGCGATGAGCGACGCCGGCGCGCGCGGCAGCAGGAACTTCACGGCAAAGAACACCACCAGCGTACCGGCGGACAGCAGCGCCGTGGGCAGGTGTATCTGGCCGAGCTGGCGCGCAAGTGAACCGAGCTGATTGATGGTGTCGGGGCCTTGCAAGGTGATCCCCAGCACCTTGCCCGACTGGCTCACCAGAATAGTCACCGCCACGCCATTGAGCAGGCCAACCAGAATGGGGCGCGAGAGAAAATCCGCGAGAAAGCCAAGGTGAAAACGGCTGGCCATTACGCACATCACGCCGGTGAGCAGGGTCAGCGCCATGGCATACGCCTGATAGGTATCCGTACCCGGCGTGGCGAGCGGCATCAGTGTGGCGGCCAGCATGGCGCAGGTGGCAGCGTCCGGCCCGACGATGAGTTGGCGCGAGGAGCCGAACAAGGCGTAGACGATCAACGGCAGGATGCTGCTGTACAAACCCACCACGGGGCTGAAGCCGGCGAGCTGCGCGTAGGCAATGCTCACCGGTAGCGCTACGGCAGCCACCGAAAGACCGGCTTGGAGGTCGGCACGCAGCCACTCGGGCCGATAAGCCAGCAGTTCGGTCAGCCCCGGCATCCACCGGTGGATCAGCGAGCGGGCCATCGTGATCCTATGAGTGGGATGGGCGAAACGTGGCAGCGCATCATGGGGCGGTGCTCATTCCCAGTGATTGAGGTGCGGGCCGAAATGCTCTCGCTGTGCGCGCACCACACAAAAGCGATGCCCGCTGGGTGCCTGCATGACCCACCAGCGATCACGCACATGCGCGACGCGGGTGGCGCCTAGCTTCTCCAGTCGCTCTACTTCGGCCTCCAGATTGTCGGTTTCGATATCCAAGTGCACACGATTTTCGTGTTCCACGCGTTGCAGAAGGATGATCGGCTCGTCGTCGGCGGTGGCGAGTTCGGCGTAGCGTCCGTCGCCGTCCTGATCGAGGGTGACGATGGATTTGCCCAGGGCGCGGCTCCAGAACGTGGCGGCCTCGCCGAGGTCGTCGGTGCGACAGTCGATGACGATGGTGCTCAAGCGGCTGTGGTGCATAGTGACTCCCCGAGGGTTTGTGCGTGCCGTTCGTATAGCCGCGCGTCGGTCGAGGCGCCGTCAACTGCGATGTATACGCGATAGATCGCTTCGTTGCGACCTTGTGCCTCTACGGGGCATGTCACGTGCGTGATAGTTTCGCCGCCGCGCATGGACAACGAATGTCCGTGCAGGAGTTGAGCATGAGCGATAACTACGACGATTTGCAGACCAGCTACGGACGCTGTCTGCGCAAGGGCAGCTTCATTGCCCGCTTCTATGAAATTTTCATGGCCAGTCACCCCGACATTCCGGCCATGTTTGCGCACACCGATATGGGGGCGCAGTACCTGGCGCTTCGTCGGGGCATCAGTGTGGCGATATCGCACGCCAGCGGCAGTGCCTTGAGCCGACGCACCATGCTGGAGATGGCGAAGGTGCATGGTCGCGGCGGTCGCGCTCCGGTACCGCCGGCGCTTTATGCGCATTGGTCCGACAGCCTGTTGCGCGCCATCGCCGAACACGACAGCGAATACTCCTTTGCGTTGGAGCAGCGCTGGCGCAAGGCGCTCGATCACACCACGTCGTACTTCGCAGCGCAGTACTGACTGGCGGGACGCGCTGCACCATCGCAAACCAGGGTGCCACCGCACGCTGATCAACGGCAACGGCAACGGCAACGGCAACGGCAACGGCAACGGTAAGGGTCAGGCCACCCTGGCAGTCAGGAACATCGGTGGCCCGATGCGCCAACGGTCATCACTCGCATCTGGATGGCTTGCGTGAGCGCGGATCTGCGCAGGCGCTTCTGCCTGGCCAATGACAAACAGTTGGCACCGTCGCTGCGCGTGGATTCCCTGCGTAGTTGAAATGCGCGCAGCAGCGTATCCCTGGCGGCGCTGGGCTACGACTGGAATGGCAGTTTCACCACAGGCAACTGGGGCGCCTACTGGAAGCTGGGTATGGGCCTCATCAGTACGCTAAGCAAGTCGGTGTCGCTTCGCGGCGGCGTCGAGTACCAGATCGATTCGGGCAAGGCCGGCGTGCAAGGCTGGTCGGCCAACCTGGGTTTGGGCTGGTTGTTCCAAGGGGTGTGCCGACGGAGCGATGGCAGCGCGACGTCGGTATCTCTTCAGGCAACAAGAAGAAGGGGCGCCTTGGGGGCGCCCCTTCTTCTTGAGTGGTGAAACTGAACGCGGCTTAGTTCGGCAGCGCCATATCGTCCAGCATGGCCTTGAGGAAGCGGGCCGCTTCGCCGCCCGTGCAGGCGCGGTGGTCGAAGGTGAGCGACAGCGGCATGCGACGGTGCACTTCGATACCGCCGATGACCGCCACCACGTCGTGGCTGAGCTTGCCGGCGCCGATGATGGCGACGGTCGGCGGCACGACCACCGGGGTGGCGTAGCGACCGGCGAACATGCCGAAGTTGGACAGGCTGATGGTGTAGCCCGACAGCTCCGACGCGGGGATGGAGCGGTCTTCCACCGTGGTGCGCAGGCGCTTGATGGCGGCACGGATGCCCGCGCCGTCCAGCACGTCCGCGTTGCGCAGCGCCGGCACGAACAGGCCGTCTTCTGTGTCCACGGCGATGCCGATGTCCACGTGCTGGTGCAGGGTACGGGTGAGGTTCTTGCCGTCGAACCAGGCGTTGAGCGCCGGCACGGTCTTGCAGGCCACCACGATGGCGCGCACGAGGCGGGCGGTGATGTCCTGCTTGCCGATCCAGGCGTGCAGGTCGGCGTCGTCCACGAGGGTGGTGGGCACCACGTTGGCGTGGGCTTCGGCCATCACGCGCGCCATGTTGCGACGCACACCCTTGAGCTGCTCCGGCTGGCCGCTGGCCTGCACGCTCGGCGGCGCGGTGCGCACCGGCTTGCCGGCCAGGGAAACGGGGGTGCGCGTGGGGGCCGGGCCCGGCTCGGGCAGTTCCGGTGCCAGGTGGCGACCGGCGGAGGCGGGCACGCTGCGTGCCGGCGCGGCGCCGAGGGCGGCGCTACCGTTGGCGGCAGCGTTCTTCACGTCCTGCAGGGTGACCACGCCGTCGGCGCCGGTGGGCGTTACGCGGCTGAGGTCGATCTTGAGCTTCTTGGCGAGCGCGCGCACGGCCGGCACGGCCTTCACGCCGCCCACGCTGCTGGCCTGCTCCACGTGCACGGTGTTGCCGCTGATCATGGCGCCGACCACGGTGCCTTCGTCTTCACGATCGGCCTTGGGGCTTTCCACTTCGCCGCCTTCGTCGGAGGCGACCACGCGGTGGGCGTCATCGGCCGCTGGGCTGCCCACGCTCTTCTTGGGGCCGTGGTGGTGGCCGGTGGCTTCGGCTTCGGCGCGCTGCTTGGCGTTCGGATCGGGTTCGAAATCGGCCAGCGAGGCGCCGGTTTCGATGATGTCGCCCGGGGCGCCGTAAAGCTTCTTCACGGTGCCGGTGTAGGGCGAGGGCACATCGACCACGGCCTTGGCGGTTTCCATCGAGCACAGCGGTGCGTCGAGCTTGATGTAGTCACCTTCCTTGACGTGCCACTCGACGATGGTGGCGTCGGGAAGGCCTTCGCCGAGGTCGGGCAGATAGAAAGTCTTGATGTCGGCCATGGGGATGATTCCGAAAGTGGCTGAAATTTTGCGATGAAAGAGTAGGGGATGGGGAGCGGAGAAGCGGGAACAGTGAAAAGCGGCGACGTGCATGTTGGCCGCGCCATGCTTTTTCTATGCCCTATTCGCCAATCCCCATGCCCGGGCGAGCGAGCGTCAGCTCACCGCCAACGTGCGCTTGGCAGCTTCCACCACGCGCTCGGTGCTCGGCAGGTACTTCATTTCCAGGCGGAACAGCGGAATGTGCGTATCGAAGCCGGTGACGCGCTCGACCGGCGCGAGCAGGTCGAACAGGCATTCCTCGGCCACGCGCGCGGCGATTTCCGCACCGAAGCCGGCGGTCTTGGGGGCTTCGTGCACGATCACGCAGCGGCCAGTCTTCTGCACCGATTCGGCGATGGTGTCGAAATCCAGCGGGGTGAGCGTGGCCACGTCGATCACTTCGGCGCTGATGCCGTCGGCGGCAAGCGCATCGGCGGCTTCCAGTGCTTCCTTCACCTGGGCGCCCCAGGTGACGATGGTGACGTCGGTGCCATCGCGCAGCACGAAGCACACGTCCAGAGGCAGCGCTTCGCCGTCATCGGGCACTTCTTCCTTGTACTGGCGGTAGATGCGCTTGGGCTCGAAGAACATCACCGGATCCGGATCGCGGATGGCGGCGAGCAGCAGGCCGTAAGCACGCGCGGGCGAGGAGGGCATGACCACGCGCAGGCCCGGGATGTTGGTGAACAGGTGCTCGTTAGCCTCGGAGTGATGCTCCGGTGCACGAATGCCGCCGCCCCACGGGGCGCGCCACACGGCCGGCACGGTGATGCGGCCGCGCGTGCGGTTACGCAGGCGGGCGGCGTGGCAGGCGATCTGCTCCATCATCGGGTAGATGAAGCCTTCGAACTGCGCTTCGGCCACCGGCTTCATGCCCTGCGCGGCCATGCCCACGGTGACGCCGGCAATGGTGGTTTCGTCCAGCGGCGTGTCGAGCACGCGCAGCTCGCCGAACTTTTCCTGCAGGCCCTGGGTGGCGCGGAACACGCCGCCGTTGACGCCAACGTCTTCGCCCAGCACGACCACGCTCGGGTCGTGCGCCATCTCATAAGCGAGCGCCTGGGTGACGGCTTCAATAAGAGTGATCTGTGCCATGACTTAGTGGGCCTTCTTGTCGAGCTGGATAGCGAGATCGCGCTGCTTGGCGAGATCGGCGGGGACTTCGGCGAAGGTGTAGTCGAACATCGCCGTGACCGGCTGGGTCTTGGTCTCGAGGTAGGCATTCACCTCGTTGTCCATCCACTCGTCGCACTCGGCTTTCCAGGCTTCTTCCTTGGCGTCATCCCACACGCCCTTGGCCACCAGCCAGTTGCGCAGGCGCTTCATCGGCTCCTTGGCCCAGGCGTCCTTCACTTCCTGCTCGCCGCGGTAGCGACGGGCGTCGTCGGCGGTGGTGTGGTCGCTCAAGCGGTAGGTCACCAGCTCCAGCACGGCGCCGCCTTCGCCATTGCGTGCGCGGTCCAGGGCATCGCCCATGGCTTTGCGCACGGCGATGATGTCGTTGCCATCCACCTGGATGCAGTACAGGCCGGCCGCGATGCCCTTCTGGGCAAGCGTCGGTGCGCCGGACTGGATCTTGCGCGGCACCGAAATGGCCCACTGGTTGTTCACGATCACCGCCACCATCGGCAGGTTCTGCGCGCCGGCGATGTTGATGGCGCCGTAGAAGTCGCCCTTGGACGAGCCACCGTCACCGATGGTGCACACGGCCACGCGCTTCTCGTTGCGGATCTTGAAGGCCAGCGCGGAGCCGGCGGCGTGCAGGCACTGCGTGGCAATCGGCACCGACCAGGCAAAGTCGTGGCGTGCCGGTTCCTTCTGGTAGTCGTTGCCGCGCTCGTCGCCGCCCCAGTACATGTACACCTCGCGCGGCTGCACGCCGCGATAGAGCTGCGCGCCGTATTCGCGATAGCTCGGTGCGAACACGTCCTCGGGCTTCATGGCGCTGCCGATACCCACGTGGGCGGCCTCATGGCCCAGGCAGCTGGCGTAGGTGCCGAGCTTACCCGTGCGTTGGAGGGCGACTGACTTGGCATCGAAGACGCGGGTTGACATCATCAGTTTGTAGAGCTCGACCATATGGTCGAGATCCTTGGCAAACTCAGGCAGGTCATCCCGAACCTGATTGCCTTCGGCATCGAGATACTGCAGGTATTCGATTTCAAACTTGGCGGCGATGGACACGACTCGCTCCCGGAGTGAGTAATTGAGGTAATGGGGTGCTGGGAGGCGTCGGCCCATCCAGTGGGGCCAGGCACGCGTAAAGCCCTGAGCAAGACCGCATTTGATAACAGGGCGGCATGTTGCGCCGCAAGGTACAGCGCAGCATGCGGCGCGGTACGGGCGGGCCTGCGAGAGCGGTTACCATGGCGCTTCCCCCGCTAGCAGAATGGCTATGACCGAGAACCAGCGCGACCTTGAGGCCGGTATCGAACTCGACCTGAATGGGCGACTGACCTATGGCGGCTACCTGCGGCTGGACACGCTGCTCTCGTCGCAGCGCCCGCTCAGCGATCCACCGCATCACGACGAAATGTTGTTCATCGTGCAGCACCAGGTGGCGGAGTTGTGGATGAAGCTGATCATCCATGAGCTGAAGGCCGCGCTGGCGCACCTGCGCCGGGACGACCTGGACCCTTGTCTGAAGATTCTCGCGCGGGTGAAACAGGTGCAGCGCCAGCTGTTCGAGCAGTGGGCGGTGCTGGAAACGCTCACCCCGTCCGAGTACCTGGAGTTTCGCTCGGTGCTGGGCTCTTCTTCGGGGTTTCAGTCGCTGCAGTACCGGCAGATCGAATTCCTGCTGGGCAACAAGAATGCCCAGATGCTGCAGGTGTTTGCGTATGATCCGGCCGCGCAGGCTTCGTTGCGCGAGGTGCTGGAGGCCCCGAGCCTGTACGACGAATTCCTGTGCTACCTGGCGCGCCGCGGGCACGCGGTGCCGACCGCGCTGACCGGGCGCGATTGGTCGCAGCCCTATCAAAGGCATGCGGAATTGTTGCCGGTGTTCAAGCGCATTTACGAAGACCGCGCGACGTTCTGGCCCGAGTACCACATGTGCGAGCAGTTGGTGGATATCGAAGGGAGTTTCCAGCTCTGGCGTTTCCGCCACATGAAAACCGTGGAGCGCATCATCGGACACCGGCGAGGCACGGGCGGTTCCTCCGGGGTGGCCTTCCTCAAGAAGGCGTTGGACTTGGAGTTCTTTCCGGAGCTGCTGGACGTACGCACCGAATTGGGCACTTGACGGCGGCCTGTGCTGCGGCGCATTTGACGCCGGGCGGGGTAGCGGTTACATGTTTGAGTCCGCAAGAATTTTCGATTGGCACGCAAGTGCCGAACCTGTAGCCAAGGGGAGCGCATGAGCGACACCACCACCACCGCCGCGGCGGTACCCGACTATCCGCAGACCATGGGGCATCCGCGCCCGCTGTGGATGCTTTTCATGACCGAATTCTGGGAACGCTTTGCGTTCTACGGCATCCGCTGGGCGCTGGTGCTGTACATCGTGTCCCAGTTCTTCGGCGGCGACGCCGCTGGTGAACAGCCGGCCGGTCGTACCTACGGCGCCTACCTGGCACTGGTCTATGCGGCGGCCATCTTCGGCGGCTACATCGCCGATCGCGTGCTGGGTTACCAGCGCTCCATCCTGCTGGGTGCGTTGGTAATGGCCGCGGGCCTGTTCGCCATCGCCATCCCCGAAAAGCACATCTTCGAGATGGGCCTGGCCACCATCATTGTGGGCAACGGCCTGTTCAAGCCCAATATCTCCACCATGGTGGGCAAGCTCTACGGGGTGAGCGACACCCGGCGGGACAGCGGCTTCACGATTTTCTACATGGGCATCAACCTGGGCGCGATGATTTCGCCGGTGCTCACCGAATGGCTGGCCAAGGCCGTGTTCGGCAGCAACAGCATGCCCAGCTACAAGTACGTGTTCTTCGCCTCGGGCGTGGGCATGCTGATCAGCCTGTTCTGGTTCTGGGTGGGCCGCCGCGGCCTCAAGGACGTGGGTCTGCCGCCCAAGGGCGGCGAAAGCCCGATGCGCGTGGTGTACGTGCTGGTGGGCATGTTGGCGGCCATTCCGCTGGTGTTCTCGCTGCTGGCAGCCGGCGCAGGCCTGTTGCAGTGGGTGCTGACCATCCTGTTCCTGGCCCTGGCCGCGCTGCTGCTGGTGGAGGGTTTCCGAGAGGGCAAGGTGCAGCGCGACCGCGTGATCGCCATGCTGATCATCTTTGCGTTCAACGTGCTGTTCTGGATGTTCTTCGAGCAGGCCGGCAGTTCCTTCACCTTCCTGGCCGACAAGATCGTCAATCGCCAGTTCGGTGGGTTTGAATTCCCCACCGCGTGGTTCCAGTCGGTTAACTCCATCGCCATCATCGCCCTGGCGCCGATCATTGCCTGGATCTGGGTGGCGATGAAGAGCCGCAACCCGTCCATCCCCCGCAAGTTCGGCCTGGGCCTGATCTTCAACGGTCTGGCCTTCCTGCTGCTGATGTTCGCGCTCTCCAGTCTGGTGAGCGAGCAGGGCAAAATTCCGTTCTGGACGCTGTTTATGGTCTACGTCATCCAGTCGGTGGGCGAGCTGTGCCTGTCGCCGATCGGCTTGTCGATGGTGACCAAGCTGGCTCCGTTGCGCCTGGTGGGCTTCGGCATGGGCGGCTGGTTCCTCTCCACCGGCATCGGCAACAACCTGTCGGGCATCTTTGCCGGCCACGTGAGTGGCGAGAGCGGCATGACGGTGCAGTCCGCGCTGTCGGGCTACACCTTCGGCTTCTGGTCGCTGATGGGGGCGGGCGCGTTGCTGTTCCTGATCGCGCCGCTGATCAACAAGCTGATGCACGGCGTGAAGTAAGCCTCCGCCAGGCATCGCTCAGCAAAACGGGGGCCTCGGCCCCCGTTTTCTTTGGCAGCGTCAGGGCTGCTGAATCGGTTGCAGTTTGTCCAGGATGCGGGCCAGCCAGGTGCGCTCCTCGTCGTCCAGCTTGGCCAGCAGTTCGCGTTCGTGGGCGCGGGCCATCGGCGCCACCACTTCGTGCACCGCCCAACCGGTTTCGCTCAGGCCCAACACCGAGCGGCGCTTGTCGCCATCGTGGGTGGCGCGGGTAACCCAGCCGGCCTCTACCAGCTTGGCCAGGGCGCGGCTTACTGCCACCTTGTCCATCAGCGTCCGCTCGGCCACCTCGCGCGCCGACAGCCCATCGAAGCGCGCCAGCACCGCCATCACGCGCCACTCCGTCATGCTCAGGTCGAACCGGCGCTGATAATCGTCGGCAATGGCCTGGCTGACCGCGTTGGAGAGGATGGACAGCCGGTAGGGCAGGAAATGCTCCAGCTCCAGCGGCGCGTGGTCGGGGTGGTGTTCATCGGGCACTGTTGCGACGCTCCTTGCAAATGGTTTCATGTGTAACTATAACGTTGGAATGATGAGGATGGTCGCACGCTTGGTGTGGCCATTGAGAACGGTCCACCAGGAGCTACCCATGAGCGCGCAGCCCAATCTTGGCATGCAGGTCACCACCTTCGAAAACCCCATGGGCATCAACGGCTTTGAGTTCGTTGAGTTTGCCGCTCCGGCCGGTCGCGGCCAGGAGCTGCATCGCCTGTTCCAGAGCATGGGCTTCACCGCCGTGCTCAAGCACAAGAGCCGCCCCATTACCGTGTACCGCCAGGGTGGGGTGAACTTGCTGATCAACGAAGATCCGGATTCCTACGCCGCCCAGTTTGCCCAAGCTCACGGCCCGTGCGCAGCCGGCTTTGCCATTCGCTTTGAGAAGGCGGCCGACGACGTGCGCAACACAGTGCTCGGCAACGGCGGCGAAGCGGTGAGCGAATTGGCCGAGCGCAGCAAGGCAGTGAATGCGCCGGCCGTGAAGGGTATTGGCGATTGCACGCTGTACCTGGTGGATCGCTACGGCGACAAGGGCGACATCTACGCCAGCGACTACGCGCCGATTCCGGGTGTCGACCAGCACCCGAAGGGTTTTGGCCTCACCTTCATCGACCACCTCACGCATAACCTCTACTTCGGCAACATGCAGAAGTGGTCCGATTACTACGAGCGGCTGTTCAACTTCCGCGAGATCCGCTACTTCGACATCAAGGGCGCCAAGACTGGCCTGGTGTCCAAGGCGATGACCGCGCCGGACGGCATTGTGCGCATTCCGCTCAATGAATCGAGCGATCCCAAGTCGCAGATCAACGAATACCTCGACGCTTACCACGGCGAAGGCATCCAGCACATTGCGCTGTTCACCGACAACATTTACGACACGGTGGAAGCCATGCGCGCGCAGGGCGTGGAGTTCCTCGACACGCCCGATACCTATTTCGACGTGATCGACCTGCGCATTCCCAATCATGGCGAAGACGTGCCGCGCCTGGCCAAGAACAAGATCCTGATCGACGCCGACCCGGAGACCAAGCAGCGCAAACTGCTGCAGATCTTCACCCAGAACAACATCGGCCCGATCTTTTTCGAGATCATCCAGCGCAAGGGCAACGAAGGTTTCGGCGAAGGCAACTTCCAGGCGCTGTTCGAGTCGATCGAGCGCGACCAGATGAAGCGCGGCGTGCTGTAAAGAACTGTCAGCGAAGGTCGCTACGGCGACCTTCGCTGCAACAGGGCATTTAGTGCGGGAAACCACCGTTTTTGAGCATGGTGGCGAACATCGCACCAAAGAAGCTGATGTACAGCACCGTGATCACGATGCCGACGATGTAAAGCACGCCCTGGATGACAAAGTAAGTGCGTAGCCTGGCCAATGCTTCCTTGAGGCCTTCGGCGTCGCCGCTGAGCTGGGCACGCTCGATGGCGGAGGCCGATTGCATCAGCAGCACGCCGATCCAGATCGGCAGCCAGGCGACAATGATGCCGACGAGCGTAAGCGCGGTGATGGCGCCCTGGATGATGAACATGACGCCGACGAACTTCATCCACCCCTTGCCCGAGGCAAGCGGCTGGCTGAGGTCTTTCACGGAAGGTGCGGCAGTGGCTTGGCCCAGCGAGGAGTACGAGTCGGTCATGAACAATCCTTGGTGGTCATTGCAGTAAACGAATGACGCCTCATCCTTTGGTATCGAGGCGGACCCATGGTCGTGAAAAAGAGTATCCGGATTGCGGGGAGTCTTCATGTCAACGAGCAAGCAGCAGTACCTGACCGGCTTCGCCAACGAATTCGCCACCGAGGCGATGCCCGGCGTGCTGCCCGAGGGGCAGAACTCGCCGCAGCAGGCGGCCCATGGCCTGTACGCCGAGCAGATCTCCGGTACCGCCTTTACCGCGCCGCGCCATAGCAACCGGCGCAGCTGGCTTTACCGCATCCGCCCGGCGGCCATGCACCAGCCTTTCCAGGCCATGCCGGAAGGGCGTTTCCACAACCGCTTCAACGAGGTGCCGGCCAACCCCAACCAGTTGCGCTGGGACCCGCTGCCACTCCCCAGCGCCCCCACCGATTTTGTCGATGGCCTGGTCACCATGGCCGGCAACGGCGGCCCCGGCGAGCAGTCGGGTGTGGGCATTCACCTGTATGCGGCCAATCGCTCCATGCAGGGGCGCTACTTCTACAACGCCGATGGCGAACTGCTGATCGTGCCGCAGCTGGGGCGCCTCAAGCTGGCGACCGAGTTCGGCGTGATCGAGCTGGAGCCGCTGGAAGTGGCGGTGATCCCGCGCGGCGTGCGCTTTCGCGTGGAACTGCTGGACGAGCAGGCCCGCGGCTACGTGGCCGAAAACTTCGGCGCGTTGCTGCGACTGCCTGACCTGGGCCCGATCGGTAGCAATGGCCTGGCCAACCCGCGCGATTTCCTCACGCCGGTGGCAGCCTATGAGGACGTGGAGGGTTCGTTCGAACTCATCGCCAAGTTCCAGGGCGGGCTGTGGCGCGCGGCCATCGGCCATTCGCCGCTGGATGTGGTGGGCTGGCACGGCAATTACGCGCCGTACAAGTACGACCTGCGCCGCTTCAACACCATCGGCTCGATCAGCTACGACCATCCGGACCCGAGCATTTTCCTGGTGCTGCACTCGCCCAGCGACGCGCCGGGCGTAAGCAACATGGATTTCGTGATCTTCCCGCCCCGCTGGCTGGTCGCGCAGCACACCTTCCGTCCGCCGTGGTTCCACCGCAACATCGCCAGCGAGTTCATGGGCCTGATCACCGGCGCCTATGACGCCAAGGCCGAGGGCTTCGTGCCTGGTGGCGCTTCGTTGCACAATTGCATGAGCGGCCACGGGCCGGATGCGGCGACCTACGAGAAGGCCTCCACCCGCGATCTGTCCCAGCCGGACGTGATCACGGGCACCATGGCTTTCATGTTCGAGACGCGTCGGGTGATCCACCCCACCAAGCAGGCGCTGGAAACACCGCAGCTGCAGGGCAACTATTACGAATGCTGGCAGGGCATCGCCAAGCATTTCACGGGCAAGTAAGCGGCACGCCGCTATCCACGTATGACACAGGCTGGCGCCCGCGCGCCGCTGACGGAGCAAAGTATGAAACTGGGTTCATTGAAGGAAGGCGGTCGCGACGGCACCCTCATCGTGGTCAGCCGCGATCTGGGCAAGGCGGTCAAGGCCACCGGCATCGCCCCCACGCTGCAGGCGGCGCTGGACGATTGGTCCAACGTGGCGCCGCGCCTCAACGCGCTGTCCGACGAGCTCAACGCCGGCACGGCCGCGGGCGCCTTCGCGCTGGACATGAGTGCGCTGGCGGCACCGCTGCCGCGCGCCTATGAGTTCGTGGATGGGAGTGCCTACCTGCCGCACGTGGAGCGCGTGCGTCGCGCCCGCGGCGCCGAGGTGCCCGAATCGTTCTATGTGGACCCGCTGATGTACCAGGCCACCAGCGCCGGGTTCCTGGGGCCGCGCGATCCGGTGGTGGTGCCCAGCGAAGACTACGGCATCGACCTGGAAGCGGAAGTGGTGGTGATCACCGACGACGTGCCGATGGCGGTGACGCCAGCACAGGCGGCAAGCCACATCCAGCTGGTGGGCCTGGTGAACGACGTGTCGCTGCGTGGCCTGATTCCCGCCGAGCTTGCCAAGGGCTTCGGCTTCCTGCAGTCCAAGCCGCGCTCGGCCTTGTCGCCCGTGTTCGTGACGCCTGACGAACTGGGCGACACCTGGCAGGACGACAAGCTGCACCTGCCCATGCGCACCTGGCTCAACGGCAAGTGGTTCGGTGAAGCGGAATGCGGCGTGGACATGCAGTTCAATTTCGCCCAGCTGGTGGCGCATGCCGCCAAGACGCGCCCGCTCACTGCCGGCACCATCGTCGGCTCGGGCACCATCGCCAACGAGGACACGGGCAAGGGCGCATCCTGCCTGGCCGAGCAGCGCACGGTGGAAACCCTGCGCGATGGCCAGCCGAGCACGCCGTTCATGAAGTTCGGCGACAGCTTGCGCATCGACGTGACCGATGCGCAGGGCGCGTCGATTTTCGGCGCCATCGAGCAGGCGATCGTACCGCTCAAGCGTTGAGTCTCGCGTCTGGGTGAATCAGCGACCGGCTTCGGCCGGTCGTTGCGTTTTTGTCGCAGTGAATTGACCGGCGTCAGCATGGCGGGTGGGGGCGCGGCGGGATACTCACGCGCATGCGCACGCCAAACCTCGTTCCCGAGTTCGACCCCGCCCTCATCGCCCGTTACGACGTAGCCGGGCCCCGTTACACCAGTTACCCCACGGCGCCGCAGTTCCATACCGGCTTCGACGAAGTGGCGCTGCGCGAGGTCATCGCCGGCTCCAACATGGACGACACGCCGCGGCCGCTGTCGCTGTACCTACATGTGCCGTTCTGCTTCAGCCCGTGCTTCTATTGCGGTTGCACGCGCATCATCACGCGCGATCGCCGCAAGGCCGACGATTATCTGGATTACCTGGAACGCGAAGTCGCCCTGATCGGCCCATTGTTCGATCGCGACCGTCCGCTGCGCCAGTTGCACCTGGGTGGCGGCACGCCGAATTTCCTCGATGCCGGGCAGATGACGCGACTGGTCAACGCACTTTCGCGCCACTTTGACTATCGACGCGACGGCGAGCGCGAGTACGGCATCGAGATCGATCCGCGCTACGCCGACGCTGACTACGTACGCACGCTGGGTGCGCTGGGCTTCAATCGCATCTCGGTAGGCATCCAGGATTTCGACCCGGCCGTGCAGCAGGCCGTCAATCGCATCCAGAGTGTCGCGCAGACGCGCGAGGTGCTCACGGCGGCGCGGGAGGCGGGCTTTGGTTCGGCCAGCGTGGATCTCATCTATGGCTTGCCGCGACAGACGCTCGATGGCTTCGAGCGCACGCTGGAGGAAGTGATAGCGTTGGCACCCGATCGCGTGGCCGTTTACGGCTATGCGCACCTGCCCAATCTGTTCAAGGCGCAACGCCAGATCGAAAGCGGCGACCTGCCCGATGCCTCCACCCGGCTGGCCTTGTTCGGCGCCGCTTTCCGCGCGCTGGGCGAGGCGGGTTATGTCTACGTGGGCATGGATCACTTTGCGCGTGCCGACGACGAGTTGGTGAAGGCGCAGCAGGCCGGCACCTTGCAACGCAATTTCCAGGGCTATTCCACGCACGGCGATTGCGACATCGTTGGGCTGGGCGTGAGCGCCATCAGCCGCATCGGGCGCAGCTACAGCCAGAATGCGCGCGACATCATGGGGTACCAGGCCGCGCTGGACGCCGGCCGCCTGCCGGTGGCACGGGGCATGCGCCTCAGCCACGACGACGTGATACGCCGGGCCTTGATCGGCGAGCTGATGTGCCATGGCGAACTGGACATGCACGGTTTTGGCCTTCGGCACCAACTGGATTTCGCCAACACCTTCGCCAGTGAGCTGGCGCGCTTGGCAGTGCACGCGGAGGATGGCCTGGTAGAGATGGACGCGCGCATGATCCGCGTAACGCCGCGCGGGCGGCTGCTGCTGCGCAACGTGGCCATGTGCTTTGATGCCTATCTGGCGCATGAAACGCCGGCGCGGTATTCGCGCACCATTTGAGGGCGGTCGGGCAGGGCGTCGTCAGCGTGGGTAGTGGCGTGTTCTACTAATGGGCCCCATCCAACGAGGTGTCCCATGTCCCAGGTTACGCTCAAGGGCCAGCCGGTCCAGGTCGACGGTCATTTCCCCGCCAAGGGCGAGCACGCGCCCGCCTTGTCGCTGGTCGGCAAGGATTTGGCCGATGTCACGCTCGGCAACTTTGCCGGCAAGCGCAAGGTGCTCAACATTTTCCCCAGCGTCGATACGCCGACCTGCGCTACGTCGGTGCGCCGCTTCAACGAAAAGGCCAGCCAGCTCGACAACGCCGTGGTGCTGTGCATTTCCGCCGACCTGCCGTTTGCGCAGGCGCGCTTTTGCGGCGCCGAGGGCCTGAGCAATGTGGTCACGCTGTCCACCCTGCGCGGCCATGACTTCCTGAAGAACTACGGTGTCGCGATCGCCTCCGGTCCGCTGGCGGGTCTGGCCGCGCGCGCGGTGGTGGTGCTGGATGCCAACGACCAGGTCGTCTACAGCGAAATGGTCGGCGAGATCGCGCACGAGCCCAACTACGACGCCGCGCTCGCCGCGCTGGCTTGAGTCGCTGCTCGTTAGTCGATAAAAAGGCCGGATCGCTCCGGCCTTTTTTTATGGGGCGTAGGTCGGTTCGCAAGCGGATGCGAGCGATGGCCAGAACGACGGGAGTTCATGCGTTGCGCACTGTCAGTGCATTACCCTGTTTTAGCGACGCCCCGCGTTATGGATGCCGTGGCATGGCACCGCTCATCGCTGAAGCGCGTCGCGTCTTCTCCCCTCCAAGATTGGGCGACTTACTTGCCGAGCGTTAGCGTGCCTTTCATCAACGAAGCATGCCCAGGGAAGGTGCAGAAGTAGGCATAGCTTTCGCCGGCCTTGAGCTTGGCGACGGGCACCACCACCGTATCCGACTCGCCACCGCCGATCAGCTTGGTGTGTGCGATCACGCGGGTGTCGTCGGGCTTGATGTAATCCTGTGCGGGGCCAGCCTTCATGCCATCGGCGAGGATGCCAGCCTCATCGCTGGCGTGGCCCAGTACCCAGTTGTGGCCCATCGAGGCCTTGGGCAGCTTGCCGGTGTGCTTGAGCGTTACGCTGAACTGCTTGCAGGTCTTGGGTACCTCGATGCTCTTTTGGTTGTACTGCATCGCATCGTTGCCCTCGATGGTGGCGGAGCAGTCGGCGGCCCACAGGGGCATGGCGCAGCAGCCGAGCAGGGCGAGGGCGAACATCTGGCGGATCATCGGGGCGCTCCATCGTGATAGGTGAGTGCGCGAACGATGAGGGCGGGGCTGTCGTGCCGGACTGATCTGGATCAAGCGGGCGGACTCTTTCCGCGTGGGCGCGACGGTGTGTCGCAGAGGCATGGCGGCGGCAACAAAAAAAGCCGGGCATGTGCCCGGCTTTTTTCTTGCGCAAAAGCGCAACGCTTACTTGGCAGCCATCAGGGCGATGGTCATGTCCAGCATGCGGTTGGAGAAGCCCCACTCGTTGTCGTACCACGACAGCACCTTCACCAGGGTGCCTTCCATGACGCGCGTCTGCGTGGCGTCATAGGTGGACGAGGCCGGGTTGTGGTTGAAGTCGATCGACACCAGCGGCTGCGTGTTGACGGCGAGGATGCCCTTGAGCGCGCCGTTGGCAGCTTCGTTGATCACCGCGTCGATTTCTTCCTTGCTGGTCGGGCGAGCGGCGTCGAAGGTCAGGTCGACCACCGACACGTTGATGGTCGGCACGCGCATGGCGAAACCGTCCAGCTTGCCGTTGAGCTCCGGCAGCACCAGGCCCACCGCGGCGGCGGCGCCGGTCTTGGTCGGGATCTGGCTCATCGTGGCCGAACGGGCGCGACGCAGGTCCGAGTGATAGACGTCGGTCAGCACCTGGTCGTTGGTGTAGGCATGGATGGTGGTCATCAGGCCACGCTGGATGCCGATCTTCTCGTGCAGCACCTTGGCCAGCGGCGCCAGGCAGTTGGTGGTGCACGATGCGTTGGAGATCACTTCCAGCTTGGAGGTGAGCTTGTCGTGGTTCACGCCGTAGACGAAGGTGCCGTCCACGTCCTTGTCGCCCGGTGCCGAGATGATCACCTTCTTGGCGCCGGCGGCAATGTGCGCGCTGGCCTTGGCCTTGGAGGTGAAGAGGCCGGTGCATTCCAGCACCACGTCCACGCCCAGGGCGCCCCACGGCAGCTTCGACGGGTCACGTTCGGCGCACACCTTGATGCGGTCGCCGTTGACGATCAGGTCGCCGCCTTCCACCGACACGGTGCCCGGGAATTTACCGTGGGCGGTGTCGTACTGGGTCAGGTGGGCGTTGGTCTCGGCGTTGCCGAGGTCATTGATCGCAACGATCTGGATTTCGTTGGTGCGACCGGCTTCGTACAGTGCACGAAGAATGTTGCGGCCGATGCGACCGTAACCGTTGATGGCGACCTTGATGGCCATGGGACAGCGTCCTCCTGGATGAGGTGACGAAAGGGGCGGCTGTGGGACCGCCGTAAAACCGTCATTTTAGCCTGAACCGGGCCATCGGCTCACCTTGCGTAAGGCGTTACCCGCATGGGGCTGTTCAGGGAGGCGCGGACGCGTTCAAATCGGCGTTTTCGGGCCCCAAGGCCCTTGCCAAGGAACGTGCCGTGAGCGATGCAGAGCAGACCGTTGAAATCAGCCTGGAAGAGGTGGCCGACTACGAGTTCAAGGTGCGCTTCGATGGCACCGCCATCCCCGACCTGACCACCGACGAAACCCCGCCGCTGGGGCAGAACGCCGGCCCCAACCCGTCACGCTTGATGGCAGCGGCTGTGGCCAACTGCCTGAGCGCCAGCCTGCTGTTCGCTCTGCGCAAGTACAAGAACACGCCCGGGCCGCTCGGCGCCAAGGCCAAAGCCACGCTAACGCGCAATGAGACGGGCCGCTGGCGCATCACTCATATCGGGGTGGATCTGCAACTGGCCGACAAGGCTGAGCTGCTTCAGCACTTGGATCGCGTGCTGGCCCAGTTCGAGGATTTCTGCATCGTGACGCAGAGCGTGCGCCATGGCATTGCCGTGGATGTGCGCGTGAGCGACGGCGATGGCCAGTCGCTGACGGTGCCCAACGTCGGCTGAGTCGTGCCACTGGCGGCAAGCTGTCACCAAGCTGTGGCAGACTCGCCGGTTTGACTGCATAGAGAAGTGCCGCGCCATGTCTGTATCGCGCCGTTGTGCCGCCGTCGTTTTTCTTGGGTTCGCCCTGGTTCCCGCCGTGCATGCGTGGGGAGGGTTGGGTCACAGCATCGTGGCCGACCTGGCGCAGCGTCACCTGAGCCCGGCGGCCGAGGCCGAAGTGGAGCGCCTGCTCGCGCCCGAGCACACCAAGTCGCTGGCCGACATTGCCAGCTGGCCGGATGAGATTCGCAACGACCCGGCGCAGGATGCACTGTGGAAGCAGACGCGCGCGCTGCACTATGTGGACTTCACCGCGGGCGACTGCAATTACACGCCGCCGCGCGACTGCAAGGACGGCCAGTGCGTGGTCGAGGGCATCGATCATTACGTCAAGGTGCTGGGCGACAAGTCCCAGCCGGATGCGGCGCGCCTGGAGGCGCTGAAGTTCGTGGTGCATTTCATCGGCGATGAGCACCAGCCGCTCCACGGCGGCTCGCGCGATGACAAGGGCGGCAATGCCTACCAGGTGCAATTCAACGGCAAGGGCACCAACCTACACAGCGTGTGGGATTCGGGGCTGCTCAAGACGCGCGGCCTGGAATGGAAGGCGTATGCCGATGAGCTGGAGTCGCGCGGCACGGTGACTCTGCCGCCGCCCATCGCTCCGTTCGACAACGCCTATGCGCAGTGGGCGGAAGAGTCCTGCCAGATCTCGCGCGACATCTATCCCGACGGTCACAAGATCGACCAGGCCTACGTGGACCATGAGCTGCCGGTTGCCGAGCTGCGCCTGCGCGAGGCCGGTCGTCGCCTGGCTGAGGTGCTCAACCTCACGCTGGCGCGCTGACGCTCGCGTTCAAGCGCGTGACGAAAGGCGATCCACGGCGACGTGGGTCGCCTTTTCTTTTGGACGGCCGTATCCATTCGGTGACGCATTTGATGCAGTGCGTCATGTCGTGAGGAAGCCCTCAGAACCTGTTCGTGGCTGCCTGGTGAGGGTTTCACTAACGCCTGGTGGCTGGTGTCGGAGTGGATCGTATTTTGGTGGTCGATGACACCAGTCCATCGCCATACCAGCGCGCGAACAACAGACCAGTGCATGTCACCGAACCGCATATGTGTGTCTATGCGTAATACCAGTGCTTGTGCTGGTGCCCAGGCCAGAAGCAGTCCAGTTTCAGAGGCTGGATCGAGGCAAAAAAACTGTTCCAAACCCTCTGGCGCGATCGTTCAGTTCTGCTAGTTTGGAACTATGACTACCGAGAATCCGTTGCGCCGCACCAAAATTGTTGCCACCCTCGGCCCCGCCACTGACGTGCCGGGCATGCTCGAGAAAATCATCGCCGAAGGCGTGGATGTGGTTCGCTTGAACCTATCGCACGGCCAGCCCGACGATCACCGTGCACGCGCCCTCGCCGTGCGTGATGTGGCCGTCAAGCTGGGGCGTGAGGTGGGTGTACTCGCTGACCTGCAAGGTCCGAAGATTCGCGTAGAGCGTTTCGCCAATGGTCCCGTGGAGCTTCGTGTGGGCGATAGCTTCGTGTTGGACTGCAGCCCCGGCGCACCGCTGGGCGACGCCTCCCGCGTGGGTGTGAGCTATTACGGCTTGCCCAACGACGTGGTGGCTGGCGACGTGCTGTTGCTCGATGACGGCCTGGTAGCGTTGACGGTCGAGGCCGTGGTTGGCGCTGAGGTGCGGTGCCGCGTGTTGATCGGTGGTCGCCTATCCGACCGCAAGGGTCTGAACCGGCAAGGTGGTGGTCTCTCCGTGTCGGCGCTCTCGGACAAGGACCGCGCCGACATCAAGCTTGCCGCGGAAATTGGCGCAGACTTCCTGGCGGTGTCCTTCGTTCGTTCGGCGGCCGACATGAACGAGGCTCGCCGCCTGCTGGAAGAGGCCGGCGGCAAAGCCTCGCTGGTGGCCAAGATCGAACGCGCCGACGCCATTCCGGTGTTGGGTGAAATCATCGATGCCTCCGACGTGGTGATGGTGGCGCGCGGCGACCTGGGCGTGGAGATCGGCGATGCCGAGCTGCCGGGCCTGCAGAAGAAGATCATCCGCGAGTCGGTGCAGCGCAATCGCGCCGTGATCACCGCTACGCAGATGCTGCAATCGATGGTGCGCTCGCCCATTCCGACTCGCGCGGAAGTGATGGACGTAGCCAACGCCGTGATCGATGGCACCGACGCCGTGATGTTGTCGGAGGAGTCGGCTGCCGGCGCGCATCCGGACAAGGCTGTGGCGGCGCTGCGCCGCATCTGCCTGGGCGCCGAACGCCAGTTCGAGCCCAAGGAAGACGCCAACGCCTCTGGCCATCACCTGGACCGCACCGACCAGGCCATTGCTCTTGCGGCCATGTTGCTGGCCAGCCAGTTGGGCGTGCGTGCCATCGTGGCGCTCACCGAATCGGGCGCCACGGCGCAGTGGTTGTCGCGTTACCGCAGTGCGGTGCCCATCTACGCACTGTCGCCATTTGACGATGCGCGCCGACGCATGTCGGTCTTCCGTGACGTGCATGCGGTGAAGTTCACCCACATGTCGCAAACCACGGCCGGTTCGGCCCGCGATGCCGTGCGCCAGTTGTTCGAGCAGGGCACGCTGGCGGAAGGCGACCGCGTGGTGCTGACCCATGGCGATCATATCGGCCAGGGCGGGGGCACCAATACGCTCAAGCTACTGTCGGTGGGCGCGCAAGGTGTGGTGGAGTGTCTGCGCGATCTGTAAGCGTGGAGTTGACGTCGGCCGGGTCTCCCTTGGGGCTAGAATCCGGCCGACATCCCCATCCATGCGCAGGAGGTAGTTTCATGAACATGAAGTCGCGACGCGGTATCCAGGCCCTATGGCTGGCCTTGGCCACCATCGCCAGTGCACCGCTGCTGGCCCAATCCCAGGCGCGCATGGTGGGCCCCGAACACATCCAGGCCTACTGGATCATGCTCAACACCAAGGTGGATGCCGATGTTCCCAACAGCGGCCGTAACATGGACAAGCCTGGCTGCGTAGCGGTCAGTTACTTGATCGGTTCGGATGGCGTGCCGCAGGGTGTGACCGTGCGCAAGGTGGTGCCGCAGAGCGACCTGGATGCCGTGGCCAAGAGCGTGGTGGGCAATTTCCGTTATGGTCCGGCCCTGAAGAATGCTACCCACGAGCCGGTGTCCACCTATTTCATCGTACCGTTCAACCTGCCGGCCGACGCGGCCCAGAGGCAGTCCATCATCAACGCCTGCAAGCTACCCGGTTACGACCAGGCTTGAGGCTGGCCGGCGTCTCGCGCGGGGCGCCAGCCCCCAGATAGTGCCGTTCAGGGCCCCTCCGGACCCTGCGCGGCCTTATGGCCTATAATCGCCGCCTTTGAGTCTACCCCGCCCCCTGGGCGGCATTACCTTGTGCGGCCCACACCGCCTAAGTATCCGGAGTTGTCATGAGCATCGAAGATCTCGAAAGCGTCGCACTCGCGATGGTCGCGCCCGGCAAGGGCATCATCGCCATCGACGAATCGACCAACACCATCAAGAAGCGTTTCGAGGCCGTTGGCATCGAGAACACCGAAGAGAACCGCCGCGCCTACCGTGAGCTGCTGCTCACCGCGCCGGGCCTCAACGAGCACATCTCCGGCGCGATCCTGTACGACGAAACCATTCGTCAGTCGACCAAGGACGGCGTGCCGTTCACCCAAGTGATGAAGAAGAACGGCATCATCCCGGGCATCAAGGTCGACAAGGGTCCGGTGCCGCTGGCTGGTTTTCCGGGCGACGTGGTCACCGAAGGTCTCGACGGCCTGCGTGAGCGCCTGCAGGAATACGCCAAGCTGGGTGCCCAGTTCGCCAAGTGGCGCGCGGTGATCAACATCTCCGAAGACAACCCGTCCTCCACTGCCATCGAAGCCAACTGCCACGCGCTGGCCCGCTATGGTGCGCTGTGCCAGGAAGCCGGCCTTGTGCCGATGGTCGAGCCGGAAGTGATCATGGACGGCGACCACAGCATCGAAGTCAGCTACGAAGTGCACGAAGCCGTGCTGCGTAGCCTGTTCAACGCGCTGTACGAGCAGAACGTGATGCTGGAAGGCACCATCCTGAAGGTCAGCATGGTCATCCCGGGCAAGGATGCGGACGAGCAGGCCGAAGTCGATGAAGTGGCCGAGGCGACCGTGCGCGTGCTCAAGACCACCGTGCCGGCGACCCTGCCGGGCATCGTGTTCCTCTCGGGCGGCCAGACCGACGAGCAGTCCACCGCGCACCTCAATGCCATGAACCGCATGGGTCCGCACCCGTGGCCGCTGAGCTTCTCCTACGGTCGCGCCATGCAGCAGGCCGCGCTCAAGCTGTGGGCCAAGGACATGAAGGCGAACTACGCCGACGCCCAGAAGACCGTGCTGGCGCGCGCCAAGGACAACGGCCTGGCTGCGCTGGGTCAGTGGAACGCTAAGTAAGCTGCGTTTTCACTTGAGCTGTAAAGAAAACGGGCGCCTTGCGGCGCCCGTTTTTTGTTGCCCGGTTCCCGAGACGATCAGAAGCGGTATTCCGCGCTGACGCTGTACAGGTCGGTCGGCAGGTGGATGTTCTTGCTGCTGTCGGTGCCCTGGTAGTAGTCGTAGTTCAGACCCAGGCTCCACTTCGGGGTGATGTTGTAGCCCACGCCCGCACCAGCGTAGTACTGGGTGCTGTTGAAGCGGACGAATTCCGGGTTGAACTTGTCGTTGGTCAGGCCCTGGCCCTTGGCAAAGAAGGCACCGCCACGCACTTCACCGTACCAGCTGGGACTGAAGTTGTAGCGCAGGTCGAGGCCGGCGGTCGCGCCCTGCAGCTTGGACTGCGAGTTGTTGCCGCTGTAGTTCTGGGTGTACAGACCGCGCGCATCCGGGCGGCCCAGGTAGACATAACCCACTTCGGCGCCGAGCGAGGTCTCGGGGTTGATCGCAAAGCGATAGCCACCCTTCACGCCGCCAGCGAAATCGCCGTTGTCATAGGGACCCTTCTGCACATGGCCGTAACCGGCATTGGCACCGACGTACCAGCCCTGCTGGGCGGTCTGGTTGGCGTCCTGCGCGAAAGCAGCGGGGACGGCCATAACACCAGCGGTGGCAAGGGCAATAGCAAGAATGGACTTCTTCATGGGGTATTCCTCTTCGTCTTATTGGGTCAGACCGGGATGCCGGGGGTTCGGTCATCGTCGGCCCGAGCACTGCTCGTGACGGTGCTGACTGTTAGATGGGGAGACCCGGGAAGAGTTTCAATACTCGTTAGTCCATTATTAAGGCTTGGTTAATCCTTCACATGTGTCCTATCGGATGCCAGCATGGGGGAGGCGGCAGGGGACAGGGGACAGGGGATCGGCGACAATAACGGTTTTTATCGCCGCCTTTCCCGGAGACCTCCCCAGATGACCACCCGCCGCGAACTCGCCAACGCCGTGCGCGCCCTTGCCATGGACGCCGTGGAACAGGCCAACTCCGGCCACCCGGGCATGCCCATGGGCATGGCGGACATTGCCGAAGTGCTGTGGAACGACTTCCTGAGGCACAACCCGACCAACCCCAAGTGGTTCAACCGCGATCGTTTCGTGCTGTCCAATGGCCACGGCTCGATGCTGCAGTACGCGCTGCTGCACCTGACCGGCTACGACCTGCCGATGGACCAGCTGAAGAAGTTCCGCCAGTTGCACTCCAAGACCGCCGGCCATCCGGAAGCCAGCGAAACCCCAGGCGTGGAAACCACCACGGGTCCGCTGGGCCAGGGTCTGGCTAATGCGGTGGGTTTTGCACTGGCGGAGAAGGTGCTGGCCGATCACTTCAATCGCCCCGGCCACGCCGTGGTCGACCATCACACCTATGTGTTCCTGGGCGATGGTTGCCTGATGGAAGGCATCTCGCACGAAGTCGCCTCGCTGGCCGGCACCTGGAAGCTCGGCAAGCTGGTGGCGCTGTATGACGACAACGGCATCTCCATCGACGGCGAGGTGCATGGCTGGTTCACCGACAACACGCCGGAGCGCTTTGAGTCGTACGGCTGGAAGGTGATCCGCGGCGTGGACGGCCACGATGCGGAGGCCATCAAGAAGGCCATCGCCGAGGCGACCAGCCAGGCCGAACAGCCCACGCTGATCTGCTGCCGCACCATCATCGGCTTCGGCGCACCGCACAAGCAGGGCAAGGAAGAGAGCCACGGCGCCGCGCTGGGCAAGGCCGAAGTCGCCGCCACGCGCGATGCGCTGGACTGGCGTTGCGCCCCGTTCGAGATTCCAGCCGAGATCTATGCCGGTTGGGATCACAAGAAGGTCGGCGCCGAGCGCGAGGCCGCCTGGCACGACGCAGTGGCCAAGTACACCGCCGCCTTCCCGGAACTGGCCGCCGAGTTCAACCGTCGTGTCGCGGGTGAACTGCCGGCCGACTGGGCCGCCAAGTCGCAGGCGTACGTGGAAAAGATGCAGGCCGACGGCCCGGAAGTGGCCTCCCGCAAGGCCTCGCAGATGGCTATCGAAGCCTTCGCGCCACTGCTGCCAGAATTGATCGGCGGCTCGGCCGACCTGGCCGGCTCCAACCTCACCAAGTGGAAGGGCAGCGTGGACGCCGGCAACGGCCACGAGGCCAACGGCAACTACCTGTACTACGGCGTGCGCGAGTTCGGCATGAGCGCCATCGCCAATGGCCTGGCGCTGCACGGCGGTTTCATTCCGTACGACGCCACCTTCCTGGTGTTCTCCGACTACGCGCGCAATGCGGTACGCATGAGCGCGCTGATTCCGGCGCACGCCATCCACGTGTACACCCACGACTCGATCGGCCTGGGCGAAGACGGCCCGACCCACCAGCCGGTGGAGCACCTGGCCTCGCTGCGCTACATCCCGAACAATCAGGTGTGGCGCCCGTGCGACGCGGTGGAAACCGCCGTGTCCTGGAAGCTGGCCGTCGAGCGCAAGGGCAACCCGGCGTGCCTGGTGTTCTCGCGTCAGAACCTCAAGCACCAGCAGCGCAGCGCACAGCAGGTGGCGGACATCGCGCGTGGTGGCTACGTGCTGTCCGATCCGCAGGACACCAAGTTCAAGGCCATCCTGATCGCCACCGGCTCCGAAGTGGAGTTGGCGATGGAAGCGGCCCGCACGCTGGCGCAGCAGGGCGTGCCGGTGCGCGTGGTGTCCATGCCGTGCACCGAGCTGTTCGATGCGCAGCCGGTGGAGTATCGCGAAGCGATCCTGCCGGGCTGGTGCCGCGCGCGCGTGGCGGTGGAAGCGGCCACGGCGGATTTCTGGCGTAAGTACGTGGGCCTGGATGGTGAGGTGGTCGGCATGACCACCTTCGGTGCCTCCGCCCCGGCCGGCAAGCTGTTCGAGCAGTTCGGCTTTACCGTGCCGCACGTGGTGGATGCGGTGAAGCGTGTGATCGGCTGATCTCGTCGCTCGCTTGAAGTCTGGGAAAAGCCGCGGCCAGCCGCGGCTTTTCTTTTTAACCTGCTGTTTAAAAGCGTTTTTCCGCTGTTGCGCATAAGCTAACAGCTGTTGAGAAATCGGAAATTCCGTAGGTGAGCGTGGGTTCCTAGAGTGCGCACCAATCCCGGAGCAAGAGTCGCTTTGGGTGCCCACTCATTCCAAGGAATTCGCCATGAACACGCTCAAGACCGTTATTGCCGTTGCCGCCATCGCCTTTGCCGCACAGGCCAGCGCGGGGCAACTGGAACCCTCGACCCAGGCCTTTGTGAATGCGCTTGCCGCCAAGGGTGGCCAGCCGATCTATAAGCTGCCGGTGCCCCAGGCTCGCCAGGTGCTGGAGGATGCACAGTCGGGCGACGTGGCGAAATTGCCAGTGGACAAGCAGGAGCTCACCTTCAGCGATGCCAAGGCTGGGCAGGTGTCGATCACCATCATTCGCCCCCGTGGTGTCACCGGCGAGTTGCCGGCGGTGCTGTACATCCACGGTGCCGGCTGGGTGCTGGGCAGCGAAAACACCCATGACCGTTTGGTACGCCAACTGGCGACCGGTTCGCGCGCTGCCGTGGTCTTCGTGAACTATTCGCGCGCACCGGAAGCCAAATTTCCTGTGCAGGACGAACAGGCATATGCCGCCGCCGAGTGGATCGTTGCGCACGGCAAGGAACATGGCATCGACGGCAGCAACGTGGCCATTGCCGGCGACAGCGTTGGCGGCAACATGACGGCGGCGGTGACGCTGATGAGCAAGCAGCGCGGCGGCCCCAAGTTCGTCTACCAGGTGCTGTTCTACCCTGTGACCGACGCCAACTTCGACAACGGCTCGTATCGTCAATTCGCCCATGGCCCGTGGCTGACGCTGCCGGCGATGAAGTGGTTCTGGAATGCGTACGTGCCCAACGAGGCCGAGCGCAAGAACCCCTTGGTCACGCCGCTGAATGCATCGCTGGAGCAGCTGAAGGGATTGCCGCCGGCCCTGGTGATTACTGATGAAAACGACGTGCTGCGCGATGAAGGCGAGGCCTATGCCCACAAGCTGATGGATGCAGGTGTCGACGTCACGGCGACGCGTTACCTGGGCACCATCCACGATTTCGTGATGCTCGATGCGCTGGCGGATACGCCGGCGGCGAAGGCGGCCGTGGATCAGGCGAACGCCAAGCTGCACGCCGCCCTGTATCCCGCAAAGTAACCACGAATCGCCAATACGGCTCGATGACGGCGCCCCATCGGGGCGCCGTCAGTTCCAGTTCCAGTCGGCGGCGAACGACGCGAACTCGGCGGCAGCGGCGTTGAGCGGTTTGTCTGCCGCGTAAACCAGGCTTACTTCCCGCTCGATTGCGTGATCGCTGAAAGGGCGCAATTGAATGCCGGGCATCAAGGGTGAGTATTCGGGCACGAAGGAAATGCCGAAGCCACCAGCGACCATGGTCTGGATCCAGTCCTCGCGTTCGCTGCGAAAAGCAATGGGCAGCTCCATGCCGAGCTGACGCACTTCGTTGAGCCAGTAGCCCTGGTACTCGCAGCTTTCGCGAAAGAGATGCGGTTCCTTCGACGCCTCGGCGAGCGGAATGCTCTCACGCTCGTTGAACGGGTGCCCCACTGGCACTGCGATGCGAAACGGCTCCCGATACAGCAGTTGCGTGGTGAAGCGCGCATCCGTCTGCTCGGGAAAGGCCATCACGGCAAGGTCCAGCGAACCATTGAGCAGCTGCGCGGTGAGGTCGTCCACGCCTTCGTCGGCCAGCTGGATCTGGCTTTGCGGATGGCGCAGGCGGAACTCGCCAAGAAAACCGAGGAATCGCGCAGGGCCGATGGTGCACATCACACCGATGCGCACCGGGGCCGCATCGGCATGCAGAAACTGCTTTCCGGCGGCGCGTGCCGCCGCCATGCCGTTGGCGATCTGCTCCAGGTGCGGGCGCATGAGGGTGCCGAACGAGGTGACTTGCACGCCATGTGTATCGCGCGCGAACAGCGGCGCGCCCAGCTCGTCTTCCAGCTTGCGCAGACCGCGCGACAGGGCCGGCGTGGTCACGAAGCATTGCGCGGCGGCGCGCGTGAAGTTCAGGTGGCGATAGACTGCCAGGGCATAGCGAATCTCGTGGGCTTCCATGGCGGGTACCTGGCGCGGATGCCCGATTGTAGCGGCGGATGCCGCTACAACCTGTATCAGGCAACGAGCAGCGCGCCCAGTTGCTCGGGCGTGGTGGCAAGCGCATGCGCACCGGCCTTTTCCAGCTCCTCGCGGCTGCCAAAGCCCCACAGCACGCCGATGCCGCGGACCTGGTTCGCCACAGCGCCATCGATGTCGAAATGACGATCGCCGATCATCACCGCGCGCTCGCGCGGCGCGCCGAAATCGGCGAGCGCGGCGGCGATCATGCTGGCCTTCTCGCTATGCGGGCTGGACGGATCGGGCCCGTACAGTCGGCTAAAGGCCTGGCCGAAGGGCAACTGCTCGATGATCGGGCGGGCGTGGCGCTCTGGCTTGCTGGTGAGCACGGCCAATTCATGACCAGCCGCCTTGAGTTGGCCGATCATGGTTTCGATGCCCGGGTACACCGAGTGCTCGCGCCAGCCGGTCACGTGGAAACGCTCGTGATACAGCTCAACCGCCTGCTCGATGCGATCGTGGTCGTGGTCCAGCAGCGGCGCAAAGCTGTGGCGCAGCGGTGGGCCGATCCAGTGGCGCATCTCGGTGGGGTGTTCCACGCCGAGCTGCGTCAGCGCATGGCGGACGCAGCCCAAGATGCCGATCTCCGAGTCGATCAGGGTGCCATCAAGGTCGAACAGGCAAAGCATTACTTGCCCGCTCGCGCCTTGAGGGCCGCCACGGCCGGGAGCTCCTTGCCTTCCAGGAATTCGAGGAAGGCACCACCGCCGGTGGAGATGTACGAAACATCCTTTTCGATGCCGTACTTGTCCACCGCGGCCAGGGTGTCGCCGCCACCAGCGATGGAGAACGCCGGCGAGGCGGCCACCGCGCGGGCCAGCGTTTCGGTGCCATGGCCGAAGGCGTCGAATTCGAACACGCCCACGGGGCCGTTCCACACCACGGTACCGGCCTTGGCGATCATCTCGGCGTAGCGGCGGGCGGTTGCGGGGCCGATGTCCAGGATCAGCTCGCCGTCCTTGACCTCATCCACCGCCTTGACCGTGGCGGGGGCGTGCGCGGAGAACTCCGGTGCGACCACCACGTCCACCGGCACCGGCACGTCGGCGTCGCGACGCTTGGCTTCGGCGATCACCTTCTTGGCGGCCGGGATGAGGTCCGGCTCGTACAGCGAGTTGCCGACCGAGTAGCCCATGGCAGCAATGAAGGTGTTGGCGATGCCGCCGCCCACGATGAGCTGATCCACCTTGCCGATCAGGTTCTCCAGCAGGGTGAGCTTGGTGGACACCTTGGAGCCGGCCACGATGGCTAGCAGCGGGCGGGCGGGGCTTTCCAGGGCCTTGCCCAGGGCGTCCAACTCGGCCGACAGCAGGGGGCCAGCGGCGGCAATCGGCGCGAACTTGATCACGCCATGGGTGGATGCCTGGGCGCGATGCGCGGTGCCGAAGGCGTCCATGACGAAGATGTCGCACAGCGCGGCGTACTTCTTGGAAAGCGCCTCGTCGTCCTTGCCTTCGCCCACGTTCATGCGGCAGTTCTCCAGCACGACGACCTCGCCATCGGCCACGTCGACGCCGCCGAGATAGTCAGCCACCAGGCGCACCGGCTGGCCCAGCTTGTCGCTCAGCCACTTGGCGACGGGCGCCAGCGAGGATTCGGCGTCGAACTGGCCTTCCTTCGGACGCCCCAGGTGCGACAACACCATGACCTTGGCGCCAGCGTCGCGCGCCGCCTTGAGCGTGGGCAGGGCCGCTTCCAGGCGCTGGGTGGAGGTGATGTGCCCGTTCTCGATCGGCACGTTCAGGTCTTCGCGGATCAGCACGCGCTTGCCGCGCAGATCAAGATCGCTCATGCGGGTGACGGACACGGTGCAACTCCTAGCTTGGGATTCGTGGAAGGGCGCCTTGCGGCGCGAACCCGTTATTGTCCCGCCCGGTCGGCAGCGATGCAAACCGCATGGCAGGTATCCTAGGCCGTTGCTATTTCCCCACGAGGACACGGCCATGGGCCAGGATCGGGTGTTGTACGGCTACTGGCGCTCCAGCGCCGCCTATCGCGTGCGCATTGCGCTGAACCTCAAGGGCCTGTCCTATGAGTCGCGTCCGGTGCACCTGGTAAACAACGGCGGTGAGCAGCACGCGCCCGAGTTCCAGGCGCTTAACCCGCAGGAGCTGGTGCCCTGTCTGGTGGAGAACGGACGGGTGTTGACCCAGTCCATGGCCATCATGGAGTACCTCGAAGACACCCACCCCGCGCCAGCCCTGCTGCCCGCCGACCCGGCCGGCCGTGCGCGGGTGCGTGCGCTGGCTCAGCTCGTAGCCTGCGACGTGCATCCGTTGGGCAATCTGCGGGTGTTGCAGTACCTCAGTACGCAGTTCGGCCTGGACGATGCCGCCAAGGGCGTGTGGTCGCGCCATTGGATCGGCGAGGGTCTGCGCGCGCTGGAGACCATGCTGGCTGGGCATGTGGACACCGGGCGCTTCTGCCATGGCGATGCGCCGACGCTGGCCGATGCCTGCCTGGTGCCACAGGTCTACAACGCCATCCGCTGGAAGCTGCCACTGGACGACTTTCCCACCATTCACCGCATTCACCAGGCGTGCGAGGCGCTGGAAGCCTTCCAGCGAGCCGCGCCGGAAGCGCAGGCCGACGCGCCCGCAACGGCCTGACTCTGGCATGGCAAGCGCATGGAAGCTGCCATGGCGTTGGCAAAAGGGTCGCCAGGGCACGGGATACGACAAGCTGCTGCTCGGCGGCCTGCTCTGGCCTATCCCATGTGACTGCTATCTGCTGCGATTTCCGCCGGGGACGGCCGTGCCCGCCCATACCGACCAGGTGGCACAGGGGCGGCACTACCGATTGAACATCATCCTGCGTCCTGCACGGCGGGGTGGGGAGTTCGTGTGCCAGCGGCCGATCCACGCCAGTCGGCGCATCAAGCTGTTCCGGCCCGATGTGGAAGAGCACAGCGTGACCCGCATCGAGGAGGGCACCCGCTGGGTGCTGAGCATCGGCTGGGTACGGGGCGCGCGGAGCAGTACACGCCCCGCCGCCTGACGCGTACTTAGAAGCCCAGGCCGTAAGGGTCGTTGCCGACCAGTTCGTTGTTTTCCGCGTTGCCGCCCTCGGTGAGGCGCACCTTGAGCGCCAGGCCGTCGCGGGAATCGGCCTTGTTGAGCGCTTCGTCCAGCTCCACGCGGCCTTCCTTGTACAGCCGGTACAGCGACTGGTCGAAGGTCTGCATGCCTTCCTGCAGGCTGCGGTCCATCGCTTCCTTGATGTCGTGCACCTGGCCGCGGCGGATCATGTCGCGGATCAGCGGCGTGTTGAGCAGCACCTCCACCGCCGGCAGGCGGCGCCCGTCCTTGCCCACCACCAGGCGCTGGCTGATCACCGCGCGCAGGTTGAGCGCCAGGTTCATCAGCACATTCTTGTGGGCCGATTCCGGGAAGAAGTTCAGGATGCGCTCCAACGTCTGGTCGGCGTTGTTCGAGTGCAGGGTGGCCAGACACAAATGGCCGGTTTCGGAGAAGGCAATGGCCGCCTCCATGGTGTCGGTGTCGCGGATCTCGCCAATCATGATCACGTCGGGCGCCTCGCGCATCGCGTTGCGCAGGGCTTCGTGATAGCTGTGCGTGTCCAGGCCCACTTCGCGCTGGTTGACGATCGACTTCTTGTGGCGATGCAGGTACTCGATCGGGTCCTCGATGGTGAGGATGTGGCCCGAAGAGTTCTGGTTGCGGTGATCGATCATCGCCGCCAGCGTGGTGGACTTGCCCGAACCGGTGGCGCCGACCACCAGGATCAGCCCGCGCGGTTCCATGATCAGCTCGCGGAAGATGCTGGGCAGCTGCAGCTGGTCGATGCTGGGAATTTCGCTCTTGATGGCACGGATGACCATGCCCACTTCGCCGCGCTGCTTGAACACGTTGATGCGGAAGCGCCCGGCCTCCTTCACCGCCAGGGCCATGTTCAGCTCCAGGTCGCGCTCGAACTGCGGTACCTGGCCCTCATCCATCAGCGAATAGGCGATCTTCTTGACCATGCCGCTCGGCAGGCCGGTGTTCCCCAGCGGGTAGAGTTTGCCCTCGACCTTGATGTTCACAGGGGCGCCCGTCGTCAGGAACATATCCGACGCGCCCTTGTCAACCATTAGCTTGAGGAAATAACCGATGTCCACTCGAATCCCCTAATTCCGTGCGCATTGCTAAAGTCGATTATGCCCGCCCACAATACGCTGCGACACTCCGAGAGGACTGAGTGATGGTGCACATCTTTACCCCACTGTCGGGCCGCCAAGCTGGCCTGCGCACGGTGGTTACAACCCTGACGCTGGCGATGACGCTGGCTTTGGCCGGCTGCGCCTCCACGCCGCCGCCGGACGGGCCCATGAATCAGGCGCAGATGCAACTGCGCGCGGCCCGTGATGCCGACGCGGCCGATTACGCCCCGGTGGACCTGGGCTTTGCCCAGAACAAGTTCATGCAGGCCCAGAACGCCATGGCCAACCGCAAGTACGACGACGCGGCCCTGCTGGCGGACGAGGCTCGCGCCGATGCCGAGCTCGCCCGCGCCAAGGCGCGCCTGGCGTCCGCGCGTGCACAGATCCAGAGCAAGACCGCTGCCAACCAGCAGTTGCGCGAGCAGATCGACCAGGCCCTGGCCACCGAGCAGCAGTCCCAGACGCAGGACAGCAGCCTGCCGGCCCAGCAGCCGACGAACGACATGCCTGCGCCGCCATCGTCGTCGCTCAACGAAGCCATCCCGCAGGGGCAGGGCTTCCAAACCATTCCGCAGAACAACGACCAGACCGTTCCCCAGTCGCACAATGACCAGGGAGGCAGCCCATGAAATCCGTAACCCTTCGCATTGCCGCCCTTTGCTTGGCCGTAGCCGCCGCCGGTGCCGTCCACGCCAAGGACGACATGGACGTGGCTCGTCTCACCAACAGCCTGGATCAGCTCTCCAGTGATCCGTCCCTGGGTGCATACGCGCAGGCTGAACAAGCGCGTGCCCGTGATGCCGTGAATCAGCTCGCCCAGGCGCGCTCTCGTGACCGCGCCCACGCGCTGTACATCGCCGAGCGTCGTGTGGATCTGGCCCGTGCCACGGCCCAGCTCCAGCAGGCTCAATTGCAGATCGGCAAGCTCGACCGCGAACACGACCAGATCCAACTGGATGGCAGCCGGCGCGAGGCCGAGCAGGCCCGTCGCGAGCTGGAACGTCAGCGCCTGCAGTACCAGATGGCGCAGGAGGAGTCCGCCCGCCAATTGGCAGCCGGCGCCGAAGCCGCCGCCCAGGCACAGGCCGAGGCCGATCAGGCCAAGAAGGTGGCTGCGGCACAGGCCAAGGTGGCCAATGCGGCCAAGAAGCAGGCGGATCTTGCTGCACAGGCGGCGCGCGCCCTGCGTGCCCAGATGCAGGACACCAACAGCGATACCAAGGACCAGGGCAAGTAGGCCGCCCGACGCCGCGCTGTGATCATCACCAAAGGCCGCCCCGCTTCTTGGGTGGCCTTTGTTTTTGGTGCGCATGAGCTACGGGCGAGCGGCCTTGTTTGATTTGCGCTACCGCGCCGTTGGTATCGACTAAAATACTGTTTTGGCAGGCTTTTCCATGACAGCCTTGAGATTTCTCATAGGCCTTCCGTGACGCTTGCATGACCACTTCCGGGGGAGTAGGGTCAAATTCCCAGGGGGCAACTTCGCCGCCTGGGTCACTGACCTGAATCATGCGCGCATCCCTCCCTTACATCGATGTCCATGGTCCGCTTGCGCGGCATGGATCGCGGGTGCGTGCCTGCGATTTGGCGTCCGCGTGTGCCCTTCCCAGGTGCACGCCGTTCTCTCCAGAGGAGGTTGAATCATGTTCGAAAACCAGCAGCGTGATGATGTCGAAGCTTTGATGAAGGCCGACGCGGAGTTTCGTCGGCTCTACCAGCACCATCAGGAGCTCGACAGCAAGGTGCACGACGCCGAAATTGGCGTGCTTCCCATCGATGACATGACCCTTTCGGGCATGAAGAAGGAGAAGCTCCACGCCAAGGAGCGACTCCAGCGCATGTGGGATAGCCGAGCGCATCACATCAACTGAATCTGCGAGGTTTCGCATGATCGCGGCCCCGGCACCTCCCGCCCAGGGAAGGTTTCCGGGGCCGCCGCTTTTCCGGTAGGCGTCAGCGTGGCTCGGGTATCATCCTTGTCCAATCTTGCGGCTAGCGCCCGCGGGAGCCCACAGCAAGGAGTCCCCATGACGGTCCACCAGAGTGTCCTCGAACTGATCGGACGTACCCCGATGGTACGCGCGCAGCGTCTGGACGTTGGACCGTGTGAGTTGTTCCTCAAGCTGGAAAGTGCCAACCCCGGCGGCTCCATCAAAGATCGTATCGGCCTCTCGATGATCGAAGGCGCCGAGCGTGCCGGCAAGATTCGCCCGGGCGACACGCTGGTGGAAGGTACTGCCGGCAACACCGGCCTGGGCCTGGCCCTGGTGGCACAGCAGAAAGGCTACCGCCTGATCCTGGTGGTGCCGGACAAGATGAGCCGGGAGAAGATCTTCAACCTCAAGGCGATGGGCGCCGAAGTGGTGTTGACCCGTTCGGACGTGGCCAAGGGTCACCCGGAGTACTACCAGGACATGGCCGAGCGCATCGCGCGCGAAACCCCGGGCGCGTACTTCATCAACCAGTTCGGCAACCCCGACAACCCGGCGGCGCACATTGCCACCACCGGCCCGGAGATCCTCGAGCAGCTCGATGGCAAGGTAGACGCCATCGTGGTGGGCTGCGGTTCGTCGGGCACCTTGAGCGGCTTGTCCAAATTCTTCGCCGAGCACTCGCCCAACACGGATTTCGTGCTGGCTGACCCGGTGGGTTCGATCCTCGCGCAGTACATCAACGAGGGCACGCTCTCCACCAAGTCCGGCAGCTGGATGGTGGAAGGCATTGGCGAGGATTTCCTGCCCAGCATCAGCGACTTCACCCGGGTGAAGAAGGCGTATGCGGTTCCCGACAAGGAGAGCTTCCTGGCCGCGCGCGAGCTGCTGGCGAAGGAAGGCATCCTGGGTGGCTCGTCCACCGGCACCCTACTGGCGGCAGCGCTGCGCTACTGCCGCGAACAGACCACGCCCAAGCGGGTGGTGACGCTGGTGTGCGACACGGGCAACAAGTACCTGTCGAAGATGTACAACGACTACTGGATGCTCGACAACGGCTTCATCGAGCGCGAACAACATGGCGACCTGCGCGATCTGCTGCTGCGCCCGTTTGCCCAGCGCGACACGGTGGTGGTGGGTCCTGGCGAACTGCTGATGACCGCCTATACGCGCATGAAGCTGTACGACGTGTCCCAGCTGCCGGTGATGGACGGCAATCGCCTGGTCGGCATCCTGGATGAATCGGACGTGCTGCTGCATGTGCATGCCGACGAAACCCGGTTCCGCGATTCGGTGTCTACGGCCATGATCACCAACCTGCAGATGCTGGACGTGCGCTCGCCCATTCAGTCGCTGCTGCCTGTCTTTGAGCGTGGACATGTGGCGATCGTGGTGGATGGCGAGCAGTTCCTCGGCCTGATCACCCGCATCGACCTGCTGAATTATCTACGTCGCAAGGTGCATTGATCCGGGCTTGCCCGGCACCCAGGATGGACCATCAGCTTGCCCGTCGATGGTCATGAAAGTTTGTTGAAATAGGGCGCCGACAAAGTCGTCGTTTGCGGCGCATGCAGTCGCGCCTGTTTCTTAAGGAGTAACACCCATGTGTGGAATCGTTGCCGCTGCCGCTCAACGTGATGTGGCGCCCCTGCTGATCGCAGGCCTCAAAGCGCTCGAATACCGCGGCTACGACTCGGCCGGTCTCGCCGTGCTCGATCATGGTGCCATTCACCGCGTTCGCGCCAAGGGCAAAGTGCGCGAGATGGAATCGCTCTATCTGGCTCATCCATTCCCGGGTGGTACCGGTATTGCGCACACGCGTTGGGCCACTCACGGCGTACCAAACGAAGCGAATGCACATCCGCATGTGGCTGGCAGTGTCGCACTGGTGCACAACGGCATCATCGAGAACTACGCCAGCCTGCGCGCGGACCTGCAGGCGCGAGGCCACGTATTCACTTCCGAAACCGACACCGAAGTTATGGCTGCGCTCATCAATGAGCACGTGGAATCGGGCCTGGGCCTGCGCGAGGCGGTGCTCGCCACTGTGCGCGAGCTGGAAGGTGCGTATGCCATTGCCGTGGTCAGCCAAAAGGAACCAGGTCGGGTCGTCGGCGCGCGCCATGGTGCGCCGCTGCTGGTGGGCGTGGGCATTGGCGAACACTTCCTGGGTTCGGATGCGCAGGCGCTGATCCAGGTCACCAACAAGATCATCTACCTCGAAGAAGACGACGTGGTGGAGATCACACGCGACGGCGTAACCATCTACGGCATCGACGGCCAGCGCGTGGAGCGCGCCACGCACGAGAGCGAACTTTCGGCCGACGCCGTGGAGCGTGGTGAGTATCGTCACTACATGCAGAAGGAAATCTTCGAGCAGCCCAACGCTGTTGCGGCCACGCTCGAAGCGCGCATTGGTCCGCATGGCGTGCTGCCCAACATCTTTGGCGTGGATGGCGATGAACTGCTCTCGCGCGTGCGCGGCATCCACATCATTGCCTGCGGCACTAGCTATCACGCTGGCATGGTGGCCAAGTACTGGATAGAGGAGTACGCACGCCTGCCGGTGTCGGTGGAAGTGGCGAGTGAATATCGTTATCGCGAAGCGGTGGTGCCGGATGGCACGCTGTTCGTCGCGATCTCGCAGTCCGGTGAAACCGCCGACACCCTCGCAGCAATGCGCGAGTCGCGTCGTCGTGGTTATCTGGGCACGCTGGCGATCTGCAACGTGCCGGAATCCTCCGTGGTACGAGAGTCCGACCTCAAGCTGATGACGCGCGCGGGTCCGGAAATCGGCGTGGCATCCACCAAGGCATTTACCACCCAGCTCACCGCGCTGGCGCTGCTGACCCTGCACCTGGCGCAGCAGCGCGGGCTGGATCACGCGCGCTATGTGGATCTGTGCGCGCAATTGCAGCACCTGCCCCGGGCGATCGAGGGCGCGCTCAAGCTCGAACCGCAGGTGATTGAACTGGCCGCGCACCTGATCCATCGCCAGCACGCCCTGTTCCTTGGCCGCGGCGCGCACTATCCCGTCGCGTTGGAGGGTTCGCTCAAGCTCAAGGAAATCTCGTACATCCATGCAGAGGCCTATCCGGCCGGCGAGCTCAAGCATGGCCCATTGGCGCTGGTGGACGAGGACATGCCGGTGATCGCCGTGGCACCGAGCGGCCCGCTGCTGGACAAGCTCAAGTCCAACCTGCAGGAAGTGCGCGCACGCGGCGGCGAGCTGTTGGTGTTTGCCGATGGCGAGGCCTGCCTGGAAGGCAACAACGCCCGCGGTGTCACCCTGCGCATCGACGGCGGCGGTGACTTCATTGCTCCCGCCGTGTTCACTGTGCCATTGCAGCTGTTGGCATATCACGTCGCCGTGCTGCGCGGCACTGATGTGGATCAACCGCGCAATTTGGCGAAGTCGGTGACGGTGGAATAGCAGCGTCTTATCCCACAAAAAAGGCCGCGCAGTTGCGCGGCCTTTTTTGTGGGACCATTGACAAGCCTCAGGAACGTCCATAGACGTCTTCGAGGCGAACAATGTCATCTTCACCCAAGTAGCTCCCGGATTGCACCTCAATGATTTCAAGGGGCACTTTGCCGGGGTTGCGCAGTCGATGAACGCTGCCCAAGGGAATGTAGGTGCTCTGGTTTTCACCGAGCAGGAACACGCGATCGTCACAAGTGACCTCAGCGGTTCCCGACACCACGATCCAATGCTCGGCACGGTGATGGTGTTTTTGTAGACTCAATGACGCGCCTGGCTTGACTATGATGCGCTTGACCTGAAAACGCTCCCCCGATTCCAGTGAGTCGTAGCTGCCCCATGGGCGGCGTACCACGCGGTGGAAAGAGTGCTCGGTGCGACCGGCTGCCTTAAGTTGCTCAACCACCAGCTTCACGTCCTGGGCGGCATCCCGGTGCGCCACCAAGGTTGCATCCGGCGTGGTTACCACGATCAGATTCTCTACCCCAACGGTAGCGAGTAGGTGACGTTCATGGGAGCGTAGAAGCGAGTGAGTGGTATTTACAGCAATCGTGTCGCCTTCACGAATGTTGCCATCTGCATCGCGAGCTCCCGCCAGCCATAGAGCGGACCATGATCCAATGTCGCTCCAAGCGCAAGCCACGGGAATTACTGCGGCCCTCTGGGTCTTTTCCATGACCGCGTAATCGATCGAATCCTCAGGCACCTTGGCAAAGGCGTCGGAGGAGATCCGAACAAAATCGAGATCGGTGGTAGCGGCTGCATGTGCCGCTTTTACTGCCTGCAACATGCCTGGCGCGTGAGATGCCAGCTCTTCAAGGTACCGGCTCGCCTTGAACAGGAACATCCCCGAGTTCCAGTCGTAGCAGCCTTCCTTCAAGTACGATTGTGCGGTTTCCAGTGCCGGCTTCTCGACGAACTTGGCCACGCGAAATGCATTGCCATCTAGAGCTTCGCCGCGCCGGATATAGCCAAAGCCCGTTTCCGGGCGATCAGGGCGGATGCCGAAAGTCACCAGCCATCCCTCCTGCGCAGCGGGCATGGCCTTTTCCACGGCTGCCTGGAAGCTTTGCGTATCGCCAATCAGGTGGTCAGCCGGCAACACCAGCAAGACGGCATCCGGGCTTTTCTGTACGGCGCGTAGGGCGCCCAGCGCAATGGCGGGTGCGGTGTTGCGAGGTAGTGGTTCCAGGATGATCGTGGCATCACGAATGCCCGACTCCAGCAACTGCTCAGCCGCCAGGAAGCGGTGATCGTCGCTGGCAACTACAATCGGCGCTGCCACATCCGGCAGCAGTTGGGTGCGCGCGACAGTCTGCTGGAATAATGTTCCCTGTCCCATCAGTGAGAGGAATTGCTTAGGCAGGTTCTTGCGCGACACGGGCCAAAGCCGCGTGCCGCTGCCACCACTGAGGATCAGGGGAGTCAACATATCGGTTACACCGGATGGGATTGAGCCAGAGAGTCCAGTACGTGTTCCAGGCCATCCTTCCAGTTCGGAAGCGTCATGCCAACACTGGCCTGGAATCCATAATTGTCTAGCACGGAGTAGGCCGGGCGCTTGGCGGGCGTTGGGAACTCAGCGGTACTGATGGCGTGCACCGTAGGTTGGCGGGCGATCAGCCCCCGCGCCTGCGCACCTGCGAAGATCGCTTGGGCGAAGCCGTGCCAAGTTGTTTGGCCGCTGGCGACCAGGTGATGAGTGCCCAGTAGCGCGGGCTGGAGTTTGCTCGGCGTGGCTTGCCAACGGTCAAGCGCAGCCAGCGTACCTGCGACGATTAGATCCGTACTGGTGGGGGCTCCGATCTGGTCCGCCACTACGCGCAATTCATCACGCTCAGCGCCTAGTCGTAACATGGTCCGCAGAAAATTCTGGCCATGCGCGGCGTAGACCCAGGCTGTGCGGAAATTGAGGTACGAAGCACCGCTTGCGGCCAGGGCTTGCTCACCGGCCAGTTTGCTGCGTCCATAAGCTCCAAGCGGAGCGGTGGGCGCATCGACGGCATAGGGCGTATTGGCCTGGCCATCAAACACATAGTCGGTCGAATAGTGCACTACCAGAGCGTGGTGGTCGTGTGCCCAGCGAGCGATCTCGCGTACCGCAACTGCATTGACCATGTGGGCCAGGGATTCCTCTTGTTCGGCCCTGTCGACGGCGGTGTAGGCGGCGGCATTGATGATTACGTCTGGCTGCAACGTCGCGAGTAGACGCAGCAGTCCCACTGGGTCGGCGAGGTCGCCTGTTTCGCCCTTCCCGCCCTCAATGAGCTGGCCATCTCGGCACGCAGCATAAAGGGTGTAGTTGCGCGACAGACTTCCCTGCTGGAGGAAAGTTCGACCCAGCTGACCATTGCTTCCGAGCAGCAGGACCTTCACGGGGTCCATTCCGGCAAGCGATGGAGCGGGACGTCCTTCAGCAGCGGGGCCTTGTTGTCCTTGTCCGACAGCAACGGCGCACTCAGCGGCCAATCGATACCCAGATCGGGATCATTCCAGCGAAGTCCGGCATCTGCTTCGCGGTCATAGAGCGCGGTGCACTGGTAGGTGAACGTCGCAAAATCGGAAAGAACGCAGAAACCGTGGGCAAAGCCCTCCGGTATCCAGAAATGCCGGTGATTTTCCGCGGTGAGCATTACCCCGGCCCACTGGCCAAACGTGGGCGAGCCACGGCGGATGTCAAGGGCAACGTCAAACACTTCGCCTTCAAGGACGCTGACCAGCTTGCCCTGGGGGTTTGGCCACTGATAGTGCAATCCGCGCAATACACCGCGGGCAGAACGCGAGACGTTTGACTGCACGAACTCCGCGCCGATGCCGGCCTCTTCAAAACGTGCCTTGTTGTAGCTCTCGTAGAAAAAGCCGCGCGCATCGCCAAAGGCCTGGGGTTCAATGACCAGGGCGCCCGGCAGCACGGTTTCTAAAACTTTCATCGAACGTGACCCTGCGCGACTAGGTTCTGCAAATACTGACCGTAGCCGGTCTTGGCCAAAGGAGCGGCTGCGCGCAGTACCTGCTCCGCGTCTATCCAGCCGTTGATGTAGGCGATCTCTTCAGGGCAGCAAACCTTCAGTCCCTGTCGATTCTCGATCGTCTCAATGTAGTTGCCCGCTTCCATCAGCGATTCGTGTGTGCCGGTATCCAGCCATGCAAATCCGCGACCCAATTGTTCAAGGTGAAGTGAGCCGTCCTGCAGATAGCACGCATTGAGGTCGGTGATCTCCAGCTCACCACGCGGCGAAGGCTTGAGGTCCGCTGCAAAATCGCAGGCCCGATTGTCATAGAAGTACAGTCCCGTTACCGCATAGTGCGATTTTGGCTGAGCAGGCTTTTCCTCAAGGCCAATGACGCGACCCTCCGCGTCGAACTCCGCCACGCCGTAGCGCTCAGGGTCGCGCACCCAATACCCAAAGACAGTGGCGCCAGTTTCCCGCGTGGCCGCGCGTTTAAGGCGTTCTGTGAGTCCTACGCCATAAAAGATGTTGTCGCCAAGTACGAGGCAACTCGGATCGTTACCAACGAACTCACGGCCGATGATGAACGCCTGAGCCAGGCCATCCGGGGAGGGTTGCACCGCGTACTGGATGTCGATGCCCCACTGCGACCCGTCGCCAAGCAGGCGCTGGAACAAGGCCTGCTCGTGTGGCGTGTTGATCATGAGGATCTGCCGTACCCCCGCTAACATCAAGGTGGCGAGCGGGTAGTACACCATCGGCTTGTCGTAAACAGGCAGCAGTTGCTTGCTTACGGCCTGGGTAATGGGGTACAGGCGAGTGCCGGAACCTCCGGCGAGGATGATGCCCTTCTGCGTGCTCATGAACCAAGGCGCTCCATGCGATAGCTGCCATCCAAGACGCGCTGAACCCATGCCTGGTTGGCCAGGAACCAGTTGACCGTCTGCGCAATGCCCGTTTCGAACGTTTGCGAGGGCGACCAGCCAAGCTCACCCTGCAGCTTGCTTGCGTCGATGGCATAGCGGCGATCGTGGCCGGGGCGGTCTTTAACGTAGGTGATAAGGGACTCGCGCGCGCGACCGTCGGCCAGTGGCTGATGTTGATCCAGCAGGGCGCAGATGGTCTTCACCACGGTGATGTTTTCACGCTCGGCGTTTCCGCCAACGTTATAGGTCTCGCCAACCCGTCCTGCGGCCAGCACGCGGGCGATGGCACTGCAATGATCGCCGACGAAAAGCCAGTCGCGAATATTCAGGCCGTCGCCGTACACGGGAAGCGGCTCGCCTGCCAAGGCCTTTTGGATGATCAGCGGAATGAGCTTCTCGGGGAACTGGAATGGACCGTAGTTGTTCGAGCAGTTGGTGGTCAGCGTCGGCAAACCATAAGTATGATGGAATGCGCGCACCAGATGGTCCGACGCTGCCTTGGATGCGGAGTACGGGGAGTTGGGCGCGTATGCCGTTTCCTCCGTGAATTTGCCTTCGGCACCAAGGGAGCCGTAGACCTCGTCGGTCGAGACGTGCAGGAATCGAAAAGCCTGCGCGTCGGCCTGGTCCAGCGAACGCCAGTAGTCACGGGCGCACTCGAGCAATCCAAGCGTGCCCACGACGTTGGTCTCAACGAAGGCGGCCGGACCGTCAATGGAGCGGTCCACGTGGGATTCCGCCGCGAAATTCACGATGGCTTGGGGCTTGTGGGCCTCAAGCAACTGGCTTACCAGTTCGCGGTCGCCAATATCGCCCTGGACGAATACATGGTTGGGATTGTCACGCACAGAGCTGAGCGTATCGAGGTTGCCCGCGTAGGTCAGTTTGTCGAGATTGATGACCTTGTTGCCCTCAGCCAGCGCCTGTAAGACAAAATTGGCGCCGATAAAACCTGCGCCGCCCGTCACCAGTAGCGTCGAGAATCCAGGGTGAGTGCTAGCCATGAAATGCATCCATTAAGTTCAAGGTCCGAAGGGATGTGGCGGAGAACCGGCACACATTCAGTCAATGATGCCTGTACTTAAGGCTGCATACCAAGTTATGCCCCACCGAAGCGGCTGTTTGGGCGACTGCCGGGTTCGGTTTTTGGGGGGGGGGGCGGGGAGTGCCGTAAAGGGGACTCTGCGGCATCAAGTAGCGCACATGCATGCTTGTATAGGGCCAAATCGAGTGCATTTGCTGCCATAAATCGCCGCTGAAGGGCCGGCCCTAGCATCTCGCCAAGTTGTCGCAGCCGATCGTCAATCGGTGTGGGCTTAACTTCGGAGGCGTTCTCTCGGTTGTGCCAGAGCTGAAGCTCGGGGAGCAGCGGCGCATAGCGCGCCTGGTAAGCATCAACGGAGCGTTCGAATTGCTCTACCACGCCAGCCATGCCCCATTGGTCAAGTAGCCGGCAGGCTTGGCGCAGGTCGTTTTCCTGGGCGCGTGCTTCCAGAATGTGCCCGCAACGCCAGGAGGCATCGGAGAGATGCACCACTTGGTAGTCGCGAATCACAATGCTGCCCGGCTCTTCCTTCAATACCCAATGGATGTAACCCGGAAAGCCGAGATCCTGGGCGACCTTGGAAAACGGCTGGCTAGGGTCATTGCGCGTGAATTGGTAGACGGAGTAAGCGCGAAGCAAGGGGTGCCGGATGAATACTATGGGCAGACAGTTTGCGTGAGGTAGCGGGGGGCGGGCCAGGTGGCTGGAAATAGCTCGCAAATGAGGGGCTTGGGAAATAAAGCGGGCCAATTGGTCCGATGTTTGTACGTCGTGCGCGTGCGTTCCCTCATAGGGGCTCCAGCGGTCCCCAAAGCTCCGCTTGAGGCTGGCATCGACGCTCGTGCCGGCATTTTTGAAGATGTGGTAATGGATGAGAATAGGGGATTGAGTCATTGCGACAGTTTAAGGAAAGGCTTCACGATAGAGAGTGAAACGTTTCATGTGTCGCGGCGTTGGCATGGAAGTAATTTTCAAACGATCGTTTGAAGATTGGTGTGTTTATCTGTGCCTCAACCGTTGATCCAGTGTGTCGAGTGCGCCTTGCGCACACTGCCGGGTGTAGCTGAATGGAGGCGGCGAAAGGTTCGGCTGAGCCCGCGATGCCGGGTAAGATATCGGTTTAACTCAGCCGGACGGGGCGTGGTACATATGGCCAAATCTAAGAAGAGTGGCAGTGGACTGCCCAAACTTGGGCTTGGGACCTTGGCTATTCATGCCGGTCAGCAGCCTGATCCTTCGACCGGGGCGATCATGACCCCAATTTATGCTACGTCGACCTACGTGCAAGAGAGTCCTGGCAAGCACAAAGGATTTGAGTACTCTCGCACCCAGAATCCCACCCGCATGGCCTATGAGCGATGTGTTGCTGCCCTGGAAGGTGGTGAGGCCGGATTTGCCTTCGGCTCCGGTTTGGCAGCCGCAGCCACTGTGCTAGACCTGCTCGATTCTGGAAGCCACGTCATTGCCATGGACGATCTCTATGGTGGCAGCTATCGGCTTTTCGAGAGGGTGCGACGTCGATCGGCAGGGCTGGATTTCACATTCGTTGACCTTAATGACGTTGCGGCCCTAAAGGCAGCCTTGCGCCCTAATACGCGGATGATTTGGGCCGAAACCCCGACCAATCCGATGCTTAAGCTCGTGGACCTGGCAAGGGTCGCCGAATTTGCAAAGAAGCATGGCTTAATTTTGGTAGTGGACAATACGTTCTGCTCGCCGATCATTCAGCGCCCCTTCGAGAGCGGTGCGGATTTGGTATTGCATTCAGCTACCAAATACCTCAACGGTCATTCGGACATGGTGGGAGGAATTGTTGTGGCGCGGGCCAAGGAGCTCGCAGAGCAGATGGCGTTTTTGCAGAACTCCGTCGGAGCGGTCGCCGGTCCGTTCGATGCGTTCCTCGCTATGCGCGGCCTGAAGACCTTGCACTTACGCATGAAGGCACATTGTGAGAATGCCATGATCCTTGCGCAGTGGCTGGAGGGGCATCCTGCGGTGGAACGAGTCATCTATCCTGGCCTCAAGAGTCACCCTCAACATGCGCTGGCGCGGCGTCAGATGGAAGGTTTTGGCGGCATTATCAGCGTCGAGGTGAAGGGTGGCTTACGCAAAGCAAGGCGAGCGCTTGAGCGCTGCGAATTGTTCGCGCTGGCCGAATCGCTTGGTGGTGTGGAGAGCCTCATCGAACACCCCGCAATCATGACGCACGCATCAGTGCCTCTGGCGAATCGCAAGAAGCTAGGTATCAGTGATTCGCTTATCCGACTCTCTGTTGGTGTCGAGAACGTTGATGACCTGCGTAATGAGCTGGCGAACGCGCTCAGCTGAAATGTCCCTGGGAAAAGGGTTGACTGGCGGGTGCTACGCGGCGCCCGTCGAATTCCATTCAGTATATTGACGCCATTGGAAGCGCATGAATTCGATGTACCGACTGATTGATCCAGTCTCGCCATATAAGGCGCTCGCTCGCCACTATCATCTCATTGTGCAAATGGCGCGTCGTGACGTAATTGGGCGGTACCGTGGCTCGTACATAGGACTGCTCTGGTCGTTCTTCAACCCCTTGCTCATGCTTGGAGTCTATACGTTTGTTTTCGGTTACGTATTCAAGTCTCGCTGGGCAGGCCAGAACGGTGGTCAGTTTGAATTTGCTGTGGTGCTGTTTGCGGGCCTCAACATCAATACATTCTTTCAGGAGTGCGCTACGCGCGCGCCGACGCTGATCATAGAAAACCGAAATTTTGTAAAGAAAATCGTGTTTCCCCTCGAAACCCTTTCATGGAGCACGATGGGGTCGGCGTTGTTTCATCTGTTGATATCGACGATCGTGCTGCTGGCTTTTGGACTAGTCGTGCGAGGCACGTTGCCTTGGACAGCTATCTACTTTCCACTAGTGGTAGCTGCGTTCCTGCCATACATCGCGGGGCTGATCTGGTTGCTTTCGTCGTTGGGTGTATTCCTGCGTGATCTAAAGCACGCCATTGGCATCATTACGGTAATGATGATGTTTCTTGCGCCAATTTTTTATGCCAAAGAAATGATTCCAGAGCCATACCGGCCTTTGTTGTATCTGAATCCACTTACGGTGATTGTCGAGGCATCGCGAGATGTCTTGATCTGGGGGCGCGCTCCCGATTGGAGCATGTTGGCCATCTACACCGTCGCAGCCTGCTTCTTCGCCTGGCTGTCATTTGCTTGGTTTGAGCGCACACGTAAGGGTTTTGCCGATGTCCTCTGAAGAACTCACGATCTCGGTGGCGTCTTTGGGAAAGAAATACGACATCTACGCCCAACCTTCCGATCGGCTCAAACAGATGATCTTTCCCCGCATGGGGCGCCTGGTGGGAAAGCACCATCTAAAGTACCACCGCGAATTCTGGGCGCTACGTGATGTCAGTTTCAGCGTCCGCCGAGGCGAAACCGTTGGCATCATTGGTCGCAACGGCTCAGGCAAGTCAACGCTTTTGCAGATGATCTGCGGCACGCTTCATCCTACTGAGGGAGAGGTGCGGACCTTTGGTCGTATAGCTGCTCTCTTGGAGCTTGGGGCTGGATTCAATCCAGAATTCACGGGCGAAGAGAACGTCTATTTGAGCGGACTGCTGTATGGCATTTCCGAGGTCGAGTTGCGCAAGCGATTTGACTCCATCTTGGCATTCGCGGATATCGGGGACTTCATCAAGCAGCCTGTCAAGACCTATTCAAGCGGTATGTACGTACGATTGGCGTTCTCTATTGCCGCCCATGTGGACGCTGATACCTTAGTAATCGACGAAGCACTAAGCGTTGGTGATATCCGGTTTACCCAAAAGTGCATGCGTTTCCTTCGAGATTTTCAGAAGCGCGGAACGCTGTTGTTCGTTAGTCACGATACCGGCGCAGTTACCAATCTCTGCGACCGTGCAGTGTGGCTTGACCGTGGTGAGTTGGTCATGGACGGGGTGACGCGTGATGTGGTCGAGGCATATCTAGCGGCGCAGCATGCCGCGGATCGCGCCGCAGCTGGTCATGCGGTGGCGGTTAACCTTGCGAAGGTTGTGCAGCAGGCATCGAGCCAGGTTGTTAGCGCTGGAAATGCCAGCGAGCTGCTTAAGGTCGACGACGTCGTTGACGGCCGCCATGCTGCCTTATCTGCAGGCGGTGCGCGTAACCGAGTGGAGGTGTTCGAGTTCGATCCAGAGCAGATGGGGGCCGCGTTCGGCGCAGGAGCGGCTGAGATCGTGAATGTAGGACTTCAGGATAGCGAAGGACGGGATGCTCAGCTCGTGCTGGGTGGTGATGTCGTCCGTTTGTCGATCGAGGCGAACGTATTTAAGCGTCTTGATGGCCCGATTCTTGGTTTTTATGTCAAGGATCGCCTTGGTCAGCGTCTGTTTGGTGACAATACCTATCTATCGACGATCAACGCACCAATTTCCTCTGACGCCAACGAGCGACTTCGAGCGGATTTCCGCTTTCGGATGCCTATTCTCCCAACGGGCGACTACACCGTAGATGTGGCACTGGCCAGTGGCTCGCAAGACGATCATACGCAACAGCATTGGATTCATGATGCGCTGACATTCCGAGCAAGCGAAAGCACGATGCGGCATGGTCTCGTCGGTATTCCCATGCTCTCCGTTGAATTGAAGCGTTTGGAGGGCTAAGGCATGGAATTTACAGGCGAGCGCTTTATTCCGACGGAGTCCGGAGAGATCCGACACGAGCACTTGCATCGATATGCATGGTGCAGAAGTTTGGCAGCGGGGAAGTCCGTGCTGGATATAGCGTGTGGCGAAGGCTACGGCAGCGCCATGCTTGCGGAAAGCGCGGCGACCGTGGTGGGTGTGGATATCTCGCAGGAAGCAGTTGAGCACGCCAAGCGCGCATATGCGGGCACCGCAAATCTCCGATATCTGGTTGGCAGCGCTGCAGCCATACCGCTACCGGACGAAAGTGTGGACCTCGTGGTCTCCTTCGAGACAATCGAGCATCACGATCAACACGTAGAAATGATTTCCGAGATTCGGCGCGTGCTTCGTCCGCATGGGGTGCTGGTCATCTCATCGCCAAATCGACCGGTTTATTCGGATAAATCGGGTCATCACAACGAATTTCATGTTAAGGAGCTCGACTTTGGCGAGCTCGACGACCTGCTTCGCGAGCGGTTTGAGAAGGTGCGTTACTACGGCCAGCGATTGGCTGTTGGATCTGCTGTCGCCCCTGTTGCTGAGGACGATGCTCGAGGCGTCGTTCAAGCATTCACGGATCTCGGCGAACAGGTTGTTGAGCGCTCCGTACGCTTGTTTGATCCCGTGTACTTCATTGCTATTGCGACTGGTGCCGACACTGATTTGCCCAATCTGCCGCCATCAGTGTTCTTTTCCGAGGTAGAGGACCTCTACAACCATCACCATGATATTGCCCAATGGGCAAAGCGAATCGATGCCCAGCTTTCTGCGACAAGAGAAAAATATGGGCGGCTCGTTCAGGAGCATGAGGGCATTGCCCAGTGGGCAACCGGCCTAGATCGTCAACTGGAAGAGCTGCGAGCTACTCACGATGCACTATTGGCGCATCTCGCCAAGCTTGCTTCCCGCTCGTCTGTTGACGATGTTCAAGCTGGTCAATTGGCGGATAGCGTTACGGAACTTTCCGCCGTTGCGGCGAGGATACAGGAGGATGCTGGCCGGCTACGTGACGTCGAGGCGCAGTTGTTCGCTGCTGATCAACGTCTCGACGAGCTGCTGGCAGCGAAGCAAGCGTTGAGCAATTGGTCCGCACAGATCATTCGGGCGGATGGCGAGGTGGACGCCGGCATCCTCAGAGCGGGGGAGCAGATTGCGCCGGAAGTGGCGCACCTCGTCGATACCCTAACTGCAAAACTGGCGGGTGTGAGGAGGGAGTTGTCTGGCGCCCAGGCGATGATCGAGCTCGTGTCGACAGAAAGGGGGCAGTGGGAGCACCAGGCTCATGCCATTCAGCGCGAACTAGCCTCAGTTGTTGATCGCTTTTCAGCGATTAGCACTTCTTACGAAGAGGCCAATAGCCGAAGCATTGAAGCATCGCAAAAACTTGCTGATCTGGAAGTGCGTTACGCTCGGGCTGACAGGGAGCTCACCATATCTCGCGTCCAGCTTAGAGATATGGATATGGAATTGCTCGAGCGCGAGAATAGGTTAAATCTTGCGCATACTCAGATTCAGGCTACACTGAAAACGGTTTCCGAGTTGGAACAGGGACGCAAGGACGTGGAAAATTGGGCAAAGGAGCTCGAGCGTAAGCTCGACCGCTTAGGGGTGAATTTGCTTGGGCAGGCCTACCTTAGTGACAGCACCGATAAGAACGCCAGCCTAATCGAACGGCATGATACGCTGATAGATGAAATTGCGCAGTTTCGGCGGGAGAACCTCTCGCTTCGGGACCACCTCGCGGGCCTGGAGGAGCGCGCTAATGCTCAGCGCGTCATGCTTGACAAGCTGGAATTGTCAGAAAGTCAGTCGCGCGAACGTGCATTGGTTCTCGCGGAAGAATTGCGTCGGTATCGTGTCGAGAACCAGGCGCTCACTTCATCCCGTTCTTGGAAAATCACCAAACCCTTGAGATTTGCGGCGCGTTTTTTGCGTGGCGACTGGTCGGGTGTGGTCGACTCCCTTAGGCGCGCGCCACTGGCGCGGTCCAGGATCATGGCTCCTGCGCGTAAGCTCGCGCGTAAGCATATCTCTAACTCTGAAGCGATACCGCGCCTGCCCGCTCAAGAGCCGGCTTCGCAAATGGGGAATGCTGCGCCGCATTCAATGATCGAGGGAATTGAATTTCCGGAGTTCGCTCATCCCCAGGTCACTATCATTATTCCCACGTATGGTCGCCTCGATTACACCGCTGCGTGCCTACGGTCAATCATGGAAAACGCACCAGCTTGCGAATTTGAAGTGCTGGTGATGGAGGATGCCTCCGGCGACGAGGACATCCACCTCCTGCGCCATGTTCCCGGGTTGCGATATGAAGTAAACCCGCAAAATCTCGGGTTCATCCGCTCATGCAATCGAGCGGCAACACTTGGTCGCGGCGAATTTGTCTACTTCCTGAACAACGATACTCGCGTAACTCGGGGATGGCTGGACGCGATGTTTGACGTGTTTGAGCGCTTTGAAGACTGCGGCATGGTCGGTTCAAAGCTCGTCTATCCGGATGGCCGGCTCCAAGAGGCGGGCGGGATCATTTGGAGCGATGCTTCAGGATGGAACTTCGGTCGGCTTGGTAATCCAGAGGAGCCGCGCTTCAATTACGTGCGCGAAACGGATTATTGCTCAGGTGCGTCACTGCTCATTAGGGCCAGCTTGTTTGAGAAGCTTGGTCGCTTTGATGAGCTTTACGCGCCAGCCTACTGCGAAGACTCAGATCTCGCATTCAAGGTCCGAGCGAATGGGCTAAAGGTTTACTACACACCGTTTTCAACGGTGATTCACTATGAAGGCATTTCGCACGGGACCGATGAAACTTCCGGTATCAAGGCATATCAAGTAGAGAACCAGAAGAAGTTCGTTGAGCGCTGGCGTGAGGTGCTGGAGAAAGAACACTACTCAAATGCGCAGAACGTATTTCGTGCGAGAGAGCGTTCGCGCAATAAGCCAGTGGTTCTTGTCGTGGATCACTACGTTCCTCAGCCCGATCGCGATGCGGGCTCGCGGACTATGTTGCAGTTCATTCGCCAATTGTGTGCGCTTGGATGTTCAGTAAAATTCTGGCCCGAGAATCTCTGGCGTGACACCACCTACGCCCCTGCACTGCAGGCAATGGGCGTCGAGGTCATCTACGGACCCGAGTGGGTGGATGGTTTCGCGCGTTACCTGCAAGAGGCGGACGGTAACATTGATCGAGTGCTGCTGAGTCGTCCTCATATTTCCATTCAATTCATCGAGGCCATTAAGACCTTTGCGCCGCGCGCACGTATTGCGTACTACGGGCATGATCTGCATTTTGCTCGGTTACAACAGCGCTTCGACGTAACGGGCGATCCTAAGTGCCTGCAAGAGGCGGCTGAGATCGAGGAGATTGAGCGCTCCCTGTGGCGACAAAGTGACGTTGTGCTCTACCCGTCCATGGAAGAGGTAGATGTGGTCCGGGCGCTTGAGCCCAGTGTCAATGGTCGTGCAGTTCAAGCGTACTGCTACGACGACTTTGGCGGATCTGGTCGGCCGCCGGAAGAGCGCTCCGATATCTTGTTCGTGGCGGGGTTTGGACATCCGCCCAATGAAGACGCTGCCATCTGGCTTGCAGAATCGATTTTCCCGAAGGTTCTGGAGCTTGTGCCTGATGCGCGCCTGTATCTCGTTGGCTCGAATCCCACCGCTCGCGTCGAGGCGCTTGCGCGCGGGCGAGTCGTTGTTACAGGTTTTGTTGAAGATTCCGTACTGTTCGATTTCTACAGCAAATGTCGCGTGGCTGTTGTGCCACTTCGCTATGGCGCAGGTATTAAGTCTAAGGTTGTAGAGGCGCTGCAGCAGGGGCTTCCGTTGGTAACCACTTCTGTAGGGGCGCAAGGGCTCATCGACCTTGCGCGTGTGGCGCGCGTGGCTGATCAGGAAGATGCCATCGCTGCAGCTTTGGTCGAGCTGCTCACAATTGAAGACACTTGGTACTCGTTGGCGACCGCCGGGGTTCGCTATGCTGAGTCCCACTTTTCTGCGCGTACCATGCGCGAGGCATTGGCTGAAGTGTTTGAAATAGAGTACACCCCATGATCGTACGATCCCGCGCGCCGTTGCGCCTAGGGCTCGCCGGAGGCGGCACGGACGTGTCCCCTTATTGCGACGTCTATGGTGGACACGTCATGAACGTGACTATCGATAAGCATGCTTTTGCGATAATTTCCGACTCCTCTGATGGCAGCCGAGAGTTCTCCGCCATTGATGTTGGCGTGTCTGAGGTCTATGCCCAGAACGAGGTGGTGCCTTGTGATGGCCCATTACAGTTGCTGAAGGGCGTTTACGCTCGAGTCTGCAGAGAATTTCTCGGGGGCGAGCCTCGTCCCCTGAAAGTTCAAACATTTTCCGACGCACCACCAGGTTCAGGTCTGGGCTCGTCATCAACCATGGTTGTTGCACTAGTTCAGGCTTTTGCAGAGTACTTCATGTTGCCGCTGGGTGAATATGAGGTCGCGCACCTTGCCTATGACATTGAACGAAAGGAATTGAAGCTGGCCGGCGGCAAGCAGGATCAGTATGCAGCCGCATTTGGTGGCTTCAATTTTATGGAGTTCTACGGTGACGACCGAGTAATCGTTAACCCATTGCGGGTCAAAGACTGGGTATGGTCGGAGCTCGAGGCTTCTCTCGTCCTCTACTTTACGGGCGTCTCAAGGGCGTCGGCGGACATCATCGATCAGCAGTCGCGTAATGTCGTGCAAGGCAAGCAGAGCTCGATTGATGCCATGCATAGCCTTAAGCAAGAGGCTGTGCAGATGAAGGAGTGTGTTCTGCGCGGTGATTTGTCCGGCTTAGCGCGCACTCTTCAAGCGGGCTGGGAGGCGAAAAAGAATATGGCTGCCTCCATTAGCAATCCATTGATCGAAGAGGTTGAGCGTCTGGCTTTCGCAAATGGCGCCCATGCAGCCAAGGTTTCGGGGGCTGGTGGTGGCGGCTTCATGATGTTTATGTGCAGTCCGGATAAGCGAATTGGCTTGACCCGGGCCTTGGCTGCTCAGGGCGGCCGCCTTTTGGATTTTCACTTTACGCAACAAGGAGCGACCTCATGGCGAATTTCGTAAAGGCCATGCTGGATGCCGAGTTCAGCAAGTCCATTCAGTTGCTCACCGCTATGTCGAAGGACGAGGTGATGCACCAGCAGGTTGAACAGGCGTTGCAGATATCTGTGGAGGCGCTAAGGAACGGGTGCAAGATTCTTTTTGCCGGCAATGGTGGTAGCGCGGCGGACGCTCAGCATTGGGCTGGTGAGCTGGTGAGCCGGTTCTACTTTGATCGCCCGGGCATCCCTGCTATCGCGCTTACTACGGATACCAGCATCCTTACGGCAATCGGCAATGACTATGGGTATGACTATGTCTTTGCCCGTCAGGTCGAAGCGTTGGGTCAACAGGGTGACGTGTTCTTCGCTATTTCCACGTCAGGCAATTCGAAGAATATCGTGCGCGCGATTGAATCGGCTCGCTCGAAGGGCCTGAGGGTGGTTGGCTTTACGGGGCAAAGCGGCGGTGCGATGGCGCAGCTGTGCGATATCTGTTTCTGTGTCCCGTCGTCTGAGACACCGCGGATACAGGAAGGACACGAGGTGCTCGGCCATCTGCTTTGCGGCCTGATCGAGGAAGAAATTTTCGGCTATGCCAAGAACTGAAGAAGCCATCATCCTGGCGGGAGGATTGGGGACCCGGCTCCGCAGCATCGTGAAGGACGTGCCCAAGCCACTTGCACCGGTCGCGGGTCGACCGTTCCTCACCTATGTGTTGGATCTACTGGCCGCACAAGGGGTGGGCAGGGCCGTATTAGCCACTGGCTTCATGGCTGATACGATTGAAAAGACCCTTGGCAAGGCGTGGGGCAGCATGGAGCTGGCCTACTCGCAGGAGGACGTGCCGCTTGGGACAGGTGGGGCGATCGCGAAGGCGGTTGGCTCACTGACGGGCGGCGCCTGTTTTGTACTTAACGGCGATACGTACCTCGACTTGGATTACGCGGCATTTGACGCGCGCGCTGCCGATCTCAATGACGGAATCTGCATGGCACTAGCAGATGTTCCAGACGTCAGCAGGTACGGTGCCGTGTTGGTTGCCGGCGAGCGAGTGACTGGCTTCTCGGAAAAAGGTGGTGTCGGCCCGGGGTTTATCAACGCGGGCGTTTATCGTCTCAGTTCAGATCTACTGCAAAGTCTGCCGACGAACAGCGCCTTCTCCTTCGAGCAGGTTGTGCTGGTGCCACAAGCCCAGGCCGGGGGGGTATCGGCCTTCCGCCATACGAGCCGTTTCATTGATATTGGCGTGCCTGAAGATTTCGAACTTGCCCAGCGGCTGTTCGCCGCTTCGGCACTTGGAGTCCCATGATTTTTCAGGGGGGGTGCTATCTTTCGGAGCAGGAACGCACCAGCATCGTTACCAGGAAGCGCAAAGCGTTGTTTCTGGATAGGGATGGCGTGATCAATGTAGATCACGGATACGTACATAGGCCGGAAGACACCGAGTGGCTACCTAATATTTTTGGCTTTTGCCGGCTTGCCCTGGCCCGTGGTTACGCCCTCGTTGTCGTTACGAATCAGGCTGGGATTGCCCGCGGGTATTACTCCGAACTGGAGTTCCTGCGTTACACCCGTTGGGTACACGAGCAGTTCGCGAGGCAGGGTATTCGGTTGGCGGCAACTTACTATTGCCCGCATCACCCGGTTGCCGGTATCGGCGGTTATGGCATCGAATGCAATTGCCGAAAGCCAAAACCCGGAATGATCTTGTCTGCAGCGGCCGATCTTGGTCTGGATCTCTCCGAAAGCATTTTGGTTGGTGATATGCCAACGGATCTGGCGGCTGCAGCCGCCGCCGGGGTAACCAGTTATTACTTGATCGGCGATGCAATGAGCCGGCCGGACGACGTTCTCCGGCTTTAAATTAGTGCTATTGAGAGCGTCCTTGACGCGCGAAGATGCGTGGCTCGCAGATGAAGGCCGGGGTATCGGGCCGGCCCTGCATGCTTAAAAAAATGAAGTCGTAAGGGGAGTGCAATGCAAGCATCAGGAGAGTCAATGCTTTTGCGGCCTGAAATAAGCGAGAGGACACGTGCCGGTGGAGGTCGGCGTGGGCCTTTTACCTTGATTGACGCTCGATGGGATCGTGTCGTCGGCTTCATCATGTTCGTGAATGCTCTTATTTTCTCGATCTTCGTTGCTTGCCCTGTCTTGCGGGACGATGGCTGGTACACGCTGGACGTCTTTATCCGGAAGTACTTCAACAAGACGTTGACCTTGTCCGATTTCTTCGCGAAGAGAGGAGCATTCGACCACGCGATGCCATTGCAGCGGCTCATTGAAGTTGCGCAATACCGATATTTTGGCGGTGATTACTGGATCATGTCATTGATTGGCATGCTCGCAGCTGGCCTGAGCGTCGTTTTTCTGGCGTGGCTGGTTCGTCGAGAGCGCACGCCCGGGGGTAATAGTTGGAGGGCTAGCCTCGTGGTTTCCGCTGTTGCTTGTATCTATCTTTCCATCAACAGTCGATGGATCTTCGATTGGCCATTGGTGACCATTGAATATGCGATATTCCTGGTAGTATTTGTGTTCTTTTACTCCGTATGGCGAGCCATAACAGAATCCAGATACTTTGCGCTGATAATCTCGGCCATCTTGCTAGGGGTCATTGCTGATGACACCAGTTTAATCGCTGGCTTTTCGTCCATATTGATCATCTTGCTGCACGCTTGGCACGACAAGCAATGGATCAAGGCGTTCAAGGTGAGCGCGGTTATCGCAGGCTGCTTTGGCGCGACCTTGGCGTTGTACGCGATTTTTTTCACCATGCCGATCGAGGCGCAATCTGCGGGCAAGCTCGGCCAGCTCTGGCACCAGCTCGTTTCCGACGGAGGTTGGTACAAGGTTGTCTACATACCTCTTTGTTCCTCCGTTATCTACCCCGACTATTTGCCGCGTCTCTTTGGTGAGAGAAGTGCCTTCATGGGGGGGGCTATTACTGTAGTACTGGTGATTGCCCATCTCCTTTTCTGGTGGAAGCAGTTCACGCGGTCGGCGACTATGCTCACCATGTTTGCGGCGCAGTTGATGGTGTTCTTCTACGGCTTGGTTGCAGGTCTTGTTTATACTCGAGTTTTGAGTTTCGACCTGGATTACCTTCTCCAACCAAGATACGTTTTGCTTTATCAGTTCAATATCGTTGCACTGCTATTGATGTTTGCAGCCTCGTTCAAGGTGGCGCCAAGCACTCGATGGTCAGCCATGGCTGCCAAGGGTGGTGTACTTGCGATGCTTGCCATTATCGCGGTGCAGGTCCCGCTGAGTTATTACTCCTGGTCCGCCGTTCGGTTCGTGTCGGCGTCCTATCAGGCAGCAACGATCGGCCTTGGTCGGCTGTACAGGGACCCAAATACCCAGTTGCCCGTTTGTTCCGGCATAACGGCGATTTGCAGTCGTTCGCCTGAGCAGAGAAAAGAGCTTTTGGATCTGTTGCACGATAATAATGCCAACATATTTTCGGATGGCTTCAGGTCGTTCCATCGGCTCTATCTGGAGTCGGGTGAATTGGAAAAATGAGATGTCAATTCGTTTGTTTGGTGCATTGGGTTGGCTGGTGCGCCACTGCAGGTTAGCGGGGCTTCATATCCTTTAAGCCTGCCTCTTAAGTAACCTCGAGGGTGCTCTGGGAGGGGAAGGTGGTTCCCGTGTAATATTGCAGAGGAAAAGGCGGCTTATCGCCTCATCATTAAGATCAAGGACATGACCTGTATGGCAGTCGGCATCATCCCCGTGAACTCCCTGCTGCGACACACGCAGCCTCTTCAGCAGACGCTCTCCGCGGCAGCGACGGCCATTATTGAAAGCGGCTATTTCGTGCTGGGGCCGGCGGTGAAGGCGTTCGAAGAGGCGTTTGCTGAATATTGCGGCGCGGAGCATTGCATTGGTGTGGCCAATGGCACGGATGCGCTTGAGCTGTCACTCAAGGCGGTCCATGTCGGTTCCGGGGATGTTGTCGTGGTGGTAGCAAATGCCGCCATGTACGGAACCTCCGCGGTGCTTGCGTGTGGCGCGGAACCGCTTTTCGTGGACGTGACCCTGGGCGAGTCGACGATTGATCCGACACATTTTGCGGAGCTCATATCCAAGCACGGCAACGTCAAAGCCGTCATTGTTACGCATCTCTATGGCCGGCTTGCGCAGATCGGGGAGATTGTGCGCCTAGCGAAGGAGAAGGGGATCGCGGTGGTCGAGGATTGCGCGCAGGCTCATGGGGCGCGTCTCTCGACGGGTGCGCGTGCTGGCGCCATCGGTGACGTCGCCAGCTTCAGCTTCTATCCGACGAAGAACCTCGGAGCCCTTGGAGACGGTGGCGCGGTGGTTACAAGGAGCGAGGAGATCGCCAACCGCGTCCGTCAACTGCGACAGTACGGTTGGACCGAGAAGTACACGAATGGCCTGGTTGGTGGCCGTAACAGTCGTCTGGACGAAATCCAGGCAGCGATGCTTAGCGTAATGCTTCCGCATTTGGATGAATGGAACGCGCGTCGGCGCCATATCGCCAATCGCTATTCAAGCGAAATCAAGCATTCTGATATCAGGGTACCGGCTATGGGGGGCGATGAATATGTTGCACACCTATATGTCGTTCATACCGGGCGCCGCCAGGAGCTTCGGGAACACCTGGGGAGGAGTGGTATTCAAACTGAGATCCATTATCCCCGGGCAGATCACAAGCAGCCTTGTCATGGTGGTCGTTTTGAGGGCGTATCTTTGCCAGTTACCGAGCAGTTGGCCGATCAGACCTTGACATTTCCTTGCTTCCCCGAGCTTCTCGATGAAGAAGTTCAGCGCGTGATTGACGCATGCAATCGCTTCTGAAAACGAAGTTCTCTTTGATCGTCCCCGTTTACAAGAACGAGGGGTCCATTGCCGACCTGGTGAAGGCGATCGAAGCGTTGTACGTGTCGCTTGACTCAGCGTTGGAGGCAATCTTTGTCGTCGACGGTAGTCCAGATGCTAGCTATGCGCGACTGGCTGACAGCTTGCCGCATGCTGGGTTCCCTTCGAGGTTGATTGCCCTGTCACGCAACTTCGGGTCCTTCTCGGCAATCCGGGAGGGACTTCGTCATGTTCGGGGAGACTACGCGGCTGTCATGGCAGCCGATCTTCAGGAGCCGCCTTCGTTGGTCGAAAAGGCGTTTAGGGCTCTGGAGAAAGGAGATGTGGACGTTGTCTTTGGCGTTCGCGAATCCCGTAATGATCCTTGGGGTACCAAGCTCGCCGCGGGCCTGTTTTGGGGTTTCTATCGACGCTTCATACAGCGGGATGTTCCCCAGGGCGGCGTTGACATATTCGCAGTGAATCGCTGCTTTCTTGATCGTCTGCTGGCTTTTCAGGAGACGAATACAAGTCTTCTTGGTTTGCTTTTCTGGATGGGTGGCCGACGCGCATTTGTTACCTATAGCCGCCTAGAGCGCCAGCACGGCAAAAGTGCCTGGACTTTCCGAAAGAAGTTCAATTATCTCTTGGATAGCACATTTGCTTTCACCGATGCGCCAATCAGAATGCTCTTGGGCGTAGGGATCGCAGGCATGATGGTGGCCATCGCGCTCGGCGTGTTGGTATTCATCGCCAAACTTGCATCGGAGCTTGTTGTTCCAGGCTATGCCGGAACCATGCTGGCGATTCTCTTCTTTGGCGGTCTTAATGCCTTTGGTCTCGGTTTGGTTGGCAATTATGCTTGGCGTGCCTATGAGAATACCAAGGGGCGCCCACTGAGCATTGCCATTCTCGATAACGAATTTCCCGGTCGGCAATTGAGCAGCGATCGAAGTAAGGACGTTGATGTATGAGTATGCTAAAACCGAGCATCTCCCCTGACGCTACTGTTGGCGAGGGTTGTGAGTTTGCGCCAGGCGCAGTGATCGGTGCCAATGTGCTCCTGGGTGATGGCGTCCGTATCGGAACTGGGTCGATTGTCCTCGGGCCATGTGTCATTGGTAACAGAGTGACGGTCGCAGCCGGATGTGTGATCGATCCGGGTGTACACCCCGAGGCAAAACTCACCCTTGAGGATGACGTGCGACTTCAGTCGGGCGTAACGGTGGTGGGGGACGTCGTTGTATCGAAGGGGGCGCTCCTGCAGGCGGGAACAGCCGTACAACGTAGCATTCCGCCTCATGCCGTGGTGGCAGGAAATCCTGCGCAGATCATTGGCTACTCGCTATCAGGCGATGTCGATCAGGCGGTGGTCTCGTATAGTGGCGCCGAGCGTAAGGTGGTGGTTAGGGAAAGTGGGGTTCGAGGGGTAACCTATCACCAGTTGCCAAAGATCCTGGACCTACGCGGAAACCTCACGGTGGGTGAATTCGGTCGATCCATTCCATTCGAACCCAAGCGTTACTTCATGATTTTCGGCGTGCCCAACGCCGAGATACGTGGCGAGCACGCGCATCGGACCTGTAAACAGTTCCTGATATGCGCGAAAGGCAGCTGTCACGTCGTTGCGGATGACGGCAGACATCGCGAAGAGTTTGTACTTGAAGATTCGTCCGTTGGCTTGTATCTGCCGGCGATGACTTGGGGAATCCAGTACAAGTATTCGAGTGATGCAGTCCTGCTCGTGTTTGCCTCGGAGTTCTACGACAGCCACGAATACATCCGCGATTACGATGAGTTCCTGCAGCTAGCTACGGCACGCGCGTGAATTCGTTGAATTTGAGCTCGTGTTGCAAAAGAAGGATGCTTAGATAATGCGTAACTTTGAAGGTATTCATCCTACGGCTTTGATTGGTGACAATGTCCAGATTGGTGCTGATGTCATCATCGGGCCCAGGGCAATTGTCTACGACAATGTCACCATTGGCGAAGGTACGCGCATTGGTGCTGATTGCATTCTTGGCGAACCTCAAAATTCAATTTACGCCAGCCCCGATACGTACGTTAATCCTACGCTTTCCATTGGCAGGCAGGCGGTTATTCGTTCGGGGACGATCATCTACGCGGGAACGAAGATTGGTGATCACTTTGAATGTGGTCATCGTGTAACCATTCGCGAAGAGGCCCAGATTGGCCACCATGTGCGGATTGGAACGCTCTCAGACATCCAGGGCCATTGCAGCATTGGCAACTATGTCCGCTTTCATAGCAATGTGCATATTGGGCACAAGAGCGTGGTCAAGGATTACGTATGGATTTTCCCGTACGTCGTACTTACCAATGATCCGCACCCCCCGTCGAGCACGCTTGTTGGCGTTACCGTTGAGGAGTTTGCCGTTATCGCAACCATGACTGTGGTGCTGCCAGGCGTCACGGTGGGTCGAGATGCGCTGGTTGGTGCCTCGACGTTGGTGCGTTCGGACGTGGCCAGCGAGGCGGTGGTTGTTGGAAACCCCGGCAAGCAGGTTGCGAGCGTGCGAGATATCAAATCGAAATTTGATGGAAGCAATGTGTACCCATGGCGTGAGTCCTTTGATCGCGGCATGCCATGGGAGGGAATAGGTTATGCCGCGTGGCTCGAAAATCGCGAGTGACCGCTACGGCTAAGGGCCAATTAGGTGGAGTATAAGAGGCAGGCTGGCTCGGTTTTGGTGCGACAGGCTCTTCGCTTTGTTGTTAGCGGAGCCTTCAATACCGGCGTGACATTCGTGATGTATTGGGTGCTGTTGCTTTTTGTCAGCTACCAGGTGGCGTATGCGATCAGCTTCGTTATCGGTATTGCGCTGAGCTATGCACTGAATACTCGCTTCGTCTTCAAAGCGCGCCACTCGTGGGTAAAGCTCGCGCTGTTTCCCGTTATATATGCATGTACCTATATCGCCGGGGCATTAGTGTTGAAGCTGGCGGTCGGGCATTTGAATGTTGACCAGCGGCTGGGGCCGCTGGTCGCAGTGTGCGTTACCTTGCCGCTATCCTTTTTCCTGAGTCGCCTAGTGTTGGTGGAGCGAACTAGGCGAGACTCCCTTGGCTAGCTCGACGGCGGGGTACTCAAGAAATACTTAGGATGTTGACCCGTATTGAGCATGGCAAGGAGTTCGAGCTGGTGTTGCTCGCCCTCCTTTGTGCGTAGGGCGCGCCCGATGTCGTATCGGCATTCTTTGGTGCGAATGTGTGCAACGGCGGGAGAGCTTTTGCGTCCCTCTCGGTAAGCAAGGCCGGACCAAGAGCTAACCACTTTCTTCGGAAAGAAGCAGCTCTTGATTCCTCCATTTACTGAAAATAGCCCTTGATTGCATCTGCATTGGAAATGCCGGGTCATGGACCACCCTTATGTATTCCTGTGTGAGAAGGAGTTCCGCACAGGGGGCGAGGGCTCGTAAAGACGGGCAAAACGCTACTGCGGGCTATGGGGAGTCGACAAGGGCAATCGGAAAAGGCCAGCTCACGGGTAACCGGGATTAATCTCGGGAATCATTTCTGGCTTACGCTTTGCGACATCGCCTGCAGCGTCGCATTTAGGCTCATGGCCCACCGGGCTCGTTGATCGGACTCGTACTGATAGTAGTAGGAGCGCGCCGACTCAAACGCCGCCAGATAGAGCAGCCCTGATTCTTCCAAGAGCTGTTTGTTGAACGGCAGAGGGCTGTAGAACCGATCGGTGGTGAACGTTTCCACCTCATTGATTGGCTCGAACTCGGCAAGAAAGGCGAAGGACTTGCCCGGTAGATCGACCAGTCGAAAGCCATACTGCCCGAATATATTCCGTAGGCCTTTGATGCCGTAGGAGATGACGTGGCCGCGCCGCCGCGGGTCCAGGTAGCCTGGATCTTCGTTCCGCACATAAGGGGGCATGCCTGTGTTGAAGAGCCAGGCGGAGCCTGGTTCGCTGACTTTGGACAGGCCTTTGACAAGGCCGCCCAGCATGTGAGGCGTCAGATGCTCGATAACCTCGATGCATACGCCGGCGTCGAACTTTCCCGGCAGGGAGCCCACATCACCCACGACATAATTCGGGTGCTTACTATGCTCGTTTGGAGGAAAGAGCTCTACGGCGTGGAAGGTATTTGGCCGCGCCGGGAACGTGTGAGCCAACTGATCGAGCAAGAATCCAGGCCCGGCGCCAACATCCAGGAATCGATGAACATCGCGCCTCGTGTATAGGACGACCTCGCCAGCGCGGACTAGACCGTCCGCCACCGAACGCTGGCGCGCGGACTCCACCTCTTCATCCCAATATTCATGGTCGTAGCTACGAGGTGACTCCCCGTTGTCCATCGCAGCGAGCACGACCGGATCGATAAAGAGCGACTCGCAACTTGAACAGGCGTAGTAGTTGAATCCGTCAATTTCCCGAAAAAACGTCCCGCTATGGGCGCTTTGGCAAACCGGACAAGCACTGGCCATGCAGTTTGTCTCCAGGAGAACGAGGTCACCCGTAAAGGGCGGCCAAAAGGACATCTCGGCAGACTTACCAAACTTCTCTTGAGTTCTTGCGAAGGCGGACGTTACGTCACGGTTAGGCCTCGGTGCTCAGTTACACCGCGGGCCACCGACGATGGTCTCGCCTAGCGAGCTTCCATCCTGCTTGTTTTTCAGCGAAAAATGGGTGCCTGGGCGTGTCCAGGGGCCGGTCTTCGTTTCGCCTGCTGCACCTCCAGCCGAAAAGAGCTTCATGGATGATGCGTTGGCGCCCACCCAGATCTCGGTACTGTCGGTGGCTACCTTGGCTTTGCTGGCATTCCACTGGACGGTCGCCTCAACGCCCTTGTCGCAGTTTTGCAGAGTCGCCGGAGTCACGGATATGACAGAACTAGAAGACGCAGGAATGGACACGAGTGCCTTGGCTTGTTGCGGCGCAGCTTCCGTTTTAGGGGCTGGGACGGACTCATCCTGGCAAGCGGTCAACATGACGAGGAAAGGGGCAACGAATAAGGCACGCTTGAACAACATCAGCTATCTCCGTATGCGAATGTCTTGGAGGGGCGCTGGCTTTGCGGGCTGTAGCCCAAGCCAAAAGGCACAGTCTATCGCGTCACGGAAGAAATGCCCGCACCGAAGTCAATGTCCTGGAGCTGTGCTTCACAGGGGGAAATGCCCAATTCCTCGGGCGCGGGCAGCTGGATAAAGACGTTGACGCTGGGAGTCGTTTCCTCATAAACGAGGCTCCGAAGTGACAACTCGAGCCTTCCCGGCACGGAAGTCATGAAAGTAGGCACGTTGGCGGTCACCAGCTTGCCGTTCGCATGTACTGCAGTGGGAAGGGTGACGCCACCCAGTACAACCTCGGTATCCCAGGGAGCATCCTGAGTGCTGACCCATAGTGCGCTCGAGCCGTCCTCTTGCGTATTGAAGCTCACGCCTGCCGCGATCTCCTGAGGCCCCCAGTCCAGCAAGGTCAACGGTGTCTGAAGTCGCTTCAGCTTGCAATGGAGAGCGGCCTGCTCGGCTTCCAGATCAAGGACGCGCTCTTCCAGTGCAACATTGGCGCGGGACAGCCGCTCGTTGGTGGTGGGGAGCAGGCTTTCCTTGTACTCCTGCAGGAGTCGTCGAAGCTCGCGTCGTGCCGCCGCTGTATTGCCGTCGATGGCACCACGACCATCCAGCAGTCGCTGATAGAGCGTGTAAGCCTCCCGGGTCCATGGTTTTTCAGAGCCGATGTTCGCTTCCACGCTGCAGTCTCCCGCGGTGGCATAGCGCGAGCTGTTGATCTTGTTCTTCAACGGCATCAAGCAATCATCGCTGTACTTCTCGCCGATGAATTGCAGGCAGCGCGACAACGCCTCCTGGGGGGCGGCGACAAGATCCTCATGGAGGAGCCGCATGACCCGGGAAGGGCCCAGCGCCTGTTCGGTTAACGCGCAGGCGTGCGCCAGGCGTGTCCATGTTTCATAGGCATCCTTCTCGGCGTAGTCATGGCTGCCCATGGTGGAGAAGTGCATGAGCGACGTCGCCACGCTGCGGGGATTGCGCAGAATATGGATGAAGCGTGCTTGCGGAAACAGGCGCAATAGCGGCAGCACGTAATGGGAGTTTTCGGGCGTGCCGTCGATCCAGCGACGCTTGGGTTGCCACCAGCCGCGATGCAGCTTGATATTGGGCGAGATGCGGTCGCGATTCTTCAGGGCCGTCTCATAGCTGCGCTTGGCTATGCGTTTCCTGGCCTCAAGCACCATGGCATGGCAGGCGCCGCCAAAGTGATTGCGAAAGTGCCGGCGCGTGAAACTGGCGGAACCAAGGAACGAACGCTCGCCCTGGCATGCACCAATTTCGTAAAGGTACTCGACGTCGACGGCGAGCTTGTAAAGGAAGTGCGTTTCTTCAAGCGGAAAGATATTGGGGTGCTGGCCCAGCGCCCAGGTCAGGGCACTGGTTGCCGACCGGTACGATCCGATGACAAAAATCGGCCGAGGCTCGCCCGGCCGCCTGAAGTTCCACATGTTTCCCCCGGTACTGCTTGTCGCAATAGGCGCCTTGACGCCCGCTGCGGTACCTACCGCCGGGTGTCAAGGCGCCTGTCGATAACCTGACTTATTGCAGAATGATGGCAGTGACACCGGGGGGTGGCAAGTTCCTGCGCAGCAAAATCCAGACGTGGTTGGTCAGCCCAGCGCTTGCTCGATTTCGGGGATCAGCTTGAACAGGTCGCCGACCAGGCCGATGTCCGCCACTTCAAAGATAGGGGCCTCGCCGTCTTTGTTGATCGCGACAATGGTGCCGGCGTCCTTGATGCCCGTGAGGTGCTGGATAGCGCCGGAAATACCGAAGGCCATGTACAGCTCGGGAGCAATGATCTTGCCGGTCTGTCCGACCTGCATTTCGTTGGAGACATAGCCCGCATCGACGGCGGCGCGGGAGGCGCCGACGGCCGCGCCGATCTTGTCGGCAAGCTTGTAGATGACCTCGAAGTTTTCCTTGGAGCCGACGCCGCGGCCGCCGGAGACCACCTTGCTGGCGCTCTGCAGGTCGGGGCGGTCGCTCTTGCCCTGCTGCAGTTCAACGAAGCGGGTGTGGCTGGGCAGGCTGACTTCGGCCGAAACCGCTTCCACGGGAGCGTTGGCGGCGCCGTTGCCGGCGGCAGGCCAGGAGGCCGTGCGGATGGTTGCGACCACCGCATGGTTGGGGTTGGCCTCGACCGTGATGATGGCATTGCCTGCGTAGATGGGGCGCTTGAAGGCGTGCGGACCTTCCACCGTCATGACATCGCTGACCTGCGATGCGCCCAGCAGGGCCGCCACGCGTGGGGCGACGTCCTTGCCGAAGGTGGTGGAGGGGAAGAATACGTGGGAGTAGCCCGCGGCCACCTTGGTGATTTGAGGGGCAAGCACCGCCGCCAAGGCGTGTGCATTCTCAGCGCGGGCAACGGTGAGTACGCGGGTGACGCCGTCGATCTTGGCGGCCTCGGCAGCCATGGCGTCCACGTTGTCAGCGAGCACCAAGACATCAATGGCCTCACCCTTGACGGCGACGGCGGCACTGATGGCGCGCGCAGTGGAGGGGTTCAGCTTGCCGTTGAGGTGTTCGGCGATAACCAGAATCTTGCTCATGTCTATCTCCTGGCGACCTGCTTAGAGCAGGCCCTTCTGCTTGAGCGCCGCGACCAGTTCGGCCGCATCCTTCACCATCACGCCCTTGCTGCGCTTGGCCGGCGCGGCGTAATGCGTGGTCTTGAGATGGTCATGGCTGTCCACGCCCAGCGAAGCAAATTCAATGGTGTCGATGGGCTTGGACTTGGCCTTCATGATGTCGGGCAGCTTGATGAAGCGCGGCTCGTTAAGGCGCAGGTCGGTGGTGATGACGGCGGGCAGTTCCGCTTCGATCACTTCCAGGCCGGCGTCGACTTCGCGGGTTACCTTGGCCTTGCCGTTGTCGATCTCGACCTTGCTGGCAAAGGTGGCCTGGGGGCGATCCCACAGGGCGGCCAGCATCTGGCCGGTCTGATTGGCGTCGTCGTCGATGGCCTGCTTGCCCAGAATGACCAACTGGGGCTCTTCCTTCTCGACCAGCTTGAGAAAGGTGCGCGCGGCGGTAAGCGGCTGCACTTCGTCGGTAGTGACCACATGAATGGCGCGGTTGGCTCCCATCGCCAGACCGTTGCGTAAGTGAGCGGTGAGGTCGGCCGGGCCGATACCTACCACTACCACTTCAGTGGCGACACCCTTTTCACGCAAGCGCAGGGCTTCTTCCAGGGCGATATCGTCGAACGGGTTCGCCGACAGCTTCACGCCGTCGGTCACCACGCCAGTGCCATCGGGCTTGACCTGAATGCGGACGTTATAATCCACCACACGCTTGTAGCCGACAAGAATCTTCATCTGCGAGTCCTTAGTACGGTGGCTGCCGGCCCGGCAGCCTAAAAGGTTCATTGTACCCGTCGGCAAACGGTCGTTTGAAGTGCCGGCCGGGAGGTGTCAGGCCAAGGCGGCTTCCAGGCTGGCGCGGGCAATGGCAGGGGCGAAGTGGTGGCGAATGTTGAGCAGGCTGGCCTCGGAAAGGCGCAACCACAGGGCCGGGTCGTCGTACAGGCGCAGTACGGCGGCCACGAAGCTATCAGTATCATCAGCGATGAGAACGTTCCGCTCATCCTCCAGGAACATGCCCTCAGCGGCGATACGGGTTGCCACAACCGGCAGGCCGTGACTCATGGCCGTGTTCACCTTGCCCTTGACGCCTGCGCCATAACGAAGCGGGGCCAGGGCGATACGGCTTGTGTCCATCCAGTGGTCGATGTCCTCCACCCGGCCGTGCGCGATGACGCCATGGCCATGCAGCGCTTGCCTGGTGCTTTCGGGCATCTGGCCAATGAGGTGCAGCTCGATGTCAGGGCGATGCGCGCGTATTTTCGGAAAAATCTCCGACGTAAGCCATTCCACGGCATCCACATTGGGCGGATGGCCGAAGCCGCCGACGAACACCAGGCCATGGCGTGCATCAAAGGGATTCTTGCGCCCATGCACTTCGTGCATGTTGGGCAACAACATGACGTTGGCGCCTGGAACCTCTTGCCTGAGCAGCTCAAGTTCTACCGTGCTGACGACAAAAGTGGCATGGCATTCGCGGATGATGGAGAGCTCCCGTTCCCGGGAGGCTGCTGCACGTCGGGCAAGCGCCGGGTTGTTGGTATGTTCGGCCGCGCGACGCTCGCGCAGGAAATGCACGTCCACCGTGTCGAACAACAATCTGGCGCGAGGTGCTAGCCGCTTGATCAAGGGGAGGTTGGGGGCCGCCACGTAGTGCCTGCAAAGAAGCACGGCATCCAGGCTCTTGCCTTCGTCTTTAAGCCAAGTGGCGAGTGAGCTAATGGCCGGTTTGCACAGTACATGGACGCCAATGGCACCCAGTGTGCGCAGATCGGCTGCGCTGGCCTGCGCATTGTCCGCCATGAACGTCACGCGCCAGCCCATCGCGCGAAACAGCTTCATGATGTTGTAAAGCTGAAGCGAGCCTGCATCGCGGCGAGGGTCGGGCGTAAGCGCGTCCATGATGAACACATGTCGCTGGCCATGATGGATAGCTTGAGCCACGGCGGTGCGGGGGGCTGGCTGGCGTGCCAGCGCGTCGCTCCACTTGTCCACGAACTTTGCGCGATTGATGCTCTGGTATTGCTTGACGCCAGCGGTAAGGTCGGTGCCTGAGCTAATGCCCTCGCAATGCACGACCACGCTAGCGGCTTCGTAGATGACACGGCGCCCGCGCGCTCGCACGGCAAAAGCAAGATCCATGTCTTCGCAGTAAGCGGGGGTATAGCGAGTGTCAAAGCCACCAACCTCACCGAACAGGGCAGCCTCGATCAACAACGCGGCACCGGAAACGTAGTCGACGTCGCGTCGATACGAGTAGCGAGGATCGTCTCGTTTCTCGAATCGCCCGACATTCCAGGCCTCGCCATCGGAATAGACCAGTGCGCCCGCTTCTTGGAGTCGACCGTCCGGATACACCAGCTGGCTACCCACGATGCCGCAGCGTGGCTCCTCAAGGTAGGTATGCAAGAGTTGGTCGAGCCACCCCGGGGTGACCTGCGTGTCGTTGTTGAGGAATAGCAGGTATGGAGCTCGCGCGAGTGCAGCACCTGCATTGCAACTGCCAATAAAGCCGAGATTCTGGCTGTTGGAGTGCACGCGCAAACCTTGCACCTGCCGCAGTGCGGCCAGTGTGTCATCGGGAGAGGCATCGTCAACGACGATGATTTCGATAGGCGCCTGTACGCCGTGGTGGGCGATGGAGCGTAGACAGGCCAAGGTCCAGGCGATCTTGCCATGCACCGGAATGATCACGGTTACCTGAGGCACGTCACTATGCGGAACGGTAAACGGTCCCCGGGGTTGGTCGAGCGGTTCCAGCGCCAGGGACAGGTCTTGCTCAGGGCGATGGCGAAACTCCTGCAGCACTCGGGAAAGCGTGCCGCTAAATCCGCGTTGCGCAAGGCTGCCGGTAACGCGCTGCATAAGATAGTTCAGGCGTTTGATCCGCCAAGACAACGTGCTGAGAGACATGCTTACCTCGTTGGACTGCAGTGCCAAGGCCGGTTGCCTGTGGCCGGCCTTGGCGCGCGCCTGGTCGTCTGGACAGGCGCGTTGGGTATTACAAGTTCTGGTAGTTCGGCCCCGAACCGCCTTCCGGCGTCACCCAGTTGATGATCTGGTACGGGTCCTTGATGTCGCACGTCTTGCAGTGCACGCAATTGGCGGCGTTGATCTGCAGGCGCTTGCCGGCTTCGTCATTGACGATTTCGTAGACACCCGCCGGGCAGAAGCGCGTGCATGGGTTGCCGTACTCGGTGGCGCACTGGGTGACGCACACGTTGGTGTCGGCCACGTGCAGGTGGATCGGCTGGTCTTCGTCGTGCTCGGTGGCGGCGAAGTACACGCCGGCCAGCCGATCGCGCGGTGGCAATTCGCGCTGCACGTAATCGCGCTTGGGTTCTTCCTGCTGGCCGAGCTTGTGCAGCATGGTGTAGTCGGCCTTGTTTTTGAGCGTCCACGGGGAAGCGCCGCCCACGGCGGTTTCCCATGCGGCGTTCAACATGCCGAACCACAGACCCTTCTTGAAGGCGGGCTTGATGTTGCGCACCTTCTTCAGCTCGGTCATGACGTCCGAGCCGCGCAGCTTGGCGTCGAAACCGGCCGGGTTGAGGTCGTTGGCGGCCAGGTGTTCGGCCGCCAGCATGCCGCTCTTGATCGCCTGGTGGGTGCCCTTGATCTTGGGCACGTTGAGCAGGCCGGCGGTGTCGCCGATCAGCAGGGCGCCAGGCATCTCCAGCTTGGGCAGCGACTGGTAGCCGCCCGTGACGATGGCACGCGCGCCCGCCGAAAGAATGGTGCCGCCATCGAGCAGCGCCTTGACCGAGGGGTGGTTTTTCCACTGCTGGAAGGCTTCCCACGGCTGATAGTTGGGATCGGTGTAGTCCAGGCCGCTGACATAGCCGAGCGCGATGCGGTCCTTGTCCAGGTGATAAAGGAAGCTGCCGCCGTAGGTGTGGTTGTCCGCCGGCCAACCGAAGCTGTGCACGATCTTGCCGGGCTGCGCGCGGCCGGCCGGCACCTGCCACAGCTCCTTGATGCCGATGGAGTAACCCTGCGGGTCGCTGTCCTTGTCCAGCGCAAAGCGCTTGATCAGCTGCTTGGTAAGGCTGCCACGCGCGCCTTCGGCCAGCACGGTGACCTTGGCCTTGATGTCGATGCCCTGGGTATAGCTGGGCTTGTGCGAGCCGTCCTTCGCCACGCCCATGTCGCCGATGCGCACGCCGGCGACCGAACCGTCCTCGTTGAAGACATTATCGGCGGCGGCAAAACCCGGGAACACGTCCACGCCCAGGGCCTCGGCCTGGGGTGCCATCCAGGCGCACATGGCGCCAAGGGACACGATCAGGTTGCCGTGGTTGTTCATGCCCGGGGGCACCGGCAGCTTGCGGGCGCCCGTCTTGCTCAACAGCCAGAACTCATCCTCGGTGGCGGGCACGCATATCGGCGGTGGATTGTCGCGCCAGCCAGGCAGCAGGGCGTCCAGCGGCTGCGGCTCGATCACCGCGCCAGAGAGGATCTGCGCACCGATGGTGGAGGCCTTCTCGATCACGCACACGCTCACGTCCGGCTTGAGCTGCTTGAGGCGGATGGCAAAGGAAAGCCCCGCGGGGCCGGCTCCCACGACGACGACGTCGTATTCCATTGTTTCGCGGTCGCTCATGGCGGGCTCCGTCTGGGTGTGGCGTCACGATACCGTTCCTGTACGTATGGAACGGACAAACCGGCATTGTCCGGGTTCGGCGTGCGCCGGGCAACGGACCGACCCTGTGGCGTGGCTACCGGATGGTGCTTCCTTGCAAAGCTTTCATCTATGGTGTCGATAATCCCCACCGTGAGCCCAGGGAAGACACCATGAACCAGCAGCCCCCGATCCGTGACCTCGACATGCGCCGGGCCACGATGTGCCAGCTTTTGCATTGGCTGGCGGTAGAACGGGTGCAGCCGCAGGCCCTTGCCGCGGTCTACCAGGAGGCCATCGAGCGGCTGAACCCAGAGCTAAACGCCTATGTGAGCATCAGCTCGTCCTTGCTGCAGGAGCAGGCACTGGCGGCGCAGCATCGACGCCGCGACGGGGTGATCGGCCGGCTCGATGGTCTGCCGATCGCCCTGAAGGATAATTTCGACATCGCCGGCTGGCCCACCAGTGCCGGCCTTGGCGGGCGTCGCTCGCCGGTCAGCGAGGACGCGCATGTGGTGTCGCGCCTGCGTGCCTCGGGCGCGGTGCTCATTGGCAAGACCAATATGGACGAGGGTGCGCTGGGCGCTACCACCAACAACCCGCATCATGGCCCCACTCACAACCCGCATCGCCACGGCTATACCGCCGGCGGCTCGTCGGGTGGTGCAGCTGCGGCGGTGGCGGCGGGGTTGGCCGTGGCGGCCGTGGGTTCGGACAGCCTGGGCTCCATCCGCATACCGGCCAGCTACTGTGGCGTGTATGCGCTCAAACCCACGCACGGCGAAATCTCCGCGCGCGGCCTGGTGCCGGCGGCGCGGCGCCTGGATACGGTGGGCCTGCTGGCGCGCAGTGCCGATGATCTGACGGTATTGCTGCAGGTGCTGGCCGGCTACGACGCCGACGATCCGCGCTCGCGTCGCCGTCGGGTGGCTTTGTCGCCGCCGGATTGGGAGCCGGGCCGCCTGCGTGCGGGGTTCCTCCCCGATCTCGCCGCCGTAGGTGTACAGCCGGAGGTCATTGCCGCTTTCGAGGCGGCGTTGGCCAAGTGGCCGCATGAATTGGGCGAAAGGCGTACGGTGGATTTCTCCGACTGGGATTTTGGCCGCACGCGTCGTGCCGGTTTGTTGCTGATGGAGGCGGAGATGCTCGGCACCTTCGCCGACGACTTGGCGAGCACCGATGGCCGCGTGTCCGAGCACTTCCGGCGCCTGCTGGGCTATGCCGCCGGCAAGAGCGCGGCCGACTACGCATGCGCCGATCGCGTGCTCGACGCGGCCACCCTGAAGATGCGTCGCCTGTTTGCGCAGATCGACGTGCTGGTGCTGCCCACCACGCCGCAGGGCGCGTTCCCGCTCGATGGCCCGGTGCCCGACTCGCAGGCCGACCTCACCAGCTTCGCCAGTCTCGCCGGCTGCCCTGCGGTGAGTATCCCGATGGGCTACCTCCCCAATGGCCTACCCATCGGCCTGCAGCTGGTGGGCGCGCGCGGCTCGGATCTGCGCCTACTGGAGCTGGCGTCGGTATGTGCCGCTACCTTGGATGTAGAGCCGGGGTTTCCGGCCATCGTGTGATGGATGGGGTGGTGGTTCGATGAGTTTGTTTGACCAAGGTGTGTCGCCGGGCTGGCAGGCGTTGGATCTGCCCGGTGCCGAGCTTGCGTTGTGGCCACATTGGCTGGCGGCGGTCGAGGCTGATGGTCTGCTTGCCGGCCTGCTGGCGTCCATTCCCTGGGAAACCCATCGCATCCGCATTTTCGGACGCGAGGTAGATTCGCCGCGCCTGAGTTGCTGGATCGGCGATGCCGATGCGGTCTACGAATACTCGCGCACCCGCTTTGAGCCCCACCCGTGGAGCCCCTTGCTGGCGGACTTGCGTGATCGCGCGGCGCACGCCTGCGGCACGCGCTTCAACAGCGTGCTGGCGAACCTGTATCGGGATGGGCGCGACTCCATGGGCTGGCACAGCGATGACGAGCCGGAGCTGGGCGAGCGCCCGGTGATCGCGTCGCTGAGCCTGGGTGCGGAGCGTCGCTTTCGCCTGCGTCCTCGCCAGGGTGAAGGCCGGCGCGAGGCGCGTGCGATCGTGCTGGAGCACGGCAGCTTGCTGCGCATGGCAGGTGATACGCAGCGGCGCTACCAGCACGACCTGCCCAAGGCGCATGCCACCGTCGGTGCGCGACTCAACCTCACTTTTCGTTATGTGGACGCGTCCAGGCGCTGAACCGACTCAATGGCCCAGGGCCGGATGAGCCTGCAAAGGCTGTTGCATGGTCCAGGTGACCAGTTGGTTGGCGAGGGCGTCGCTGGCCTGGCCAAAAGCCGCAACGACCTGCGGTACCGCCTTGCCGTTGACCGGCTGGCTGATGTCGAAGCGGCGCGTGGCGACGATGCGCAAACCGTTGTTCTGCACCAGTCGCGCGTCCAGGCGGATGACCACCACGGGCTGGCCATCCTCATATACCGATTGGAAGGCACGCAGGTCGCCGGACAACGAGTAATCGGCCTGCAGGCTGTCGTCATCGCTGCTGAGGGCACCGATGCGGCCATCGTCGCGGAACGCATCGACCAGGCGATTGCGCAGCAGGGTCGTGGCCGAGTCGCTCCAGCGTGCGCCCTGGTACACGCTCACCACGTCGCCTTGCGGAAACACCGCGATGCGCGAGCTGTCGATCATGCGCTCGGCCTGCGGCGTCGTGACACGCAGCGACCAGGCTACAACGGGCGCCTGCGCATGGGGCAGCGGCGTGGCGGGCAAGCGATAGATATTCGGTGACTCGGCCTTCGGTAGTACGGAGCATGCGCAGAGCATGAGCATGGCGATGCCGAGCGACAACGTGCGGGTCATCCGCTTCATGGCACAAACTCCTTGCTGCGATCGCGGCCGAGCAGATAGCCGGCCGGGTTTTCGTCGATGCGACGCGAGATGCCGCGCAGCGAGCCAGCGGCGTCGCGCAGCTCGCGCACAGCGGGGCCCAGTTCGCTGAAGCCCTGCATGCCGCCGTTGATGGCGGCGCGATTGTCGTTGACCAACTGGTCGATGTTGGCCGTGACGCGCTCCATCGAGGCCAGCGCATTCTTGGCGCTGTCCAGCGTGGCGCGTGCCTGGTTGTCGACCAGGCCATTGGTGTTCTGCACCAGGCGCTGGGTTTCGGCCAGGGTGTCGTTGGCCTGTTTGCTGGCCTGCGCGAGCTGGCGCAGCAGGTCGCGGATGTCCTCGCGCTGGTCGGCGATGGCGCCGGTGGCCTTGTCCAGGTGATCCAGCGTGCGGCCGATGCGGTCCATGTTTTCCGGTGACAGCAGAGCGCTGGCGCGGGCGACCACATCATTGATGTTCACCATCAGGTCTTCGCCATTGGCCAGGATGCGGCTGAGCGGCGAGCGGTCGGCCACGATCACCGGCAGCGTGCCGCCCTTGCCGGTCAATGGCGGGCTTTGCGGCGAGCCGCCGCTGAGCTGGATGATGGCCAGGCCGGTCACGCCGGTCAGGGCCAGCTTGGCGTGCGTATCCTGTCGCACCGGCGTATCGCCGCCGAGGCGGATGCGCGCGATGACCTTGCTGGGGTCGTTGAGGTCCAGCCTCAGCTGGGTCACGTCGCCGACCTTGATGCCGTTGTATTGCACGGCGCTGCCCTGCGAGAGGCCGGTGACGGACTCGTTGAAGATCACCTCGTAATAGGCGAACTGCCGGTCCGAGCTGGATTTGGCCAGCCACAGCGCGAACAACAGCGCGGCCGACACCACGATCACCGTGAACAGGCCAATCAGCACATGATGGGCTCGGGTTTCCATGTCACTTCACCTCGGGGGACGATTCGCGCTCGTGCGCCTCTTCGGCGGCGCGGCCGCGCGGGCCGTGGAAATATGCCTGCACCCACGGGTCGCTGTTCTGGGCCACCTCGTCGAGCGGGCCGACCACCAGCACTTTCTTCTGCGAGAGCACGGCCACGCGATCGCAGATGGTGTAGAGCGTGTCCAGGTCGTGGGTGACCAGGAACACGGTGAGGCCCAGTGCATCGCGCAGGGTAAGGATGAGCTGGTCGAACGCCGCCGCGCTGATCGGGTCGAGGCCGGCGGTGGGTTCGTCCAGGAACAGGATTTCCGGGTCCAGCGACAGTGCACGCGCCAGCGCGGCACGCTTGACCATGCCGCCGGAAAGCTCGGAGGGGTATTTGGTTTCCGCGTTTACGGGCAATCCGGCGAGCGCCAGTTTCACGCCGCCCAGCTGCTGGGCTTCTGGCCGCGACAGCCCGATGTGCTCGATCAGCGGCATGGCGACGTTCTCCACGATATTGAGCGAGGAGAACAGCGCGCCGTTCTGAAAAAGCACCCCAAAGCGGCGCTCCACCCGCGAGCGCTGTTCGGGGGCCAGGCTGAGCAGGTCTTGCCCAAACACGTGCACCTGGCCCGAGGTGGGGCGCCGCAAGCCGACGATGCTGCGCAACAGCACGGATTTGCCGGTGCCCGAGCCGCCGACCACGCCGAGGATCTCGCCGCGGCGTACGTCCAGGTCGAGGTGTTCGTGCACCGTCTGCGTGCCAAAGCGGTTCACCAGGTTGCGCACCTGGATCACGTTGTCCGGCGTGGCGGGTTTGAGCGCGGCGTTCACCAGCCCATCTCCATGTAGAACAGCGCGGCCAGGGCGTCGAGCAGGATCACCACGAAGATCGACTGCACCACGCTGGACGTGGTGTGCTCGCCCACCGATTCGGCGCTGCCGGTGACCTTGAAGCCTTCCAGGCAACCGATCACCGCGATCAGAAAGGCGAACACGGGCGCCTTGGCAATGCCCACCAGAAAGTGGCGCACGCCGATGTCCGACTTGACCAGGTTCACGAACATCACCGGTGGGATGTCCAGCACCAGCGCACAGACCAATCCGCCGCCGACCAGGCCAGCGATCATCGCCAGGAAGGTGAGCATGGGCAGTGAGGCCAGCATGGCCAGCACGCGTGGCAGCACCAGCAGTTCCATTGGGTCCAGGCCCAGGGCGCGGATGGCGTCGATTTCCTCGTTGGCCTTCATCGAGCCGATTTGCGCGGTAAAGGCACTCGCGGTGCGGCCGGCCATCAGGATGGCGGTGAGCAGCACGCCGAACTCGCGCAGGAACGAAAAGGCGACCAGATCCACCGTATAGATGGTGGCGCCAAAGTCGGCCAGCACGGTGGAGCCGAGAAAGGCCACCACGGCGCCCACCATAAAGGTGAGCAGCACCACGATGGGCACGGCGTCCAGGCCGGTTTCTTCCACGTGCGCCACTAGCGAGGTAAGGCGCCAGCGGCGTGGCCGCCAGAAGCTACGTGCCAGCGTTTCCAGCGTCAGGCCAATGAAGCCCAGTAGGCGCAATTGCTGATGATAAATATTGACCATGGCCGCGCCGATGCGGGCCAGTACATCGGTGATGGCGTTGCCGCGCCGCGGCCGGCGTGGCTCCTGATAGCCGGCCATGGCCGTGCCCACCGTTTGCAACAGGGCACGCTGCGCTGCGGGCAGATGCGGGTCGGTTTGGGCCAGCCCGGCCAGGCGTTCGCTGCCGAGCAGGCCGGCCAGGAGTGAGGCGCCGGCGGTATCCAGGGCGCCCAGGCCGGCCATATCCACGCTGACCTGTTCGGCCAGCGGCGCCTTGATGGTGGCGACGCTGCGCTCCAGGGCAGCGTAGTGCGGCAGGGTCCAATCACCGGCAACGCGCAGGCACGGCGGCGTGGACGTGGCATCGAGTTGTGCGCTTCCTGTCGCCGTCGATGTGCTCATAAGGACAGATCTTAGGGGCTGGGAGCAGTCTCGCCTATGGCCGGTGACGAAATGATGGTGGCTGTCGGCGATAGGAAAGTTCGCGCGTTTTCCCTGATTCCGAACCCGGGGCGCTGTCTGATCCGAGGTTTTCCGTTAGATTTGACCGAATATGGCCCCGACCTTGCGGGGCCCACGCCAGAGGCTGGTCACGCAACAATGTCTCCCTTGCCCCATCTGGACGCGCTCGAAGCCGAGAGCATCCACATTTTCCGCGAGACGGCGGCTGCTTTCGAGCGCCCCGTGATGCTCTATTCGATCGGCAAGGACTCCTCCGTCCTGCTGCATCTGCTGCGCAAGGCCTTCTACCCGGCGCGTCCACCCATGCCGCTGTTGCACGTGGATACCACCTGGAAGTTCCGCGAGATGATCGCCTTCCGTGATCAGGTGGCGGCGGCCGGTGACGTGGATGTGCTGGTGCACATCAATGAGGACGGTGTGCGCCAGGGTATCTCGCCGCTGACCCATGGTTCGGCGGTGCACACTGACGTGATGAAGACCCAGGCCCTCAAACAGGCGCTGGACAAGTACGGCTTTGATGCTGCCATCGGCGGCGCGCGCCGCGACGAAGAAAAGTCCCGTGCCAAGGAGCGCGTGTTCTCCTTCCGCAATGCCCAGCATCGCTGGGACCCCAAGCACCAGCGCCCGGAGCTATGGCACACCTACAACACGCGCATCCACAAGGGTGAGAGCGTGCGAGTGTTCCCGCTTTCCAACTGGACCGAGATGGACGTGTGGCACTACATCCGCCGCGAGCGTATTGATGTGGTGCCGCTGTACTTCGCCAAACCCCGTCCGGTGGTGGCGCGGGACGGCGCCCTGATCATGGTGGACGACGAGCGTTTCACCCTGCGCGAGGGTGAGCAGGTGCAGGTACAGCAGGTGCGCTTCCGCACGCTGGGCTGTTACCCCCTGACCGGCGCAGTAGCTTCCACGGCCGATACGCTGGACAAGATCATTGAAGAGATGACCGCCTCTCGCAGTTCCGAACGCCAGGGGCGAGTGATCGACCATGACAGTTCGGCGTCGATGGAGCGCAAGAAGCAGGAGGGTTATTTCTGATGGCGACGACCGATATCCGCGCCGCCCGCGAACAGGCCCCGCTGCTGCGCTTCATCACCTGTGGCTCCGTCGATGATGGCAAGAGCACGTTGTTGGGCCGCCTGCTGTATGACACTGGCATGGTCCCGGACGACCAACTCGCCGCGCTGGCGCGCGACAGCCGCACCCTGCATGCCGACGCGCCCGAGGTTCTGGATTTCTCCCTGCTCACCGACGGCCTGGATGCCGAGCGCCAGCAGGGTATTACCATCGACGTGGCCTACCGCTATTTCCACACGCCGCGCCGCAGCTTCATCGTGGCCGATTGCCCAGGGCACGAGCAGTACACCCGCAACATGGCGACGGGCGCCTCCAACGCCGAGCTGGCAGTGGTCCTGGTGGACGCGCGCAAGGGTCTGCTGCCGCAAACTCGTCGCCACTCCTACATCTGTGCCCTGATGGGCATTCGTCAGGTCGTGCTGGCGATTAACAAGATGGATCTGGTGGATCTGCGCGAAGACATCTTTGCTGCCATCGCGCACGAATATCGCGAGCTCGCCGGGCAATTGGGCATCGACACCGTTCACGTGTTGCCGGTAGTGGCCCCCCATGGCGACAACGTGGGCCAGCGTTCGTCGCGCATGCCCTGGTATCAGGGCCCGAGTTTGCTGGAACTGCTGGAGGCAGCGGAGCCGGCCGTAACACGTTCCAGTCGGTTCCGCATGCCCGTGCAGTGGGTGAACCGACCGGATGCCTCCTTCCGTGGCTACGCCGGCAGCATCTGCGATGGGCAGATCGGTGTGGGCGACGAAGTGGTCGTGCAGCCCTCGATGCAGCGAGCGCGTATCGAGCGCATTGTCACCGCGGGTGGCGACCTGTCACGTGCCGTGGGGGGCCAGGCGGTGACCCTCACGCTGGATAGGGAGGTCGACGCCAGTCGTGGCGACCTCATTGCCGAGGCGGCTCATCCGGCGCCGGTAGCTGACCAGTTCGCCGCCCATGTGCTGTGGATGGGCGATGAGCCGCTGCTGCCGAATCGGGCCTACTGGCTCAAAGTGGGCAGCCGTACGGTGAATGCTCGAGTCACTTCCATCAAGCACAAGGTGGACGTAAACACCCAGGCGGAGCTGGCAGCGCGTCGACTGGAGCTCAACGAAGTCGGCTACTGCAACCTCGACCTCGATCATGCCATTCCATTCGAGAGCTACGCGGATAGCCGCACCCTGGGCGGCTTCATCCTGATCGATCGCCAGACCAACGCCACCGTGGCCTGCGGCATGCTCGACTTCGCCCTGCGCCGTGCGGCCAATGTGCATTGGCAGCACACCGACCTGAACAAGGACGTGCGCGGTGCCAGCAAGGGGCAGCAGCCTCGCTGCCTGTGGTTCACCGGTCTCTCCGGCGCCGGCAAATCCACCATCGCCAATCTGGTGGAGCGACGCCTGCACGCGCAGGGATTCCATACCTATATGTTGGACGGCGACAACCTGCGACATGGCCTGAACAAGGATCTGGGGTTCACTCCCGAGGCGCGCGTGGAAAACGTTCGACGCGTGGCGGAGGTGGCCAACTTGATGGTGGATGCTGGCCTGATCGTGCTGGTCTGCGTCATTTCGCCCTATCAAAGTGAGCGACGGTTTGCGCGGAGCTTGTTCGACGACGGCGAGTTCCTTGAGGTCTTCGTGGACACGTCGCTTGCCGAGTGCGAGCGCCGCGATCCCAAGGGGCTCTACCGCAAGGCGCGAGCAGGCGAAATTTTCAACTTCACGGGCATCGACTCCCCGTACGAGGCGCCCGAGCAGCCCGAGCTGCACCTCCACACCGCCGACCTTCGTCCCGAGCAACTGGCCGAACAGGTGGTGGAGCAACTGCTGGCCTCGTTCGGTACGCACTGAGGTTGCTTCCGTGCCGCACGCCGATGCATGTCGGCGTCGCAGTGCGGTGGGGATGCTGCACTGCAAGAGCTTGATCCGATACGCCTCCGCACGGCGTGCTGAGTTGTGCGTGGCTTGGAATGTGCGCACGCGCCCGGCGATAATGTCGCTTTCCCCAGAGCTCGACTGTGATGACCGAGAAGACCGTACTCAATGACACCCATCGCGCGCTTGGCGCCCGCATGGTCGATTTCGGTGGCTGGGACATGCCGATCAACTACGGCTCGCAGATCGAGGAACACCATGTCGTGCGCCGTGACGCCGGCATGTTCGACGTGTCGCACATGACGGTGATGGACCTGCATGGCCCGCGTACGCGCGAGTTCCTGCGCCACTTGCTGGCCAACAGCGTCGACAAGCTCAAGGTTCAGGGCAAGGCGCTGTACTCGTGCATGCTCAATGAGCAGGGCGGGGTGATCGACGACCTGATCGTGTATTTCCTGGGCGAGGAATTCTTCCGTCTGGTGGTCAACGCCGTCACCCGCGCCAAGGACCTGGCGTGGATCGAAGCCCAGGCCAAGGCCTTCGACGTGCAGGTCAAGGAGCGCCCGGACTTCGCCATGATCGCCGTGCAGGGCCCCAACGCCCGCGCCAAGGTGATCGGCTTGCTGGCCGACGTGGACCACGAGCGCATCGGGAAGCTGGGTAAGTTCGCCGCTGCCGCCGCGCAGGGGCCGCACGGCATGCCGCTGTTCGTGGCGCGCACCGGTTACACCGGTGAGGATGGCTTCGAGATCGTCGTGCCGCAGGAGCACGCCGTGGCGCTGTGGCAGGCGCTGGTCGAGGCCGGCGTGGCGCCGGCTGGCCTGGGTGCGCGCGACACGCTGCGCCTGGAAGCGGGCATGAACCTCTACGGTCAGGACATGGACGAAACCGTCTCGCCGTGGGAGGCCAACCTGGGTTGGACCATCGCGCTGGACGAAGGCCGCGACTTCATCGGTCGCAAGGCACTCGAAGCGCAGAAGGCCGCCGGTGTGAAGCGCGTGATGGTCGGCCTGGTGCTGGACGAGAAGGGCGTGCTGCGCCATGGCCAGAAGGTGCTTACGTCCCAGGGCGAGGGTGAAATCCTCTCTGGCAGCTTTGCACCCACGCTCAACAAGGCGGTGGCGTTTGCGCGTATTCCGGCGGGCGACGCGGGCGACGTGCGCGTGGATATCCGCGGTCGCGAAGTGCCGGTGCGCCTGGTGAAGTATCCGTTCGTGCGCGACGGCCAGCCCTGCGAGGGCATCTGATTTCCCGGCTGCGTCACGTGCGCAGCCCGTGTTGCCATCCGGGTGAAGCGGCTAGAATTGTCGCTCCACCCATGACCCACATCAAAGACTGGATCCGATCATGAGCGAGATTCCCGGCGATCTGAAATTCCTCAAGTCCCACGAGTGGGCCCGCGTCGAAGACGATGGCCTCGTTCGCGTGGGCATTTCCGACCATGCCCAGGGCCAACTGGGCGACCTGGTGTACGTGGAACTGCCGGAGATCGGCGCCAGCGTGCAGGCCGGCCACGGCGTGGCCGTGGTCGAGTCGGTCAAGGCTGCCTCGGACATCTACAGCCCCGTTTCGGGTGAGATCGTGGCGGTGAACGAGCTGCTCAACGACAAGCCGGAAACCATCAACGAAGATGCCTTCGGCGAAGGCTGGATCTTCCTGGTGCGCGCCAGCGATCGCGCTGAACTCAACGAACTGCTCGACGCCGACGCCTACGCCGAACTGGTCGAGAACGAAGACCACTAAGCCTCTGCGCTCGACGCTTCACACGACGCCGGCCGCCCACGCGGCCGGCGTCTTTTTGGAAGTTTTCCATCCACGGTCTGTGCCCCTTTTGGGGTGTCCGGAAGGGTGTGATCGACAGCCATGGAGCGATGCGTCGAACGTCGATCATCCCCTGGATGGATGTCCAGGCGGATATCCGGCAATGTGCTGATCGAGTGTCCTGATGAGCCTCCAAGAGGTCGTTCGGGTCGTTTGAGGTCCGCCAGGGGCCAGGTCGCCGTGACCACCCCGCCGGGTAATTCAGTAGCGTTCTGTTCATCCCGGAAGGCGGGTCAAATGGCTCGCGCTGCGTGAGATAAATGCGCAAGTTCGTGTGCGCGGCACGCGTGCGCGACTTTCGTCATGAATGTTAGAAAATGCCTTGTTTTATGCGGTTTTCTTTAAATAGATGATTATCTAGGTGCATTATCGGATGGCGGTATGGACGTCCAATCGATAATGCCTAGAAACCCTCCCAAGGCCTTGTCTGGCGGGGGTTTGGACCCTCCTGGGGGTAGATGAAACGAATTGATTTCGTAGCTAAAATCAATTGACAGTTGAAATCTTCAGGAATAGCTTTCGCATCGGAGTACGGAGAAACGGGTGCCATGGCAACATCGAAATACATCCAGCCTTATGTCGAGCATGGAGAAAAGGCCGGCGCAGTTCGCAAGATCACGGTCTCGATTCCATTGCACGTCCTAAGGCCTCTTTCTGACGAACGCACCCGTCGTCAGGTGAACAATCTTCGGCACGCCACCAACAGCGACCTGCTGGTGGAGGCGTTCCTACATGCTTTTACTGGGCAACCACTGCCAACTGATGAGGAGCTGAGACGAACTATGGCCACTGCCAAGAAAGCCGCTGCAAAGAAGCCGGCCGCCAAGAAGGCGACCAAGAAGACCGCCGTGAAGAAGGCCGCCGCCAAGAAGCCGGTAGCCCGTAAGCCGGCCGCCAAGAAGGCTGCCGCCAAGAAGGTCGCCAAGAAGGTCGCCAAGAAGGTCGCCAAGAAGGCTGTTGCTAAGAAGCGCCCTGCCGCTGCCAAGAAGGCTTCGGTCAAGAAGGTGGCGACCAAGAAGGTTGCCAAGAAGGCTGCCAAGCGCACCGTGAAGAAGGCTGCGGCCGCCAAGGTGGTGAAGGCCACCAAGGCTGCCAAGACCGTTAAGGCCCCCAAGGCCAAGGCCGCCAAGGCCGCGAAGAAGTAATTCTTCTAATAACAAGCAATACGACTTTTCTCCCCGCGGTGCCCAGCGCGGGGAGAGTCATTCGAAAGAGCGATTCGTCCCGGCCTTGCCGGGACGCTTCGTTTCAGGGGTACGAAAATTTCCTAGCGCGAACCTCCTGGCGTGGAGCGCTTGCCGTTCGCCATGCGAGCATGGCGCGGGCTTCCCCTGATGCCACGTGAGAATTGCCGTGGTGCTGCATTACGGTTACCTTTCACACATCCGCGCCGCGGCGAACCTGGGGAGGTTTGCCGCTCCTGGATCCACAGGGGGAAAAAGCGCGGGTATCTGATGACACTCAGCGAGAGACCATGGATACCCGATACGTTAGTCATGCGCGTCGTTATGCGCGCGGGGCCGTGCAGCCTTCGGCCATTGCCATTCTTGTCGTCGTCGTCGTACTGGCGGTGGCAGCCTGGTTCCTGATCATCAAGCCGCACCAGGATCTCGTTGACCAAGAGGTGGGTGCGCACCCATCCACGCCGGTGACGTCAGCCAAGGCAGCGGCCGCCGCCCCGGTGAACGTGGCCGCCATGAGCACGAACCAGCTGTTGTCGGAAGCGCGCCGCGCCATGAACGAGCAGCGCTTGCTGGCGCCCGCCGGCAACAATGCATTCGAGTTCTACCTCAAGGTGCTGGAGAAGCAGCCAGGCAACCAGGTGGCGGCCGACGCGCTGCGCGAGACCTTCCCGGTGGGTGCCAGCCTGGCCGAGCAAGCCATCAACCAGCGTGACTTCAACGACGCGCAGCGCCAGATCGACCTGCTGGCCAAGGCTGACCCGGCGAACTACACGTTGACCATTCTGCGATCCAAGCTCGATGCACAGCGAAAGCTGCAGGATCGCGAGCAACAACTGGCCTCCGACAAGGAGAAGCAGGCGCAGCTGGCTGCGCAGAAGGCCGCGGAAAAGGCCGAGTCCGATCGCCAGGCTGCCGAGGCGCAGCAGCGTACGCTGGCCGAACAGCAGAAGGCGGCGCAGCAGCGAGTCGCGCAGCAGCAGAGCGAGGCCAGCCGTCCGGCTCAGCCGCAGGCGGCTACCACGCCCGTTGCCTCGAGTGACAGCGCGGCCGGTGGTACGCATGGTGCGGTGTTGGTGCGTAACGTCAATCCGCGCTACCCCACCACGGCGGTGCGCGCCAACCAGGAGGGCTGGGTGGAGGTGAGCTTCACCATCACGCCGGAGGGCAATGTGGACGACGTGAAGGTGATCGATGCCGAACCGCGTCACGTGTTCGACCGCGCCGCCGTGGAAGCGGTGAGCCGTTGGAAGTACCAGCCGGCGACGCAGAACGGCGCGCCAGTGGCCTCTCAGGACAAGCGCCGCATCGTGTTCAAGCTCAACTGACCGGCGCGGGCGTCGCTCGCGTCTCTCACCCTGCTGTCACAAAAGCGCCGCATGTCTCATGCGGCGCCTTTTTATGTGGATGCTGGTTGCCTGGACGCTGCCGTGGCTCTCAGCGTTTGTTGCCGTGGGTGCCAGTGGCCGTCTTGGTCTTGTTGCGGGTCTTGGTCTTGACCGCGGGGGCCGGCTTGGCGGGGGCGTCGCTCTCGATGCCGGCCCAATCTTCGTGAGGCAGGCCGAGCAAGCTATCCAGCAGCATCGGCATCAGGCCAGAGGGAACCGGGCCGGACGAGTTCCACATGGTGACGACGCCAACGCGATACTTGGGCAGGAAGCCGATCATGGTGCGATAACCCTCCACCGCGCCGGCATGGAAGATCAGGGTTTCGCCGCCGTAATCGAACACGCGCCAGCCCAGCGCGTAATACGCGTCGGTGACGCGTGCGCGGCGCCAGGGTGTGGAGCGCTCCTCGGCGGGCGTGGCGATCTCGGGTGTATGCAGGGTGTCCAACAACTGCGGCGGCAGCACGTCGGGGCGGCCGCCCATCTGCGCCACCAACCACTGCTCCATGTCGCGCAGGCTGGCGTTGACGCCCGCCGCCGGAGCGACCCGGTAGTAGGCCTCCTTCGGCTCGAACGGCACCCAGCCGTCGCGATTGGGGCGGTGTGGACGCGCCCAGCTCTTGCTTGCCTCCAGACCCTCGCGACCGTAGCTGGCGCTCTTCATGCCGAGCGGAAAGAAAATGTTCTTGTCGACCTGGCGCGTAAAGAAATCGCCGGTTTGCGCATAGACCACATCGCCGATCAGGCTGAAGGCGATGTTCTGGTAACCGTAGCACTGGCCCACATCGCAGGTGAGGCTGACCTCGTCCAGTCGTCGCGCCAACTCCTCGTAGGAAATATTTTCCTCGAGCATGTTGTCGTAGGTGTTCTTGGGCAGGCCAAGGCGCTGACCAAGAATGTCGCGCACGGTGGCCTGTTCGGCCGCACCGTCGCTCTTGAGCCGGAAGAACGGCAGCACGGAAACCAGGCGGGTATCCCAGTTGAGCTTGCCGTCCGCCACCAGAACGCCGGTAAGCGCGGAGGCGAACGCCTTCGATAGCGAAGCAAGGCGAAACACGGTGTCGGGCGTCACGGGCTCGCGCGTGGTCGCGTTGGCATAGCCTATGGTGTCTTCGAACACCACTTTGTCGCCCATCACCACGGCCGTGGCTAGGCCCGCGACGGCGTTGCGCTGATCCAGGCGATCCAGCCACGACCGGTAAGAGGTCAGTGTGTCCTTCATGCGTGCTTCGGGTAGCGGCTGGGCCGCAGCACTGGCGCTGGGGGCGTCGACAGCCGGGGTAAGTGGTGCATCGCTTGTGCGTGCGAGCGCTGGCGCACTGGAGGTGCCCAGCATCACGGCGATGGCACAGGAAATGGTACGTATCCTCATACTGCTCGGACGCGTTGAGGGCGCAGAGGCGCCGGTGAATCCAGTCCGGTCCGCAAACCGGTGTCGGCAAGCGGGGCGCGGCCCCGCATGAGGGGCCGAGATTAACTCAGCCTGGGCGTAAATTTCCGTTCTTGCGCCGCCTGTCGCTAGGGATGCTCTGATTTTGATCGTCATCCCAGCGAACGCTAAAAGGGGCGAGAGCTGGGATCCAGCGCCTATGAATCGTTGAACGTAAAGACACTGGATTCCTGCTCTTGCCCCCTTTTTAGGGTTCGCAGGAATGACGAACAACATGTCGCTCCATCAGACCTTCCCTAGATGGGCATGGCCTGGCCCAGTATCAGCGCGCTGGCTCGCTCGGCCATCATGATCACCGGCGCGTTGGTATTGCCGCTGGGCAGACTGGGCATGGCTGAGGCATCCACCACGCGTAGGCCTTCGATACCGCGCAGGCGCAATTCGCTGTCTAGGGGCGCATCGGCACCTTTGCCCATGCGGCAGGTGCCGACCGGGTGGTAAATGGTTTCCGCCTTGCGCCGGATGAAATCGGCGTACTCGGCATCGCTGTGGAGCGCGCGCTCGGGAAATACGTGCGCGCCACGGTACGACGCAAAGGCTGACTGGGAGAGGATGTCCCTGGCCAGTCGCGCGCCTTCGATCATATGGGCGAGGTCCTGTCCTTCCGCATCGCTCAGATAATTGGCGTGAATGAGCGGATAAGCCGCCGGATCGCTCGAGCGCAGGCGCAGCCAGCCTCGGCTGCGTGGATGCAGATAGCAGGCGTGCACGGTGTAGCCATAGCCAGGCAGGCGATGGCGCCCGTGGTCGTCCAGCAGCGCGGGCACAAAATGGAATTGCAGGTCGCAGCGTTCGTCCGAGGCGAGACGGCTGCGCACGAAGCCGCCGGCCTCGGCCACATTGGAACTCCCCGGGCCGTCGCGATGGCGCAGAAAGCGCCAGCCGGCCGCCAGTTCGTTGAGATGGTCGTAGGTCACCTTCTGCAGACTGCTGTCCAGCGTGCAGATATCCAGATGATCCTGCAGGTTGGCTCCGATTTCGGGTTGATCGATCACAACCGGGATGCCAAGGTTTCGCAGATGTTCGGCCGGTCCCATACCGGACAGCATCAGCAATTGGGGCGTGTTGATGGCGCCGCCGCAGAGAATCACCTCGCCCGCTTCCAGCAACGCCTCCTCGCCGTGGAGCCGCACGCCAATCGCGCGTCCGTTTTGCACCTCCACTCGCGCAACCAGCGCGCCGGTGCGTACATGCAGATTCGGTCGCTCGCGCGCGGGTTTGAGGTAGGCCACGGCCGTGGAGCAGCGCTGGCCATTCCGTTGGGTCACCTGATAGAGGCCAAAGCCTTCCTGCATTTCGCCATTGAAGTCCGGATTGCGACGGAAGCCTGCGCTGGTTGCACCGTCCACGAACGCATCGGAGAGCACGTTGTGGTAGCGCAGATCGCTAACGCCCAAGGGGCCACCGGTGCTGTGCAGTTCGCTGGCGCCGCGACTGTTGTCCTCGCTGTGCAAAAACCAGGGCAGTACCTGCAGCCAGGACCAGCGGTCGTCGCCTGTGGCGTCCGCCCAGCGCGCGTAGTCGCCTGGCACGCCACGGATGTAGCACATGGCGTTGATGGCGCTGGAGCCGCCCAGGGTCTTACCGCGCGGCCACCAGAGGCGGCGTCCCCCTAGTTGGGGCTCGGGCTCGGTGGTGTAACCCCAATTGATGCGACGGTTATTGGCGAGCCGCGCGATGCCGGCGGGCATATGGATCAGCGGATTCCAGTCCGAAGGGCCGGCTTCCAGCAGCAGCACCCGTTTGCCAGCGTGCGCGCTCAGACGATTGGCGAGTACGCAGCCGGCCGAGCCAGCGCCGACGATGATGTAGTCGTATTGCAAGCAAGCCCCCTGACAATGCCGTAAGCCAATACTGGCTTAGGGCGATGGTACTTGCCTGCATGCTAGTCTGTTGTGGACCCACGCTGGAAATGCCGGTGAACTCCTCCCCAACCGCTGCGGCGAAAGAAGGCCCGGCCTCTCTCTTGTCGGCCCTGGCCTTCTTCTTCGTGATGACGGCCTACTACATCGTTCGGCCCGTGCGCGACCAGCTCAGTGGTGCCGTCGGCTCGCAATCCCTGCCGCTGTTCTACGCCAGCACGTTTGGCGTGATGCTGCTATTGACGCCCGCTTTCGGCGCGCTGGTATCGCGTTTTCCGCGCAGGCGCCTATTGACTTGGTGCTACAGCTTTTTCATTGCCTGCCTGATGGCATTCGTGCCGGCCTTCCTGGCTCAGGAGCGCATTGGCGCACGGGAGTTGGGCGTGGTGTTCTTTGTCTGGGTCAGCGTCTTCAACCTGTTCGTGGTGTCGCTGTTCTGGAGCTTCATGGCGGACATTTTCCAGAGCATGCAGGCGCGGAGAGTGTTTCCGCTGATTGCTCTGGGCGGCATGGCCGGCGCCATCTTCGGCCCTCTGGTGACCAAGCTGTTGGTTCAGATGATCGGCGTGGCTGCCTTGCTTGTAGTGTCCGCCGCCGCATTGGGCATGGCGCTTGGCGTGCTGCTGCTGCTTTCTGCGCGGCATGACTGCAGGGGAGTGCTGCGCAGCGAGGAAGTGATCGGCGGCTCCCTGTGGGCGGGCATCAAGGAGTTGTGGACGCGCCCCTTCCTGCGATACATGGCGATCCTGATGGTGCTGGGTGATGGCATTGGCACCTTGGCCTACGCCTTGATGGCGGATTACACCAAGCTGCACTTTCCGGACAAGATCGCACGCACGTCCTTCTACAACGATATGGACCTGGCGACCAATGTGCTGGGTGTGGTGCTACAGCTGACCGTTACGCGCTGGCTGCTGGTGCGCAAGGGCGCCGTCTGGGGCCTGGTCGTGCCCTCGCTGGTCAATCTGGCTTTGTTGCTGCTGGTGATGTGGCAAGGCATCAGCAACGTGAGCCTGTTCGGGTTCGTGGTGCCGATGCTGGCGGTCATGATGGTGGGCTCGCGTGGTTTTGCCTATGGCATGACCAAGCCGTCCACCGATGCGCTGTATACACGGGTGCCGCGCGAAACGCGCTACAAGGGCAAGAACTTCGTGGAGACGGCCATATGGCGCTTCGGTGACCTGGTGGTCACCAGCGGTGTGAACGTGCTTGGCCAGTTCGGCGTGGCCGTGGGCGGCATGGCGGCGATCGGAGCCGGCGTGTCCACGCTGGCCACCTGGGTGGCTACTCGGGCCGGTCGCTCGCCCGACCTGCTGCCTGAGCAGCAGGACGAGCCCACGCGGCCGGACAAGGCGCGTACGGCCGAGGCGCAGTCGTAACTCAGCTAGTGATGTAGCGCTGCAGTTGTTCGATCTGCTCGGCCTGGGCGTCGATCACTTCCTTCACCAGGTCGCCGATGGAAATCACGCCGATCACACGGTCGCCGCTGACCACTGGCAAATGACGAATGCGGCTATCGGTACACAGGCGCATACAATCGAACACGTCCGTGTCGGGCCCGACGGTCAGCGGCGGGCTGCTCATGATCTCTGAGACGGCGGTCTGCGCTGAGGAGCGGCCCTGCAGAATGACCTTGCGCGCGTAGTCGCGTTCGGAAACGATGCCTACGAGCCGTTCGCCGCGCATCACCAGCAGGGCACCCACACGGTGCTCGGCCATGTGCTTAATCGCTTCGAGTACGGGCGCGTCCGGTGCGATGCTGAAGATGTCGCTGCCCTTGCTTTCCAGCAAATGCTTGACTTGGCGCATACTTGAACCTCCCACGCGGTCGCGGATGGGCCGCATGCCATCAGTCTAGCGCCGCCGCGAGCGACGGGTGTTGGGCCGGCGTGAAACTCCGGCTCAGCGGAAGCCGTCGTAAGGTTGAGTGCGCGCCTTGCGCTGTTCTTCGATGAAGTACAGCGGGCGCTGCTTGCTCTCGGCGTAGTTGCGGCCCAGGTACTCGCCAATCACGCCCAGCGCCAGCAACTGCACGCCGCCCATGAACAGGATCACCACCATCAGCGAGGGGTAGCCATGGACCGGGTCGCCGAACAGTGCAGCCTTGCCGAACACCCATAGGCCATAGAGAAACGCCAGCAGGGAGGAAAAGACACCGACCCAGGTCGCCAGGCGCAGCGGGGCGGTGGAAAACGACGTAAAACCCTCGATCGCCAACTGCAACAAGCGCCAGTAGTTCCATTTGGTGTTGCCGGCCTGGCGGGGTTCGCGCAGATAGTAGACGGCCGTCTGACGATAGCCGATCCAGGTGAAAAGGCCCTTCATGAAGCGCTGTCGCTCGCGTAGCTCTTTTAGTGCCGTCAAAGCACGGCGTGACAGCAGGCGGAAATCGCCCGTGTCGCGGGGTACGCGGGTGTCCGAAAGGCGCTCCATGCTGCGATAAAACAGCGCTGCTGTGAGGCGTTTGAAGCCGCTCTCGCCGGCCCGCGCGGTACGCGTGGCATAGACCACATCAAAACCGCCTTGCCATTGCTCCACCAAGGCGGGAATCAGCTCCGGCGGGTCCTGCAGGTCGGCATCGATCACCACAGCCGCGTCGGCGTCGACATGGTCCAGGCCGGCCGTGAGTGCGGCCTCTTTGCCGAAGTTGCGCGATAGCTTGAGACCGCCAGTACGTGCGTCGCGTGCTGCGAGTTCCTCGATCAAAGCCCAGGTGCGATCGCTGCTACCGTCATCCACGTAAAGAACATCGCATGGCATCGGCAGCTCATCGAGCGTGCGCCCTAGGCGTGTATGGAACTGCTCCAGCACGGCGGCTTCGTTGTATGCGGGCACGACGACGGTCAGGCGCGGCATGGCGGGTGCTCGAAGGTTCGGGTGAAGGCCGGCATGCTAGTGGAACGTCTCGGCGGCGGCGAGCGTCAGTCTCGCCGCGGTGCACGGTGCGCGTCGGCCTGCAGATAACCGGGTCCACCCAGTTGCTCCATCTGGCGCTGGATCCAACTGGCACGGCTCATCACGTAGCCGCTGGGGCGATCCACCCGGAGTCGTCGGGGGTTGGGCAGCACGGCGGCCAGGCGGGCCGCCTGCGCGGGCGCTAACCGCGACGGTGCCTGCTGGAAGAACGCGTCGCTGGCCGCGCCCACGCCATAGATGCCATCACCTAGCTCGGCGATGTTCATATAGACCTCGAGGATGCGCTGCTTGGGCCACAGCGCCTCGATCAGCACGGTGAAGTACGCCTCCAGCCCCTTGCGGACAAAGCTTCGCCCGTTCCACAGAAAGAGGTTCTTGGCGGTTTGCTGGCTGATCGTGCTGGCACCCCGCAAGCGGCGGCCATCGTCGGCGGCGTCCATAGCGTCCTGGATGGCATCGAAGTCGAAGCCGTGGTGAAACGGGAATTTCTGGTCCTCGCCGGCGACCATCGCTAGCGGCACATAGGGCGAGACCTGATTCCAGGGCACCCAGCGCTGGCGCAGGCGGAAATCCCGCTCCCCGTGCAGAAGGGCGCCCACGCGTCGTTCCATCATCACGGCCGAGGTCCATGGCGGTACAAACCGCAGTACCAATACAGCCAGTACCGTGACGCTCAACCAGCACGCCAGGGCCAGGGCCAGCAGTCGTAACAGGCGAAGAGGCAGCGAGCGGGTTCGGGTCATAGCGGTGCGTGGACGGGCGACGCGGCAGTATAAGTGGCCGCAAGACCATCACCAGCCGGGGCGACCCTGGCCGAGGGCGTCTGTTCATGCGTTGTGTCCGAGGCTGGCCGTCCCCATATGGTTTGGATTGCTCTTGAGAGGTCCGATCCGTGGAAACCGTGCTTGTCGAAGATGTGCTGCACCGCTTCATGCTTGAGCGCGCCGGCGTGCGCGGCGTGCTGGTTCGGCTTGGGCCGGCCTGGCGCGAAGTCGCCGGTCGTTCGGCCTACCCGGGGGCGTTGCGCTCCGTACTGGGTGAGACCCTGGCCGCGTGTGCCTTGTTGACCGGCAACATCAAGCTGGAAGGCTCCCTGTCGGTGGAGCTCAAGAGCGCCGGCGCCCTGCGCCTGCTGTTCGCCGAGTGCACCGAACAGGGGCGTCTGCGAGGGTTGGCGCGTTGGAGCGATCCACTTCCGGAGGCCTTGGACCTGGCGGCGCTGCCCAACGCCATCATGGCCATCACCATTGGTCATGCCGAACGCGGTCAACGCTATCAAGGCTTGGTGGACCTGCAGCACCCCACTGTGGCGGCCGCGCTCGAGAACTACTTCAGCCAGTCCGAGCAGCTGCCTGCGCGCATTGTGTTGGCGGCCGACGGCGAGCACGCGGTCGGGCTGATGTTGCAGAAGTTGCCGAGCGAAGGTGGCTATGACGCCGTGGAGGACGAGGATGCCTGGACCCGCATCCAGCACCTCACCGCCACGCTCGGCCATGAGGAATTGCTGTCCACGCCGCCGGAGCAGCTGCTGTATCGCCTGTATCACGAAGAGTCGGTGCGTCTGTTCGAACCCCGTCCGTTGGCCTTTGGCTGCAGCTGCACGCGCGAGCGCGTGGAAACAGTGCTGCGCTCGCTCGGCCGCGAGGAAGTGGAAGCCGCGCTGGAAGCGCGCGACGGCGAGATCGAGGTGATCTGCGAGTTCTGTGCTCAGCGCTACACGTTCGATCGCATCGACGCTGAGCATCTGCTCAGCGTGAGCCCGGGAGCCAACGCGCCCAGCACCGCGCAATAAGCGCAGGCGCTTGATGCAAAAAAAGGGCCGGCTTCAAGCCGGCCCTTTTTCATGGCCTAGCCATACGCGCGTGTCAGGGGAGGGCGAAGTGGTGCTCTCGTTGCAGCCACACCTCGGCCATCTTGGGCGTAGCGAACAGGAAGCCCTGGCCATAGCGGCAACCGATGCGTAGCAGTGCCTCGCGCTGCTCCTCGTCTTCGATACCCTCGGCAATGACTTGCATCTGCAGCGAGTTGGCAAGCGCCTGGATCGCGCGTACCACCGCGGCACTGTGCCCCCCTTCACGCGTGAGCTCCACAATGAAGGACCGGTCGATCTTCAGCGTCTCGATGGGGTACTGGTGCAGGTAGCTGAGCGATGAGTAGCCGGTGCCGAAATCGTCCAGCGCGATGCTGACGCCATGCGAGCGCAGGTTGTCGAGCATGCGCTTGACCTGGATGGCGTTCTCCAACAGGGCACGTTCGGTCACTTCCACGCGCAGGCAGCGCGGCGGCACATTGTGGGACTGGATGAGATCCAGTAAGCGCTTGTCCAGGTCCGGTGAGCGGAAGTGCCGGCCAGACACATTGATGCTGACAAAGCCATCACTGCCGGCCAGCGCCTCGGTCTGGGCGCACACCTGATCGAAGATCTGCCAGTCGATGCTTTCGGCGCAACCGCTCTCCTCGGCCACGGCAAGGAAATCCGCGGGCGTCAACAAGCCGCGGTCGGGGTGGCGCCAGCGCAGCAACGCTTCGTAGCCTACGGTTCGGCCCGTCTGCAAAGCCACGATGGGCTGGTAGAACGGCACGAACTCGTTACGGCTCAGGGCGCGGCGCAGGTCACCCTCCATCTCCAACAGCGACAGCGCCTCACGGCGCAGGCGATCGTCGAATACCGCGGCGCGGTGGCGGCCCTCGTCCTTGGCGCGATACATCGCCGCATCGGCGTCGCGCAGCAATTCCTCGGGCCGCTGATAGTGCGGGCTAGGCAGGGCGATGCCGATGGAGGCCGAGGTGAAGATCTCCTTCGCGCCCAGGCGGAACGGCGTCTGCAGCTCGTCGATGATGCGCTCGGCGATGAGCAGCGCCATCTTGGGGTCGGTAATGCCTTCGGCGAGCACGGCGAACTCGTCGCCGCCAAGGCGAGCCACGACGTCGCGCGTCTTCAGGCAGGCGCGGATGCGGCCGCCGACCTGGAACAACAGATCGTCGCCCACCAGGTGACCAACCGAGTCGTTGATTACCTTGAAGCGATCCAAGTCGATGAACAACACCGCGAACAGCTCTTGCGTATCGCCGTGATAGCGCTGCAATGCCTGCTCCAGACGCTGCAACAACAGCGTGCGGTTCGGCAGGCCGGTGAGCGAGTCGTGCAGGGTTTCGTACTTGAGCCGGCGCTCCACGCGCTCGCGCTCGGCGATCTGCTCTCGCAGGTCGCGGTTGGCCAGCGCCAGCGCGCGCGTGCGTTCGGTGACGCGACGCTCCAGCGTGGCATAGGCTTGCTTGAGCGATTCGGTGGTGTGCTTTCGTTGCAGCGCGTTGGCGACGTGGTAGCCCACGAAGGTGAGCAGCTCCTGGTCGCGCACATCGTAAGTGTGCTCTGGCGAATAGCTCTGCACCGCCAGCACACCCATGGCGCGATCGCCCCAGATCAGGGGCACGCCCAGCCAGCACACCGAGCGCGATCCGCGATGGGTCAATTCGCCTTCGCGCTCCAACCTATCGAATTCGTCTGGGTTGGCCAGCAACGGCTTGGCGTGGCGAAGTACGTATTCGGTGACGCCACGGCCGTGGGCGCGAGGCAGGCGCACCGTGTCGAACTCATCTACGGAATAGGGAAAACTGAGGGTTTTCTGCTCTTCGTCCAGCAGTGCGATATAGAAATTACGCGCATAGAGCAGCCCGCCAATCACACGGTGAACGGCGGCATAGAAGTTGTCCAGGCTTTCCGAGGCATTGGCCAGTTCGGCGATACGGAATAGCGCCGCCTGCAGGCGCTCTCCGCGTTGGCGCTGCAGCACTTGTTGGCGCAGCACACGATTGGCCTCGCGCAGCGCGGCGGTGCGGCTGGATACACGGCGCTCCAATTCCTCGTGCGCCTCGCGCCGCTCCAGCGCGGTCTGCACGTGCTTGGCGACGTAGCTGAGCAATTCGCGGTCGTGCTGCGTGTAGTGAGTGTCTTCCCGATAGCTCTGCATCACGATGCCGCCGACCACACGGCCATCGCGCAGCAACGGCACGCCCAGCCAGTGCTCGCACACCGGCCCCAGCAAAACGAAGCGTCCCTTGAACTGCTCGGTGAGCTCGGCCACCGAGCCCATGATGGGCTGGCCGCTCTGCAGGAGATTCCAAGTCAGGCTGTGACGCATTTCCTGCAGCGGCACGGCCTGATCCGGAGCGGGCGGATCCTTGTCCATGGTGTCCACGTAATACGGAAAGCGCACCGTATCGGTGGCCGCGTCGTACAACGCGATATAGAAATTCTCCGCGTACATGAGGCTGCCGAGGATGGCATGCAGCGAATGCATCATCTCGGTCATGTTGTGCTCGGCGCCTGCCTGGTCGGCGATGGCGTAGAGCGCGCGCTGCAAACGTTCCGCTAGCGCCAGACGAGAAATGGCCTCGTACAGGCGGGAGGTTTCGGCCAACTGCCGCAGGCGCGCGGCAGCGAGGCGACCAAGCCAGGCCAGTTGTTCCTGAGGGGCATCCGGTGTGGCGTCGGCAGGCAACTCCAGTACCAGCGAGCGCAGACCCTGGGGATCTTCGGCCAAATCCAGGTGGCGCGCCGCGCTGCCCTCGGGCATCGGGTCGCCGAGCAGGCGCCAGTGCAGGCGGCCCGGGACGCCCAGCTCGCCCAGCACCGCCTCGCAGATCTCCAGCACGCTGGCGGCATCCGTCGCGCGAAACAATCGTTCCACAGCGGCATGCATGGCCGAGACGCTGCCGTCTACGGACCATTGGGCCGGCGTGTTGCTGGTAAAAGCGGAGGTCATCGGTCGCAGCGGATCCGTGCGTGGTCGACAAAGCGGACTATATAGCGCCTCCATTCAGCTTTGTCGCTGGGTATGCCGTATGGGGAACCCTTACCGCTCAAAATTGTCAAAAAACCGTGATTTCGAGCCAAGTACTACACCTATTTTGAGACCTGGGCAGGTGTTAGTAAAAAGTAAAACTGTGGTAGCCTATAACCCATCGTCTCTGGGAGGGGGCGACCCGTTCCGTTCACTGGTCCGAGAGGGCTGCGCGTCCATGCGTCGTTGGTTGCTGTCATTGCCATTGCTGTTCATGCCGTTCGTAGCGGCAGGGCAGGTTGCGGGCAGCGATTCGTACGATGTAGCGAATCGTCTGTTGATGCAGAAACCGGATCAGGTGGCGCAAGTGGGTCCTGGTGTGGCTGTGCCTCTGTGGCGTGGCGCCGATGGCCGCTGGCTCGCTCTGCAGGCACGTGCGGATTCGCTGGCGAGTGCTCAGCGCGCCGATGCTCCTCTCCAGTTCCGTGTCGTGGATGCGGCCACGGTGTTGTCCACCGATGTGCAATACGGCCTGGGGCCGAATCTGCAGGCCCATGTGGGTGTCAGCGAGCGCAACTGGGCCAATAACCAGGCGCCGCGCGTGATCGGTAGCGAAGTGGGTGCCACTTACAGTGCGGGCCGCTACAGCCTGGGCCTGAGCGTGGGTGCAGACACCACGCCTGGCAATAACGCCACCCTGCCTCGCCTGTTGCCGGGTGCCACGCCTGGCGTCAATGGCTTGTCCGGGTTCGACAGCAGCACTCAGCTCAACGCGCATGGCCGTTTGGCCCTGGACAGCAAGAGCGGCATCGATCTGGGTGCCAGCGTTGGCCGCGTGCGCTTGTTGCCCGGCAACCTGCTGGGTATCAGTACGTTGGACCAGAAAGCACTGAGCTTTGGCGTGGACCGCGGTCCTCTGAGTGGCGCCATCATCGGCCGCACCATGCAGCCGGAAGCCGGTGTGCCGGGCGCGGGTTACAACCCCGACCGCCGCTGGAGCAGCATCGACCTGGGCGTTACTTGGCGCTTGCCCTGGCAGGGTCAATTGAGTATCGGCGCGCAGAACGTGTGGTCTTCGGGCAATGGCCTGAACACGCCGGCCGGCCCGGAGCCAGATCAGTCGCGTACCCCGTACGTGCAGTACCACCAGGATCTCTAAGCGCACTTTCATCGAGCGCTGCCAACAAAAACGCCGGGCTAAGCCCGGCGTTTTTTGCATCTAGCATTGGCGGTCAGTCCTGGCGTCGTACGCGCAGGTCGCCACTGAAGGTTTCGATGTTGACCTTGCCGTTGCCACCGCCCACGGTGGTGCGCAGCTCGCTGCCGGGGCCATGTTCCACCTTGGAGACGGTGCCGAAATCGCTGCGCAGATCACCGCTGAAGGTGCTTGCGTGAATGACGGCCGAGGTGCTGGAGGGAAACTGCACCTGCACATCACCGCTCATGCTATCCACGTCGAAGGTGCCGCCGTTGGCAAGTCCGCCGTTGAGCTGCACGTCGCCAGACACGGTGCTGAGATTGAGCTTGCGCCATGGACCGCCACCAGCGCGGATGCGGCCCGATACCGTTTGAAGCTCTGCCTCGTTGCCAACGTTGGGAGCGAGTATGTCTCCGCTGACCGTTTGCAGATTAACGCGCTCGGCGCTGCCGGCGAGCTCCAGGCTGCCGCTCACGCTTTCCAGCTCCGCCAGGGGCGTGCGCACGTTGACGCGCGCCTTGCCGCTCACTGTGTTGGCTTTGATCTTGCCGCCTTCCAGGCCATCGATGCTCAAGCCCGCGCTGACCACGTCCACGCTGAGCGAGGCGCCCTTGGGTACGCGCACGTCCAACGAAGTGGCGCCCATGGAGTTCTCGCTGCCCCAATTGAACCAACCGGACTTGCCCTGCGACTGCACCTTGATGGTGAGGTCGTTGTTGTTGCCGTCGATGGTGAGCGGCCGGGCACCATCGCCAAGCCGGCCTGTGACCTGCACCTGGTTGCGGTCCCAGGCGGTTACGTTCACTTCGCCTTTGACGTTGCTGATGCTCACGCGCACGTTGGGCGCGGCATCGTGGTTGAGGTTGATGGGCGTATCGGCCAGGGCCTGGCCGATCGACAGGCAGAGCAGGGCGGGAAGGATGATGGCGGTTTTCATGGTGAAGGCTCCGCTGGACTCAACCAGCCTGATGTTCCATCTGACGCAATTGCGATTGTTGCTTCTGCGTGCGGTACAGCAAGCGCTGCAGCGCCGGAGAATCGGGTGCCTGTTGCATGGCTTGGCGCAGCTCCATGCTGGCGGCGTCCAGTTCCACGGCGGCGCCGGCAAGGCGCGGATCGTTCGGCCGCCAGCGCGTATCCACGGCGTGCGCATCGGCCATGCCTAGCTGCAGCGGTCGATCGCGCAGATGCACGGCGAGGCTGCCGGCGAACAGCGATAGCCCGGCGAAGCTCGCGGCCAGCAACCAGCCCTGGACGTGCTGCGTACGGTTGCGGCGGGTGACTGGCGCGGTGGCGGCCGGGCCGTCCAGCGACGCCTCGATGGCGGACCAAAGGTCGCGTCGTGGCGACACCGGTTCGCGCAGGGCGCGGGTCTGGCGGAGCCATTCGAATTCGTTCATGAGCGTTCTCCCAATACCTTGCGCAGCAGGCCGCGGGCGCGATGCAGCTGCGCCTTGGACGAACCTACCGCCATGCCGAGTTCGGCACCGATTTCTTCGTGTCGCCAGCCTTCGATGTCGTGCAGCACGAGTACAGCCCGCGCGCGCGGCGGCAGTTTGCCGATCGCACGTTCCAGTTCTTCGCGCTCGGCGGCGCAGAATGGCGTGTCGCCGCGATCGGGTATGTCGTCCTCGTCCATCGTGCTGACGGGGTCGGCGCCGCGTGATCGGATATCCATCAGGGCGACGTTGACGGCGAGGCGATACAGCCAGGTGCCAAAGGCGCTGTCGCCGCGAAAGCCGTCGAGCTTCTGCCAGGCGCGCACGAAAGCGTCCTGGGTGAGGTCTTCGGCGCGGGCGTGGTCGAAGCCAGCGAGGCGATACACTGCGCCGTAGACGCGATCCACATGCAGCCGGTAAAGGCGCTGGAATGCCATGCGATCACCGGCCGCGGCGGCGCGAACGTCGTCCGTGTCCGGATGGTCCGCGGCGGGCGCAGGCGGCATGGTCTTTCCGTTGGCGGGGCAGGCGGCGATCATCTTGCCAGCTTGGATGCGCCCGCGTGCGGCAAGGTTTAGATGACCGCGCAATACACCCACCGGCCACGAGGTGGCCGGTGGGTTGGGCGTTGCTCAGGAGGCGAGGGCGGCGCGAGGCGCTTCGTCGGCCTCGTCCAGCGCCCTGGCGACGCGCTGTTGCTCGTCGTGAAGCTGCTGCGGCATGCGTGCGCCGAAGCTGCGCAGGTACTCGCCGATGGCGGCCAGTTCGGCCTGCCAGCCGGCCTGGTCAACATGCAGCAAGGTGGCCACGGTCTTGGCATCGAGCGCCAGATCGTCGAGCTTGAGCTCACCCTGTGCCGGCAGCGTGCCGATGGGAGTGTCCACGCCGGTGACCTGGTTTTCCACGCGCTGGATCATCCACTCCAGCACGCGCAGGTTGTCGCCGAAACCCGGCCACAGGAAGCGACCGTCGTCGCCCTTGCGGAACCAGTTCACGTGGAAGATCTTCGGCAGCTTGGCGCCCGGCTGGTCGAACGACAGCCAATGGCGGAAGTAGTCGCCGTAGTGGTAGCCGGCGAACGGCTTCATGGCCATCGAGTCGCGACGCAGCACGCCGACGGCGCCGGTGGCGGCCGCGGTGGTCTCCGAGCCCATCGCCGCGCCCACCAGCACGCCGTGCGCCCAGTCCTTGGCCTCGAACACCAGCGGCACCAGCGACGGCCGGCGGCCGCCGAACACGATGGCGCTGAGCGGTACGCCCTGGGCGTCTTCCGCGTGTGCCGACCAGGTAGGGCACTGCTTGGCGCTTACGGTGAAACGCGAGTTGGGGTGCGCGGCCGGGCCGTTGGCGGGGTCGTACGGACGCCCCTGCCAGTCGGTGACCGGCGTGCCCGGCAAGCCTTCCCACCAGGGCTGGTTATCGGCGGTGACGGCGACGTTGGTGAAGATGGTGTCGCGCGCGATGGTGGAGAGCGCATTGGGGTTGGTGCCGTCGCTGGTGCCCGGCGCCACGCCGAAGTAGCCGGCCTCCGGGTTGATGGCGTAAAGGCGGCCGTCGGCGCCGGGGCGCATCCAGCAGATGTCGTCGCCCACGGTCCACACCTTCCAGCCGTCCCGGCGATAGCCTTCCGGCGGAATCAGCATCGCCAGGTTGGTCTTGCCACAGGCCGACGGGAACGCGGCAGCGATGTAGTGCGTGTCGCCCTTAGGGGTCTCGATGCCCACAATGAGCATGTGCTCGGCCAGCCAGCCTTCGGACTTGGCCTGGTAGCTGGCGATGCGCAGCGCGTGGCACTTCTTGCCGAGCAGCGCGTTGCCGCCGTAGCCGGAGCCATACGACTTGATGGTCAGCTCTTCAGGGAAATGCATGATGAAGCGGCGCTCGGGGTCGAGCTCGCCGGTGGAATGCAGGCCCTTTACGAAGCTGCCTTCGCGCTCGATACGCGCCTGCGCGGCGGCGCCCATGCGCGTCATCGTGCGCATGTTGATCACCACGTAGGGGCTATCGGTGATCTCCACGCCGCAGCGGGCCAGCGGCGAGTCGATAGGGCCCATGCAGTACGGAATGACGTACATGGTGCGGCCTTCCATGCAGCCTTCGAACAGCGCATCCATCTTCGCGTGCGCGTCGGCGGGTGCCATCCAGTGGTTGTTCGGGCCGGCGTCTTCCTCATCCTTGGTGCAGACGAACGTGAGGTGTTCCACGCGGGCCACGTCGGATGGGCTCGAGCGGTGCAGGTAGCAGCCCGGATGGGTCTGCTGGTTGAGTTCGATCAGGTCGCCGGTCTGCAGCATCTGCTGCACCAGCGTCTGGTATTCGGCGTCCGAGCCGTCGCACCAATGGATCTGGGCAGGGCGGGTCAATGCCGCTACCTCATCCACCCAGCGCTGCAGTGCCTCCAGCTTGCTCGACATCACGTTCCTCACAATGGTCTTAGGCCAAAAAAGAACAGAAACGCTAACTTACGGCGACTGGCATGGCAAGTAGGGGTGCAGCAAAATGGTAACTGGGCGCACCATAAATCGTCGACTACACCGCCGCTTAGAACGTTGATTGCAGACCACTTGGGGAGGTGGACTACCAGTGGTCAGCGCATAAAAAAACGCCGCCCGAAGGCGGCGTTCTGGCATGGCTTAATGCTGCCTCGGCTGTGCTCAAGCAGGCGTGAGCGTACGGATCATGTGCTCCACGTAAGCGTCAAACTCGTCGTGACTGATGCGCGGCAGGCCTAGTGTGAAGTTGAGCTGCAGGAAGCCCACATACGCCGCATAGGTGAGGCGCGCCCGGTTGAGCGCTTCCTCGGCGGGCAGGCCCGCTTCGCGATAGATGTTGGTGAGGAACTCCATGCGACGCTGCGAGACGCGCGCCATCACCGGCACCACCTGCGGATGGTCCAGCGCCTTGAGCAGGGCGGCGTATACGCGGTGCGGGGCCAATTCGTGCGCCACGCGGCGGAACAGTTCCGGCAGGCGTGCGCGCGGGTCGGGCATGGCTTCGATCTGCGAGATCACCTCGCGTTCACCGTACTGTTCCCAACGCTCAAGCGCGGCTTGCAGCAAGGCTTCGCGTGTACGGAAGTGCCAATAGAAGCTGCCCTTGGTTACGCCAAGCTGGCGGGCGAGGGCTTCCACGGCAAGCGCGCCGACGCCTTGGTCGGCAATCAGCTTGAGTGCGGCATCTTCCCAGTCTTCGGCGGAGAGACGGGTGCGTTCGGGTTTAGCGCTGACATTCATAGTGGCATGGTAGCCCTAGACGGCCGCTTTGCAATCGGCGTTCCCGCAAGTCGTTGAATTGGCGCGGGGTGCCTACCTTGCAATGCGTATTGACGGAGGGGAAAAGCGCCCACATACTCATGCGTATGGTACCCCATCCCCAAACCGAAAAGATCGTGGAGTCCGTGTCCGCCGCCGATGGCGTGGCATTGGCGGTGGAAGTGCGCAACCCGACCGGGTCGCCAACGCTGCTGTTCGCCCATGGTTTTGGCCAGGCCAGAGGCGCGTGGCGTGGCAGCGCCGCGGCCCTGGCAGCCAGTGGTTGCCGCTGCGTCACCTTCGACAGCCGCGGTCATGGCGAGAGCGCCCGCGTGCCGGGTGGCGATTACCACATGGAACAGTTCGTGGGCGATCTGCGCTTGCTGGCCCATCGTGAGCTGAGCAAGCCGATTCTGGTGGGCGCCTCGATGGGCGGCTTGCTGGGCCTGGTGCTGGCTGGCGAGGTCGATCCGGAGGCATTCCGCGCGCTGGTGCTGGTGGATATCACCCCGCGCTGGGAAACCGCCGGCGTGGAACGCATCCTCGCCTTCATGCAGGCGCATCCCGATGGCTTCGACAGTTATGCGCATGCCGCCGAGGAAATAGCCAAGTACCTGCCGCACCGCGCCGAACGCAAATCCGAAGACCAGCTTCGCCCGCTGCTGCGCGAAGGCCGCGATGGGCGACTGCGCTGGCACTGGGACCCGGCCCTGCTGGGTGGCCTGGTCAGCGAGAGCGAGCGCTACCAGCCCCGCTTGATGGCCGCGGCCGCCAAGGTGCGCGTGCCCGTGCTGCTGCTTTCCGGTGGTCGCAGCGACGTGGTTTCACGCGACAACGTGGAGGAGTTCATGCGCCTGGTGCCGCATGCACGCCACGTGGAGCTGCCGCGCGCTACCCATATGGTGGCGGGCGACGCCAACGATGCATTCACCCGTGAGATCGCAGGCTTTGTCGGCGAGCTCGCGACCCCTGGTCGCCGTGACGCGGCTACCGCATGAAGTGTTCGAACCGACAAGTCGTCATCGTAACGAGGTGTAAGTGATGTCCGTGATCCTGACCCTGCTGGCGGCGCTCATCGCCACCGGCGCCTGTGCCTACCACCGCGCTAGTCTGCGCACGTGGGCCATCGCCACGGTGATCACCACCGTCGTGGTCGGTCTGCTCGCCGGTGCGCCGTGGACCACCTTCATCCTGCTGGTGATCGAACTGGCCGTTGCCGTGCCGCTGCTGATGGACGGTTTCCGTCGCAAGCAGATCAGCGCGCCGCTGCTGAAGATGTTCGCCAAGGTCACGCCCAAGCTCTCTGAAACCGAGCAGACCGCGCTGGAAGCGGGCACGGTCGGCTTCGAGGGCGAGCTGTTCTCCGGCAAGCCGGACTGGCATGAGCTGCTCAAGCAGCCCAAGCCGGTGCTGAGCGTGGAGGAGCAGGCCTTCATGGACGGCCCGGTGGAAGAACTCTGCGGCATGATCGACGACTGGCAGATCACCCACGAACTGGCCGACCTGCCGCCGGAGGTCTGGGCCTTCGTCAAGAAGCACAAGTTCTTCGGCATGATCATTCCCAAGCAGTACGGCGGCCTGGGTTTCTCCGCGCTGGCGCACTCGGCGGTGCTGCAGAAGCTCGCCACCATGTCGGCCACTGTGGCCTCCACCGTGGCGGTGCCCAACTCCCTGGGCCCGGCGGAACTGCTCCTGCATTACGGCAGCGACGAGCAGAAGAACTACTACTTGCCGCGCCTGGCCGTGGGCGAGGAAATTCCCTGTTTCGCGCTCACCGGCCCGTATGCCGGTTCGGACGCCACCTCCATCACCGACTTCGGCGTGGTGTGCAAGCAGGTGGTCGATGGCGTGGAAACGCTGGGCATGAAGCTCACCTTCGACAAGCGCTACATCACGCTGGCGCCCATCGCCACCGTGGTGGGCCTGGCCTTCCGCCTGTATGACCCGGACAAGCTGCTGGGCGACAAGGAAGACCTGGGCATCACCCTGGCCCTGCTGCCGCGCAGCACGCCGGGCCTGGAAATCGGCCGTCGCCATTTCCCGCTGAACATCCCGTTCCAGAATGGTCCGCTGCACGGCAAGGACGTGTTCGTGCCGCTGTCGGTGCTGATCGGCGGCCCGCACATGGCCGGCCATGGCTGGCGCATGCTGGTGGAATGCCTGTCGGTGGGTCGTGCGATTTCGCTGCCCTCCAACGCCACCGGCGGCGTGCGCGCCGCCGTGGCCGGTACCGGTGCGTATGCGCGCATGCGCAAGCAGTTTGGCCTGTCCATTGCCCGCTTCGAGGGCGTGGAAGAGGCGCTGGCCCGCATCGGCGGCCTGACCTATGCCACGGCCGCGCTCTCGCGCGCCACGGCGGCGGCGGTGGATCGCGGCGAGAAGCCGGCGGTGCCGTCGGCCATCGCCAAGTACCACGCCACCGAGTGGGGCCGCACCATCGCCGGTGACGCGCTGGACGTGCACGGCGGCAAGGGTGTGCAGCTGGGTCCGAAGAACTACGCCGGCCGTGCGTGGCAGGGCGTGCCCATCGCCATCACAGTAGAAGGCGCGAACATCATGACGCGCAGCCTGATGATCTTCGGCCAGGGCGCCATCCGCTGCCATCCTTATGTGCTGAAGGAAATGCAGTCGCTGTCGATCGCCGATTACGGCGACCGCCTGAAGACCTTCGATCGCGCGCTGTTCGGCCACATCGGCTTCGGCATCTCCAACGCCGTGCGTTCGTTCACCCTGGGTATCACCGGTTCGCGCATCGGCGACACCGCCGGCGACGCGTACACCCGCCGCTACTACCGCAAGCTCAACCGCTACTCGGCGGCGCTTGCGCTGTGCGCGGATACCTTCATGGGCGTGCTCGGCGGCAAACTGAAGTTCAAGGAGAAGCTGTCCGCCCGTCTTGGCGACGTGCTCAGCTACCTGTACATCGCCAGCGCCATGCTCAAGCGCTATGAGGACACCGGGCGTCCGGAAGCGGATCGCCCGCTGCTGGCCTGGGCATTCCACGAGTGCATGTGGCGTACCCAGATGGCCCTGGATGGCGCCATCCGCAATTTCCCGGTGAAGCCGGTGTCCTGGCTACTGCGTGCGCTGGTGTTCCCGTTCGGTCGCCGCGAAGTGCCGCCGTCCGATCGCCTGGGTCGTCGCGTGGCCGCCATCATCACGGCGCCGGGCGAAGCTCGCGATCGCCTCACCGAGTGGGCGTACCTCACGCCGACCGCGAACAACACCATCGGCCGCATGAATGCCCTGCTGCCCGACGTGATTGCCGCCGAACCGGTGGAGCGCAAGTTCGGCAAGGCGCAGAAGACCGGCCAGTTCAAGTCGCACGACTACAACGGCCAGTTGGCCGAGGCACTGCAGGCTGGCGTGATCAACGCGTCCGAGTTCGAACTGCTCAAGCGTGTGCGCGATGGCGTGGCCGAGTTCATCGCCGTGGATGATTTCGATCCGTCGGAGCTGCGCGCCGCGGTAACCCGCGCCGACCGCAAGAAGAAGCTGGCCGACGCGGCTTAAGTACCTCCAGCGCCCTGGCCACGGCCAGGGCGCTGTCGTTTCGCCGTCGCGCGAAACATGTCCTTCAAACACATGCATGGGCGTCGCCATCGCGTCGCCCCCAAGGGAGGTTTGCCATGAGTCAGGCGCTGTCGCTCTATCGCAAGCTGGTTTCCCTGCCCGGCGGGCGCTGGCTCTACGGGCGGCTGATCTGTTTCAAGGCACCGTACTTCGCCACGATCCGGCCGCACTTCGTGGCGTTGGAGCCGGGGCGCTGCGCGGTCGACATTCTCGACCGCCGTCGTGTGCACAACCATATCGGCACGGTGCATGCCATTGCGCTGTGCAACGTGGCCGAGCTCACCGCCGGCATGATGACGGATGTGAGCATCCCGCCCAGCATGCGATGGATACCCAAAGGTATGACAGTGGAGTACCTCGCCAAGGCGGTAGGCACCATGCATGCCGAGGCGACGCCCGAGCGACCTGCGGTGGAATCGACCAGCGGCTACGAATGGCCGGCGTTGGTGAGCGTGCGCGACGGACAAGGGCAGGAGGTGTTTCGTGCCCGTATCCACATGTGGGTATCGCCACGCCGCGGCGGTTGACTCACTTGGCAAGCACGCAACGGTTCTTGCCCTCGGCCTTGGCCTGATACAGCGCGTGATCGGCGGCCTGGATCAACTCTTCGTCGCCCCCCATGCCGATGTGCCACACGGCGATGCCGATGCTGGCACTTACCTGGGCATGGAATGGACCATGTCGGCCCTCCAACGCATAGGGGGCGGCCAGCGCCGCGCATAGCTGCTGACAGCGCTGCATGAGAGAGGGGACGTCGCTGAGGTCTTCCGCGATGAGCGCGAACTCGTCGCCGCCTAGACGCGCCACGGTATCGTTTGCGCGTACATGACCGCTGAGCCGACCGGCGATGGCTTTGAGCAAAGCATCGCCAGCGGGATGGCCGTGGCTGTCGTTCACACCTTTGAAGCCGTCGATATCCAGCAAGGCGAGCGCGAAGTCCGCGCCATGGCGCGGGCTTCGCTGCATGGCGGTGAGCAGGCGATCATGGAACAACATGCGGTTGGGCAGCCCGGTCAGCATGTCGTGCGTGGCCTGGTGGCGAATCTGTGCCTCGATGCGCTTGCGTTCGGCGATCTCGTCGCTCAGCTGCTGGTTACGCTCGGACAGCGTATCCAGCGCAAAGCGAAGTTGCGCACGCGCCGCGTACAGATCAAGAAACACGCGCACCTTCGATTGCAGGATGACGTCGTTGATCGGCTTGGCGATGTAGTCCACCGCACCGAAGCGATAGCCTTTCAAGCGATTGATGTCATCGGCATAAGCGGCGGTGACGAAAATGATCGGCGTTTCGCGCATCTGCTCGGTTTCGCCCAGCAAAGACGCCACTTCGAAGCCATCCATGTCGGGCATGTTCACGTCGAGCAGGATCAACGCGAACTCGTGATCCAGGCACAGCGCCAGCGCTTCGTTGCCGCTGGCGGCTTCGAACAGTTGGGCGCCGCTGTCGGCCAGCAAGTGACGCATGGCGACCAGGTTGGCGGGCGTGTCGTCGACGACAAGAATCTTGGGTACGGCAGGCGTCATGGCAGGCACAATCGGTTGAGCAGCGGCGCGATAGCCGCCAGGGGAAGGCAATGGTCGGCGCCTGCGCGACGAAGCGCAGCCTCGGGCATGGCGGGGACTTCGGCATCGGCGGGGTCTTGCACGATCGCGCCGCCGCCATGGCGGCGAATCTGCCGAAGCCCCTCGGCGCCGTCGCTGTTGGCACCCGTGAGCACGATGCCCAGCAGACCGTCCCGATACGCTTCCGCCGCCGATTCGAATAGCACGTCGATGGAAGGGCGCGCAAAGTTCACCCGGGCGTCTACCGACAAGGCAAAGTGATGCGAGGGCTCGATCAGCAGGTGATAGCCGCTTGGTGCGACGTGGATCATGCCGGCACGCACCGGTGCGCGTTCATGCGCTTCGGCGACGGGTAGCGTGGCATGGTTGGCGAGCAACTCGCATAGCACGTCCACCGTGGCCGATCCCGTGTGGCAACACACGACGATGGCTTGTGGCAAGCGAGGGTCGAGGCCCGCAAACAGCGACTCCAGCGCGGCGAGCCCACCTGCGGAACAACCAATCGCGATGGCCTGCGGCGTGCGCATGTCAGTCCCGCGATACGCCGCGCGCGCCCAGGCGATAGATGCGCAGGGCGCCATCCACGGGTGTGAACTCGGTCGCCGATGGCGCGAAATCGAGACTTTCACGGGTGCCCAGACAGAGGAAGCCGCCGCGCACGAGGCTGTCGCGAAACAGCGCCAGAGTGCGGTCCTGCAGTGCGTCGGAGAAATAGATCAGCACGTTGCGACACAGCACCAGGTGCGCCTCGCAGAACACGTCGTCGGTGACCAGGTTGTGGTTGGCGAAGATCACGTTGCGGCGCAGGCGCTGGTCGAGCTTGATCAGTTCGTAGCGTGCGCTGTAGTAATCGGCCAGCGTATGGCTGCCGCCGGCGGCCAGGTAATTGCGCGACCACAGCTGCGCTTCCTTGGCGTGGTAGATACCTTCCTGGGCGTGGCGGAGCGCGGCTTCGCTGAAGTCGGTCGCATAGATCTGGGTGCGCTCGTACAGGCCGGCCTCTTCCAGCAGAATGGCGAGCGAATACACCTCCTGCCCGTAAGCGCAGCCGGCCTGCCAGATGTTGATCTGCGGATAGGACGCGAGCACCGGAAACACCTGCTCGCGCAGTGCGCGGAACACGTCCGGATCGCGGAACATCTCCGAGACGGGCACGGAAAGACCTTCCAGCACCACCGGCAGGAACCCCGGTTCGTGCAGCAGGCGATCGGTCAGGGCGGTAATGGTGCCGGTATGCTGTGCGTGGCTGAGCTGACGAACGCGCCGCTTCAACGATGCCGGCGCGTACTGGGTGAAGTCATAGCCGTGGCGCAGCTTGAGCGCGCGCACGAACAACGCGACCTCGATGTCCTCGAGTTCGGTGTCGTCGATGGGGGGCTCTTCGTCCACGCTCATCGATGCAGCCACACGCGCAGCATGGACGACAGCTTGTCGATGTCGATCGGCTTGGACAGGTAATCGTTGGCGCCGGCCTCCAGACATTTCTCGCGATCGCCGCGCATGGCCTTGGCGGTGAGCGCGATGATGGGCAGCTTGGCGAGACGGGGCTGGGCACGCACCTCGCGGATGGTGTCGTAGCCGTCCATCACCGGCATCATGATGTCCATCAGCACCACTTCGATGTCGTGCTGCTCGGCCAGCGTCTTGAGCGCCTTCTGGCCATCCTGCGCCATGGTGACGTTCATGCCCCAGCCGCGCAGCACCTTGGACAGGGCAAACAGGTTGCGCATGTCGTCGTCCACCAGCAGCACCTTGCGGTCACGCAGCTCGCCGCCGGCAGGGGCGGGCGCGGCCGCGGTGGAGGCCGCCGGCGTGATGGGGCGCCCGTCGCGAATGCTGTGCAGGAAGAGGCTCACCTCATCCATCAGGCGCTCGGGCGAGCGCGCGCCCTTGATCACGATGCTGTCGGTGTACTGGCGCAGTCGCAGGCTTTCTTCACGGCTCAGCTCGCGGCCCGAATAGACCACCACCGGCGGGATCTGCCCGGAGGCCGAGAGATGCTCAAGGAACTCCATGCCCGACATGCCGGGCAGGCCAAGATCGAGCACGATGCAGTCAAAGGTGGTGTCTGCCATGCGTTCCAGCGCGTCCTCGGCACTGCCGGCTTCGTCGATGGTGACGTCGTCGTGGCGCAGCAGGGTACGCAGTGCGGCGCGCGCGTCGGCGTCGTCATCCACGATCAGCAGATGGCGGGTGTGGCCTTCGGCAAAATGCAGCAGGCGTTCGAAGGCGGTGCCGATCGCCTCGCGGCTTACCGGCTTGGTGAGAAAACCCACCGCGCCAAGTTCGCGACCACGGCTGGCTTCGTCCACCGCGGAAATGAAATGCACCGGAATATGCCGGGTGGCATGGCTTTCCTTGAGTCGTTCGATGACGGTCCAGCCGTCCATGCCGGGCAGCATGACGTCGAGCAGGATGCCGGTGGGGCGGAAGCGCGAGGCCAGTTGCAGGCCCGATTCGCCATCGGCGGCGGCAAGTACGCGATAGCCCTTGCGATGCACCATGTCGGCCAGGATGCGTGCGAACACCGGGTCGTCCTCGATGATCAGGATCACCGTATCGTCGGCGCTGATGCTTTCGCGATCGTCCTCGATGGCATCCGGCAACAAGGCGCTGGTGAGCGCCGCGCGAGTGGTTGCGTGCTCACCGTTGGGACGCGGGCTGGGCGTGCTCTCGGGGGCGCCGGCGGCGCGCTCGGGCAGCAGCACGGTGAAGGTGCTGCCGTGACCCTCTTCGCTGTGGAGCTGGATGTCACCACCCAGCAGCTCGGCGATGCGCTTGGAGATGGTCAGGCCCAGGCCGGTGCCGCCGTACTGGCGGCTCGTGCTGGCATCGACTTGCTCGAACGCGGTGAAGATGCGCTGCAGCTTCTCGGCGGGGATGCCGATGCCGCTGTCGGTGACGGCAATGGCGATGACACTCTGGCCCTGCAGGGAGGCCGGCAGCACGTCTACCGGGCTGGGGCGCCCGATGCGCACGCTCACGCGGCCCTGATGCGTGAACTTGAAGGCGTTGCCGATCAGGTTATTGGCAACCTGTTCCAGCTTGGCCGCATCGGTGTAGAGCGAGTCGGGCAGGCCGGGCTCGATCTCGACGCGGAAGTCCAGCTGCTTTTCCTGCGCCACGTGGGCGAAGGTGCGGCGCAGCGTGCGCTCCAGGTCGGCCAGCGGGAACTCGCCCAGCAGCAGCTCCATCTTGCCGGCTTCGACCTTGGACAGGTCGAGGATGTCATTGATCAGGCGCAGCAGGTTGCTGCCCGAGTCATGGATGATGCGCGCGGATTCGATCTGCTCGCCATCCAGATTGCCTTCGCGATTCTCGGCCAGGCTGCGCGAGAGGATCAGCAGACTGTTGAGCGGCGTGCGCAGCTCATGCGACATGTTGGCGAGGAACTCGGACTTGTACTGGCTGGCGCGCGCGAGTTCTTCGGCCTTCTCGTGCGTTTCGCGCTGCAGGATCTCCAGCATGTGCTTTTGCTGGTTGAGCGTATCGGTCTTCTGGCGCAGCTCCTCGTTGGAGGCTTGCAGTTCTTCGGTCTGCACGCGCAGCTCTTCTTCCGAGGCGAGCAGGCGTTGCGATTGCTCTTGCAGCTCTTGTGTCTTGGCGTTGAGCTCTTCGTTGGTGGCCTGGAGATCCTGCTGCTGGCGGCGCAGGGCTTCTCCGGATGTGCGCAGTTCGTCGGCCTGCTGGCTGGTGCGCTGGAGCAGATCCTGCGTGCGCAGCGCGCGGCCGATGTTCTCCAGTGATAATGAGGCTATCGGCAGCAATTCGTCGAGAAGCTTTCGTTCCGATTCGGACAGATGCTGAAAGCTGGCCAGTTCCAGCACGCCAAGTAGCTTGTCACGCAGCAGCAATGGCAGCACGGTGACTGCGCGCGGTGTGGCTTCGCCTGTACCAGAATGAATGCGCACGTAGTCGTCGGGCACGTCTTGCAGCGTGATGGGTTTGCGCTCTATCGCGCATTGGCCCACCAGGCCCTCGCCCACGCCGTATTCGGTGCTCAGATGACGACGTTGCTGGTAGCCGTAGCTGCCGAGCAGATGGAGTTTGTTGGCCGACTCGTCATGGGCATAGAACACGCCCACGCCGCCGCCCAGCAAGGGCACCAACGTACTGGTGAGGCGCTCGGCGAATTCGCGCGGGGTGCCGACCGTCTGCAGTTCGCCGGCGATCTGCGATACGTTGGATTTCACCCAGGTTTGCGACGAGGTCTCGATCGCCATCTGCTTGAATACCTGCAGCGCACGGGCGATCTCGCCGATCTCGTCCCGGCGCTCCAACTCCCGGATGTCCACTGAGTGATCGTGGTCGGCCAGGCGCGTCATCAGGTCGGTCATGCGACGGATCGGGCGTGTAATGAGGCGGAAAGTCATCACGATCACCAGCCCACCGAACAGCACGCTGAGCAGCATGGTGGCCCAGGTGACAACACGCACCTCCATCACGTCGGCGCGCTGGGCGGCTTCGCGCTGGTCGAGCAGGGAGAGTTCAGTGCTGTCCATCTGTTGGATCAGGGCCAGCAGATCGGCCATTAGTACGGAGCGGTGATCCAAATAGCTCTGTTGGATATGTAGGCGTTGCTGAGCGGCGTCGGCCGGGTCAGCCGCCTTGATCGCCTCCATGGGTGCGATGCCATACTGCGTAGCCTCCGTTTTCCAAACTTTGCTCATCCGCTCCAACTGGTCCAGGCGGCCCTGTTGGAGCGGGTTGTCGGCGGTGAGTTGACGGACGGCGGCCAGATTCTGGTCCAGTTCGCGGTTGGCCTTGTCGAACGCGGCGAGGTCGGAGGATTGCTGGCTGAGCAGGTAGCCGCGTGCAGCGATCTGGCTATCCTGCAGTGACTCGACGACGTCATCGAGCTTGGCGCGCACCTCGTAGGTATGGCGCGACCAGTGCCAACTCTCGCTTTGGCGTCCCACGGATTGCAGCGTCACCACGCTGCATGCAACGAACAACACGACAAGCAGGCCGATCGCTATGAAGATCTTGCGCTGCATTGGCTGGTGCGCCAGCCAGGAATATCGAGATGAGGTAGAGGCCATGCGTGATCGTCGTTCGTTTAGGCCTGGGGCGTCCTGCCGGGCCGGGGCGGTGGCGGTCAGGGTATCCCCTGCCAAGGTGAAGGCGGTAGCAAGGTCAGGTGTGAGCTAAAGGTGCGTTACGACGCCAGCTCGGCGGCAGGATGCGCCCTTGGCGCAAGGCGATCACCAGCAGTAGCGCGCTGACCGCGGTGCAGATGATCAGGGCGACGACCGAGGCTTCCGCACCAAAGACGCCGCCGCTCAGCCAATCCGGGCCGCTGCGTTCGGAAACCAGCCAGCCATGGGCGGCCGTGCCGGAAACGGGGATGCCAAAAACTGTGCCTTGCATCACGTTCCAGGCGGCGTGGAGGCCAACGCAGGTCCACAGCGAGCGAGTGACCAAGTAGAGCAGGGCGAGCAGGATGCCCGCTTCGATGGCGATGGCCAGCGAGCTCCACATCGTGGCGCCGGGGTTGAAGATGTGCGCGGCGCCGAAGAACAGCGCGGAGATCGCCAGCGCCCACCAGGTGCCCAGGCCTTCTTCCACGATGCGGTAAAGCACGCCGCGCGTGATGATTTCTTCGCCGATGCCGGCGCCCAGGCCCGTGGTGAGCAAGGCCGGTACCCAGTTCACCTCGGGGTTGGTGCCGGTTACGTGGTAGCTGCCTGCCAGCCAGAGCACCAGCACCACGGCGCTGAAGATGGCCGCGCCCAGCAGCAGGCCCGGGAGGCCGCGGCGCGGCAGGTCGCGCCAGGCGAGTTCGCGTACGGGGCGGCGTTCCACGGCCTTCACCAGTACCAGGTAGGCGCCGATGGCGGGAATCAGCTGCATCAGCATGATGCCCAGCGCGCGCAGATTGGGCGAGCCGCCGGGGCTAAGCAGGCCGAGCGCGCCCACGCTGGCGGAGACGACCTTGAAGATCACGAAGTACAGCGCGGCGAAGAAGACGATGCGCGCCAGTGGCGAGAACACCATGCGCCGCTGCCATAGCGTGGCGTTGGGCGGAGTGACAAAAGCGACTTGTCCGGCTTCCATGTAAGGCATATCCCCTGATTGATGCGGGGAGGGTAGCAGCCCCATCGTCAGTGGCGACAGTCGGATGCCCGACTTTCTGTTTGGCAAAAATGAAAGGCCGCGCCGAAGACGATCGGCGCGGCCCCGTTTGTAGCGATAGATGGCTTACAGATCGACCGACGTGGCGTGCTCGCGCGTGGCGGAGAATCGCACGGCCGGCGAACGCTCCTGCGCCAGTTGCAGGTTCACGCGCGAGGGCGCCAGGTAGACCAGCTCGCCAGCGGCATCGACGGCCAGGTTGTTGGCGTTCTTCTCGCGGAACTCTTCCAGCTTCTTGGCGTCGTCGCAGTGCACCCAGCGCGCGGTGGCCACGGTCACCGACTCGAAGGTGGCGTCCACGCCGTACTCGTCCTTCAGGCGGTAGGCCACCACGTCGAACTGAAGCACGCCCACGGCGCCGAGGATCAGGTCGTTGCTCATCAGCGGACGGAAGAACTGCGTGGCGCCTTCCTCGGAAAGCTGGGCCAGGCCCTTCTGCAATGCCTTCATCTTCAGCGGATCGCGCAGGCGCGCGCGGCGGAACAGTTCCGGCGCGAAGTTGGGGATGCCGGTGAAGCTCACCATCTCGCCTTCGGTAAAGGTATCGCCGATGCCGATGGTGCCGTGGTTGTGCAGGCCGATCACGTCGCCGGGATAGGCGTTTTCCACGATTTCGCGATCGCTCGCCATGAAGGTGAGCGCGTTGGCAATGCGCACATCCTTGCCGGTGCGCGTCTGCATCATCCTCATGCCGGCGCTGTAGGTGCCCGAGCAGACGCGCATGAAGGCGATGCGGTCGCGGTGCGCCGGGTCCATGTTGGCCTGGATCTTGAACACGAAGCCGGTGAGGGCTTCTTCTTCCGGCTTCACTTCGCGTGTGAGCGTGGCGCGCGAGCGTGGCGAAGGTGCGTGCTCCACGAAGAAGTCCAGCAGCAGCTGCACGCCGAAGTTGTTCACCGCCGAGCCGAAGAACACCGGGGTGAGCTTGCCGGCCAGGTACTGCTCCACGTCGAACGGATGCGAGGCGCCCTGCACCAGCTCCAGTTCGTCACGCAGCTCGGCCAATGCCTCGGCGCCGATGGCCGCTTCCAGGCCCGGGGCGTCGAGGCCCTTGAAGATGGTGGAGTCCTGGCGCGTGAAGTTTTTGCCCTGCTCGAACAGATGCACCTCGTCCAGCAGCATGTGGTACACGCCCTTGAGGCGCTTGCCCATGCCGATGGGCCAGGTGAGCGGGGCACAGGCAATGCCCAGCACCGACTCCACTTCGTCCAGCAGCTCGATGGGCGAGCGGCCTTCGCGGTCGAGCTTGTTGATGAAGGTCATGATGGGCGTATCGCGCAGGCGACACACCTCCATCAGTTTGATGGTGCGTTCTTCCACACCTTTGGCGCAGTCGATCACCATCAGCGCGGAGTCGACGGCGGTGAGCACGCGATAGGTATCTTCGGAGAAGTCCGCGTGGCCCGGGGTGTCGAGCAGGTTGACGATGCGGCCCTCATAGGGGAACTGCATCACCGAGGAGGTGACCGAGATGCCGCGCTCCTTTTCCAGTGCCATCCAGTCGGAGGTGGCGTGGCGAGCCGCCTTGCGGCCCTTCACCGAGCCGGCCATCTGGATGGCGCCGCCGAACAGCAGCAGCTTTTCGGTGAGCGTGGTCTTGCCCGCGTCAGGGTGGCTGACGATGGCGAAGGTGCGGCGGCGGCGGGTTTCGGTGAGATGCGTGGACATGGCAGATTCTGGGCTCGCGAACCGGCCATTGTACCAAGGGCGGCGGCACCCCGTTCTGGTGGGGCTGGGCGGCTACGAACCGGGGCCGCGCCCGCTGGCGGGCTCGGCGCGGGCGCCTCAGCGGGTCAGCAGATCCTCGTAGAACGCGCCAAAGGGTTCGGTGGGGTGGGTGATCTGGATTTCCAGAATCCACAGCCCGCCGCTGGGGCGCTCGCCGAATTCGCCCAGGTCGCCGGCCTTGTGCACGGCATGCGGGAAGTCGCTGACGCGATGCCCCTTGATCTCATGGTGCAGGCGCCAGCCCATGGCCTGGGCCTGCTGCTGGGCGAAGGCGTAGAGGGCCTCGCCGCTCAGTCCCTGCTCGCGCCAGGCGGTGGCGACGCGCTCGTGCAGCCGGCGGGCCGCATCGGCACAGGCCTGCTTCTCGGGCGCGTGCCCGGTCACGAAGGTGTCGCCGACGTCGCCCTCATGGCCATCGAAAACCAGGCCCAGGTCGATGAAGTAGATGTCGTTTTCGCCCAGCCGTACGCCGGGCTCGGAGCGTTCGCGGTAGGTCTTGGTGGTGTTGGGGCCGATGCGGATGATCACCGGGTGCCACAACCGCTCCATGCCCAGCGCGGCGAACACCTCGGCCGCGGCCGCACGCGCCTCGTCCTCGCTGATGCCCGGGCGCATGCGCTGGCGGATGCCTTCAAGCGCCGCCCAACTGCGTTCGCGGGCGTACTGCATGAGGGCGGAGTCGAAACGGTCGCCGACCGCTTCCTGGGGGAGTGGCGTCATGGGTACGGAGTCTCAGGGAAGCCAGGGGATGGTACGCCCGGCCGGATCAGGCCAGGGCCATCAGGATAAGCCCGATCAGTGCCGGCAGGCCCTGGATCCACAGCACCTTGCGGGTGGCGGTAAAGCCACCGTAGATGCCGGCCACCAGCACGCAGCCCAGGAAGAACAGGCTGACATCGCGTCCGGCCGGGCCCAACCACAGGCTCCACAGCAGGCCGGCGGCCAGAAAGCCGTTGTACAGGCCCTGGTTGGCGGCCAGTACCTTGGATTGTTGTGCGAACTCCTCGCTCAGCCCAAAGGCGCGGCGGCCGGAGGGCCGGGTCCACAGGAACATCTCCAGCACCAGGAACCACAGGTGCAGCAGGGCGATCAGCAGGACGACGGCATGGGCGAGAAGAGACATGGGCGGCACGGTTGGCGATACAGGCGCGCAGTGTCGCAGCGACGCGGCGTGCATTCCAGCGCCATCCTTCGGGCTGGCGGGGCCGGGCGGAGATCGTGTGCGGGCTCTTACCACTTTCAGCCGATGGCTGGCGGCGTTGGCCCGGCGTACGGTCGTGGGGCTGGGTCCAGAAGGGACGCATGCCCGGGTGACAGCGATGTCCGCGGGGGAGGGCAGAGCCTGGCCTCACCTCATTCCGCGGGGAAACGTCGCCATGAAGACTTTACTGTGCGCGGGCCTGCTGGCCCTTGTGTGTCCGCTCAGTGCGCTGGCGCAAAGCGCCTTCGACGGCACCTGGAAGATCGACACCGGGCAGGTGCAGTTACCCAAGAAGCCCGACGTGATCGTGCTGCAGAACGGTCGCTATGAGTGCAAGACCTGTGCGCCGGCGATCGACATCAAGGCCGATGGGCAGGATCAAGCCGTCACGGGCCATCCGTACTTCGACAGCCTGTCCGTCCAGGTGGTGGACGAACACACGGTCAAGGAAACGCAGAAGAAGAACGGCAAGGTGGTCGGCACAGCCACCACCACCATCGCGCCCGACGGCAAGTCCGGCCATTTCGAATTCACCGACAGCAGCAACACCAACGCCGACCCGGTGACCGGCAAGGGCGACCTCAAGCAGGTGGCGAAGGGGCCGGCCGGTTCCCATGCGATCTCCGGCTCGTGGTTGACCACGGACCTCTCCAACTTCTCCGATAACGGCCTGCTCTTCACCTACAAGATGGCTGACGGGCAGCTCAGCATGACCACGCCCACCGGACAGTCCTATCAGGCCAGGACCGACGGCAGCGAGGCGCCCTACAAGGGTGATCCGGGTATCAGTAGCGTCACCGTCAAGCAGATGGGCAAGGACACCCTGGTGGAAACCGACAAGCGCAGCGGCAAGGTCATCGCCATCATCCATTCCACCGTGGCGGCCGACGGCAAGACCATGAAAGTGACTTTCGACGACAAGCTGCGCGGGCAGGCGGTCTCCTATGTGGCGGTGAAGCAGTAAACGATCGTTCAGTGCGCGCCGCAGGCCGCATGGCGGCGCGCTTTGAGCCAGGTAGGTCGATGCCTATACGCCTAGACGTTTAGACGTCTATTGACATGGCTATTCCGTAGCCGCTAGATTCTCCTCTACTCATCGAGACCGGCGGAGGGACAGGCCCTTTGAAGCCGGGGCAACCTGCGGAGCAGTTCCGCAACGGTGCCAATTCCTGCGGCGGCGCTTCCGGCGCCAGCCGCGAGATGAGGGCAAAACCACACCGCCGCGATCCCGCAGGCTGTGTATTGCTCTCATCTCCGGTCCGCAGGTCGATGCCGACCGGAGAAGAGCCACCATGTGCAGCCAGCCGCAAATCGTCCCGCCCGCCGTCACCGCCTCCCTAGCGGCGACCGGCGCCATGCGGCCGGACCTCACCACCCAGCGCAGCACCCGTCGACTTACCCTTGCCGCCAAGTACGGCAGCGCTCCGTGCGAAGTGGACGTGCGCTATCTCTGGTGCGGCGCGCCGGATGCGCCCACCGTAATCGTGCAGGGCGGCATCTCGGCCCATCGCGACGTGGTGGCCCTGGATGGCGAAAGCCCGGCTGGCTGGTGGCAGGACCAGGTCGGCGCCGGTCGCCCGGTGGATCTGGATCGCTACCGTGTGCTCTCCATCGACTGGCTCACCCCCGCCGACCTGGGCGATGCCTCGGCCGTCTCCAGCGAGGATCAGGCCGACGCTCTGGCTGCTCTGGTGGAAGCGCTCGGCATTGGCCGAGTACATGCCTTCGTCGGCTACTCCTACGGTGCGATGACCGGCCTGGCCTTTGCGGCGCGCCACCCTTACGCGCTGGGCCACCTGGTGCTGTTGGCTGGGGCGCATCGTCCGCATCCGCTGGCCACCGCGCAGCGCTCGGTGCAGCGCGGCATCGTGCGTCTGGGCCAGCAGAGCGGCCAGCCGGAGCAGGCGCTGGCGCTGGCACGCCAGCTCGCCATGACCACCTATCGCGGCAGCGAGGAATTCGCCCGCCGCTTCCAGGCGGCACCAGAGTTTCGCGATGGCCGCTTCCACTTTCCGGTGGAGGACTACCTGGAGCATGCCGGTCGCCGTTTCGTCGAGCGCTTCGACGTGGAGCGCTTCCTGGCCCTGTCCGAATCGATCGACCTGCACGACGTGACGCCCGAACAGGTCGCCGCGCCCGCCACCTTGATCGGCTTCCCCTCCGATCGCCTGGTGCCGCTGGCCGACCTGTGCGAGCTGCAGCGCCGCCTGTATGGCCCGGCCACGCTGGAAGTGGTCGAGTCGCCTTACGGCCACGACGCCGTTCTCAAGGAAACCGACCGCCTCGCGCCGCTGCTGCGCGACGCGCTGGCCGGTCGTTGAACCCTCTTTAGACGCCTTACGCACGGAGATCCACCATGAGCGACACCGCCGCCCCCTGTACCCCGCCTGGCCTGAACACCCGCGCCGTGCGCGCCGGCATCGAGTCGGATACCCAGCATGGTGCCGTGGTGCCGCCGCTGCATCTGTCCACCAACTACGCCTTCGATGGCCTGGGCGGCAAGCGCCAGTACGACTACTCGCGCAGCGGCAACCCCACGCGTGACCTGCTGGGCGAAGCGCTGGCCGAGCTGGAGCAGGGCGCGGGTGCGGTGGTGACGGCCAGCGGCATGGCGGCGGTGGCGTTGGCGCTGGAACTGGTGCCGGCCGGTTCGCTGGTGCTGGCGGCGCACGATTGCTACGGCGGCACTTGGCGCCTGCTCGATGCGTTGGCAAAGAAGGGGCGCTTCCAGGTCAAGTTCGTCGACCTCACCAACAGCCATGCACTGGCCGAAGGGCTCGCGCTCAAGCCGTCGCTGGTGTGGGTGGAAACGCCGTCGAATCCGCTGCTGCGCATTACCGACATTCGCCACGTGGCGCAGGCGGCGCATGCGGTGGGGGCGCTGGTGGTGGTGGACAACACCTTCCTTTCGCCGGCGCTGCAGCAGCCGCTGACCCTCGGCGCCGACGTGGTGGTGCATTCCACCACCAAGTACATCAACGGCCACAGCGACGTGGTAGGCGGCGCCGTGGTGGCACGCGAACCAGCTGTGGCCGAGCAGCTCAAGTGGTGGGGCAATTGCAACGGCCTCACTGGCGCGCCGTTCGACAGCTTCCTCACCTTGCGCGGCCTGCGCACGTTGAGCGTGCGCCTGCGTCAGCACCAGGAGAACGCCGTTCGCATCGTGGAGCGTCTGGACGGCCATGCGGCTGTGCGCAAGGTCTACTACCCCGGCCTGGAGAGCCACGCAGGCCACTCGCTGGCGGCGCGCCAGCAGGTGGGTTTCGGCGCCATGCTGAGTTTTGAGCTGGAGGGCGAGGTATCGCACATCGCCGCGTTCGTGGATGGCCTGCGTTATTTCTCGCTCGCCGAGTCGCTGGGTGGTGTGGAAAGCCTGGTGGCGCATCCGGCCTCCATGACGCACGCCTCGATGGCGCCGGAAGCGCGTCGCGCCGCCGGCATTTTCGACAGCCTGCTACGTCTCTCAGTGGGCATCGAAGATGGCGACGACCTGCTGCGCGATCTGGACGCCGCGTTGGCACGCGCCGAAGCCGTGTCGCTGGCCAAACGTCGGGTGAGCGCATGAGTGCGTTACTAGCGCAGTCCGCAGCGGTAAAGCCGGAGGCCACTTCCATCGCCATGGTGTTGCTGGGCACGGGCGTGGTCGGTGGCGCCTTCCTCAAGTTGCTCAACACGCCGGCGGCGTCTTCCATTCGACTGGTCGGCGCGGCGAACTCGCGTCGCCAGCAGGTTCAGGCGGAGCAATTGGCGGATCGCGGCCTGCGCGACAAACTCAAGAATCAGGGCGATGTACGCAACGATGCCGCGCTGCTTTCGGCGCTGGATACGCATGCGTCGGCGGTGAAGGTGATTGTGGATGCCACCGCCAGCGGCGAGCTTGCGGCGCGACACGCCGACTGGTTGGCGCGTGGCTACCACGTGGTCACCGCGAACAAATCGCTGGCCGGCGGCGAGCTGCCCGGCTGGCGCAGCCTGCAGGCAGCGTTGGCGCAAGGTGGTCGCTATGGCGACTCGGCCACCGTGGGCGCAGGCCTCCCGGTGATCTCCACGCTGCGCCGGCTGCGTCATTGCGGCGATGCGCTGCTGACGCTGGAGGGCGTGTTCTCCGGTTCGCTCTCCTACCTGTTCAACCAGTACGACGGCAGCCAGCCGTTCTCCGCGCTGCTGCGCCGTGCGCGTGAGCTGGGCTACACCGAGCCCGATCCGCGTGCGGATCTCTCCGGCCAGGACGTCGCGCGTAAGCTGCTCATCCTCGCCCGCTGCGCCGGCTTTGCGCTGCGCCCGGATGAGGTGGAAGTGGAGAGCTTGGTGCCCGAGAGCCTGCGCGGAGTGGATGTGGAAACCTTCCTCGCTCGACTGGAGGAACTCGACGAACCGCTGTCCCGCCGCCATGCCGAAGCGCAGGCGCGCGGTGGCGCGCTGCGGTTCCTGGCGCGCCTCAACCAGCGTGGCCGTGCACGCGTGGGATTGGTGGAAGTACCCGCCAACCATCCGGCCACGCGCCTCTATGGCACCGACAACCAGTTCGCCTTAAGCACCACGCGCTACAACACGCAGCCGCTGGTGATCCAGGGGCCGGGCGCCGGACCCGAGGTCACGGCGCAGGCCTTGCTGGGCGACGTGCTCTCGCTCGTCGTGCATTGATCCAGCCGCCCTGAGGCAACAAAAAAAAGCGCGGCTTTCGCCGCGCTTTTTTCTTTGCGTAACGCCGAGCGATCAGTCGTGCGTGTGCGGATTGGCTTCCGCCTCGATCACTGCGGGCGTGCGCCAGCCGGACTTCACGCCCCACAGGTAAAACGCCAGGCCGATCACGGCGACAACCACCAGGTCGATGCCATAAGGCAGGTAGTTCATGCCGTGGAACTTATCGCTGCCAGCCCAGGAAACGGCGGCGATGGTGGGCAGATAGAACACCATCCACCAAGCACCCTTGAGCTGCTTGCCGAAATCCTTCCAGCCCGACTTGGCCTGGTAGTACAGGTACACCGGCAGGGCCACCACCATCAGCAGGATGATCTCGCCGGTGAGCGGCCAGGTGGCCCAGTACAGCAGTTCCGTTGCCATGATGAACGCCACGCCGGCCAGCACCGGCAGGCCCTTGATGCGCAGCGGGCGGTGCATGTTCGGCGCGGTGCGGCGCAGCGTCATCGCGCTCACCGGGCCCGTCAGGTAGGAAATGATGGTGGCCACCGAGATGACCGCCGCCAGCGTGCCCCAGCCACGGAAGAAGAACAGGAACAGGAACGACACCACCAGGTTGAACCACATGGCCGGGCGCGGCACGCCCCACTTGGGCTGAATGCTGCCCAGGATCTTGGGCATGGTGCCGTTGCGCTCCATGCCGTAGATCATGCGGGCGGTGGTGGCGGTGTAGGTGATGCCGGTGCCGCTGGGGCTGACGAAGGCATCCAGGTACAGCAGCATCGCCAGCCAGTGCAGGTTGACGACAATCGCCAGCTGGGCAAACGGCGAGCTGAAATCGATGCCATGCCAGCCGGCCTTGGCCAGCAGGTCCGGCGGCACAGCGCCCAGGTAGGCCACCTGCAGGATCACGTACACCACGGTCGCCAGCAGAATCGAACCGATCACCGCGAACGGAATGCTCTTGCCCGGGTTGCGCGCTTCGCCCGCCAGGTTCACCGGGCTCTGGAAGCCGTTGAAGCTGAAGACGATGCCGGCCGTGGCCACGGCCGTGAGCACGGCGGCAAAGTCGATGGCGTGCGTATCGCCATGGATACCCACCGAGAAGTTCTCGGTGTGGAAACCGCTGGCGATCAGCGCCACGCCCGTCGCGGCCGGCACCACCAGCTTGAACACCGTGATGGCGGTGTTGGAGCGGGCGAACAGCTTCACGCTCCAGAAGTTGAGCAGGAAGTAGATGATGACCAACACCGCGGCAATGGCCAGGCCCGGTGGCGTTAGCTCGCCGTGTCCGCCTGGCGCGTGGATGTACAGGTCTTGCGCCCACTGCCACTTCCAGCCGGCCATGTATTGCACCGAGGCTTCCGCTTCCACGGGAATCACCGAGACGATGGCGATCCAGTTGGCCCAGGCGCCGATGAAGCCCACCAGCGAGCCGTGCGAGTAATGGCTATAGCGCACCATGCCGCCCGATTCCGGGAACATGGCACCTAGTTCGGCGTAGGTGAGCGCAATGCTCATGATGATGACGGCGCCGAGCACCCAGGCCCAGACGGCGCCAGGACCGGCCAGGCCCGCGGCTTTCCAGGCACCGAACAGCCAGCCGGAGCCGATGATCGAGCCCAGGCCGGTAAGCATGAGGGCGAAGGGGCCGACATCGCGGCGGATGGGAGATTGAGACATGCAGGTCCCCAGGGTCAGTGAAACAACGAGCCGCCACCCGGGCGACACAAGGCCCGGATAATGACAGACCGGTCAAGGCGCTGTCAGCCCGCCGGGAGTCATGGCACAAGTCAGTCCACGACGCCCAGATGGTTGAATTGGCTCTGGAAAGTAGGCTATCCAGCGTGTAGTCCAACGCCGCCGCGGCCCCCGGGGCGAACCCGCCCCCTTCCGCGTCGTGCCGGTGGCGCATCCGGCGCGGGCCGGTTGCGCGTAAGCGTTTTAGGGGCCTCGCCGGGTGGGGCGGAGCCCTTTGATCAGCATTCGATCACGTTGACGGCTAGGCCGCCACGCGAGGTTTCCTTGTACTTGTCCTTCATGTCGCGGCCGGTGTCGCGCATGGTGGCGATCACCTTGTCCAGCGACACGCGGTGCTTGCCATCGCTCTTGAGCGCCATGCGGCTGGCATTGATGGCCTTGACCGAGGCCATGGCGTTGCGCTCGATGCAGGGGATCTGCACCAGGCCGCCGATGGGGTCGCAGGTCAGGCCCAGGTTGTGCTCCATGCCGATCTCGGCGGCGTTCTCCACCTGCAGCACGTTGCCGCCCAGCGCGGCGGTGAGGCCGCCGGCGGCCATGGAGCAGGCCACGCCCACTTCACCCTGGCAGCCCACTTCGGCGCCGGAGATGGAGGCGTTCTCCTTATAGAGAATGCCGATGGCGCCGGCGGTGAGCATGAAATCGATGATGCCGGCTTCGTCCGACTTGGGGCAGAAGCGGTAGTAGTAATGCAGCACCGCGGGCACGATGCCGGCCGCACCGTTGGTCGGCGCCGTCACCACGCGGCCACCGGCGGCGTTTTCTTCGTTGACGGCGAGCGCGTAGAGATTCACCCAGTCCAGGATGGTGAGCGGGTCTTTCAGCGCTGCTTCCGGCTGGGCGCGCAGGTCCTCGGCCATCTGCGGTGCGCGGCGCGTGACCTTCAGGCCGCCCGGCAGCACGCCCGGCGAGCGCAGGCCGCGGTTGACGCAATCCTGCATGGCCTTCCAGATGGTGAGCAGGCCGGCGCGCGTGTCTTCCTCGCTGCGCCATACCTTTTCGTTTTCCATCATCAGCTGGGCGATGGTGAGGTTGTGCTTCTGGCACAGCTCCAGCAATTCGTCGCCGGTGGAGAACGCGTAAGGCAGTTCGGTGGTGTCGGCGACGATGCGGTCTTCGGCCGCTTCGTCGTGATTCACCACGAAACCGCCGCCCACCGAGTAGTAGTCGCGCGTGGCCAGCTCGTGGCCTTCGGCGTCATAGGCTGAAAAGCGCATGCCGTTGGTGTGGAACGGCAGCTTCTGGCGCTTGTTGAACACCAGGTCGCGCTTTTCCTCGAACTCGATCTCGTGCTTGCCCAGCACATGCAGACGATGCGTGGTACGGATGCGTTCTAGCGTTTCGGGAATATGGTCGGGGTCGACCGTATCCGGATGCGCGCCTTCGAAGCCCAGCAGCACGGCCTTGTCGGTGCCGTGGCCTCGGCCGGTCATGGCGAGCGAGCCGTACAGCTCAGCGCGCACGCGCGTCACACGATCGAGCACGCCTTTCTCTTCCAGCCAGCGCTCAGCAAACCGTGCGGCGGCGCGCATCGGGCCAACGGTGTGCGAGGAAGACGGGCCGATGCCGATCTTGAACAGGTCGAATACGCTGACAGCCATGGAAACACGCAGAGTGGGCGGGGACAGCCGCCTATTCTACGCAGCGGGCGCGGCAATGGTTGCCGCGCCGCAGCGATCCGTTCGGTGCGCAGGCGTATGGAGCGGCGCGCGCGCCATGCCGCCTGCCGCGCGATACGTGGCGATCGGCCGCCTCAAAACGTGTAACGCACGTTCACCATGTAGCTGCGCGGCGCCGAATAGAAGCCCTGCGCCCAGTACAGGCTGGTGATGTACTTGCGGTTGGTCACGTTGTCGATATTGAAGGTGGTGCTCCAGTGCTGGCCGATGTCGTAGCCAGCCATCAGGCCCACCACCGCATAGGACGCCTGGCGGGTGACGATTTCGCTGCCATCGCTGGCCACCGCGCCCTGGTCACGGTAGATGCGATCCTGCCAGCGCAGCGTGCCGCCCACCTTCAAACCCGGCACCGCGTCGAATCGATAACTGGTGGCGAGGCGAAACATGCGGCGCGGCACATAGGTGCGCACGTTATGGCCATCCGGATCGACCAGGCCAAGCTGGGTGTAGCCGCCGCTCAATTGCCAGTGGTCGGTGAGCTGACCGCTCACGTCGAACTCGTAACCCTTGGCGGTGGCGTTGATGCCGCTGTAGTAATCCTGATTGGTGGCCATGTTGTGGCCGGCGTATTCGGCCAGGCCATCCTGGCGCGAGCGGAACAGCGCGAAGGAGGCATTGAGTCGGCCGTCGTACCACTCGCCCTTCACGCCGGCTTCCAGGTTGGCGCCCGTCACCGGGTCGAGCACCTTGTTGTTCACGTCGGTTTGCGTCTGCGGGTTGAACAGCTTGGCGTAGCTCACGTACAGCGAGTAGTTCTTCGTCAGGTCGTACACCGCGCCGACGAATGGCGTGGTCTGAGTCTTGGCGTAGTTGCTGGGTACGCCGTAGTTGGCGCCGTACTGCTCGATGTGCACCAGGCTGGCGCCGGTGATCAGCGTGAGCGGATCGGCCAGGCTCCAGCGCGCGGTGGCGTAGAGCGTCTTGCGCTGGATGTGGAAATCGCCGTGGCCGTAGGACGCGTCGAACGGCGGCTCGGGGTAGTCGCCGGTCCAGTCGTTGAGCGATGGAAGCGGCGTGCCGATGCCCTGGCCATAGCTCGAGAGCTGGTGCACGTCATCCTTGGCCCAGTTGGCGCCCAGCACCAGTTCGTGGCGGCGGCCGCCCAGCTGAAACGGGCCCGTCGCGTACAGGTCGGCCACGTACTGCTTCTCGGTACTCGCATAGGCGGAGGGGTAGGCGTAAAGGCCCAGCCCGGTCTGCGCGTCAGGGGTGCCATAGACGTAGAACAGGTTGCTGTTCTCGGCGATGCGGCGGTAGTTGAGTGCGCCCTTGAGCTTCCAGTCGCCACCCAGCTCCTGGGTGAGTTCGACGAAGCTGCGCGTATCGGCCACGTTCCAGCGCGACCAGTCGGCGGAGGTGCTGGTGTCGCGGCGGTAGTCGGTGGGCGTGCCGTCCGTGTTGTACAGCGGCAGCGCGCCCCACATGCCGCCGTGGGTCTTGTTCTTCTGGTAGGTCACGCCCGCGGTAAGCAGGGTGCTGCTGCCCAGGTCGGCCTCCACGATGCCGCCCAGCACCTGCTTGCGCAGGTTGTAGCGGTCCAGGTAGCTGTCGGTGTCCTGCCCGGCGGCAATGAAACGACCGCGCACACTGTGCGACGCGTTCAACGGCCCAGAGAGATCCACATCCAGGCGGCGATTGTCCCAACTGCCCAGCGTGACGCCCACGCTGCCCTGATAGTCAGCGGTGGGGCGCTTGCGCACGAAGTTGATGGTGGCTGACGGGTTACCGGTGAACGAAAGCAGGCCATTGGCGCCGCGCAATACTTCCACGCGCTCGTACAGTGCGGTGTCCAGGTCGCCCTCTTGCTGGCCGTTGGCGAAGGGCAGGCCGATGCCGTCGACCAGGAAATTGGTGACGTCGAAGCCGCGCGCGCTGTAGTAAGTACGGTCGGTTTCCACGCGCTCGACGTTCACGCCAGTGGTGTTGTCCAGCACGGCGTTGATGTTGTTGAGGCCAAAGTCGTCCATCTGCTGGCGCGTCACCACGCTCACCGACTGGGGCGTTTCGCGCAGCGAGAGCGGCAGGCGCGTGGCGCCGTCCGTGGCGCGGGTGGTGTAGGAGTCGCCGTCGCCCACCACGGTGGCGGTGGTCTGCACGCCTTCCAGGTTCTTCACCTGTTTGGTGGTGGTGTCGGCCGGCGGCTGGTCTTCCGCATGCAGGGCGGGCATGGCCAGCGCCAGGCACAGGGCGGCGGTGAGGTGACGGAGGGCGGGGCGCGGTTGCGCGCACGCGGCAGCATTCGGCATCGAGGGGAGCCTTGATTCGGTCGACAGGTAGGAGTTGGCGGCCGCGTGGAGCGCGGCCCGGGCCATGGCGGCGGCGTGCCCGATTAATAAATGATAGTTATTATCATTTGCATTGACCAGTCCCCGGGCGGGGCGGAATGTCGCGGCCGCCTGCCGCCGCGCTCGCCGGCGGGCCGGGCGTCCGGTATCGTCGCGCGGCCATGTCCCTGCGATTCGTGCTCTACCAACGCGACTACTGCCACCTGTGCGACCAGGCGCTGGCCGTCATGGCGCAGGCGCGCGCGCCGGATTTCGACAGCCAATGGGTCGATGACGATGCCGCGCTGGAGGCGCGCTACGGCACCCGCGTGCCGGTGTTGCGTGACGGCCTGGATGGGCGCGAACTGGACTGGCCGTTCGACGCCGATGCCGTGCGCTGCTTTATCGCTGGACATTAGGCGCGCCACGCCTTGCACGTGGCGCGCCCGTCGTGCCGCGCTTACTTGGCGCTGAGCACCAGGTGTGCGTTGACCTTCACGTCGGCGCCGATCACCGAGGTATCGGCGTACTCACCGCCGCCCACGCCGAAGTCCAGGCGCTTGACCGTGCCGCTCACATCGAGCGTGGCGCCGGTGCCCTGCGGCTTGAAGGTCACGTTGAGGCTCACCGGTTTGCTGACCCCGCGCAGGGTCAGCGTGCCGTCGGCCACCACCTGTGCACCGTTCTGGCGAAAGCCGGTGGTGACGAAATGGGCCTTGGGAAACTTGGCGACGTTGAAGAAGTCCGCGCCGGGCAGGGCGGAGTCGCGGTCGTTGTCACCGGTCTTTGCGCTGGACAGGTCCACGTCCACATCGAACTTGGAGGTGGCGAGCTTGGTGGCGTCGTAGCTGATCGCGGCCGTCCACTTGGTGAAGCTGCCCTCGAAGGCCTGGCCCTGGAAGCTGCTGGTAAAGCCCAGCTTGCTGCCGGCGGGTTGCACGGTGTAGTCGGCGGCGCTGGCAAAGCCCGGCAGGGCCAGGGCGAGCAGCAGCGGGGCCAGAACGCGGGGTTTGAACAGCGTGGAAGCGGGGGTTTTCATGTGCGATCTCCTTGGGAGCTGGCATCGGCGCGCAGGCGGCTGAAGGGGAGCATGCGGCGCAGGGTGTTGTCGCGATCGATCAGGTGATGCTTGAGCGCGCCGCCCACGTGCAGTACCAGCACCACCACCAGAATCCAGAACAGTTTCTCGTGGATGCTGTGGGCGAGGTGGCGCATGTCCGGGTTGGCGGCGGCGATCGCGGGCAGGTTGAACAGCTTGAAGAATTGCAGCGGCTTGCCGGCGACGGAGTTGAACCACCAGCCGCTCAGCGGCAATGCCACGATGAAGAGATAGAGCAGGCCATGCACCGCATGCGCCGCCAGTTGTTGCCAGCGCGGTGCCGGGTCTTCCGCGGGGCGCTTGTCGCCGGCGCGCCACAGCAGGCGCAGCAGGAACAGCGCCAGCACGGTCAGGCCAATGGATTTGTGCAGGGCCAGCCAGTTGATCTTCTGCATGGGCGAACTGGCCAGGTCCATCGCCAGGCCGAACACGCCGTTGCCGAGAATCAGCAAGGCCGTGGTCCAGTGGAAGAATTTGGCGACCGAGCCCCATTGGCGGTCGTGGCTGCGCAAGCTCATGGATGCTCCTCGTGCGTTTGAGCGTGATTGTCCTGGATCGCCTCCAGCTCCAGCCAAAGGCTGACGTTGTGGCCGATCGCGTTGGGGTTGGCGGTGATGCCGAAATCGTCGCGCTGCAGTTGGGTGTTGGCGGAGAAGCCCACCACCGTATGCAGCCCGTAGATCGTCGCACCCAGCCGGTTGAAGGTGAATGACAAAGTCACGGGCCGGGTGACACCGCGCAGCGTCAAGTTGCCATGGAGCACGCCATGCGTGTTATCGGTGCGCTCCACCGACGTGCTGACAAAGTGAGCCAGGCGCGCGCCTGGGGCGTCGAGAAAGGCGGGTTTGAGCACGGCCTCGTTCCAGGCAGCATCGCCCATGTCCAGGCTGGTCAGGTCGATGTCCAGCTCGGTCGCCGAATGGCTCCAATCGTCCGGGTCGAAGCGCAGCCAGCCCTGAGCGATGTGCAGGCGGCCAAACGGGCGTGAAAAGCCGTTGTGGTCGATGCTGAAAACGATCTGGCTATGCGTCGTGTCATAGCGAAACAGTTGCGGGGCCGCCCATGCCGACCAGGGCGTCAGCCAGGTGCACACCAGCGCGAGAAGCCATGGGTTGAAGGAGTGTGGACGCGGCATGTCGCAAGCATGGAGGATCGCCCGTGGCCGCGCCAGCCGCCCGATAGGAACGCATTGTTTCCATCGCGAGCCCTCGGCTGGCCTCGATCTGCCAAGCGCAGTCGCCACCGGCGTGGCCCGCTCGGGGTCAGTAGCCCCTTGGCGAGGACGGCCCGCTATTCGTAGGGGCGGGGCATTGGAGGGTGTGAACGTAGCTTGGGTCGTCAACCGCCGTGACGCAGGCGATGGGATACGTCCGGATGTCCACGCTGATCATCAGCATGAGCACCGCCGTAACAATCTGTGGTGCTTGCGCGCGTTCTGGCATCATCCTCCCCTTGGGGGAGGCCTCGCATGGCCGGGCCTGCCGTTTTTTGGGGCGACCGGCGGGAACGTGGCTTTCGAGGCGTCCTTGGGGGGGAGAACATGCTGCCGTCCTTGCTGCTCAGCGTCTTCCTGTTCACCAGCATGCCGGTACCGGCGGGCGCGGTGGCGGGGCCGGTGGCAGTGTCAGCGCCAGCTCCTACGGCGGCCCTGCCCACGCCCCAGTTCCGGCGCTATGGCACGGCCGAAGGACTGCCTAGCAGCAGCGTTTACACCGTGGTACAGGCGCCCGATGGCGCTATGTGGTTCGGCACCAAGGGCGGCATCGCCCGTTACGACGGCGTGGGCTTCAAGGTGTTGCGTCATGTGGTGGGCGAGTCGCAGTCGCTGTTCAACAATGGCATTTCCGCATTGATGTTTGATCAGGGCGGCAACCTGTGGGCAGCCGGCCTGGAGGCGGGCCTCAACCGCTACGACGAACGCTCCAACACGTTTCAGCACTGGGCTCACAGCCCCAACGACCCCACGAGCCTGCGCAGCGACAAAGTGTGGTCCGTGGCGCAAACGCCCGATGGCGTGTTGTGGGTAGGTACGGCGTTAGGCCTGGACCGCATGCGGCCCGATGGGCGCGGGTTCGATCACGTGGATATCAGCAGCCCCGCCACGGGCCCCGTAGGTACCGTGGGGGCCTTGTTTGTGGATGCCCAGGGCCAGCTGTGGATTGGTGGTGAGAGCGCCATTTATCGCCGCGACGTGAAGGGTGGGATTCATCAGATCACGCCGGAAATGCCCGAACAGCCGCTGGATGCCTGGCGCATCGAGGGTGAGGGCGACCAGGTTCGTGTGGCTTCTTCACATGGTTTGTTCCAGATCGGCAGCGACGATGTGGCGCGGCAGCTCGGTGCAGGGGAGTTGCCCGAAACCAACATCTTGAGCAGCGCGCGCGATCGCGCCGGGCGCTTGTGGGTGGGTACGCAGCATGGCTTGTACCTGCAGGACGGCGCGGGGCGGCCCATCCAGGCTGTCACCGATCAGCCCTTGCTGTATGGCAACCTGCCCGGTACGTGGGTATGGCACATCCAGCCTGACAGTGAAGGCGGCTTGTGGGTCGCCTTGCTCGACGGCGGTGTTGGTTATCTGGCACCGGGCTGGAGCAGCGTAAGCCGGTTCACCCACGTGCCCGACGATGACCGCAGCCTGCGCGACTCGATGGCTTCCGCCGTGGCCCGAGGCGGCAACAACACAATCTGGGTGGGCGAGCGGCGTGGCCGCGTGGACCGCCTCAAGCCATCCACCGGCGAGGTGGAGCATGTGTTGTCGGGCTTGCGTGGCGACGTGGTTGGCATGACTGAGGATCGCGAGCAACGCCTCTGGATCACCGTGCAGGGCGCGTTGTACCGCTATCAGCAAGGCAAGCTCGACCTTGTGCGGGCCCTCGATCAGGGTATGAAGCATCCGCTGGAAGTGGAGCTGGGGCCGGACGGCAAGCTGTACGCGCGCACCTTTGGCGAAGGCTTGTTCCGGGTAGACCAGGACAGCCTCAGCGTGACCCCTGTGCCCTTCGTGTCGGCGCACGAGCGCGCCCGTTGGGGCAGCCAGATCACGCTCAGGAATGGCACGTTCTGGTACGCCAGCGACGGCGGCATGATGCGCCTGACGCGTGACTATTCGGCATTCGAACCCGTACCCGGCGTTGCAAACGATCGCGCGGTGGATGCTTTCGACTTTGCCGACGATGGACTGTGGATGGCACGCCCGGACGGGCTGGAGCACTACCACTACCAAGGCGATGCGCTGGCGTTGGATCGGAAGATCGATGCGGCTCACGGCTGGCCGTCCATCAACGTGGTCGATCTGGCCGTGGATCAGCGTCGACGCGTGTGGGTGTTCGGTCGCGACGGCCTGTGGCGCTTCGATCCGCGCAATGGGCGTTTCCACGAAATGGGTTTGCAGGACGGCCTGAGCAATGGCGAATTCCTGCGCGGCTACAGCCGCATGGCGGACGGCACCATCTATGCACCCACCCTGGGTGGCGTGATCGGTTTCAACCCCAATCGCATCGACGTTACCGTGAAGCCGCCGGATGTGGCGATCACCCGCATCAGCGTGCTGCGCCACGGTGTGAAGCGTGAGATGCCCATGCCGGCCTCGGGCGAACTGTACCTGGGCTGGAAGGATCGCAGCCTCAACGTCGAGGCGCGGGTGTTCTCCTATGTAGACCCCGCTGCCAATCGCTACCGCTTTCGTCTGCAAGGCGTGGACAGCGGCTGGATCGATACCGGTAGCCGTGGTGAGCGCGACTTCGCTGGTCTGGGGACAGGTGACTTCACGTTGGATGTCATGGCCGCAGGCGCCGATGGTGTCTGGGCACACTTGCCGAAGCCGTTGCATATTCATGTACAGGCGCCGCCGTGGGCACGCTGGTGGGCTTGGTGCGTCTACGTGGTGCTCGTTGCGTTGCTTGTATGGCTGGTGTTGCAGGCGTGGCGCCGGCGCCTGGCCCAGCGACATCAAATCCAATTGGCGGAACAGCGCAGTCGCCTCGCTGAGCAGGCGAGCGCGGCCAAGACGCAGTTCCTCGCTACGCTGAGCCATGAAATCCGCACGCCCATGACTGGCGTGATGGGCATGGCGGAGTTGCTCTTGAGCACGCCGCTCAGCAACACCCAACGCGAATACGCGCAGGCCATGCAGCGCTCAGGCAGCATGCTGTTGAAACTGCTCAACGACGCGCTGGATCTGGCGCGTATCGAGGCCGGCAAGCTCGAACTGGAATGTGCACCGTTCGACCCCACTGGGCTGGTCAACGAAGTCGCCCAACTGGAACTCGGGCAGGCCCATGCCAAGGGCTTGCGCTTCCACGTGGAGATGCCGAGCGAGTTGCCTCACCGCATGATCGGCGACGCATTGCGCATCAAGCAGGTGCTGCTGAACCTGGCCAACAACGCGCTGAAATTCACGGAGCGGGGCAGTGTCACGCTGCGCGTGCGGCGCACCGACGACGGCCTGTGCTTCAGCATCGTCGATACCGGCCCCGGCATTCCTGAGGCGAGCCAGGCACGCTTGTTCCAGCGCTTCGAGCAGATCACCGGGCCGCAGCGACGCGCCGGCAGCGGATTGGGCCTGGCGATTTGCCGCGAGTTGGTCGCCATGATGGGCGGCAGTATCGAGGTGGAGTCGAAGGTGGCCTGTGGCAGCACCTTCCATGTCTGTTTGCCCCTCGCTGTGGCGCAGGAACCCGTTGTGCCGGTATTGGCAGACGATGAGCACGAGTTGCGCGAACGGTTGGACGTGCTGCTAGTGGAAGACGACGCCATTGTGGCGGCGGTGATCCGCGGCTTGCTTGAGCGCGTGGGCCATCGCGTGCGCTACGCGAGCAACGGCTTGGCCGCCTTGGCCGAACTGGCCCATGCGCCTTGCGATGTGACCTTGCTGGATCTTGATCTGCCAGGGATCGATGGCTTTCAGATCGCGCGGCTGATCCGCCAGCGCGAGGAGCCCGGGCGTCGCATGCCCATCGTGGCGATTACCGCTCGCTCGGGTGGCGACGAGGAGACTCGTGCACGAGAGGCGGGTATGGATGGCTTTCTGCGCAAGCCGCTCTCGGGTGAGCAGTTGATGGATGCGATCTACGCGCAGTTGGTGCGTGCGGCGGAGTCGATGGAAGGCGCTCTTTAGGCGCTTACATATCGAACTTGTTGACTTCGAGGCCGCGGCGCTTGTACTCGGTCCAGCGCGTGCGCGAGCCCTCGCGCTCTGCCGGGTCGGCGGCCACCACCTCAAGCACGCGGTCATAGCGACCAGGTGCGCAGTCTTCGCGCAGGTTGATCAGCAGCGGTCGGTCGAGCGTGTCCACGCCCGGGGGCACGATCAGCACGGCGGTGTGCTGGTCGTCGTCGTCACCGGCGAGCTGATGCGTGATGAAGCCATCGGGGTCGAACTCCCACAGCAATTCGTCGATGGCTTCGGCCTGAGCGAAATCGCGCGCCAGGATCAGCGTGGGCTGTTGCGCAGCGAATGCGCGCTTGGCCAGCTCGCATACCAGCAGCAGGGGCTGTTCGCGGAAACGCGGCTTGTCGATCAAATAGAAATCGGCGCGAGGCATGGCTTGGCAGGCAATGGGAGTGGGGAAGGGGCTGGGAATGGCGAGACCTTGCCATTCCCAACCAACGACGCTCGATCCCTTAGTGGGCCGAGCGATCGATCAGCCACTGCACCAGCAGCGGCACGGGGCGGCCGGTGGCCAGGCCCTTACGGCCTTCGTCCCACGCGGTGCCGGCGATATCCAGGTGCGCCCAGCGCTGGCCTTCGGTGAAGCGTGCGAGGAAGCAGCCGGCCGTGATGGCGCCAGCGTTCTTGCCGCCGATGTTGGCGACATCGGCGAAGCCCGATTCCAGCTGCACCTGGTAGTCGTCCCACAGTGGCAGGCGCCATGCGCGATCCAGCGTGGTTTCGCCAGCGGCGACCAGCTCGGCGGCGAGGTCGTCATGCTTGCTCATCAGGCCGCTGGCGTGCTTGCCCAGCGCGATCACGCAAGCGCCGGTGAGCGTGGCGGCGTCGATCAGCACCTTTGGCTGGAAGGTCTGCGCGGTGTAGGTGAGTGCATCGCACAGAATCAGGCGGCCTTCGGCATCGGTGTTGAGCACTTCGATGGTTAGGCCGGAGAGGCTGGTGAGCACGTCGCTCGGGCGGTAGCTGTCGCCATCGGGCATGTTTTCCACGGCCGGCACCACGCACACCAGGTTCACCGGCAGGCCCAGCTTGACCGTGGCGACGAAGCTGCCGAGCACGCCGGCGGCGCCGCCCATGTCGAACTTCATCTCTTCCATGCCCGGGCCGGGCTTGAGGCTGATGCCGCCGGTGTCGAAGGTGATGCCCTTGCCGACGAAGGCATACGGCTTGTCACCCTCGTTGCCGCCCTTGTATTCGAGTACCACCAGCTTGGGCTTGTTCGACGAGCCGCGGCCCACGGCCAGAAGCGAGCCGAAGCCCAGTTCACCCATCTTCTCGTGGTCGAGCACGTTGCAGCTCACCTTGCTATGCGCAGCGGCGAACAGCTCGGCTTGCTGGGCGATGTAGGCGGGGTTGCAGATGTTCGGCGGCAGGTTGGCCAGCTCGCGTGCAAAGCGCACGCCTTCGGCGATGGCGGCGGCCTGTGCAAGGCCGGCCTGGGCCTCGTCGCCAGCGGCGAAGGCAATGGCGGTCAGCTCCGGCTGGGCGGCCTTTTCGCGCGGCTTGAAGGTGGCGGTGTAGCGGTAGGCGGCGTGGTCGGCGGCCAGGGCCGCGGTGCGTACGCGCCAGGCGGCGTCATGGCCCGGCACGTCCACTTCGGTGAGGTAGGAGACGGCGCTGTCGATCGGCAGGCGACCCAGGGCGCGGGCGGCTTCGCCATTCACCTTTTGGTAGCGTGCACCATCGAAGCCCTTCTGCGTTCCCAGTCCCATGACCAACACGCGCTTGGCTGCGATGCCCTCGGGGGCAAACAGCACGGCGCTGCTGCCAGCCTTGCCGGTGATGTCCCCGCTCTCGACCTGGCGCTTGATGGCGCCGTTCGCGGCGGTGTCCACGCGGGCGGCGGCGCTGGTGAATACGCCGTTCTCATAAACGCCGACCACCACGCAGGGGGTCTGGACGGTTTCGGGAGCGGCGGAGCCAAGGCTGAACTGGAGAGTCATGAAGATGTCCTGCGGAAAGGTCCGGTACGGCCCGGACAGGCTAGACTTGGGGTTTGCCGGTCCTGGAAAGGGGCGGCACGGAGCCCTTCATCTTATCGCATGTCGAGAATCTGTCCCCATGAGCCGGATGAGAGCACGTACACTAGGCGGTCTTTTCCCGCGCCGGACGGGTTCCGGGCAGGCGGGCCATTGCGTGCGTGAGGGCCGGTTCTGAGCATCCTCGATCGATATTTCCTGCGTGAGCTGGCGCAAACCATTGCCGCCACGGCCATCGTGCTGCTGGCCATCATGGCCGGCACCTCGTTCGCGCATGTGTTGCAGCAAGTGGCCAACGGCAGTTTTCCGGCCAGCGTGATGTTCCAGGTGCTGGGCCTGAACATGCTGGACGGCCTCACCACCTTGCTCCCGCTGTCGGCCTTCCTCGGCGTGTTGCTGGGCCTGGGCCGTATGTATCGCGAAAGCGAGATGCACGTGCTGGCCTCTTCGGGCATGGGCGCGGCGGGCTTGCTGCGGCCTATGGCCATCCTTGGCGCGAGCGTGGCGATCCTGGTCGGCCTGGTGTCGATGTGGCTGGGCCCGTGGGCGGCGCGCACGTCCGACCAGCTGGTGGCCGAGGCCAACCGCTCGGTCATTGCCGCCGGCCTGGACGCCGGCCGCTTCACCGAGCTGCCGGGCAAGGGAGGGATCATCTTCGTGGATGCGCTGAGCCGCGACGGCAGCACGCTCGGCAACACGTTCATTGCCACCGAGCGCACCGGCAAGGACAACGTGCCGCATATCAAGCTCGTGACCGGCAAGCATGGCCAGCTGTATCAGGAAACCGATGGCAATGGCCGCTTCCTGGCCTTGTGGAACGGCTTTCAGTACGACGTTCCGCTGGGCGCGGACAACTGGCGCAAGATGCAATACGAGCGCAACGACGCCTCGCTGACCAGTATTCAGTCGGATGACGACAGCGAAGATCCGGCGCACTCGCTCACCACCCTGGCATTGCTGCGCGTGGACAACCCCGATGCGCGCGCGGAATTCGCCTGGCGCACCATCGCACCGGCCATGTCGCTGGTGCTGTTGGCGCTGGCCTTGCCGCTGTCGCGTCAGAGTCCGCGTGAGCCGCGTTTTGGCCGCCTGTTGCTCGCGGTGCTCACCTTCTACCTGTACTACCTGCTGCTGGCGCTGTGCCGTGGCCAGATCATCAAGGGGCACTGGCACCATTCGGCGCCCATGTGGGGAGTGACGCTGATCGTGTTCGGCATTGCCGCCTGGATGTTCCGTAGCCAATACACCGAGCGCAAGCCGCGCAAGGCGGGTGCCTGATGGCTACCTTGCGCATTCGTCGCGTCGACTGGCTGGTCGGCACCACGGTGCTGGCCTCCATGCTCATGGTGTGGCTGGTGATCACCGGCCTCGATGCCGTGGTGCAGTTCCTGCGCCAGCTCGGCAACGTGGGCAAGAACGGCTACACGGTGACCAGCGCCATCGTGTACGTGCTGGTCACCTTCCCGCGCCGCCTGTATGAAATGTTCGGCAACGCCGCGCTCATCGGCGGTCTGCTGGGCCTGGGTGGTCTGGCGGCCACCAACGAGATCACGGCGCTGCGCGCGTGCGGCCTGTCCAAGCTGCGCATTGCCGCCTCGGCGGTGGGCGTGGTGGCCATCCTCATCGTGGGTGTGGTGATCCTCGGCGAAACCGCGGCTCCGTGGGGCGACCAGAAGGCCCAGGCGATGCAGCTGCGCCTGAAGTCCAACAACGTGGGCCTGGGCGGTGCATCGGGCCTGTGGGCGCGCGATGGCGAACGCATCATCAACGCCAAGGGTTGGACCGCCTTGCGCACCGGCACGCACAGCACCGTGCAGTTGCACGACGTGCGCGTGTTCACGCTCACGCCCGACGGTCAGGTGGCCCGCTTTGACTGGGCCAAGACCGCCGAGCACGACGGCCGCCAGTGGGTAATGGACCAGGTGCGCTCCACCACGCTGGACGACAAGGGCACGCATACCACCACCGCCGCGAGCCAGCGTTGGGATTCCAAGCTCAATCCGCAGGTGCTGGAGCAGTCGGTGATCCAGCCGCAGTACCTGCCCATGCGCGACCTGCGCCGTAACATTAACTATCTCGAACAGAACGGGCAGAACCCGGGTGTGTACGCCACCGCGTTCTGGGCGCGCGCGCTTTATCCGCTCAATGTGCTGGTGCTCGTGCTCTGCGCCATGCCGTTCTCCTTCGGCACGCTGCGTTCGGGCGGCCTGGGCAAGCGCATGTTCATCGGCATGCTGCTGGCCATCGGTTGGTACTTCCTGCAGAAGGCGATGGTGAACTTCGGTACCGTCTATGGCGTGCCGCCGTTGATGGCCAACCTGTTGCCGGCGGTGATCCTGGCGATTGCCGCCTGGCTGTACTTCCGCAAGCACGGTTAGTGTTTGGACAGGGGCGCCGAAGGCGCCCCTGTTTTTTCATGCCTCGCTGTCGTCGCTTTCGGCGTCGGCCACGAACTGACCATCTTCAGCCAAGCGTGCGAACAACCCGCCCTGGCGCACCAGTTCATCGAAACGCCCTTGCTCGACAAGGCGACCCTGATCCAGCACCAGGATCAGGTCGGCGTTACGTACGGTGGACAGGCGATGGGCGATCACGAACGTGGTGCGCCCCTGGGTGAGTCGGTCCAGTGCACGCTGGATGCGTGCTTCGGTAGCGTTGTCCAGCGCGCTGGTGGCTTCGTCAAGAATGAGGATCGGCGCATCCTTGAGCATGGCGCGCGCAATGGCCAAGCGCTGGCGCTCGCCGCCGGAGAGCGAGCGACCGCGTTCGGCCACCATGGTGGCGAGGCCTTCCGGTTTGCGCGCGATAAAGGTGGCCGCCTCGGCGGCGGCCACGGCCTGCTCGATATCATCCAGATTCGCGTCGGGCTTGCCCACGCGCAAGTTATCTAGGATGGAGCGGTAGAACATGCCCGGCTCCTGAAACACCACGCCAATGTTCTGGCGTAGCGATTCCAGCGTGACATCGCGCACGTCGTGGCCGTCGATGGTCACGCGTCCCGCGCTGGGATCGTAGGCGCGATAGAGCAGGCTGAGCGCCGTGCTCTTGCCGGCGCCGGTGGGCCCCACCAGCGCTATCGTGCTGCCGGGTGTCGCGCGAAAGCTCAGGTCGTGCAGCGCCGGTTGCACCGGGTCGTAGCCAAAGCTCACCCGGTCGAACACCACCTCGCCCTGCACGCGGGAAAGCACCAGCGCGCCGGGGCGGTCTTCGATCTCCGGTCGCCGATCCAGCACGGCGAAGAAGTCACGCAACGACTGCGACTGGAAGAACATGCTCGAAATGAACGTGGCGAATTGCTCCAGGCGCCCGATTAGCAGCATGGAGAAGCCCACGAAGCTCACGATGCCACCCACGCTGATTTCGCCGCGCCCGTGCAGCGACGCGCCCAACGCGAAGATCGCCACGATGGTGAGCGTGCTGGCGGCGCGATTGAGCACCGAGAGAATGGCCCAGCCGCGCAACACGGGATATTGCGCGTCCAGTACGCGCCCCATCATGTCGCGCAGCGCACGTGATTCCGCCGCCAGGCGCGTAAAGCTCTGCACCACGGTGACATTGCCGAACACGTCGCCGGCGCGTGTGGCGATCTCGTGGTGCAGTTCTTCCACCTCGCCCTGTGCCTTGTGCGTGCGCTGCACAGCGACGGCGTTGAATATCGAAAAGCACAGCAGCAAGCCGATCATCAGCAAGGCCAGCTTCCAGTTCAGCCACAGCGCGACCGGCACCATCACCAGGATGGAGAGCAAGGTCGCCAGGTGCTCGCGGAAAAAGCTCAGCCACAGGCCGAACAGGTTGCTCACGCCGTTGTTCATGATGCGGCCGAGCCGCCCGGTGTGGTACTCGCCGTGGAAAGCCTGGGGAAGGGCGGCGGCGTGTTCGAAAAACAACGCGATGGCGGCCAGTCGGCGCCGATGCGCCAGCCGATCCGCATGCAGCGATACCCACACGTTGGCCACCACGCCGAAGAATCCGACGGCCGCCCATAGCCCTATATAGCGCGGGGCGTGGCCCTCGCCCTGGGCGGTGAGCGCATCGACCACCTTGCCGAACAGCATCGGTTCCAGAAAGAACACGCCCGCCAGGGCCAGGTTGGCCAGCGCCAGCGTGATGGCCAGGCGCCGCTCCGGTGCGAGCAGCCCGATGACGCGCAGATACAGGCGCAGGAACGACATGCCGCGAGCCCCCGTGACCCTTGGCCGTCCAGGCGGCCACCCGGTTCACAGGCTAGCCGATGGCGGCGACGCCGTCAGCGGCTTGCGGGGCGCTCGTGGAGCAAGCAAGCTGCATGCTTGCCCTTCTCCCCCGAGTATCCCCGTGGACACCATCGACCTGCGCAGTGACACCGTGACCCGCCCCACGCCCGCCATGCGTGCCGCCATGCTCGATGCGCCGGTGGGCGATGACGTGTATGGCGAAGACCCCAGCGTCAACGCGTTCCAGCAACGGTTGGCCGATGAGCTGGGCTTCGAGGCGGGCTTGTTCGTACCTACCGGCACGCAGTCCAACCTGCTGGCCTTGATGGCGCATTGCGAGCGCGGCGACGAGTATCTGGTAGGCGCCGACGCGCATACCTACAAGTTCGAAGGCGGTGGCGCGGCGGTGCTCGGCTCGATCCAGCCGCAACCGATTCCGCACGATGCCGATGGCACGCTGCCGCTCGACAAGCTGGCGGCGGCGATCAAGCCGGTGGACCCGCACTTCGCGCGCACGCGCCTGCTGGCGCTGGAGAACACTTGGCACGGTCGGGTGCTGCCCGTGGACTACCTGCGCGCCGCGCAAGGTTTCGCGCGCGATCGTGGGCTGGGGTTCCATCTGGACGGTGCACGCCTGTTCAACGCCGCGGTGGCGAGCAAGGTGCCGGCGCGCGAGATCGCCGGCTTGTTCGATAGCGTCTCGGTGTGTTTCTCCAAAGGCCTGGGCGCGCCGGTGGGTTCGGTGCTGGTGGGCTCGGCCGCCTTGATCGACAAGGCCCGCCGCTGGCGCAAGGTGGCCGGTGGCGGCTGGCGCCAGGCCGGCATGCTGGCGGCTGCCGCGCAGTACGCGCTGGAGCATCACGTGGCGCGCCTGGCGGATGACCATGCACGCGCCGTTGCGCTGGCCGCGGGCCTCGGTGAAATTCCGGGCGTAAACCTGCTGGGCCACTTCACCAACATGGTGTTCATCGACGTGCCGGCCGAACGCCTGCGGGATCTGGACACCCATCTGCGCGCGGCCGGCGTACGCATCAGCATCGGTTATCTACCCACGCTGCGCTTGGTGACGCACCTGGACGTGGATGATGCCGGTGTCGCGCGGGTGATCGAGGCGTTCCGCCGCTTCTTTGCCTGAGCGCCAGGGACGCGATGTTTTTGATCGTCATCCCAGCGAATGCTGGGATCCAGCGTCTGTAAATGCTGGAACGTAAAGAGACTGGATGAGCAGCCCTTCGGCTGTTGAAAGACACCTCCTGCTCTTATCCACGTTCTGGGGGTGCAGGAATGACGAACAACATGTCGCTCAATCCGACGTTCCCTAGGTCACGACCGGCGCGCAACGCTGCGGGCCGGCCCGCGTCACGCGCCGATCGTGGACATGCTCAGGCTTCCACCGTGCGCGTCAGCGCGTAGAGTTCGGCATAGCCGTCGAGCGCGGGCGGTGCCTGCAGCAACGCGTCGAAGCGCGCGATCAGGGCCCGCACATAAGGCGAGGCCATGTGTGTCTGCCATGCCTCGCGGTCACGGTAGTGCTCACTCACCTGGAAACGCGTGGGATCGTCCAGGTGCTGGCGCACGCTGTAGGCCACGGCGCCGGATTCGCGTTCGGTCAGTGCGGCCACATGCAGCAAGCCTTCACGCAAGGCGGCCGCAGTGTGAGGGTGGGCATGCAGGTTGGCGACGAAAATCATGGGGCGTACTCCGTGGTGGGGAGTGCGCAGCTTGGCTTCATGCCGGCCAGGGTGCATTGTAGAAATGCGCATGGCTGCGACCGGCCGCGCGCCATGCGCCCGGCGTAAAGCCAGTGAGTTCGCGACATTCCCGCACCTGTTGCGCCTGGTCGTAGTAGCCCGCATCGAGCAAGCGGGTGAGCGGTGCGTCATGCTGGTCCAGCAGCAGCGCACGCAATGAGCGGCGCAGGCGTGCCAGGCGCCGAAAACGCGCAGGCGCCACGCCGGTGGCACGAAGAAAGCGGTATTCCAGCTGCCGCCGCCCAAGGCCGACCTGGCCGGCGAGGGCTTCGATGCGAAGGGCCGACGATTGCAGCAGGGTGATCGCTTGTTCGACACGCGGATCGAGCAAGGCAGGGCGCAGCCGCGACAGGAAGAACGCATCCAGTGCGGTGGCCTGCGCATCCATGCATGTCAGCTCGGCCAGCTGCGCATGCAGTGTTTCGACGGCGGTGCCCCAGAGCGATGACGCATCATGGGGATGATCGATCAAGTCCGTGGCCGCCACTGGCAGCAAGGGTTCGAACGCGCCGGCGCGAAAGCGCACCGCGACGAAATCCAGCGCACCATTGGCGTGCAGCTTCCACGGCTGTCCGCGCACGCTTGCGATATGCGCGGTGGGCAGGGCGGCGCCAAAATCCAGATGCTTGAACGGTGCGGCCCGATGGAAGAACAGCTCCATGCCACCAGGGCCCGGCATGATCGGCAGCAAGGGCATGGCATCGTCGCATGCGTGCCAACGCCAGTAGCGATCGATATGGCGGCGAAGTGCCGGCGCGGGACGGCGGTACTCGACCTGCACGTCCCTCATGGAGGCCGCTTCAGGCTTCGCGGCGATCGAAGCGACGGATGAACTCGCGTACCTGCGGGTACACCGTTTCGCGCCAGCGGCGACCGCTGAAGATGCCGTAATGGCCCGCGCCTTCCACCACGCGGTGGGCGCGACGCTTGGCCGGGATGCCCTTGCACAGATCATGCGCGGCCTCGGTCTGGCCCAGGCCGGCGATGTCGTCCAGTTCACCTTCCACCGTGAGCAGCGCGGTGGCGGTGATCGCCTCCGGGCGCACACGCTGACCGGCCACATCCCACAGGCCGCGCGGCAGCAGAAACTGCTGGAACACGGTGGCGATGGTGTCCAGGTAGTACTCCGCCGGCATGTCGAGCACCGCGTTGTATTCGTCGTAGAACTTGCGATGCGCTTCGGCGTCGTCCTCGTCGCCGCGCAGCAGGTTCTCGTAGAAATCCCAGTGCGAGTTCAGGTGACGGCCCGGGTTCATGGCGATGAAGCCCGCATGCTGCAGGAAGCCCGGGTAAACCTCGCGACCGCTGCCGGGGTAGTTCGGCGGCACTGTGTGGATCACATTGCCCTTGAACCAGCTCAACGGTTGCGTGATGGCCAGGTTGTTGACGCCGGTGGGGTTGCTGCGCGGCTCGATCGGGCCGCCCATCATGGTCATGCTGAGCGGCGTGGGCTCGCCGCGCGCGGCCAAGAGCGACACCGCCGCCAGCACCGGCACGGTAGGTTGGCACACGGAGATTACGTGCAGCTTGTCCGCACCGATGAAGCGGATGAATTCCTCGATATACGCCACGTAGTCATCGAGATGGAACGGGCCGGCGCTGGTCGGCACCATGCGCGCATCCACCCAATCGGTGATGTACACCTTGTGGTCGTGCAGCAGGGTGCGCACGGTGTCGCGCAGCAACGTGGCGTGGTGGCCGGAGAGCGGCGCCACCACCAGCACGACCGGGTCGCTCTTGAGCTTTTCGATGGTGTCCGGGTCATCGCTGAAGCGCTTGAAGCGCTTGAGCTGGCAGAACGGCTTGTCCAGCACCACGCGCTCGATCACGGCGATTTCCTGGCCGTGCGCGGTGACCTGCGGCAGATTGAACGCGGGCTTTTCGTATTCCTTGCCCAAACGGTGCAGCAGCTCGTAGCCAGCAGCCAAGCGCGGCGCACCGGGCAGGTGCGAGAGCGGGCTGGTGAGGTCGCTGAACATCTTGGCGCTGGCTTCGGCGTAATGGCTGAGCGGGCCAAGGAAGGCGCGCTGCCATTCGTGGATCTGATAAAGCATGCGGCGGAACCGGACACATCGAGAAGGCGCCATCTTACCCGAACTGGCCGGGGCGTGCTGCGCTGCCGCAATGGCCCAGGGCATTTTGAATCAGTTGCTTAGGTGGAGTGGTCTGGTCCGCTAGTGGTCTGCTTTCAGGGCTGCCAGTGCAGCTCGGTGCCGGCGACGCGGTCGTGCAGGGCGCGCCGGCGTGGATCCAGCGCAGCCACGCCAAACCACACGATCCAGGCCACCCCCACCGCCCACAGCGCGCCACGGGCACCCAGCCAGGGAGCCAGCGCCAACAAGACCAGTGGAGCGGCGGCCACGACCAGTCGCACGATAGCCTGCGACGCCGACAATGGGCCGCCCTCGCTTCGGGTCAGGCGAATACGCCAGGGACGCATGCCCAGCGTCTGTCCGCCACGCAACCAGGAGGTGAGGAAGTACGCCGACACCACCACACCTTGCAGAGGCTGGTACCACCAGGCGATGTGCGCGTGACCATCATCGGTGACCACCGTGCCGCCCGTGAGTCGCTGGCACAGGTAGCCCACCACCATCACGATCGCCAGCACCGCCAGCAGGTCGTAAAGCAGGGCGGCAAGGCGGCGCCACAGCGGGCAGGCCGGTGAAGCGGGCAAGGCGTGCGACGTCGTCACCATCAAGTTCCCCTTAAGGCTTGCACGCGAGGAGGCCGGCGGCGAGCATCGCGTCCATGCAGGATGAAACCCCAAGTATCACCGAAGCAGACCGCCGCAGCATCGATGTCAGGAAGTTGTCCTATCGGGGTACTCATTCCCGCGAACGTGGTGATCGGGTCTGGCGATCTGGCCACCAGGTACGGCCAGCGCCATGGGAAGCGTCAACGTGGGGCGCAGACTGCACTGCAAACCTTTCACACACGAGATGGCGTGACCCTTGGCTCGCAGGGCGCGGGATCGCGTGATGACCCGTCCTTGGGCCGTCAAGAAGCAATGCGTGTTCTTGCGGAAGGTTGAGCAGCGCAGTGTCTTATCGGGCTTTCTTTGGTCGATGTTCAATGGGCAGGTTTCCTCATCGACAAAAGCACTGACGTGCATGATGCAAATGCGTTGAGCTCGCCCAGGGCGCGCGCTTGCAAACGGTGCATCGGCGCGTGCAAAGAGAACCCCTACGCCAAGCGCATTACTCCGCTTACGAACTTGGATCGTGGCAGTTTTTAATGGGCGCGATGTTGCGACCGTGTTCACTGATCTGGTGACGTAGTCGCAGACGATTGGATAGCGCCATGTGGGCGCCCAAGGAAGAGGATGTCTCCAATGAGCGTTCGACTAGCTGCTCTGGCTGTAGTCATCACATTCGCCATCTGGGTCGATGCATGCGTGGCTCAGGCGACCAAGCCACTCTTGAGCGATGGCCGTGTGGCGACCATCGAGCCAAGCAATGGCAACGACAGCACTGCTGCGCCCTTGACCACGGGAGGGGCTTGCACGACGTATTCGAACGGCAGTCAGGTGACAGGGACGCTGGTGGCGCAAGACGCCATCATCTTGGCGTCTTGGAACACGTTGTGTACGAGCGTCGTCGCTGTTTCGATGTCCAGCGTCTTTGGCAGGTATCAGGTCCAGATCTGGCAACAGGGCAGTTGGAGTGCCATTTTTGACAGCGATGCTCAGGGCGCATCGGCTTATCTTCCTAACCTACCGCCTGGGTCATACCGGATCGTGGGTTACAACCCGCAAATGACGGCAAGCTCCAAGTACACACTGACCTACAATCGACCGCTCTCCTGAGGCGATGGTGCCGTCAAGCCGTCACGTCAATGCCGATGCTCGGTGTGATGGCACGGATGAAATCCGATAGTTTGCTCGTGGTTCTCTCTACCTCGAGATAACTCGCCGTTGCATGGTTGAAGAACGAAAACGACTTCAAGGGTTGTAGTGAAGCCTGCTTGTTTTGAAATATCTGCAGCGCATTGATGGGGGTGTCTCCGTCAACCTGTTGAACAATCATCATGGCTGCGGAAATTCCTGATATCTGCCCTTCGAAGTAAAGGGTGCTCGCTAACCTGGCCAGGTCGCGCGGCTTGATCTGGGTCAGGTCGACTCCCTTCAATGCGTCCTTGACCGTGTCGGAGGCCGATGCCAGTGCATCGTTCGTCGAACTGTTTTCGATAGGATTGTCAACGTAGCCGTTGTAGTTCGACCAACGCTGTTGCAACGCAGCGCCGTTCGACTGGGGAGCTGGCGTTCTCTGTGGGGTGATTTGCACGGCCATTCTCCTTGCCACGACGCGCGCAGGCGCGTGCCTGGATATCCCGCAGGATCAAGTGATCCCTACCATCAGGCTATCGACGTCGTAATTTCTTGCTTTAGGCTCCGAATGTCCGTCGGCGGCTGTAAGTCATTGACCGGTATTATGTAGGTGCATCCGCGAGCCGTTGTTTCGCGCCAGGGGTTGAAAGTGCCCGGCCAGCGCGGCGAGCATCGCCCCATGCACGATGAAATCCCCAAAATCACCGAAGCCGACCGCCGCAGCATCGACGCCTTTGTCGAGCGTGTGTGGTCCGAGGATGGATTGTCCGACCGCACCCTGGATGCGTACCGGCGTGACCTGGAGGGCTTGGCGCGCTGGTTGGCCGCTTGCGGGTTGAGCCTGCGCGCGGCGCAGCGTGAGCATCTTTCCGCTTACCACGGCTGCCAGCCGGTGGCGGTGCGGTCGCTGGCGCGGCGGCAGTCGGCGTTTCGGCGCTACTACGCGTTCGTGGCGCGAGACGAGCCGGGTTTTGACGATCCGACCTTGCTGATCGAGCGCCCCAAGACGCCGCGCAGCCTGCCGAAGGCGCTGGCAGAGCGCGAGATCGAGGGCTTGCTCGATGCGCCGGACGTCACCAGCACCTTGGGTCTGCGCGACCGTGCGATGTTGGAGTTGATGTATGCCTCGGGCTTGCGTGTATCCGAATTGGTGGAGTTGCCCATGGCGTCGCTTAACTTGCGCCAGGGCGTGGTGCGGGTGACCGGCAAGGGCGGCAAGGATCGTCTGGTGCCGATCGGCGAGGTGGCGGCCGAGCGCATCGAGGCTTACCTGGCGCAGGCGCGGCCCGTGCTCGCCAAGGGGCGCCAGCCGGCGGCGTTGTTCCTCAGCAATCGCGGCGAAGGCATGACCCGGCAGATGTTCTGGACGCTGGTGAAGCGCTACGCGGCAGGGGTGGGCATCGTGTCCAAGCGGATTTCGCCGCATGTGCTGCGGCACTCCTTCGCCACGCATTTGCTCAATCACGGCGCCGACCTTCGTGCCCTGCAGATGCTGCTGGGCCACAGCGCGCTCAGCACTACCCAGATCTACACCCTGGTGGCCAAGGAAGGGCTCAAGCGCCTGCACGCGCAGCACCATCCGCGCGGGTGATCGGCCTGCATGGTTCCGCCGCATGTCCGGCGGAACCGTTCAGTCGGCTGTGCGAGAATCGAGGCTCCTGTGCGCTTTCTTCCCCGGAGAGCGCGTTTCCAAGAGGTTTCCGATGTCCAAGAAATGGTTGCTGGCGCTGGGCTTCAGCGTGTTCGCCCTCAACGCCTGTGCCGCGCCGGACGACGCCGCCACCGGGCCGGAGAGTGTGGTGCGCAAGGCGGTGCAGTCGTTGGCGCCCAAGGTCAGTGTCGATTCCATTCGCCCCGCGCCGATGCCCGGTTACTACCAGGTGATCGCATCGGGCCAGCTCGTGTATGTGAGTGCCGATGGCAAGTACATGATGAATGGCGATTTGATCGACGTGGCGAACAAGCGCAACGTCAACGACGAGGCATGGGCCGATTTCCGCAAGGTGGAGCTGGCCAAGCTGCCCGAGTCGGACCGCATCGTGTTTGCGCCGCCCAATCCGCGCTATCGCGTGACCGTCTTCACCGATGTCACCTGCGGCTATTGCCGTGCGCTGCATGAGCACGTGGCGGACTTCAACAAAGCGGGCATTGCCCTGGAGTACGTGGCCTGGCCGCGCGAGGGCGTGACCAGCCCCGCGGGTCGCACGACCGATACGTACAACGAGATGGTGTCGGTGTGGTGCGCGGCCGATCGCAAGGCGGCGTTTACCTTGGCCAAGAAGGGCAAGACGCCCAAGTCCGCCAGTTGCGCCAACCCGGTGAAGCAGGAGTTCGAGCTGGGCGTGAAACTGGGCGTGAACGGTACGCCCGCCATCATCGCCGAGGACGGCACCATGCTCGGTGGCTACATGACGCCCGAGCAATTGCTGGACCTGCTGCAAAAGAACAAGAAAAAGGGCGGCTGATCCAGCCACCCTGGGTGTTCAACGAAAAGGCCGGACTCACGTCCGGCCTTTTTTTTATCAGTCGATGCCGAGTTTCTTGAGCTTGTAGCGCAACGCGCGGAAGGTGATGCCGAGCTTTTTGGCCGCCGCTGTCTTGTTGTAGCGGGATTCTTCCAGCGCCTTGATGATGGCGGTGCGCTCGAGGTTGCTGATGTAGTCGTCCAAGCCGCCGTCGGCGCTGGGTGGCGCCATGGTCGGCACCGGTGCGGAAGCCGGTGGCATGCCGGGCGTGCCTGCCATGGCCGGGGCGGCTTCGGCGGCGCGTGGCATGCGCTGGGGCAGCATGAGGTCGCTCACGTCGATCTGGTCGCCCTCGCACATGGCCATGGCACGTTCGAGGATGTTCTCCAGTTCGCGCACGTTGCCCGGAAAATCGTAAGACTCCAGTGCTTGCTGCGCGGCTGGCAGCAGCCGCCCGGGGGCACCCCCGCTCTTGGTTGCCAGTTGGCGCAGCACAAAGTTGGCCAGCAGCGGTACATCACCGCGACGCTCGCGCAACGGCGGCACGCGCAACTCGATTACGTTGATGCGATAGAACAAGTCCTGGCGGAACTGGCCTTGTTCGACCAGTGCGGCGAGATTCTTGTGGGTGGCCGAGAGGATGCGTACATCCACCGGTACTTCTTCGCGGGCGCCGATGGGGCGCACGGCCTTTTCCTGGATCGCACGCAGCAGTTTTACCTGCATGTGCAGCGGAAGCTCGGCCACTTCGTCGAGGAACAGCGTGCCGCCATGGGCGGCCTGGAACAGGCCTTCCTTGTCGCCCACCGCGCCAGTGAAGCTGCCCTTGCGGTGGCCAAAGAACTCGCTTTCCATCAGTTCGGAGGGAATGGCGCCGCAGTTCACCGGCACGAACGGGCCGGTAGCACGCGGGCCCTGCTCGTGGATGAGGCGGGCCACGAGTTCCTTGCCCACGCCCGATTCACCGGCGATATATACCGGCGCCTGGTTGCGAGCGAGCTTGGTGATGGTGGAGCGCACCTGCTGCATGGCCGGCGAATCGCCGATCAGGCGCTCCTGGCCGTCCGGCTTGGCGGCACCTTGGCCGCTGCGCTTCTCTTCGGCCAGGCGCAGCGCGGTGCGTACGAGGCGGCGCAGCATCTGGATGTCGACGGGCTTGGACACGAAGTCGAAGGCACCGGCCTTGAGCGCGCCAACGGCCGCGTCGACATTGCCGTAGGCGGTGATCATCGCCACGGGGGTGTCGGGGTGCTCGGCCGCGATCAGCTCGACGATCTCATGGCCGGTTCCGTCGGGAAGGCGCATGTCGGTGAAGCACAAGTCGTAGTGCCGTTCGGCGAGCGCGCGACGTGCCTCGGACACGGTACCCACCGCATCGACCAGCAAATCCATGCGGCCGAGCGTGATGGTAAGGAGTTCGCGGATGTCGCGTTCGTCGTCAATGACCAGAACGGTCTGTTGGCTCATGTCGTCACGATGGGCAAGGGTCTCCGCTAGGATAGCTGCCCGGTCAGCAAGGGGCAAAGTCCGAAAGCACCCGATGGCTCAAGGGTGCCCCAGGTGGCGGTCGAAGAATTTGACGATAACTTCATACGCCGCCTGCGATTCCGGCAGTTCTGGGTCGGAGAAAAACGAATGCCACATGCCCTCCCACACGTGCAATTCGGTGGTCGCCCCGGCCTGGTTTAGCAAGGCGTGGCTGCGCAATACCGAACTCAGGGCCATGTCTCGCGTGCCGCTGATCAGTAGCGTGGGGGGGAATTTGGCCAACAGGCTGGGCGAAAGTCCGGGGAAAACCAGCGGGTCGCTGGTGCTGGCGCCCTTGAAGTAGGGCAATTGCTCCAGCTTTAGCGGCTGCTCGGGTGCCGGCGCACCATTCAACAGCGGAGCAACGTAGGCCGAATCGCCCTCCATGTTCACCAGGGAGCCGCAGAAGGTGCCGATGGCGCCCGGTACGGGCAGCTTGTGCTCGATGAGGCGAGCCACGGCTTCGCCGGTGAGTACGCCGCCGGCGGAGCAGCCATAGATGCCAATGTTGGCGGGTTTGTAGCGCTTGAGCAGCGCGCGGTAGACCGCCTCCACGTCTTCGCTGGCGGCCGGAAATACGTGCTCCGGACCCTGGCGGTAATCCACCGAGATCACCTGGATGCGCCCAAGGTGGGCGATAGGGATGGATTCGACCAGTCCGCCGCTGTGCGCGCCCCACAGGAAGGCGCCGCCATGCAGGTTGATCAGTACGCGCTCGCGGTTGCGCGGTGCGACGCCTTCGGCCGGTTCCACCACATCCACCCCGACGCCGGCGATGGTGTCGTGGTGGGTCTTTACCGGGTAGCGCTTGGCCATGCGGGCGGCGCGGTCGCTATTGAGGCGATCATAGAAGGCGCGGCTCTGCTCGATGGGCGCTGTGATGGGCGGCGCCTTGGCACCGGCATCGAGCATTTGCGGAAAGAAGCGGGCTGCCTCCGGTGATGCAAGCGCGGAGTAAGGCAGTGTGGCGGCGGGTGCGTGAATGGTGCCGTTGGGTTCCACGCCCGACGCGGCGTTCTGAGCCGCGGCAACACCGCCCATGATCAACAGCGCAGAGGCAAGCACGCGGATCATGGCTGGTGCCCCTTGGCGGCGGGTGCCGCCTTGCCCGTTGCGTCCACCAGCGCCTGCATCTTCAGGTAGACGCCATTGGTCCAGCCAAAGCCGACCACGTTCTCGGTATAGCCCGCGCTGACTTTGACGTCGGCGTTGCCCAGTACCATGTTGTATTTCTCGCGGATGGTGCCGTCGTCGGCCAAGCCCTGATCCACGGTGCCCATGAACTTGCGCGCGATGCGTTGTGCGTCATCGTGGAAGCCGTAGGCCTCCAGCCCCGACACGGCCAACCAGTTGGTCGGCGCCCAGCCGAACGGCTCGCCCCACTGCACCCCGGCCGCGCGGTTGTCCATGCTCAGGCCACCCTTGCGCTCGAATAGAGGCAGTGTCTTGCGCACAGCGTCGGCTTGCGCTGGCGACGCCGCGCCTGCCCACAAGGGATAGAAGGTGGTGACGTAGGGGTAGGGCGAGGGTTTGCGGGCCACGGTGTCGTAGTCGCGATACATGCCGTCCTTGGGCTGCCACAGATACTTGTTCATGGCGGCTTTGCGTGCTTCGGCGGCCTTGGCCCAGCGTTCGGCCTCACCAGCGTGGCCCAGCTGCAAGGCGAAGTCGTGCAGGTCGCGTTCGTAGCGGTAGAGCAGGCTGTTGAGGCTCACGTCGGCATAGTGATGGGTGGAGCCGCCGAAGGGGCCGTAGTGCGCGTTCGTATCGAAGCCCGACTCACGCATGGCGCGGTCGCCTCGATAGTAATCCGCGCTCAGGCGATAGCCGTCGAGCCAGGCGCCGGCGCAGACCTTGGAGGCTCGCACGTCGCAGCTTGTGGTCTTCAGTGCAGCGGCCTCAGTGTCGTTGGGGTGTTCGGCGCCCTTGATGAGGTATCCAGGGTCGTCCTTCGGGTGTGCCCGCAGCCAGCGAATCACGCCCACGTAATAGGCGCTGTCGCGCGCTTCCAGCACCGGGCCGTCGCCAAGGTCGAAATAGCGCGCCAAACCGGTGTCGCCCGCACGATGTTCGGGGCGCGTCCAGATGCCGTAGTTGCGCACAGCCAAGGGGTAGGCTTGGGCCAGCCATGCTCGGCGCGCTTCGGCATCGGGGAAGCTGTGCGGATCGTCGAGCACCGCTGTCATCATGGCGGTGAGGAATGGCGGCTGCGAGCGGCTGAGGTAGTAGGTGCGGTTGGCGTTGAGTACGCCGCCGTAGTGCTCTACCTCGAACAGCGCGTTGTCCACCATATCCTTCGCCAGCGCGGTGCGATTGTCGGCCACCAGACCCAGCACGATGAAGTAGCTGTCCCAACCGTACATTTCGTTGAAGAAGCCGCCAGGCACCACATAGGGGTGAGGCAGGTAGAGCAGACCTTGCTGCGCAAGGGTCGTAGCGTCGATATCGCCCAGTCGTTCCACCTTGCGCGGCAAGGGCCGCACCTCGACGCCGCAGCGTTTGCCGATGTCGGCCTGGGCAGCAGGCAGCTGGAAATCCGCGGGCAGGTAAAGCACCGGATGATTGGCGACCTTGCTGTCGCTGAGCGCGGCGCAGTCGTCCATCGAGCGGGTGAGCGTGCTCCACGCGTGATCGATATAAGCGCGGGTTTTGCTCGCATCGGGCGTGGCGGCGTGCGACGCGATCGTCACGCCGCAGGCAAGGGCCAAGGCCAACGCGTGCCACACGAGGCGCTTGGGTTGCGCGGATGAGCGAGAAGGCTTGGAAAGCATGGGGGACATGGCGGCTCCCTAGTTCGTCGGGGAAGGTGCGCGTGGGTCGGCGGGCTGGCGGCGCAATTGCACCTTGCCACCGGCGTCGCGTTCGAGGGTGATATCCAGGCGCTGGCCACGCAGCGAGACGCCGCGCAAGGTCATGGCGCGCCAATGCGGCGGCAACATCGGTGCATAGGCTTCCATCAGACCTTGCTCCTGCAGGCGCAAACCCGTGAAACCATACAGCAGGTTCTGCAGAAAGCCGCCGCTGGCCGTGGTGAAGTAACCCGTGTTGTTACCGGCGGTTTCGGTGCGCACATTGAAGGGCGGCTTGAGCACGTTGGCGTGCAGGTTGCGTTCGAACCAATCGGCGGCGGCGGCCGTGTCACCCGCCGTGGAGGCCGCAATGGACAACGGCGTGAAGCCCATGCTGTTGGGGTCTTTGCTGGAGCCTTCGATAGGCGCGATGGCGTAGGCATAGTTGCGCTGTCGTACGGACGGCGTCATCGGTACATCCAGCGAAGGAAGGCTGAGCATAGGCAAGGAGCTGCCACCCCACGAGTCGATATCGTGCGGCACGGATGCATCGAAATCCAGGTGGTGGCCGTTCTTGGTGTCGAAGGGAATCACCAGGCCAACCGCCACCTTGCGCCATTGCGGGTCGGCGGCTTCGCCCAGCGTTTGCGCGGCTTTCTCGGCGATCTGCAGCGCCTTGCGTGCGGAGAGGTTGGTAAAGGTGTCGTTGGGCACATCGTTGTAATCCTCATCGACCGAGGCGACGTGCTCGATGGCGTATTGGTCGGTACCGGCCACGGGCGTGGCACGGCTGACCCAGAACTCCGCGACGGCGCGAATCACCGGCCAGCCATGCGCGGCCAACCAGGTGCGGTCCTGCGTGGCGAGGTAGTACTGCCATTGCGCGATGGCGATATCGGCATTCACATGGATCTCGCGCTCGTCCAGCAATTGCGCCGAGCGCGGTGTTTGCGAGCTGCCGTTGTCGGCATCGGCCTCCCAGGGATACATCGCGCCGCGCAGGCCGCGCTCGCGGGCGCGTTGTTCGGCGGCGGGCAGACCATGGCTACGGAATGTCACCAGTGACCTGGCGCGCTCCGGGTGCAGGAGCAGCAGGGCGGGAAACACCCAGGTGTCGCTGTCCCAAAACACGTGCCCGGTATAGCCGGGCGTCATGCCGCAGGCGCCGATGGGCCACCGCGTGTCTGGCGTGGCGTTGGTCAGCAAGTAATAGAGATCGGAGTGGACGATCTGTTGGGCCTTGGCATCGCCATCGATCACGATGTCCGAGCGCCACAGTGCATGCCACGCAACGCGATGCGCCTGCAGCAACGTGTCGAAGCCCTGGCGGCGTGCCTCGGTGGCGAGTGCGAGATTCGCCCGTGCATCGCCACCCCAGCCGTCGCGCGAGACGGCGACGGTCTTGGTGAAGGTGTAGTGCTGGCCCTTACGTACCGCTACGCGCAGCTCAAGCGAGAGCTTGTAGTCGCTGCGATGGAGCTTGACCTCGCGCGGGGTGAGTCCGGCAGGCAGGCCGACAGCGACCGCCTGTGCCATACGTGGGCCATGGGCGGCCTGTCCGTCCAACCATAGGGTGAGGTTGCGCGTGTCGCCGTCCGCAGCGGTGACGAGCGTGTCGCCGGCGTACCACACGGGTGCGCGATCCGGCTGGTTGGGCGGCACAGCCTGAAGCTTCATCTGATGGGCGCCCAATGCTTCCATCAATGCCGGGCCGTCGAGCTTGCCCATGGCGAAGCGTGGCTGATGCGGCGCCCATAGGTCGAGTGGAAACGACAACCACACCTCGCCGTCGAAATCGGGTGTCAGCGTCAACCGCGTGGCGGCGAGATGCGGCGACGCCTGGCTCACCAGGCTGGTCAGCTCGATCTGCGTGCTTTTACGCCCATCCACGTAGCGATAGCGCGTGTCCAGCGTGCCTTCGTACATATCCAGCACTTGCCGGTAGTCGCCAAAGCGCGTGGGAGACAGATCGACCTGGTTGAGCCAGAACTGCCCGGCGTGCGAGGGGCCGGTGCTGTAGTCGATCGCGCTCCAGCCCGGCACAGCCGCAGGGCGAGATACGTCGCCGGGTGTGTAGTCCATAAGGCCGGCGACGAAGCCCGGGTTGCCCTCGGTACCGCGCGGGCCGGTGTAGGTGGAGACAAAGCCATTACCGAGCTGGCCCGGAAAGTAGCTGGCCCAGTCCGCTGCGGTGGCGGTGAGTTGGAAGCTGGCATCACCCGCATGCGCCAGCGCCATGCAAAGACCGGAAAATAGAACGGCAAGGCAGCGGCGAGGCAGACGCATGACGACTCCGGTGAAGCGGACGGGGCGGCTATTCCTACTCGGCAGGCACGGCGACGGCGGTTGGCTCGCCCGCACCTATGCGGTCGGTTTCGCGCTTGAAGAAGAAAAGCGTCACCAGCACCAGACTCATCGGCACCAGCGAAAAATAGAACGCGTGGATGCCACCGAAGCTGGAGAACACCAGCGCCGTGATACGTGAGCCCAGCGTGCCGCCGAGCGCCGAGAAGATCACGATCAGGCCGGTCATGGCAGCGTGGGACGGCTTGGGTAGCGAGCTCAGCGCGACCGAGTTGATCACCGGATAGATGGGCGCCATCAGCAAGCCAATCAACGGGATCAGATAGGCCGCCAGTGGCGCATTGAACCAACCCACGTCCGGTGTGACCTGCGCTTCTTGCGCGAGCGGAAGCACCAGCAGAATAAGCACGCCCATGCCAAGCACGCACAGGTTGAGCAGCACGTGCCACGGCACGCGTCGAAGTAGCTGGCCGGCCAGGATACGGCCCAGAGCGGTGGCGCCCGCCAGGATGCTCGCCATCTGGATGCTCATGGCGTTGGGCAGGTGGAGGATCTCGTTGTTGAACGTCGGCAGCCAGGTGCTGAAGCTCTGCTCGATCAACACATAGAGGAATGCCGAGAGCAGAAATACGTATACCAGCGTGCGCATGAGCAGGCGATACATCTGGCGGAACGCATCGCCCATCGAGGCGATGCTCTTGCCGTGCGCGGCTGTTTCGTCGAGCTGGGCCCCCCAAAGCAGCGACACGGTGCCAAAGCAAAGCACCGCCAGCACCCAGTACACATTGAACCAGGAAGGATTGGCAGGGTTAGCGTGATCGATGAAGGCGCTGAAGAGCCAGCCGCTGGCGAGTACGCCGAGCATGAACAGGCCTTCGATGGTGTTGGTGAGTCGGCCGTGCTCTGCTTTGCTATTGGTGAGCAGGCCGATGGAGGAATACACGGCCACCTTGGCCAGGGCGAAGGACACGCCCACGCAGGTGAACAACAATTCGGTGGTGTGGAAGCTGGGATACAGCGGCATCAGCATGCAGGCGCCGCCGACCACGACGAGCGAAAGCATCATCGCGCGGCGATAGCCAATGCGCGGAAGAAATGAGGCCACCAGGAACGAGGTGATGGCGATTGGCAGGTCCTTGAACAACTCCAGCAGGCTGGCCTGCGGCTTGTCGACGCCAAACGTATGGATGGACTGCAGGATCACCGTGCCCACGCTGTTGAGCAGGATCGCGAAGACCATGTAAATCGTCACCAGGGCAACGATCATGCGGTACCGGTTCATCCCCACCTCGCGTAGCGTCTTTCAAAAAGGTTCCGGGCCGCCGCGCTACGGGCGGCCCGGAACAATCGAGGGAAGTGCCTCTGGTTACAACATCAGAACTTGTACTTGACCTGGAAATTCACCTCGCGGCCTTCCAGCGGGCGGGCGAGAATCACGCCACCTGCACCGGCTGCCGAACCGAAGATGCGCGAGTTGCTTTCGGTCAGGCCAAGCTGGTTGGTCATGTTCGTGCCCTGCAGACGCAGCTCCCACGTTTTCTGGATGTCGGCGACGATACCGAAATCCAGCGTGTAGTAGTGGCCGAGCTGTTGCAGACCCGTCTGATCCTGCGTATGCGGACCCACGCGGGTGTAGGTCACAAAGGCCATCACGTCACCCCACGAGAACGGCAGGGTGTAGCTGGGCGTGAACATGTAGCGGAACTTGGGCTGACGCTGCAGCTGCACGCCGTTGATATAGGCGCAACCGTTGCCTGCCACCTGGTTCACGTACGGGATACAGGCGGAGTAGTGCGTGTAGTGGCCATCCAGGTAGTTGGCGACCAACTGCAGCTTGAGGTTCTCCACCGGCGTCACCGCGCCGATCATGTTGACGCCCTTGGAGTCCGAGCCGTACAGCAGCGGTGAACCCACCGGCACACCTTCGCCGTTGGTCGGCTGATACGGCAGGCCGCTAAACTGGCGATGGTAGGCGCTGATGTCCGCGTAGACGTACTTGTTCTGGAACTTGTAGCCCACTTCGAAATTCTGGACCTTCTGCAGCGGCGGCGTGTTGCCGGTGGTGTTGCCACGCAGCGCGTTGTCAAAGTCGCCGAAGTGCGCACCCTTGTTGGCACGGGCATACACCGACATGTTGTCGGCCAGCTCGTAGTTCACGCCCACCGTCCAGGAGGTATGCGTCTTGTTGTAGTTGGTGGTAGCAAAGGTGCCGTTGCACACGGGCACTTCGTTGTCATACAGCGTGTAATTGTTGCCATCCAGGTTCTGGTTGGTCAGATTGCACACGTGCAGCGTGGAGTCCTGGTTCTCGACGCGTGCGGAGGCGTCGATCAACCAGCGGTCGATGCGCCACGAGTCGGAAAGGTAGAACGCCTTGTTGGTCGAACTACCGTTCTCGGCGATGTTGTAGGCGCCGTAATCGAGCAGACCCTGGTAATCGGTGAGCTGGTAGGTATGGCCATCGGTGCCGACGTAGCTGACCTTGATCGGACGCGCGTTGGGCGTATTCGTCATCAGCATCTGGTTGCCCAGGTTCCACTTGTCGTCGTCGGTGTAGTGGGCCAGGTAGACGCCCGCGGTCAGCGTGTTGCCGTCGAACAGCTCCTTGCTGAGGCGGAAGTCGTTGTTGATGTTCTTCAGGCGCTTGTTGATGTACCACCAGCCCTGGTGAATCACGCTCTGGTTGGGGTCGACCGCGCCGCCACCGTTAACGTAGGTCGCCGTGGCCGAGCCCGGCGGCAGCTTGAAGCCACCGAAATCGGTGCCGAGGTTGTACAGCTCGTCGTTGAGGCTGGCCGGATTGGTGCCCGAGAACAGGGCGTTCGTATCAGCCGTGCCGCCGTTGATCAGGAACTTGTCCGAGAGGCTCCAGCCGTCACCCAGGTCATAGTCGAAGTTGAAGCCGAAGAAGCTGAACTTGGCGCCACGACCGTTGGCAAGGTTCGCGCTGGTGCCGCCACCGGGATAGCCCGGCAGGTTCACATGCTGGATGTCCTTGCTGTAGTAGGTGTCGGTGAGCGGGTCGAAGCCGGGGTAGGCGCTGAAGTTGTCGCTGCCGCGCTGGATCAACGGAATCGGCGTGATGAACTGGTTGCGGTCATTGAGCTGGCGGGCGTAGAACACCAGCGTGCCGTTATCCATGTCGTGCGATAGGGTGGCGGTGAACTGGCCGCCCTTGTCGGCGGAGTAGCCCGGGCTGCGCACGCCGTCGGAGTCGCGGTAGAAGCCGCCGATGCTGCCGTACCACTTGTCGGCAACCTTAAAGCCGAGGAAGGCATCCGTGCGCCACAGACCTTCGCTGCCGTAGGTGACGCCCACGCTGCCGCTGGGTACGTCGGTACCCTGCTTGAGGATGAAGTTGGCGGTGGCGCCCATCTGGCCATCGCCGTACACGACGGACGGGCCGCCCTGCAGAATTTCGGCGCGCTCGACCGTGTCATCCAGACGGAAGATCGAGGTGGTTTCGAAGAACGACAGTGTCGGCATGCCGTACAGCGGCGAGCCCATCAGCTGCGTGGTGAAGAAGGGCGCATCGCCGCCGCCCGGGAAGCCGGCGATTTCGATGTTGGCGCCCGTCTGGCCGCCGGTGGATTCCGGCCACAGACCCGGGGAGACCTTCAGCAGGTCGGCCGTGCTCTTGGGGTTGGCCATCTTGATGTCAGCGGCGCTGACGCTCACCACCGAGTAGCTGGCGTCGATCTTCTTGATGCCGCCGGCCGCCGACGTGCCGGTAACCACCACCTGATCGAGCGTCTTGGCCGACTTCTGGTCGGATGCCTGGCCATTGGCCGGTACCGCGCTTTGCGCCGGAGCCTGCGCGTTGCTGTTGGCGTCCTGCGCGTGTGCCGTGCCGGTCGCGAGCGCTGCGGCAATTGCCACCGCCAGCCATTGTCGTGTGAAGTGCTGCTTGTTCATGGATGCCTCCCCGCCCGAAATATGGGCCACTTAAGTGTTGGAATGCGACGCTTCGGCGCGCACGGCCGTTGCGTTGTCTTGGTTTTCTACGTAGTCCCTGATGCGGAACGCGGTCAGGTCGGGCAGCACGAGATGGGCCTCCCCTAAGGCCTCGTGGTGGCCGATACCGATGGCGACCATGCCCGCAGCATGGATGCTGGCGATGCCTGCAGCGGCGTCCTCGACACCCAGGCAAGCGGCCGGCGCGACGTTCAAACCCGCCGCGGCAGCCAGAAAGATTTCCGGATCCGGTTTGGAGCGCTCGATCAACGAGGCATCCACGATGTAATCGAACAGCGAGGCGATGCCCAGGCGTTCGAGCAGCAGCGCCGCATTGCGGCTGGCCGAGGCCAGGCCCACGCGTAGACCGGCCGCACGCACCGACTCCACCGCGGCGCGTGCGCCGGGCAGCAACTGATCGGGGCCGAAGCGCTCGATCTGTTCGCGGTAGTAACCGTTCTTGCGCTCGCTGAGCGCTTCTTTTTCCGCTTCCGAATAGTGTGTCGATGCGCGTTCGAGCAGGATATCGAGCGAGCCGCGGCGATCCACGCCCTTCATGCGTTCGGCGGTGGCCTCGTCGAATGGCGCGCCGATTTCCTGCGCCAGGCGCTCCCACGCCGCGCGATGGACCACGGCGGTGTCGGCGATGACGCCATCGAGATCGAAGATCACGGCTTGCAGCGGTGTCTGCACGCGATGCGGCAGCGTGAGACTTTCGCCCTTACGCAGCTCGACGGGCTGACCGGCATGGCGCAAGCGCAGCGTGTCGCCGCTGCGCAAGTGGTATTCCACGCCATCGGCTCGCACCGTCACGCGCAACTGAGCGCCCTGCCAATGCACGCCGAAGCGATAGCTGCGCCAGGCAGCGGGCAGGCGCGGCGCAAGCGTGAGTTCGCCCGCATGCACGCGCACGCCGCCGTAACCCCAGCCCAGGCCAAGCCAACTGCCAGCCATGGCGGCCATATGCACGCCGTGTGCGGCGTTGCCATGCAAGTCATCCAGATCCACTCGCAGGCTGTCCTGGAAGTAACGCCAGGCTTTGTCCATGGCGCCGACTTCAGCCGCCAGCACGCCGAAGGTGGAGGCGGAAAGCGTGGAGTCGTGCGCGGTGACGCCTTCGTAGTAGTCGAAGTTGCGACGCTTGGCGGCCTGGCTCACATCCTCACCGGCAAGTACCAGCGAAAGCACGGTGTCTGCCTGCTTGCACACCTGGTGGCGGTAGATGGTGAGCGGATGCAGCTCGAGCAGCAGCGGGCGCTTGCTTTCGCCAGCGGGGCGGGGCGGCAGGCGCGGCTTGTCGAGGAAGGTGTCGTCCTGCGGGAAGACACCGAGTTCGTCGTCTTCGCGAAGATACATGGCCTCGGCGGCACGCTGCCACTGAAGAATTTCAAACGGCTCCAGGCCAACGCGACGCGCCAGCTGTGTGTATGCCTCCGGCGCGCTGTCGGCCATCCAGCGTGCCACGTCGGCGGCGTGACGCAGGTGACGCTGGGCCATGCGGTTGGTGTAATGGTTGTTGTCCACCAACGCGGTGTATTCGTCCGGCCCGGTTACGCCGTGGATGCAGAAGGCACCTTGGCGGCGCGGATTGAAATGGCCGATGTCCAGCCAGATGCGCGCCATTTCGAACAGCATTTCCGCGCCGTATTCGCGCAGGAACGCGGTGTCGCCGCTGGCGTCCACGTAGTGGCGGATCGCCCAGGCCACAGCGGCGTTGATGTGGTATTGCGCCGAGCCACTGGGGAAGTAGGCCGAGCACTCGTCACCGCTGATGGTGCGCCAGGCGTAGAGTGCGCCGCGCGCATGGTTCATCTCGCGGGCGTGGGAACGGGCGCGCTCCAGCGTGCGGTAGCGGTAAGTGAGCATGCTGCGCGCCAGTTCCGGCGCCAGCGTGACCACGGTGGGCAGCATGAAGGCTTCGGTGTCCCAGAAGTAGTGGCCTTCGTAGCCCTCGCCGGTGAGACCCTTGGCGGCGGTGCTGCCGCTGCCATCACGACTGCTGGATTGGAACACGTGGAACAGGTTGAAGCGTAGCGCCTGCTCCGTGCGCGCATCACCTTCGATGGACAGATCCGCGCGATCCCACAGGCGGGCATAGGCGTCGGACTGGCGTGCGCACAGCGCCGCATAGCCAGCGGCCTGTGCCTGGGCAAGGCATTCACTGGCGCGTGCAAGCAAGGAGGCATCGCTTTCCTCGCTATGCGGTGCGCACCACGCATAGGCGACATACTTTTCGAGCGTTACCGCCTGGCCGGGTGCAATCGCGCCTTCGTATACCTGCAGCACGCCGTGCTGGGCCAGGTTGGCGAGACGGAAGGAGAGGCTGTTATTCAGCACCGCGTGTTGCTGCATGCAGGCGACGCGGATGTCGCTGTGCGCGGTCTGCTGCAGCACGAAGGCGTGCGCCTCGTCGGCGGCGCTGTCGCGCGTGCCGAAGCCGCCATCCAGGCGGGTGCCGATGCGTGGGTCGTCGCCCTGCTCGGTGGCGTGGCGAGCGGTGGAGATGGACGACTCCAGCGTGATGGGGCCGGTGTAATCCACCGAGCGCACGCTGTAACGAATGGCCAACAGGCCGGGGTGCTCCAGGCTGGCGATGCGTTCGGCTTCGATCAGCAGGGTGGCGCCTTCCGGCGAGCGCCAGCGCAACTGGCGGCGGTAGCTGCCGTTGCGAAGGTCGAGCAAGCGTTCGAAGTGCTGCCACTCGCCTTCGCGCAGGCGAACCGGCGTGTCGCCCAGGCGCAGGTGTATGCGGGTGCCATCGGCAACGGGGATGCGCGTGTCGGTGTGCGCGGCGAAGCCGGGAAAGCGCTCGTGGTACTCGATCGGGGTACGTTCCCAGGCGTGGGCCAGAAAGCTGCCATGGCTGGGGCTGTCGTCTTCCTCCAGGCCCCCGCGCACGCCCAGATCGCCATTGGCCACGGCGAACAGGCTCTCGTCCTGGGCAAAGGCGGCGGGATCGGTACGGTGGCTGGTCACCAGCCAGGGGTCACAGGGTGCGCCCTGCGCCGACGCCACAGCCATGGCCGTTTCTTGATGCTCCAACACCCTCTCCCCGCGACGCTATCGTGGCAATGCTCGCGAGATCCTGCGCCGGGCGCGGTCCGCGATGGTTATTGGGCGCGGAGCTTGGCAGTAATTGATATCGATATCAAGTTATCGATATCAATTGTTGTAATGCAACATAGTTGCGATTGTTATCGATATCATTAATCGTATGCCCGAGGCCGGCGCAGCGCAGGATTTTGATGCATTAGCATCGCTGCGCCGTGGAGAATGGTCTGCTTCGTGCTTCCTTGCGACGTTGGACGCATGACGCGTAAACCGGGACACTGTGGTCCGTTGCCACGGTAGGCCGTTGTGCTGAGGTGCCGCACAATCCATCACAAGACATTGGGGCCAGGTCTTGAGTCGTCTCCACAAGAAGCCGCAAGGCGCCACGCCGACTGCCAGCTTGACCATGGCTGATCTGGCGCGAGTCGCCGGTGTATCCAAGATCACGATTTCGCGGGCATTGAGCGATAGCCCGCTGGTCAACAAGGAGACGCGCGAGCGCCTGCAGGCGTTGGCGCATCAGCTCGGTTACAAACTCAACGTGAGCGCGCGCAACCTGCGCCTGCGCCGCAGTCATACGGTGGCGGTGATCGTGGAGATGAAGCCCTCCAACGACCGCACCATGCTCGACCCCTATCCGCTGGTGTTGTTGGGCGGCATCTCCCAGGAGCTCACCGCCAACGGTTACAGCGTGTTGCTGACCACCCGCCAGGGTGCCTCCGCCGCCGCGGTGCAGGCGGCTGATGGCCTGATTCTGTTGGGCCAGGGTTCGCGCCAGGACGCCGTGCGGCGTTTCGACAAGCTAGGCCTGCCCATGGTGGTGTGGGGCGCTCCGGGCGAGCGCGACGAGCACATCGTGGTGGGTAGCGACAACCGCCAGGGCGGCAGCGTGGTGGCCGAGCATTTCATCAACCAGGGACGGCGCAACCCGGTGTTCGTGGGTAATCCCAACCACCCGGAAATCTTTGAGCGGCTCAATGGTTTCGTCGACGCGCTGGCGGCGCATGGGGTAAAGCCCCTGCTGATCCGTCGCGACGAGTTCACCCTGGCCTCGGGCATGGATGCGATGCACTCGTTGGTCGAGCGCGCGGTGCCGTTCGATGCCGTTTTCGCTTGCAGCGACTTGCTGGCGATGGGTGCCATTCGTGCGCTGAACGAGATGGGGCGAGCGGTGCCCAAGGACGTGGCGGTCGTGGGTTACGACGACATGCCGTTGGCGGCCAGTTTCCTTCCCCCGCTGAGTTCCGTGCGCCAGGACTGGCAAGAGGGTGGCACCTTGCTGGCTCGCAAGGTGCTGGCGTTGATCAATGACGAGCCGGCCCAGTCGGAAACGCTGCCGGTCGAGCTGATGGTGCGCGCTACCTGAAGTCAGCCAGCAGCGGCAGCCGCGTCACCGCTGGCACGACCCGCACGGGCGGGCGTGAGCACCAGGCGGAAGCAGCTGCCGCCGCCCGCCACGCGCACGTATTCCAGCGACGCCTGGTTCGCCTCACTCATCTGGCGGGCCAGATACAGGCCCAGACCCGTGCCGTATTCGTGGGTGGTGTAGAACGGCTCGAAGATCTGGGCGGCCACCTTGGGCGCGATGCCGGGACCGCGATCGATCACTTCCAGAATGGGCACACCGTGTTCGCCGTGGCGGGCCACCACCATCACGCGGGCGGGCTCGCCGGGCATACGGCCGTAGCGCAAGGCGTTCTGCACCAGATTCCAAACCACTTGTTGCAACTGCTGCGGATCGGCTACCGCCGCCACCGGTGTACTGGCCTGGATCACCCGCAGCGAATCCTCGCCCAGGTCGTTGCCCTGGCGGTACTCGTCCACGAATTCGCTGGCCCACTGACCCAGGTCCAGTGTTTCCGGGCGCGAGCGCTCACGGCGGGATAGCTGCAGGATGTTCTCGATGATCTCGTTCAGGCGCACACAGTGGTTGTTGATGATCTCCACCATGCGCTGGTCGCCGGAGGGCAGGTCCTTGGATTCGGCAAGCAATTGGGCGGAGTAGCGGATAGCTGCCAGCGGGTTGCGGATCTCATGGGCGATGGAGGCGGACAGGCGGCCAAGCGAACTGAGGGTGAGCTCCTCGGCGCGGCGCGAGACCAGCGAGGTGTCATCCAGGAAAATCAGCACGTGCGAGTCGTCGTTGGGCGCCAGTCGGCTGAAGCGGGGCACCACCTCGGGCACGCCGTCTGCCAACTGGGTGGCTGACTCGTCCAGCTTGCCCGACGTCATCCAGTGATACAGGCGTCGGGATAGCTCGGGCGCCACGCGGCCCAGGTCGCGCTGGTCAGCGGCAGGGTTGCCCAGCAGCATCCAGGCCGACTCGTTCATCTGGTGGATGCGGTTGGCGTCGTCTACCAGCAGCACGCCGGTTTTCATGCGGCGGATGATCAGTTCGTTGACCTGGGCCAGGTTGGCCAGGTCAACGCCGCGCTGCTCGGCCAGCGCCTCGCTGGCGCGAATCTGCCGGCTGAGCACGTAGCACAGCACGGTAATGGCGAAATAAGCCAGGCCGAACAGGCTCGATTCCAGCAGCTCCCGGTCCATGCCGGCCTGGCCGTGCTGCATCTCGAACACGGCATGACCGATCACCCCCAGCGTGGCCAGGGCCGCGAAGAAGCAGGAAAGCCGTAGCGGCAAAATCAGCGCACCGGCGGCCAGGTTTACCGCCAGCATCATGGCGATGCCGATGCGCGCATCGTGCATGGTGGCGATCGCCAGCACCGCCGCGATGATGTCCACCACCAGGGCGCCCGAGACCGTCCAACGGATTCGGGGCGCGAAACGGCGAGTCAGCGATAGCAGGCCCAGTGCGAACAGCAGGAACACCACCGCCATGCCCCGGGCCAACCCCACGTCGGTGAGCTTGGGCCAGCCCAGCGCATTGGGGCTGAGCGCCAATCCCACGTAGACCAGGGCCTGGGCCAGGCGGAAGCAGTTGAGGAAGAGAAGCTCGTGGCGCGCGACCTCGGGGGTCGGGCGGGCGTTGGGGTACGCAGGCTGCATGGTGCTGGACACGCGGCGGGGCTCTCTCGGTTGGGCCGGCGGACGGTCCAGCCCAGTATAGACGGGCGATTCCCGGAAGGTAGGGGGCCTGGGTCGGGCTGCCGGGCGGGCCGGGGCGGAACCGCCCCTTTCCATCGGGGGCCGCTTCCGCGAAAATAGTTGGCCGTATTGCGCGGTTTTCGTCATGTCGACAGGCAGGCGGCGGCGCACTGCATCCGGCAGCGCTTGTACCGCCGTCGTTCCCCTGACCGCCCGGGCCCCACAGCCCGACGCGGCCGCCCTGTTTCCCCGTACTCTCGAGGTATCCATGAATTTCCACGAGTACCAGGCCAAAGAATTGTTCGCGAAGTACGGCATCGCCGTGCCTCCGGGCAAGGTCGCCAACTCTCCCGATGCCGCTGTCGACGCCGCCAAGCACCTTGGTGGTTCGCAGTGGATGGTCAAGGCACAGATCCACGCAGGTGGCCGCGGTAAGGCCGGCGGCGTCAAGTTCTGCAAGAGCCTCGACGATGTGCGTGCTGCCGCCAAGGGCATGCTGGGCACCAACATGGAAACCTACCAGTCCGCCGGCCGTGCGCTGCCGGTGAACCTGGTGCTGGTGACGGACGCCACCAACATCGCCAAGGAACTGTATCTGTCGATCCTGACGGATCGCGATTCCAAGTCGATCTCGTTCATTGCCTCCAAGCACGGCGGCGTGGACATCGAGCAGGTCGCCAAGGACACCCCGGAAGACATCCACACCATCGTGGTGGACTTCGTGGAAGGCCTGCAGCCGTACCAGTGCCGCCAGCTCGGCTTCGCCATGGACCTGAACGCCAAGCAGGTCGGCCAGCTGACCAAGATCATGCTGGGCCTGTACAAGCTGTTCAACGAGAAGGACCTGTCCCTGGTTGAGCTGAACCCGCTCGCCATCCTCGAAGACGGCAACCTCGCCGCCCTCGACGGCAAGGTCAACTCCGACGACAACGCCGAGTTCCGTCACCCGGACCTGGCCGCCATGCGCGACCTGACCCAGGAAGACCAGGCCGAAGCGGCTGCCGTGCAGCACAACCTCAACTACGTGACGATGGACGGCTCCATCGGCTGCATGGTCAACGGCGCAGGCCTGGCCATGGCCACCATGGACGTGATCCAGCTGGCAGGCGGCGAGCCGGCAAACTTCCTTGACGTCGGCGGCGGCGCCACCAAGGAGCGCGTGACCGAGGCGTTCAAGCTCATCCTCTCCTCCGACAAGGTGAAGGCCATCCTGGTCAACATCTTCGGCGGCATCGTGCGTTGCGACCTGATCGCCGAAGGCATTATCGCGGCCGTGAAGGAAGTGGGTCTGAAGATCCCCGTCGTGGTGCGTCTGCAGGGCACCAATGTGGAGCTGGGCCGCGAACTGCTGGCCAACTCCGGCCTGGCGATCACGCCGGCTGACGATCTCAACGATGCGGCGCAGAAAGCCGTGGCTGCGGCCAAGGCCTGAGGAGCAATAGAACCATGAGCGTTCTCGTCAATAAGAACACCAAGGTCCTCGTGCAGGGCTTCACCGGCCAGCAGGGCACCTTCCACGCGCAGCAGGCGCTGGACTACGGCACCAAGGTCGTCGGCGGCGTGACCCCGGGCAAGGGCGGCACCGAGCACATCGGTCTGCCGGTCTTCAACTCGGTGGCCGAAGCCGTCGATGAAACCGGCGCCGATGCATCCGTCATCTTCGTGCCGCCGCCGTTCGCGGCTGACTCGATCCTCGAAGCGATCGACGCCGGCATCAAGGTCATCGTGGCCATCACCGAAGGCATCCCGGTGCTGGACATGCTGCGCGTGAAGAACGTGCTGGCACAGCATCCGGAAACCGTGCTGATCGGGCCGAACTGCCCCGGCATCATCACCCCGGGCGAGTGCAAGATCGGCATCATGCCGGGTCACATCCACATGCCGGGCAAGGTCGGCATCGTCTCGCGCTCCGGCACGCTGACGTACGAATCGGTGTTCCAGACCACCAACGAAGGCCTGGGCCAGTCCACGGTCATCGGCATCGGCGGCGACCCGATCAACGGCCTGAGCTTCATCGACTGCCTGAAGATGTTCCAGGACGATCCGCAGACCGAAGGCATCATCATGGTCGGCGAAATCGGCGGCAGCGCTGAAGAAGACGCCGCCGAGTTCATCGGCGAGTACGTCACCAAGCCGGTGGTGTCCTTCATCGCCGGTGCGTCGGCCCCTCCGGGCAAGCGCATGGGCCATGCCGGCGCCATCATCTCGGGCGGAAAGGGCACGGCGGCAGCCAAGTTCGCTGCGCTGGAGAAGGCGGGCGTCACCACCGTGAAGTCCCCGGCCGACCTCGGCAAGACCCTCGCCGGTCTGATGAAGAAGTAATCGAGTCGATACGATCGATAGAGAAAGGGCCGCAGCGATGCGGCCCTTTTTTTGTTCTATCGCTCCGCTCCAGTCGCTTTGACATGAGTTTCGAGGCGCTCATGACGGCATCAAATGCGAAGTTGCACGACATAGGTGTTTGGCTATCTCGTAAATCAGACGTCCATATCGTCGACAATGGTGCGGGGCACGAAATGCCAGTCGCCCATTTCGTGATCATAGAGCGCTAGCTGATCCCAGTCTTCGTTTGCGGCCTCGGATCGATGGATTCGTTGAATGGCACCGGTGACGATCTGGTTTTGTTTTCGTGGGTCAAGTTGCAGGAAGTGACGTGTGGCTTCCGCGTGTGCGAAGAGGCCGGCATGTTCGTGTGACAACTCGTGCGCTCGCAGGATGTGTTCATCTACCGAGAGTTCAATCGGTGAGGGCGACGATGAGGGGATCCATTGGCTTTGCAGGAACGCATAGCTGGCGATGCCGCCGAGGGGGCGTTCAATAAGACCATTGCGCGTGGCGGTCCAGCCAATCTGGATGGCTAGCTTGAGCTGGTTCTCGTGATCCCGAACAAAGACGGAAGGGTCGAACTCATGCGCACAAATGGCGTGGTAGATGCGGCCTGGCTCGGACATCAGCGTCGCATCGATCATGGCGTTGAGGGGCGATAGGTACGCGGTGATCGCTTTCCCTTCTTCCGTGTGTTCGCACATCACCGATACCCAGTGGGGATGCCCAGGGCGCGGACTGTGACGCACCGCCAGATACAAGTTGGGCGTCGGAAGAAATAAGGGCGACGGTGGTCGCGCGCTGGAATGGGAGGTGGTCAAGGTAGCGACGTTTCACGTTTAGGGACGTGTGAAGCCTGCCTCCAAACCATGAGGGGGCGTCAATATCGCAGGGGCGCGTTGCGTACTTGGCCTGCTTGAAGGCGAGCTGTGCGCCGACATGGCAAGTGAATAACTGTCGCGCTCGAGCGATCAGGTGGGCCTCAGCCCCGCCCGCGCTGCACTAACCAGTGAATTGGTCACCAACGTCAATGTCGCCGAGCGAATGGCCCAGTGTTGCCAGTAGAGCGGTACATCCAGCCAGCGATTGGGCGCGATGGGTTGAAGTGCGTGATGGGCAAATGCCTCCTCCACCATCGACTCCGGCGCCATGGCCCAGCCCAAGCCAAGGGCGGCACCTTCCACGAAGGCCGTCGACGAGGGCAGGTAGTGCATCGGTGGCGTGACACGGGCACGGGTCACGCTGTGGATAAAGCGCCACTGCAGGGCGTCTTTTCGGTTGAACACCAACATGGGTGCTCGTGCGAGCGTGGCGGCGTCGACCCCGCGCGGAAAGTGTTGGGCCACGAACGCCGGCGTGGCCACCGGGTAATAGCGCATGATGCCGAGCTTCTTCACGCTGCATCCCTGCACGGCTTGCGCTTCGGCGGTGACGGCACCGAGCACGGAGCCGTCGCGGAGCAGGTCGGTGGTGTGATCCTGATCGTCCACGCGCACGTCGAACAGCAGGCGGTGTTCCTGGTGCAACGGCGCCAGGGCGGGCAGGAACCAGGTGGCGAGCGAGTCCGCGTTCACGGCTACCGCGATGGAGTCAGGACTTTCCTCGTTGCCCGCCACATGGAACTCCGCCAGCGTCTCCGCTTCAAGGCGGCGCATCTGCTGCACGCTGCGCAATAGGCGTTCACCGGCGGCGGTGGCGCGGCAAGGCGTGCGGCGCAGGATAAGTACCTGGCCCAGGCGATCTTCCAGGGCCTTGATGCGCTGGGAGATGGCCGATGGCGTCAGTGACAGGCGCTGCGCGGCGCCATCGAAACTGCCTTCGTCGAGCACCGCCGCAAAAGCGGTCAACTGAGGATTGAGCAGGCTCATGGCTGGACCTCACATTAGTAAAGCTAATTCTACGTAAGAATATTTAGTTTTACTGAAATGCAGAGGCGCGGCACAGTAGATGTCTTTTCGAGGGCTTTCATCATGTTTTCTTCGGCTTACCTGGCCGGGCTCGGCGCAGGGGCCGGCCTGATTATTGCTATCGGCGCGCAAAACGCCTTTGTGCTGCGGCAAGGGCTGCAGCGTCGTCATGTGGGCGCTGTGGTGCTGGTATGCATCGTGGCGGATATCAGCCTGATCCTGCTCGGCGTGGCGGGCATGGGGTTGGCGGTCAAGGAGCATCCGGGCTTGCTGGAATGGCTGCGCTTTGCGGGCGCGGCATTCCTTACCGCGTACGGCATGCTGGCTTTGCGGCGAGCCTGGCAAGGTGAAAGCGGGTTGCAGGTGGATGGCGAGGCTACTGCGAGCCGTCGGCGCGTGATGCTGACGTGCCTGGCCTTCACCTTGCTCAATCCCCACGTCTATCTGGATACGGTCGTGCTGCTGGGCAGCCTGTCCACGCATTACGAGGGTGACGGGCGCTGGGCATTCGCTGGCGGTGCAAGCACGGCGAGTGTGTTGTGGTTCCTGGCGCTGGGTTACGGCGCGCGGCTGTTGCTGCCGGTGTTCCGCAGCCCCTTGGCCTGGCGCGTGTTCGATGTGGCGGTGGCGCTGTTCATGCTTACGCTGGCCACGTTGCTGGTGCTGCAGCCGATGGGCTGAAGCGTGGGCCAAGGGTGCTCGGTTATCATAGAGCGCTTCCCCGATGACGGATGGTCCGGCATGCCCTCGCTACGTTTCGCCCTTGCGCAGTTCGATTTTCCGGTCGGCGCGGTCGCCGCCAACGCGGCACATGTGGGTGATCTGATCGCGCAAGCACGAGAGGGCGGGGCATCCCTGGTGGCGTTCCCGGAGCTCACGCTGAGCGGCTACCCGCCGGAGGATTTGCTGCTGCGTCCCAGTTTCCTCGCGGCCTGTCAGTGCGAGCTCAATGCATTGGCAGGTGCCACCAATGGCGTGGCTGCCGTGGTTGGGCATCCGCATAGCGAGGGCGAGGTCTACAACGCCGCCAGCCTGCTGCGCGGCGGCTCCATCGAATGGACGACACATAAGCAGGCCCTGCCCAATTACGGCGTCTTCGACGACAAGCGCTATTTCCGCCCCGGCCGCGACAGTGCGGTGGCGACGATCGACGGCGTGCGGGTGGGGGTGGTGATCTGCGAAGACATCTGGCAGCCCGAGCCGGCCGCCAAGGCAGCTGCCGCCGGCGCGGAGTTGATCCTGGTGATCAATGCCTCGCCCTGGGACGACGCCAAGCAGGCGGAGCGCGAGCAAGTGCTGGCCGCACGCGCGCGCGAAACCGGTTGCGCCATCGCCTATGTGAACACGGTGGGCGGTCAAGACGAGGTGGTCTACGACGGTGGCTCCCTGCTGGTGAATGCCGATGGCACCCTGGTGGCACGCGCCCCCAGCTTCGTCGACGTCTTGTTGTGGGCCGAATTCGATAGCGACACGCGGACGTTGCGCGCGGACGGCTGGCCGACCGTGGCTGACGATTCGCTGGAAGCGACGTTGTACGGCGCCCTGGTGCGCGGCATTCGCGATTACATCGAGAAGAATGGTTTCCCGGGGGTGCTGCTTGGCCTTTCCGGTGGCATCGATTCCGCGTTGACCTTGGCGCTGGCCGTGGACGCGCTGGGTGCCGAGCGCGTTACCGCCGTGATGATGCCCACGCGTTACACCTCGCAACTCTCGCTGGATGGCGCTCGCGCCCAGGCGGAGCAGTTGGGCGTGGACTACCACGTGATCGACATCGAACCGATGGTCGATGCATTCCTTGGCGCGCTGGCGCCAGCCTTTGCTGGCAAGCCTGCCGATACTACCGAGGAGAACCTGCAGTCACGTACGCGCGGCGTCACCTTGATGGCGCTGTCCAACAAGCACGGCCGCCTGCTGCTTGCCACCGGCAACAAGAGCGAGATGGCCGTGGGTTACGCCACGTTGTACGGCGACATGTGTGGCGCGTACGCGCCCTTGAAGGACGTCTACAAGACCGTGGTGTACCGGTTGTCGCGCTGGCGCAATGCCCACGCCTCGCGACTGGGTGGTGGCGAAGCCATTCCTTCGGCAGTGATCGATCGACCACCTTCGGCCGAGTTGCGCGACAACCAGACCGACCAGGATTCGCTGCCAGCTTACGACGAGTTGGACGCGATCCTGGCCCGATTCATCGAGGGCGAGCAGTCGCAAGCCGAGATCGCCGCCCAGGGATTCCATGCGGACACCGTGCGTCGCGTGGTGCGCCTGGTGCTGCTCAACGAGTTCAAGCGCCGCCAGTCCGCGCCGGGGCCGCGCGTTACCACGCGTGCGTTCGGGCGTGAGCGGCGCTACCCGATCACTTCCGGCTGGAAATAGCCTAGAGGTTCAAGGGGCTGGAGGAATATCCCGCTAGCTCGATGCATAAAAAAGGCCGGCAAGCTCGCGCTGCCGGCCTTCTTCATGCCCGCCTGGAGGCGGACTGTTCGATCAGTGGTGACCCGAGAACGGAATCATCTTGCGGATCATGGACGGCGAGTGCGGCCACTTCGGATCCTTCAGGTACGGGTGATCAGGGTAGTTCAAGGCCAGTACCTGTCGGGTCTGGTCAGCCAGGTTCTTCTCGTCCATACCCAGGTAGCTGCGGGTAAGAATGGCCAGGGCGTCACCCGTCTGCGGGGCCTGCTGGTAGTGCTCGATCACGTACTGGGCGCGGTCGGCCGAGGCCACATAGGCCTTGTTGCGCAGGTAGAACTCCGCCACGTTGATTTCGAACTGGGCCAAGAGGTTGCGCAGGTAGATCATGCGCTGGCGGGCGTCGGCCGTATAAGCGCTGTCCGGGAAGCGGCGCGACAGCTCGGAGAAGTCGTCGAACGACTTGAGGTTGAAGCCCTGGTCACGACGGGTTTCCGGCTCGCCGGACTGCAGGAAGCGCTCCATGGCGCCGCCGGTACGATCAAAATTGATCAGACCGCGCAGGTAATAGGCATAATCCACATGCTTGTGGGTCGGATACGTCTTGATGAAGCGGTTGACCGTGGAGTAAGCGTCGTCCGGCTGGTTGTCCTTGTACTGCGAGTAGGCCAGATCAAGCTGGGCCTGTTCGTTGTACTGACCGGACGGGAAGCGAGCGATCAGGCGCTGGTAGGCCTTGGTCGCCGCCGAATAGTCGGCATGCTGGAGCGAGTCCTGGGCTTTGGCGTAGAGCTTGTCCACCGGCAGGGTATCGTTGGTGTCCTTCTTGTGGCCAAACATCGAGCAGGCGCTCATCGAAATGGCGATGGCGAGCACGACAAAGACTTTGAAAGCCGGCAGCTTGGTTACGCGCATGAGAAAGGGTTCAGATGTTTGATCGAAAAGGGATGATAGCCGAAACCGTTGGTTGCCCGGGCAGATGGTCATGACGAGGATCCACCACGAAGCCACAGTGCCCCTGTCTGCCGCCGGTCGGAGATTCGACCAGGCGTTGGCCGAGATGTTCCCGGATTACTCCCGCTCGCGCCTCACGGCCTGGATCAAGGCCGGCGCGATCACCCTGGATGGCGCGCTGGCGCCGCCTCGCCAGTTGCTGCGCGGGGGGGAAAAGGTGTTGCTGCAAGCGGAGTTGGAGACCGAGGTCGAGCTGGCGCCGGAGGCCATCGCGCTGGATATCGTCTACGAAGATGAACATCTGCTGGTGCTGAACAAGCCGGCCGGGCTGGTCGTGCACCCCGGTGCAGGCAACAGTGCCGGCACCGTGCTGAACGCCCTGCTGCACCACGATCCGGCCCTGGCCCAACTGCCACGCGGGGGCATCGTGCACCGCCTGGACAAGGACACCTCGGGCCTGATGGTGGTAGCCAAGAGCCTGCCGGCCCATACGGCGCTGGTGGACATGCTGTCCCGCCACGATGTGGAGCGCCAGTACGAGGCAGTGGTTATGGGCACCCTGGTGGCTGGCGGCACGGTGGACGCCCCCATCGGGCGACACATGGGCGACCGCCTGCGCCAGGCAGTGCGCGACGAGGAGGATGGCAAGCACGCCGTTACCCACTACCGCCTGCGCGAGCGTTTCCGGGCGCATAGCCTGATCCAGTGCAGCCTGGAAACCGGCCGCACCCACCAGATCCGCGTGCACATGGCCCATATCGGCCACCAACTGGTCGGCGACCCGCTGTACGGCGGTGGCCTGAAGTTGCCCAAGGGCGCCAGCGCCGAGCTGGTGGCGGCCCTGCGCGGCTTCCGCCGGCAGGCGCTGCATGCCGAGCGATTGGCGTTCGAGCACCCGGTAACGCACGAACCGCTGTCCTTCAGTGCGGAGCGGCCGGCCGATCAGCAGGCGCTAATCGATGCCCTGCGCGAAGATGCCGCCCACGCCGAGCCGGACGACTGGTCTTGAGCATCGGCTTCCGGCCCTGTGCGATCCGGCAGTGGCTCCGGATTTGCGCTTGCGATGTACCCGGCAGTCCGTCGGGAGGCTGCTGGGTAAACTGACCCGATTGATCCATTTAAGGCGGGAGATGGACTGTGCAGGGAAGGACACGAAACAGGGCGAGGTACTTGCAGTGCCTCTGCCTGCTGCTGATTCTGGTGATCGGGATGGCGCTGCGGCTAGGTACGGCGGAGCGTACGGAAGTAGACCATCCGGTTCGTAACGATGCTCGCGAATACGTGGCTTATGCCTGGAACTCAAAATATGAGGGCGTGTATTCGCAAGGCATGGCGTCGATCCTGGAGCAAGCCAACGTACCGCTTGTTCCCGACGCTTTCCGCCCGCCGGGCTATCCCATGTATCTGCGGATGTTTCTGCGCGGTCAGCTGGACACAGGGTTTGTAGCGCGAGCAACGTACACCCAGGCGTGGATCGCCGGACTGACCCTGCTCTGCTCGACATTGTTAGCCATGGCTCTGCTTGGCGCCTGGCCGGGGCTTGTGCTGGGTGCACTGGTGGCCCTGAGTCCGCACCTGAATGTCTACGTGGCCTACCTGCTCAGCGAAACTTCCTTCTGCGCCGCGCTAATGATGGCGCTGGTGTTTGGTGCCGCCTGCGCGTTCGTCGAAACATCGCGTTGGCGTATCGTGCTTGCCTTGGTTTCGGGTCTTTCGTTCGGCATCGCCTGCCTGATCAGGCCAACACTCAACCCATGGGTGCCCGTATTGCTGCTACTGCTGTTGTTGCCGGCGGTGCGTCGCTTTTGGCGTGACATCGCCGCACTCTCCCTTGGCTTCGCGCTGGCCATGTCGCCCTGGTGGGCGCGCAACGAAATCACCCTGCATCAGATGAGTAGCCCGCAATTGATGCTGTTGAACGTACAGCAGGGCAGCTATATCGATTTGATGTACGACGAGCGTCCAGATACCTACGGTTCGGCGAATACATTCGATCCAGATTCCGCAAAGGCGGCGTCCAGCTGGCCCAACCTGATAGAGAGTCTGCGATCCAAATTTGCCACCCATCCATTCGCCATGCTGCGTTGGTACTTGTTCGGCAAGATTTTTTGCTTCTTCTCCTGGTCCTCGCCGGAGGGTTGGGGGGATATCTATGCTTACCCTGTTCTCAGCTCCCCCTGGTTAAACGATCCCCGCTACATGGTGATCGCCTCGTTGATGTCCAGTCTGCATGCACCTTTGATGGTTTTCGGCGTGCTGGGCACGTTGCTGGCGTTTCTGCCGGCAACGCGTCGATTGTTTGGCGCATCGCGCGCCGACGCGTTACGACTACTCGCCTTGCTGCATTTGTTCGCCGTGGGGGTACACATGGTTACTCAGCCCTTTGCGCGCTATAGCGTGCCTTTCCGGCCCGTTAGCTTTTTGCTGGCAATCTTCGCCCTGGTGTGGATGTATAGACGCTACAGTGAGCATCGCGCCATGAAGATGCAGGTGTCGGTATCCCATGCCTGACGGCTGGCTCCTCCCCGATTGGCCCGCACCATCGTGCGTTCGAGCAGCCGTAAGCACACGGCTGCTCCCTGGGCATTCCAAGCCTCCGTACCAGCACTTCAACCTCGGCGTGAACAGTGGAGATGCGCTGGAGGCGGTGCGTGCCAACCGGGCGATGGTGAAGGACATGCTGAGCCTGCCGCGTACGCCTCATTGGTTGCATCAGGTGCATGGCGTTGATGTCGTGGATGTGGATGCGGGACAGCAGGACGAGTCGCCGCGTGCCGATGCCTCGGTAACCACGCGCATCGGCGAGCCCTTGGCCATCCTTACGGCCGATTGCCTGCCGGTGCTGTTCTGCACGCGCGATGGCGGCGCTGTAGCGGCGGCCCATGCAGGTTGGCGTGGGTTGCAGGCGGGCGTGCTGGAGGCGGCGCTTCACGCGTTGCTGGCGGCGCCAAGCCAGGTGCTGGCTTGGCTGGGACCGTGCATCGGTGCGTCAAGCTATGAGGTTGGCGAAGAAGTGAGAGACGCCTTTCTGACGACGGACCCTGCAGCTGTTGCCTGCTTTCAGGCCACCCGCCCGGGGCACTGGTTGTGCGACCTGGCCGGGCTGGCGCGTCGGCGCCTGCGGGCGGCGGGGGTGATGGACGTTTATGGCGGCGGTTTCGACACGCGCACCGACACGCGGTTCTATTCCTATCGCAGGGATGCGGCCCACAGTGGGCGATTTGTAAGCCTGATCTGGTTGGCTGGCTAGGCGATTGCCCCGGACTCAGGTGAATGAAAGTTGACGCCTAGCTGACGCTGGCGCAAATTATTGCGCAGGCATCGCGTAAGGACGTGTCCTGAGGGGCGGTGCCCATCCCCCATCAGTCGCATTCCAAGGAGGTCGCATGAAACGCCGTATTGTCGTTTTGCTTGCCGGCGCACTGTCGGCGCTAGCCGGCTCGGCCGTGGCTTCCAGTGGCTCGCTCACAGAGTTCCGACCCAAGGTGTTGCCGGTGCTGGTGCAGGTCAGTGCCGCGGGCAAGGTAACGTCCGCCTCTCCGGCCTATCCGCTCGACAGGCGATTCAGTCGCCTGTTGGACCAGAGCCTTGCTCAGATGATCACCCAGCCCGCGCACGAAGGTGGCCGCGCGGTCTCCAGCCAGTTCGTGATCAACCTGGCGCTCGATGTGGAGCCAAGGCAGCAAGGGGACTACGACGCCCGCTTCGTCTATGTGTCGACTCAGCCGGTGCCGTTGGGTGTCTGGCATTGGGTGCATACCGACGGCTACCAGTTGGCATTGGCCGGGCCGAACAATCATCGCTTCAACGTTGAACGCCAGCACGTCGGTCCGCCGGAAAATCGCCTGCCTATCGGGAATTCGGTGGAACGTACGCCTGCCAGCTCGTCGGCGTCGGGCAATAAGCAGGGGCGCTAAGGGCTTATCGCCGATCCCGTTTGGGCCACGGGGTCGGCGTCGCCGCTCAAGCCTCGGCCAGTCGCGCCAGAAACGCGTTGCGCCACGCGGTAACATCCTGCTTCTCCAGTATGTCCATCATGCGCCGCCACCGTTGGCGGCGCTCCTGCAACGGCATGGTGAGCGCGCGCTCCAGTGCCTCGGCTACTTCCTCTGTGTCAGCCGGGTTCACCAGCAATGCATCTGTCAGCTCCTGCGCCGCGCCGGCAAAACGCGATAGCACCAGCACACCCGGGTCCGCTGGATCCTGGCTGGCGACGTATTCCTTGGCCACCAGATTCATGCCATCGCGCAAGGGCGTCACCAGGCCCACGCGCGCCGCGCGGTAGTAACCGCTAAGCAAACTGTGGGGGAAGGAACTGTTGACGTAGCGGATGGGTACCCAGTCTGGCGCGGCATACAGGCCGTTGATGTGGCCTGCACTGCGTTCCAGCTCCCTACGGATCTGGCGGTATTCGGGCACGCCGCCGCGCGAAGGCGGGGCAATTTGCAGAAAGCTCACTTTGCGATGCAGTTCGGGCGAGCGTTCCAGCAAGCGTGCATACGCGTGAAATCGCTCCGGCAAACCCTTGGAATAGTCGAGTCGATCCACGCCAATAATCAGCGCGCGGCCTTCCAGGCTCTGTCGCAGGTCATGGATTTCCTCGTGCTCGTCGGCATGACTGGCGATTTCGACTACCTGATGCGTGTCGATGCCGATGGGGAATGTCTCCGCGCGAAATTCGCGTCCGGCGGGCGTGCGCAGATGACCGTCAGGGGTCATGGTGGCGCCCACTTCATGCAGGAAATACTCCTCCAGCGCGCGTCGGTCACGCGCCGTGTGCAGGCCTACCAAATCGTAGCTGGACAAGGTTTCAAGCAACGCCTGATGGCGAGGCAGCGCAATCAGCAAACCGGCCGCCGGTAACGGGGTGTGTAGAAAGAATCCAATGCGATTACGCAAGCCTTGCTCGCGTAGCATGGCAGCCAGCGGAATCAGGTGATAGTCGTTCACCCATACCACGTCTCGCGGGCCAATCAGCGGTAGCAACTTCTCGGCGAAAAGGTGGTTGACGCGCAGGTAGCCCGCCAGGTGCTTTCGATCGTAGTCGACCAGATCAGGCCGGTAGTGTAGCAGCGGCCATAGCGTACGATTGGCAAAGCCATCGTAGAAGTCGTCGTGATCGGCACGCACCAGATCCATAGTGGCGTATTCCACGACGCCATCGCGCCGGTGATGCAGACGCGCGGGTGAGTGGCGGGCGATCTTGCCGCTCCAGCCGAACCACAGGCCGCCGCGCTCCTGCAGCGCGGCGCGCATGGCGGAGGCGAGCCCGCCCGTGGCGGTCTGGTCAGGTAAGGCCACGCGGTTGGATACCACCACCAGCCGTTGTGGGACGCCAGCGCGTCCATCATGCATCACAGTGCGTCCTCCCAGCGCCGCGACAGGCGCATGGCCGCCTGGATCAGGCCGACCATCGAATAGGTTTGCGGAAAATTACCCCAGTGCTCGCCATTGGCGGGGGCAATGTCTTCCGAGAGCAGGCCCAACGGGTTCCGTTGCGCCAACATGTGCTCGAACATCACGCGCGCACGCTCGATGCGACCGGTGGCGGCAAGCGCATCGATGTACCAGAACGTGCAGATGTTGAAGCTGGTTTCCGGTGCACCGAAGTCGTCGGGTGCGATGTAACGGAATAGGTAATCGCCGCGGCCAAGCGCATTGCCGATGGCATCTACGGTGGCGATAAAGCGGGGATCCATCGCTTCGATAAAGCCGATATCCGCCAACAGCAGCAAGCTGGCATCCAGGTGCTCGCCGTCATAAGCGTCCACGAAAGTGCCCAGTTGCTCGTTCCATGCTCGCGCTTGAATGCGCGCGTGCAGCGCCACCGCCTCGCCGTGCCAATAGCGGGCGCGTTCGTCCAACCCCATCTCAGTGGCGATGTGGGCCAGTCGGTCGCACGCGGCCCAGCACATGGCGGCGGAGTACGTATGCACCGCCGCGCGGCCTCGGAACTCCCACAGTCCGGCATCCGGTTCCTCGGCCATACGTAGCGCCATGGTGCCCATGCGTTCCAAGCGGTGGAAACCGATCGCATCGCCGGGGTGTTCAAGTCGCCGGTCGAAAAACATCTGGGCTGAGGCAAGCACCACTGAGCCGTACACATCGTTCTGGCGCTGGCGATAGGCATCGTTGCCCACGCGCACCGGGCCCATGCCGCGATAGCCTCGCAAATGCTCGATCTGTGTTTCGGTGAGCTCATGCTCAAAGGTGATGCCGAACACGGGGCCCACTTCACGCTCGCCATCGGCGGCGACCAAGTTGAAAACGTAGCGGATGTACTCCTCCATGCTGCGCGTGGCGCCGAGCCGATTGAGCGCGCGCACGGTGAAGGCGGCGTCGCGCAACCAGCAATAGCGGTAGTCCCAATTGCGTGCCGTGCCGGCGGCTTCGGGAATGGAGGTGGTAAGTGCTGCCACAATCGCACCGGTCGCCTCGTACTGGCACAGCTTCAGGGTGATCGCGGCGCGAATCACCGCCTCCTGCCACTCGTAGGGCACCGACAGGTTGCGCACCCATTCGCGCCAGTAATCGAGCGTTCGCTCAAGGGTGTGATGTATGAAGTCGGCAGGGCTGTCGGTGAGCGTTTCGTCTGGGCCAAACACAAAGTGCGCCGGTCGTTCCAGGATGAATGGCAGGCCGCGCTCGATCATCACCGAGGCCACATCGCTGGTCAGCCGTTGCACCACGTCGCTGAGCAAGTAGCGAATATGGTTGCTGCCCGAGGTGGTCTGCGGGGCATGGGCGCCGTACCCGCATAGCGGACGAAGCAGCACGCGGATACGCGGCGCGCCGCCCAGGGGGCGCACGCGTCGGGCGATCAGTATCGGGTGATAAAAGCGGCCTCGGGAACGAAAGCGCGGCGCGTAGTCGACGATTTCCACGCCGGCGCCCTGGCGATCGTACAGGCGGGTTACCAGCACGGCCGTGTTGGGCAGATAGTGCTGTTCGGCGCGCTCGAAATCTTCGAGCTGGATGGTCCAGTCGCCGCCGTCCTGGCGGGGCGACAGCAGCCGGCAGAAGCTGGCATCGCTGTCGAAACGGGGCAGGCAGCCCCATACGATGCGTCCTTGACCATCGATCAGGGCGGCAACGCTACCGTTACCGATGACACCCAGGGCCAGGCTGGCCTGGATCTCAGGCGTTTCCTCCAGGGGAGTGGGCATGCGAGAGGGCTCCATGCTTGAGCGCGTACAGGACGCGGAACAGCCAGGCGCGCGCAGCGGCGGGCTCGGGCAGCGAATACGTGGCCAGGCTGGGTTCGCGCGTTCCCACGCGCACGCTCAGGCCATGCTCCAGGTTGGCGGCGGCGAAACCGTGTTCGTCCGTCAGGTCGTCGCCCACGTACACCGGCACGCGTCCGCAGAACGGTCGGTTGGCCAGCAGGCCCTCCACCGCCTTGCCCTTGTCCATGCCCTCCGGCTTGAGTTCGATCACCAGGTTGCCCATCTGCATTTCGTAGCCTTGCAGGCGAGGCAGCAGTAGTTCCACATGCTCGCGCAATGCATCGAAGCGGTCGGGCGCGGTGCGGCAGTGCAGGGCGACGGCCATGCCTTTGTCTTCCATTGAAACGCCTGGCAGCGCGGTGGCGATGCGCTCGGCCAGATCGCGCACCTGGCTGCGCCGGGCGGTGCCGATGTGCACGCCGCGGTAGCGTCCGTCCGGGCCGCGCAGCTCCAGACCGTGCAGCCCAGCCATGGCCCAGGGTGGGTGGCAGAACAGGTCGTCCAGGTCATCCAGGCTGCGCCCGCTCACCAGGGCCAGCGCGCCATCAAGCGTGCCGTACAAGTCGTCCAGCAGGTCGCGCAGGCGCGTATCCACGCTGACCTGGTCGGGGTGGTCGGCAAAGTCGAGCAGGGTGCCGTCCACATCAAGGAACAGCGCCCAACGATCATCCACGCCAGGCAGGGGCGGAGCCGGAAGGGGCGGGTGAGCGGACATGGCGGAAGCGGGGGCAGGCGATAACACGGTTGGCAGCCTATCAAGGCAAATGTGAAGGCGATCTATGGACGACGTACACGGCTGAAAAAGGGCTAACCGCGGCAGGATGACGCGCTTGAATCGCGCGCTGGCGTCCGCATCTCGACGGGCAGTGGCGGCGGGGCCGCCAATTCAATGTGACGAGGGGGAACGACCCATGCGGATGGACAAACTCACGTCGCGCTTCCAGCAAGCGCTGGCCGATGCGCAATCGATCGCCGTCGGGCGCGACAACAACATGCTCGAGCCCGTGCATGTGATGGCCGCCTTGCTCGATCAGCAAGGCGGATCGACCGCGCCGTTGCTCACGCAGGCACAAGTGAACGTGCCCGCGCTGCGCCAGCGCATCAACGAAAGCATCGAGCGCCTGCCGCGCGTCAGCGGGCAGGAAGGCAACGTGCACGTGGGCAATGAGCTCACGCGCCTGCTCAACCTGACCGACAAGCTCGCGCAGCAGCGCGGCGACCAGTTCATCGCCAGCGAACTGTTCGTGCTGGCCGCGCTGGAGGACAAAGGCGAGCTGGGCTCGGCGCTCAAGGCCGCCGGCGCAACCAAGGCGAACCTCGACGCCGCCATCGAGAAGCTGCGCGGTGGCGAAAAGGTGCAGAGCGAGAACGCCGAAGACCAGCGCCAGGCGCTGGAAAAATATTGCGTGGATCTCACCTCGCGCGCCGAGTCGGGCAAGCTCGATCCGGTGATCGGACGCGACGAGGAAATTCGCCGCACCATCCAGGTGCTGCAGCGTCGCACCAAGAACAACCCGGTGCTGATCGGCGAGCCCGGCGTGGGTAAGACCGCCATCGTGGAAGGGCTGGCCCAGCGCATCGTCAAGGGCGAGGTGCCCGAAGGCCTGCGCGATCGGCGCGTGCTGGCGCTGGACATGGGCGCGCTGATTGCCGGCGCCAAGTTCCGCGGTGAATTCGAGGAGCGCCTGAAGGCCGTGCTCAACGATCTGGCCAAGAGCGAAGGCCAGATCATCCTGTTCATCGACGAACTGCATACCATGGTCGGCGCCGGCAAGGCCGATGGCGCCATGGACGCAGGCAACATGCTCAAGCCGGCGCTGGCGCGCGGCGAGCTGCATTGCATCGGCGCGACCACGCTCGATGAATACCGCAAGTACATCGAGAAAGATGCCGCGCTGGAGCGCCGCTTCCAGAAGGTGTACGTGGGCGAGCCCAGCGTGGAAGACACCATCGCGATCCTGCGCGGCCTCAAGGAGCGCTACGCGGTGCATCACGGTGTGGAAATCACCGACCCCGCCATCGTGGCGGCGGCCACCTTGTCCAATCGCTACATTCCCGACCGCCAGCTGCCCGACAAGGCCATCGACCTGATGGACGAGGCCGCCTCGCGCATCCGCATGGAGATCGACTCCAAGCCGGAAGAGCTCGATCGTCTGGAGCGTCGCCTGATCCAGCTGAAGATTCAGCGCGAGATGCTGAAGAAGGAAACGGATGAGGCCTCCAAGAAGCGCCTGGCCGACCTGGATGCCGATATCGAGAAGCTGGAGCGGGAGTTCTCCGACCTCAACGAGATCTGGAAGTCCGAAAAGGCCGCGCTGCAGGGCGCGACCAAGGTGAAGGAGCAGATCGAAGCCGCGCGTCTTGAGCTGGAGGCCGCTCAGCGGCGTCAGGATTACGCCAAGATGAGCGAGATCCAGTACGGCAAGTTGCCCGAGCTGGAGAAGCAGCTCGAAGCGGCGCAGGCGGCCGAAAAGCAGGACTTCAAGCTCGTGCAGGATCGCGTGACCGAAGAGGAAATCGCCGAGGTCGTGTCGCGCTGGACCGGTATCCCGGTCAACAAGATGCTGGAAGGCGAGCGCGACAAGCTGCTGCACATGGAAGAGGCGCTGCACAAGCGCGTGGTGGGCCAGGACGAGGCCGTGCGCGCGGTGTCCGACGCGATCCGTCGCGCCCGTGCAGGCCTTTCCGATCCCAATCGCCCGTACGGCTCGTTCCTGTTCCTTGGCCCCACCGGCGTGGGCAAGACCGAGCTGTGCAAGGCGCTGGCCGAGTTCATGTTCGATACCCAGGATGCGATGGTGCGCATCGACATGAGCGAGTTCATGGAGAAGCATTCCGTGAGCCGCCTGATCGGCGCCCCCCCGGGCTATGTGGGTTACGAAGAGGGCGGCTACCTGACCGAAGCCGTGCGCCGCCGGCCGTACAGCGTGATCCTGCTGGATGAGGTGGAGAAGGCGCATCCGGACGTGTTCAACATCCTGCTGCAGGTGCTCGACGATGGTCGACTCACCGACGGCCAGGGCCGCACGGTGGATTTCCGCAACACCGTCATCGTGATGACCTCCAACCTGGGGTCGCAGATGATCCAGGAGCACGCCGGCGACAGCGAGGCCGACTACATGCAGATGAAGGCCGCGGTGCTGGGTGTGGTGCAGGCGCACTTCCGGCCGGAGTTCATCAATCGACTCGATGAGCTGGTGGTGTTCCGCCCGCTGGAGAAAAAGCAGATTCGCGCCATTGCCAAGATCCAGCTGGCCTATCTGGAAAAGCGCCTGGCCGAGCGTCAGCTCAAGATGGAGATCAGCGACAAGGCGTTGGACCTGCTGGGCAACGTGGGCTTCGATCCGGTGTATGGCGCACGCCCGCTCAAGCGGGCCATCCAGCAGCAGCTGGAGAATCCGTTGGCCAAGGAGATCCTGGAAGGTCGCTTTACCGCCGGCAGCACCGTGGCGGTGGATGCGGAGCACGGCCACCTGAGCTTCAGAAAGCAATAAGCCAGGCCACATCGTGCGGCGTTTGGACGCCCGTCCTGTGGAAGCAGGGCGGGCGTCTTGCGTTGGGGGCGCGCCCCCGGGGGCGACAAGCTCTGTTACCATCCCCGCCGCCTGAGGTGACCACCGCACTATGCCGGTGGTTGAAACGGGAATCCGGTGCGGCGCGTAAGCGCCTAGTCCGGAGCTGCCCCCGCAACGGTAGGCGAACGGCGATCCCTGGCGATCGCCGGAACGGCAAGCAAGCCACTGTGCCACGCAGGCATGGGAAGGCGTCGTTCCGACGGACATGATGTCCGCGTTCGTGAGCCCGGAGACCGGCCTCGAGGTACGACCAGACAGGCGGTGGGCCATGTCATGGATGCCGTACCTCGTGCGGCCGCCACGTCTCCTTCCGCCTGCCTGTTACCCCGACTCACCCGCGCGGGCAGGCGCGGTCCAGGAGCAATGTTTTGGCCATCCAGGTTCCCTTTGTACGCCGCGCCGTGCTGGCGGCGGCGTTGTTGTCCGTGTTCTCTCCCGCGTTCGCCGATGGCGCCACCGATCTGGACGGCGTGGTGGTCACCGCCACGCGCACCGCACAGACGCAGGATCAGACCCTTTCGGCGGTTACCGTGATCGAGCGCGCCGATATCGAACGACTGCAGCCGGCATCACTGGCCGACCTGCTGCGCGGCACGCCCGGCCTGCAACTGGCCAACAACGGCGGCCCCGGCAAGAGCACCAGCGTATTCCTGCGCGGCACCGAGGCCGATCACGTGCTGGTATTGGTGGACGGCATCAAGATCGGTTCGGCCACCCTGGGCAGCGCTTCGCTGCAGGACATCCCGGTGGAGCAGATCGAGCGCATCGAGATCGTGCGCGGCCCGTTTTCCAGCCTCTACGGCTCGGAGGCGATCGGTGGCGTGATTCAGATCTTTACGCGACGCCCCGAAGGCACCTTTGTGCCGAGCTTCATGCTGGGCGTTGGCAGCTACAGCCACCTCACCGGTTCGGCCGGCCTGGCCGGCAAGGTCGGCAACGGCTGGTATGCGCTGGAGGCATCGCATGACCAGACGCACGGCATCAACGCGTGCCGCATGGGGGCGCTGGAGGCGAGGGCGGGCTGCTTTGCCGACCAGCCGGACAAGGACGGCTACCGCAACAATGCCCTAACCCTGCAGAGCGGCTACCGCTTCGACGATCAGTGGGATGCCGACGCACGCGCCTTCCGCAGCGAAGGTCACAACGGGTACGACGGCAGCTACTCCGATTATGCCGAGAACGCCACGCAGGTGGTGGGTGGCCGCGTGCATTACCGCCCCAGCCAGGCCCTCACGCTGACCTTGAGCCTGGGCACCAGCGGCGACTTCAGCAAGGACTACCTGCACGGCATCTACAAGGATCGCTTCGATACGCATCGTGACCTCGGCTCGTTGCAGGCGGATGCTGCGCTGTGGGGCGGCGTGCTCACCGACGGTTTCGATTGGCAGCGCGATGCGGTGGACAGCTCCACCGCGTACGCCCTGGACAGCCGCATCAATCGCGGCCTGTTCGCGCAGTGGCAACAGAGCTTTGGCCGACAGTCGCTGCAGGCCAGCGTGCGCCGTGACGACAACAGTCAGTTCGGCGGCAAGAACACCGGCAGTTTGCTGTGGGGCTGGGACTTCACCCAAGGCCTGCGCCTGACCGCCAGCTACGGCAGCGCCTTCAAGGCGCCGACCTTCAACGAGCTGTATTACCCCGGCTATGGCAATCCCAGGTTGGGGCCGGAAACCTCGCGCAATCTCGAAGTGGGTCTGCGTGGCAGCTACGGCTGGGGTTATTGGTCGCTCAATGCCTTCCGCAACAACGTCAGCAACCTCATTACCTATGACGCATCCACCGGTTTGCCAGGAAATGTGGAGGAGGCGCGCATTCGCGGTGCCGAAGCCGTCGTCAGTGGCCAGTGGGCCGGGTGGCACCTCACGGGTACCGCCACCTGGCTGGACCCGCGCGACGAATCGGTCGGCTACCACGGCAACCTGCTGCCGCGCCGGGCGCGCCAGTCCGGACGCGTGGACGCGGACCGGAGCTTTGGTGATTTCAGCATCGGCGGCACCTGGTACGCAGCGGGGCGCCGCTATGACGACCTGGCCAACCGGCATGAACTGGGTGGCTACGCCACGACGGATCTGCGCGTGGCCTATGCGCTCACCCGCGAGTTCAAGGTGCAGTTGGCGCTCAATAACGCCTTTGCCAAGAACTATGAGACTGCCTGGTACTACAACCAGCCGGGTCGCAATGTCATGTTGACCCTGCGCTATCAGCCGGCGCAGTAACGCGCATGCGACGGCGGGGCCGGTTGGCCGGTCCCGCCCGATTTTCCTCGTGGAGTAACGATATGAAGATGCCCCAAGGTTCCCGTCTTGTCGCATGGACGCTCGCGTTGGCGCTGGCGATGGCGGTGACGCGCTTCAAGCATGTTGGCGATGCGCTGCACCTTCCCGATGCATCGATGGCCGTGTTCTTTCTCGGTGGCTTGTACGTGCGCAGGCATGTTGTTTTCGTCGCGATGGTGCTGCTCGCCGTGGCATTGGACTGGGCATCGATTCGATACGCCGGGGTCAGCGATTTCTGCGTAACACCGGCCTACGCCTTTCTGCCGCTGGCTTATGCGGCCCTGTGGTATGCCGGTCGAGGTTACGCACCGCGTCTCAACGCGCGGCCGCTCACCTTGCTCGGTGCCTTTGCGGTGGCGCTGGTGGCCGCCAGCGCGTCGTTCGTCGTATCCAACGGCGCGTTCTATTGGCTGGGCGGCCGCTACGCCGAGCCCAACATGAGTCAGTATCTGGCTCGACTGTGGCAATGGGGCCCGCTGTTCGTTCGTACCACGCTGGGTTACGTCGCCGTGGCGCTGGTGGCGCATGCTGCTGTTGCCCGGCTCGTGTCGCAAGGGACGTCATCCACGGGGGAAGGAGCAAAGGCATGAGTGATACCGAGCAGGGCGCGGCGGAAGGCGCCGCCGAGCAGCGCCATCGCGAGCGCATGCAGCGCAAGAAGGCCTTGGTGGACCGCAAGATCGCCCGCGCCACCATCGAGCGTGGCGTACTGGTGGTGAACACCGGCAACGGCAAGGGCAAGAGTTCCTCGGGCTTTGGCATGCTGGCCCGCTCACTCGGGCATGGTTTTCACTGCGGCGTGGTGCAGTTCATCAAGGGCAGCTTTTCCACGGGCGAGGAGGCCTTCTTTCGACACTTTCCCGAGGAACTGGACTATCACGTGATGGGCGAGGGTTACACCTGGGAAACCCAGGACAAGGCCCGCGACATCGCCGCAGCGACAGCCGCCTGGCAGGTGGCCTGCGCCATGCTGGCCGATCCGTCCTACGATTTCGTCTTGCTGGATGAACTCAACATCGCCCTGGTGAAGGGCTATCTGGATGTGGCGCAGGTATGCCAGGCGCTGACCGCGCGGCCGCCGGAGCAACATGTGGTGGTCACGGGTCGCGGGGCGCCTGACGAGTTGCTGGCCGTTGCCGATACCGTGACGGAGATGCGCCTGGTCAAGCACGCCTTTCAGGCCGGTATCCGCGCACAGAAGGGCATTGAACTGTAGGTGGCTGCATGAGTGCACATACGCGCGCTTGTTCCGCGCTGCTGATCTCGGCGCCTGCGTCGGGGCAGGGCAAGACATCCGTCACGGCCGCGCTGGCCCGTTGGCATACGCGCCAGGGTCGGCGTGTCCGTGTGTTCAAGACCGGTCCGGACTTTCTTGACCCCATGGTGCTGGAGCGCGCCAGCGGTGCGCCTGTCTATCAGCTGGACCTGTGGATGAACGGCGAGGACGACGTGCGGGCACGCCTGCACGCTGCCGCGGGCGAGGCCGATCTGTTGCTGGTGGAAGGCGTGATGGGCCTGTTCGATGGTGGCCTGTCGAGCGCGGACCTCGCGCAGCGCCTGGGCTTGCCGGTGCTCGCGGTGATCGACGGTTCGGCCATGGCGCAGACGTTTGGCGCCGTGGCGTTGGGGCTGGCGCGCTATCGCGAGGGCCTTCATGTGTATGGCGTGGCGGCCAATCGTGTGGGCAGTGCCTATCACGCTCAATTGCTGGCCGAGAGCGTGCCTTCGCCCTTGCAGTGGCTGGGCGCGTTGCCGCGCGATGCCTCGCTGGCTTTGCCGGAGCGACATCTGGGGCTCGTAGCCGCGACGGAGCTGGAGGACATCGATGCGCGCCTGGATGCGTTGGCCGATGCGTGGTCCATGCATGCCTCGACGGCGATGCCGACACCCGTATCGTTCGATGCCGTGGCGCCCGTGCCGGTGCCGTCGTGGTTGCGTGGACAGCGCATCGCCGTGGCACGTGATGCGGCGTTCTGTTTTCTCTATGCGGCCAATCTCGATCTGTTGCGAGCCGCGGGTGCGGAGTTGTGCTTCTTCTCACCGCTGGCCGGTGACCCGCTGCCTGCGTGCGACGCGGTGTGGCTGCCGGGCGGCTACCCCGAACTGCACCTGAGCACGCTGGCCGCCAGGCAGGACCTGCGGCAAGCGCTGCACACGCATGTCGCCGCCGGCAAGCCCATGCTGGCCGAATGCGGTGGATTGCTCTACGCACTGGAAACGCTTGCGCCCGTGGATGGCGAGCCCGTGCCGATGGCCGGCTTGCTGCGTGGCTCGGCTCGCATGCAATCGCGCTTGGGTGGGCTGGGCATGCAATCGGTGCAATTGCCCGAGGGCAGTTTGCGCGGACACACGTTTCACTACGCCGCAGCGGAGGTGCACGAAGCGCCGCTGGCGCAGGCCGCCAATCCGGACGGCGGTCCAAGTCGTGAAGCGGTGTATCGACGTGGACGTTTCACCGCCAGCTTCGTGCACTTCTATTTTCCTTCCGCTCCCGAGGCCGCGTTGCGCCTGTTCCTGCCATGAGTGTTGCATTGGCCGCCTTCGCCGCCGTGTTGCTCGACGCCTGCTGGGGCGAGCCACGCATCGCGCATCCGCTCGTCGCCTTTGGTCGCTGGGCGCGCGTGGTGGAGACACGAGCGTATGCGTCGCGTCGTCTGGCGGGAGCGCTGGCATGGGGTGTGGCGGTGCTGCCGTGGGTGGCGCTTGCGGCATGGCTGTCCGCATGGCTGCGCGCCATGTCACCGTGGTGGGCCACCGCATGGGAGGTGGGCGCGCTCTATCTCGCCCTAGGGCACCGCAGCCTGTCCGAGCACGCCATGCCGGTGGCGCGCGCCTTGCGGCAGGGCGATCTTGCGGCCGCGCGTGCGGCCGTGGCGCGCATGGTCAGCCGCGATGCCGGGCTGCTGGATGAAAGCCAGGTAGCTGCCGGCGCTACCGAGTCGGTCCTTGAGAACGGCAATGACGCGGTGTTCGGTGCGCTGTTCTGGTTCGTGCTGTTCGGCGCGCCGGGTGCTGTGCTCTATCGGCTCGCCAACACACTGGATGCCATGTGGGGTTATCGCACCGAACGCTACGCGCATTTTGGCTGGGCTGCGGCGCGCATCGACGATGTATTGAACTACGTGCCGGCGCGACTCACCGCCATGAGCTATCTGCTGCTGGGCGATGCGAGTGGCGCTTGGCGTTGCTGGCGCACCCAGGCCGCTGCGTGGGATAGCCCCAGCGCGGGGCCCGTGATGGCGGCCGGCGCGGGAGCGCTGCATATCAGGCTGGGTGGGCCAGCCCCTTATGAGGGACGCTGGGAGTCGCGGCCCGCGCTGGGTGAGGGTGCGCCTGCGGATGCGCGAAGCATTGAACGCGCACTGGCGCTGGTTCGTCGGTCGGTGACGCTGTGGCTGCTGGTGTTGGCTGCATGCGCATTGTTGAGGGGAGGAGCACATGCTTGAGCATGGTGGACGTCTGCGGCGTGCCGCGCGCGAGTACGGTCTGGCGCTGGAACACTGGATCGACCTTTCCACGGGCATCAGCCCTCACGCCTGGCCTGTGCCGGCCATACCGGCGAGCGCTTGGCACCGCCTGCCCGAGGACGACGATGCGTTGATCCCGGCCGCGCTGGATTACTACGGTGCGCCGCATGTGCTGCCCATCGCCGGGTCACAAGCCGCCTTGCAGCAATTACCTCTTTTGCGTGAACGCGCGCGGGTGGGCGTGATCGCGCCAGGTTATGCAGAGCACGCTCGGGCGTGGCGTGACGCGGGGCATTGGGTGGAAACCCTGCCGGCCATGGAATTGCTGACGCGCGTGGGGAATTTCGATGTGATCGTACTGATCCATCCCAACAACCCCGGGGGCGAACGTTTCACGCGGCAAGAGCTGTTGGCTTGCCATGCCGCGCTGGCCGCTCGGGGCGGCTGGTTGGTGGTGGATGAGGCTTTCATGGACGCCACGCCTGGCGAAAGTTTGTGCCCACTGTCGGGGCGTGAGGGCTTGATCGTGCTGCGTTCGGTGGGCAAGTTCTTCGGCCTGGCAGGTGCGCGCGTGGGCTTTGCATGCGCCAGCGTCGGTCTGCTCGGCGCGTTGCGCGAGGCCTTGGGACCGTGGACGTTGAGTGGGCCCGCACGTTACGCGGTGCAGCGCGCGCTCGTCGATGTGACATGGCAGGCTCAGGCGCGCGAATGGCTGCATGCACACAGTGCGCGCCTCGCCAGCTTGTTGAGCGGACACGGTTTGGCGCCTGCCGCGGGCTGCGCCTTCTTCCAGTGGTGCTGCGACGATCGAGCGCCCGCATGGCACCGGGCCCTGGCCAAGCAGGGCATCCTGACGCGTTTGTTCGATACGCCACGCAGCTTGCGGTTCGGCATACCTGGTGATGAAAGCGCCTGGCAGCGATTGGAAGCGGCACTGATGTCGCTGCATGGCACGGAGCGTGTTTCGTGAGTGCGCGCGTGCTGATGGTGCAAGGTTGCACCTCCGATGCAGGCAAGAGCACCTTGGTAGCTGCGTTGTGCCGATGGCTGCATCGGCAAGGTTGCTCAGTTGCGCCGTTCAAACCGCAGAACATGGCGCTCAATGCCGCCGTGACTGTGGATGGCGGCGAGATCGGTCGGGCACAAGCGGTGCAGGCGCAGGCCGCTGGCGTGCCACCGCACACCGATTTCAACCCGATTCTGCTCAAGCCCCAGACCGATGTGGGGGCGCAGGTGATCGTGCACGGGCACGCCGTTGCCAGCATGAACGCATGCGACTACCACGATTACAAACGCATCGCGATGGAAGCAGTGCTGGCATCGCACGATCGACTGGTTAGTGCTTACCAAACTGTGGTGGTCGAAGGGGCCGGCAGCCCGGCCGAGATCAACCTGCGCGATCGCGATATCGCCAACATGGGCTACGCCGAGGCCGTGGATTGCCCCGTGTTGCTGGTGGCCGACATCGACCGTGGCGGCGTGTTTGCGCACCTGGTTGGCACTTTGGCGCTGTTGTCGGAAAGCGAGCGTGCGCGCGTGGTTGGCTTCGTCGTCAATCGATTCCGGGGCGATCTGGCTCTTTTGCGGCCGGGGCTGGATTGGCTGGAGCGTGAGACCGGCAAGCCGGTGCTCGGTGTGTTGCCCTATCTGCATGGCCTGCAACTCGAAGCCGAAGATGCCCTGCCGCGCGAGGCGCCACGAAAGGAAAGTGCCCGTTTGCGCGCGGTCGCACCGGCGCTGCCTCGCATCAGCAATCACAACGATTTCGATGCGCTTCGCGCACACCCCGAGGTGGATTTCCGCTTTGTGGGCCCCGGCGAGGCGCCGCCGCCGTGCGATCTCATGGTGCTGCCCGGCTCCAAGTCGACACGAGCCGATCTGGCATGGTTGCGTACCCATGGATGGGACCAGGCGATGGCGCGGCACCTGCGCTATGGCGGCAAGGTGATCGGTATCTGCGGTGGCTTCCAGATGCTGGGCCGCTTCGTGCATGATCGCCAGGGCATCGAGGGTGAGCCGGGCTCGAGCGACGGACTGGGTTGGCTGGCATTGGAGACCACGCTGGAGGCGCGCAAGCAATTGCGCCGCGTGGAAGGGAAGTTGGTCCTGGGAGGGGCGCGCGTGAGCGGCTACGAAATCCATTGCGGCGTGAGCCGGGGCGAGGCGCTTGCACGGTCATCGTGCCTGTTGGACGGCGGTGCCGTCGACGGTGCGCTTTCGGACGACGGGCAAATTCTCGGCACCTATCTGCACGGTCTGTTCGATGAGCCCGAGGCGCTCGCGGCGGTGCTCGCGTGGGCAGGTTTGGACGGGGCTGCACCGCTGGACATGCAAGCGTTGCGCGAAACGAGCATCGAGCGACTGGCCGACGCCGTGGAAACGCATCTGGACACCGCCGCGCTGCGCCACCTGCTGCTGGATGGAGGCCATCCATGCGTTGCCTGATACTCGGTGGGGCGCGCTCGGGAAAGAGTGCGCTGGCCGAACGCCTGGCTCACGAATCCGGCCACCCGGTCACCTACATCGCCACTGCGCAGGCGCACGACGCGGAGATGGCCGCGCGCATCGCCCACCATCGTGCGGGCCGCCCGTCGTATTGGGAATGCGTGGAAGAGCCGCTCGCTTTGGCGGAGGCATTGCACGCGCATGCCCGGCCTGGACATTGCGTGTTGGTCGATTGCCTCACCCTGTGGCTGAGCAACTTGCTGGGGGCTGGTGACGACGCGCGCTTCGAACACGAACGCGATGCCTTGCTGACTGCGTTGCCGACACTGACCGGACAAGTGCTGCTGGTGAGCAACGAGGTGGGCCTCGGTGTTGTGCCGTTAGGCGAACTCACGCGGCGCTTCGTCGACGAAGCCGGGCGCCTGCATCAGGCGTTGGCTGTGCACTGCGAACGCGTGTTGTTCGTGGCCGCCGGCTTGCCGCTCACACTCAAGAACGAATCGAAACATCCCTGAGGGAAGCACTACATGAGCCATGACTGGCTGCGGGAACCGTGTTTTTCCATCCATGAAGAGAGCAGGGAGCGCGCGCGTGAACATCAGGGGCAATTGACCAAGCCGCCGGGCTCGCTGGGCACGCTGGAGACCCTCGCCATTCGACTGGCTGGTATGCAGCACAAGCCGTTGCCCTCGGCGCAGCAGGTGTGGATCAGCGTGTTCGCCGGCGATCATGGCGTGGCGGCCGAAGGCGTGTCCGCGTTTCCGCAGGTGGTCACCGGGGAAATGGTGCGCAACTTCGCCAACGGTGGCGCCGCCATCAGTGTATTGGCGCGCACGCTGGGTGCCATGCTGGAAGTGGTGAACCTGGGTACCGTGAACGACCCGGGTGAATTGCCACATGTGCGGCGCGCCATCATCGCTCCGCAAACCCATAATTTCTGCGAACGGCCGGCCATGGATCGCGCACAGCTGGAGGCCGCCCTGCGTGCAGGCGCACACAGCGCCGAAGCGGCCTTCGATGCGGGCGCGCAATTGTTCGTCGGCGGCGAGATGGGCATTGCCAACACCACCTCGGCGGCAGCGCTGGCTTGCGGACTGCTGCGCGAGTCGCCCTATGCGCTGGCTGGCGCGGGCACGGGCCTGGACGCCGCCGGCATCGAACGCAAGGCCGCGGTGATTGAACGCGCGCTAACGCGCTACCCCAACGACGACGATGCCCTGGCATGGCTGGCGCGCGTCGGCGGTTTCGAGATCGCGGCTTTGTGCGGCGCTTACATCGTCGCTGCACAGCGCGGTGTGCCTGTGCTGATCGATGGTTTCATCACCACGGCAGCGGCGCTGGCGGCAGTGCGCATCAACCCAGGGTGCCGCGCGTGGATGTTCTTTGCGCACCGCTCGCGTGAACGCGGGCACGCACGTTTGCTGGCCGCCCTGGATGCCGATCCGTTGTTGGATCTCGGCTTGCGCCTGGGCGAAGGCAGTGGCGCGGCAAGCGCCGTGCCGTTGATGCGATTGGCGTGCGAATTGCACGCACGCATGGCGACGTTTGCGCAGGCGGGAGTGTCCGCCGCATGAGCGAGCGTCAAGTGAGCATTGACCTGCTGCGACACGGCGATACCGGCGAACGCAGCTATCGCGGCCAACTGGACGATAGCCTCAGCCCCCTGGGATGGACCCAGTTGCGGGCTGCCATCTTTGGGCGTGCTTGGGAGCGCGTGGTGACCTCGCCGCTGCGGCGTTGCGCCGAATTCGCGCATGAGCTGGCTACGGCGCGGCGCATACCCATACGTGTGGACAAGCGCCTGGCCGAGTATCACTTCGGTGACTGGCAAGGCGTACCCATCGAGCGGATCGCGGACGAACAGGGCGACATGCTGGCTCGCTTCTGGGCCGACCCGGTTCATTGGCCGCCACCCGGCGGTGAGCCGTTCGCGGCGTTTCGTCGACGCTTGTGCGATGCGCTGGACGACGTAGCGGTCGAGGCGCAGTCGCACCGGGTACTGGTGGTTACCCATGGCGGCGCGATCCGCCTATTGCGATGCGAGGCCGAGCGCAGGGATTTCGGTGAGATGGCCAACATCGACGTGCCGCACGCCTCGCTGCACCCGCTCAATTGGACCCGGTCCGATACGGGGCTGGTTCGGGCCTGATGCGCAGTCTGCTTGCCGCCATCGGGTTTCTCACCCGGATCCCGGTGCCCGCACGGGTTTTCGATTCGAGCGTGGGGCCAACGTCGCCATTGCCGTGGTATCCGCTCGTCGGCCTGCTGCTCGGGGGCCTGTTGTACGGTCTGGGGTGGTTGATCGCGCCGCTGCCGCCGCTGCTGGCAGCCGCGCTCGTGTTGGTGGCCTGGGTGCTCCTTACCGGCGGCTTGCACCTGGATGGGCTGGCCGACAGTGCCGACGCATGGGTTGGTGGCTTGGGCGACCGCGAACGCACGCTCAGCATCATGAAAGATCCGCGCAGTGGCCCCGCCGGTGTCGCGGCGGTGATGTTGCTGCTATTGCTGAAGTTCGCCGCGCTGGCGAGCCTTGCCCCGCCTACCCCCGCGTTGTGGCTGGCGCCCCTGCTTGGGCGTTCCGCGCTCACGGCGGCCTTTATGGTGACTCCGTATGTGCGTCCTGGCGGCATCGGTAGCGCGCTGGCCGGCACGTCGCGATGGGCCTGCGGTGCGAGTTTGTTGTTGGTCGGAGCGTTGGCGGCATGGATGGGCGCTTGGGGTCTGCGTGCCGGCCTGGCATCGCTGGTGGTGTTTTTACTCTGGCGTGCGGCCTGCATGCACCGGCTGGGCGGCATGACCGGCGACACCTGCGGTGCGCTGGCGGAACTGGTCGAGGCGGCGGTACTCGTGGTGCTGGCCGCGCACGCCTGACCGAGGCCGCCGGACGGAGCGCCCAGATCGTTGAAATTGGCGCCCTTGCCTCGATAATGGAGAGCTGCCGACCTCCTGCGTAGCCATTCGCGATCACTCGGGGCGGCACTGATCTGCGGAGCACCCATGCCTATCTATGAATTCGAATGCAGCAGTTGCGGACATCGCTTCGACCGCCTGCAGAAGCTGTCCGACCCCGATCCGACCGTTTGCCCTGCCTGTGACGTGGCGGAGGTCAAACGCCGCCTGAGTGCGCCGGGCTTCCGCCTGGCCGGCAGCGGCTGGTACGAAACCGACTTCAAGAAGGACGGCGACAAGAAGCGCAACCTGGCCGGGGATGCGGGGTCGACTTCCAGCACGCCTTCCAGCACGCCTTCCACGTCCACGACTTCCTCCTCGGGTACAGGCAGCGAGAGCTGAGTGCATCGGGCAGCCTGAATGCCGGGTAGCCGGCATGCAGGTTTCTACGAAGCTGTCGCAAGATATTCAAACGCCGTTGAGCCTGCACTCGCTAGCGTGTCGCACCGACAGACAGGAGCGCTCACATGATGCGGAACGGAACAGGGTGGTTGGGCGTGGTGGCCGGTGTGCTCATCGGCCTGATGGGTACTTCGGCGCCGGCGGCGCACGCGCAGGGCCGCGATGTGATCCGCTGCGGCAGCGACGACGGGCGCTTCAGCCGGTGCCAGGTGCCCTGGCGCGATGCCGAATTGATCAGACAGGAATCCAACAGCCCGTGCGTACGCGGCCAGTCCTGGGGCGTGGATCGCGGTGGCCTGTGGGTAGACCGTGGTTGCCGTGGCCAGTTCGTGGAAATGGGGCGTGGCGGCGGCTGGAATGGAGGTCGCGGCGACGACGACGGTCGCTGGCAGGGTGGCGGTGGATGGCGCCCGGGCCCGGACTGGGATCGTGAAATCCGCTTCCAGTGCGAGAGCGGCGACAAACGCTACCAGTTCTGCCAGGTGGACGTGGGTGGACGCGGTCGAGTGCGCTTGCTCCGTCAGCTTTCCGGCTCCCCCTGTGAGGAGGGCTACAGCTGGGGCTGGAACCGGGCTGGCGTATGGGTGGACCGCGGCTGCCGAGGGCTCTTCTCGGTGGATCGCCGCTGGTAATCCGGGCCTTCCGAACGCCGCGTCGCCCCTCCGGGCGCGCGGCGTCGCCCGCCGGCCAGCGCGCCGGTGTTAACATTCGCAGTCTTGTCCACGCATCTCGCCGCCCAGGCGGCCCGGAGTTCCAAGCGCATGCGCACGCATTACTGCGGCCTCATCGATGAGGCACTGGTCGGTCAGACCGTCACCCTTTGCGGCTGGGTCAACACCCTCCGCCTGCAGAGCCACGTGGCCTTCGTCGACCTGCGTGATCATGAGGGCATCGCCCAGGTGGTGGTGGAGCGCGAGAACGCCGAGGCGTTCGCCGTGGCCGGCGAGATCGGCAACGAATACTGCCTGCGCGTCACCGGCACCATCCGCAAGCGCCTGTCGGTGAACGACAAGCTGCGCACCGGCACGGTGGAGCTGCTGGCCGACAAGGTCGAGATTCTCAACGCCGCCAAGGATCTGCCCTTCGCGCTGCACGAGAACCCCAACGAGGACATGCGGATGACCTACCGCTACCTCGACCTGCGTCGCCCCGAGATGCAGCGCATGATGCGCACGCGCATCAAGCTGGTGCAGGCGCTGCGCCGTTACCTCGACGCGCGCGGCTTCCAGGACATCGAAACGCCCATCCTCACCAAGGCCACGCCCGAAGGCGCGCGCGACTACCTCGTGCCCAGCCGCGTGCATCCGGGCCAGTTCTACGCGCTGCCGCAGTCGCCGCAGCTGTTCAAGCAGATCCTGATGATGGCCGGCTTCGATCGCTACTATCAGATCGCCCGCTGCTTCCGCGATGAAGACCTTCGCGCCGATCGCCAGCCTGAGTTCACGCAGCTCGACCTTGAGTTCGCCTTTGTCGAAGAAAAGGACGTGCAGGACTTCGTGGAGGAACTCATCCGCCACGTGTTCAAGGAAGTGCAGAACGTCGAGCTGGACGCCAGCTTCCCGCGCATGACCTGGGCCGAAGCCATGCGTCGCTTTGGCTCGGACAAGCCGGACCTGCGCATCGCGCTGGAGCTGGTGGACATCGCCGAAGCGGTCAAGCACGTCGAATTCAAGGTATTCGCCGAGCCGGCCAACGACGCCGGTGGCCGCGTGGCCGCGCTGCGCGTGCCGGGCGGCGCCACGCTGACCCGCAAGGAAATCGATCTGCTCACCGAGTTCGTGGGCAAGTACGGTGCCAAGGGCCTGGCCTGGCTGCGCGTGGATGACCTGGCTAAGGGTCGCGAGGGCATCAACTCGCCCGTGGCCAAGTTCCTCGACGATCAGGCGCTGGAAGGTGTGCTCAAGGCCACCGGCGCCCAGAGCGGCGACATGGTGTTCTTTGGCGCGGGCAAATGGAAGGTGGTCACCGACTTCATGGGCGCGCTGCGCTTGAAGGTGGGCAAGGATCGCGGCCTGGTCGAAAACAGCTGGAAGCCGCTGTGGGTCACCGACTTCCCGATGTTCGAATACGACGAGGAGGAGCAGCGCTTCGTGGCGCTGCACCACCCATTCACCGCGCCCAAGGTGGACGACATCGCCGATTTGCGTGCCAATGCCGCCAATGCGGTCAGTCGTGGCTACGACATGGTGCTCAACGGCAACGAGATTGGGGGCGGCTCCATCCGTATCCACCGCCCGGACATGCAGAGCACCGTATTCGACCTGCTGGGCATTACCCCGGACGAGGCCGAGCTCAAGTTCGGCTTCCTGCTCAAGGCGCTGAAGTTCGGCGCGCCGCCGCACGGTGGCCTGGCCTTCGGCATCGACCGCATCGCGGCGCTGATGGCGGGCACCGAGTCCATTCGCGATGTGATCGCCTTCCCCAAGACCACCAGCGCCCAGGACCTTATGACCGACGCCCCGTCGGTGGTGTCCGAGCCGCAGCTCAAGGAGCTGCATGTGCGCGTGGCCGCGGCGGAAAAGGCCCAGGGCTAAGAGGCTTTGTTGGCGACTCTGGCGCGGACGGCGCCCAGATCGTGAACAGGCGGCGCAGCCGATGGTGCGGTTTTTGTGACCGGCCGGTTTGTTCCTGGGGAACCAACCGGCCTATCTTGACCGTCCAATGGCTGACTTTCCCCACGCCGAGCCCCGCATGACCGACCACATCATTTTGCTGCATGGCCTGTGGATGCGCGGTTTTGCGCTGCTCATGCTGCATCGGCGAATGATGGAAGCGGGCTTTCGCGTGCACCGCTTCGATTACATGAGCGTGGCGGCCACCCAGGAGAGCATCCTGGAGCGGCTGGCAGCGCGCATGCGTGTGTTGGGCGATGAAGCAGGCCAGGTGCATCTGGTGGGGCATAGCCTGGGCGGACTACTGGCGTTGGAAGCCTGCATGGACCAAATCGATCTGCCGCCCGGGCGTATCGTTTGCCTGGGCTCTCCCTTGAAGGGCAGCGCCGCGGCGCGCCGCTTTGCCGGCATCGGCCGTGGTGGCGAAGTGTTGTTGGGACACAACCGCGCCTTGCTCGAATACGGATTCGAGCGCTGGGACGGCCCGCGCCAGGTTGGCGTGGTGGCCGGCCGCTTGCCGTTGGGCCTGGGCGCCGTACTGGGCCAGTTCGACGGCGACCACGATGGCACCGTCACCGTGGACGAAACCCACCTGCCAGGCATCGCCGACCACTGTGTGGTCGAGACCAATCACACTGGCCTGCTGTTCTCGCAGGATGCCTCGCGACAGGTCACCGAATTCCTCCAGCATGGCCATTTCGGGCACGTCCCGACCTGAGTACGGGCACCGTTTGACGGGGTGGCTTGCCTGCCCGCAGCCGCGAAAGGATAGAATTCGCGTTCTGTTCGTTCACCAGCATTGCAGGAAGTGCCATGGGTAGAGGCCCGTCCATCGAAGGTCGCAAGAACGCCGAAGACGCCAAGCGCGCCAAGGTGTTCACCAAGCTGATCCGCGAAATCACTGTCGCCACGCGCGCCGGCGTGCCCGACCCCGGGCTCAATCCGCGCCTGCGTTCGGCCGTGGACAAGGCCCTGTCAGCCAACATGCCCAAGGACACCATCGAGCGCGCCATCAAGCGCGGCTCGGGCGCCGATGGCGGCGCGGCGATGGAAGAACTGCGCTACGAGGGCTACGGCCCGGGCGGCGTCGCGCTGATCATCGACTGCTTCACCGACAACCCCACCCGCACCGTGGCTGATGTGCGTCACGCGCTGACCAAGCATGGCGGCAACCTGGGCACCTCTGGCTCAGTGGCTTTCCAGTTTGCCCGCGTGGGCGAGCTGGTATTCCCCACCGGCGGCGACGAAGCGGCCGAGGAAAAGGTGCTGGAAGCCGCACTGGAAGCCGGCGCCGATGACGTGGTGAACGAAAACGGCGAAAGCACCGTCGTGTGCGCGCCGGAGAACTTCGAGGCCGTGCAGCATGCACTGGCCGCCGCAGGTCTCAACGCGCAGCATGCCGGCGTAGGCATGCGCCCGGCCAATCGCGTGCCGGTGCCCGCCGAGGCACTGGAGTCGCTGCAGGATCTGCTGGAAAAGCTCGACGCGCTCGACGACGTCAGCGAGGTCTCGCACAACGCGCTGCTGCCGGCCGAGGCCGCCGGCTAAGTTCGCGCGGCCGTATCGGCCCGTGACGATGCTTCGTCCATGACTCGCATCATCGGCATCGATCCGGGCAGCCAGCGCACCGGTGTCGGCATCATCGATGTCGACGCCCGTGGCAAGCTGTCCCACGTTTTCCATGGCGCGCTGGCGGTAGCCGGCGAGGCCACCTTTCCCCTGCGCTTGAAACGCATCTTTGACGAGCTGTGTGCCATCATCATCGAGCATCGGCCGGATGAGTGTGGCGTGGAGCGCGTGTTCATGGCGCGCAATGCCGACTCGGCGTTGAAGCTGGGGCAGGCGAGGGGCGCCGCGATCTGTGCGGTTGTCAGTCAGGGGATCGCGGTGCACGAGTACGCGGCGACGGAAGTCAAACAGTCGGTGGTCGGCAGCGGCCGCGGTGACAAGACCCAGGTACAACACATGATCGGTGTCCTGCTCGGACTCAAGGGGCCCTTGCAGGCCGACGCGGCAGATGCGCTCGCCATTGCCGTCACCCATGCGCATACCCGCGCCAGCCTGGCGCGCGTGGGTATTCCGCGCACGGCCTGGAGGCGTCGCTGATGATCGGTCGTCTTCGCGGCACGCTCGTTTCCAAGCAGCCGCCGTGGCTGATGGTGGAAGTAGGCGGTGTGGGTTACGAACTCGAAGCCCCGATGTCCACCATCTATGACCTACCTGCCACCGGCAAGGAAGTCACCCTGCTCACCCACTATGCGGTGAAGGAAGACAGCGTGGCGCTGTACGGCTTTCTGCACGAGGCCGAGCGCACGCTGTTCCGTAATCTGCAGAAGGTCAGTGGCATCGGCGCCAAGATTGCGCTGGCCGTGCTATCGGGCGTGTCCACCAACGATTTTGCGCGACTGGTGCAGGCCGCTGACGTGGTCGCACTCACCAAGATCCCCGGCATCGGCAAGAAAACGGCCGAGCGCATGGTGGTGGAGCTGCGCGATCGCGTGGACGGCCTGGCCGTGAGCTTGCCGGGCGCAGGCAACCAGCCCAATGCCGCGCCGCTCGATCCGGCTGGCGAAGCCACCGTGGCGCTGCAGCAACTGGGCTACAAGCCGGCGGAGGTCACCCGTCTGGTGCAAAAGGTCGCCGCCGAAGGTGATACGGCCGAATCGATCATCCGCAAGGCGCTGCGCGCCGCATTAGGGAACTGACACGTGACTCCGGATTCCAGCCACGGCCTCTCCGACGCCGACGCCAAGAAACGCCTGGCCGCCCTCGCACTCGGCGCCATTGGCGTGGTGTACGGCGACATCGGCACGAGCCCGCTGTATACCTTGCAGACCACGCTCAGCCATGACGGCATGAAGCCCACGCCAGAGAGTATTTTCGGTGTGCTCTCGCTGATCTTCTGGGCGCAGATCATCGTGGTGTCGCTCAAGTACGTGGTGTTCATCATGCGCGCCGACAACAAAGGTGAGGGCGGCATCATGGCGCTGCTCGCGCTGGCCCTGCGCAGCGTGCGCGGCGATGCGCGTCAGCGCTGGCTGCTGGCCATCATCGGTATCTTTGGCGCTGCGCTGTTCTATGGCGACGGTGTGATCACGCCGGCCATTTCAGTGCTCTCGGCCGTGGAAGGCGTAAAGGTCGCTGCGCCAAATCTGGAGCACTGGGTGGTGCCGATTACTGCCGTCATCCTGTTCCTGCTGTTCACCCTTCAACGCCACGGCACCGAGCGCGTGGGCAAGCTGTTCGGGCCGGTGATGGTGGTGTGGTTCATCGTCATCGCGCTGCTCGGCGCGCGCATGGTGCTACACAATCCGCATGTCCTGTTGGCGCTGAACCCGATGTACGGCGTGAAGTTCTTCTTTACCCATGGCATGCAGGCCTTCATCGCGCTGGGTGGCGTGGTGCTGGCGCTGACCGGCGCCGAGGCGCTGTACGCGGACATGGGGCATTTCGGCAAGCGTCCGATTCGCCTCGCCTGGTTCAGCTTCGTGCTGCCGGCACTGGTGCTGAACTATTTTGGCCAGGGTGCGTTGCTACTCGACCATCCGGAAGCCATCGACAGTCCGTTCTTCAAGCTCATTCCCGAGCCGCTGCTATATCCGATGATCGGTCTGGCCACCGTGGCTACCGTCATCGCTTCGCAGGCGGTGATCTCCGGTGCCTTCTCGATGACGCGCGAAGCCATGTCGCTGGGTTACTCCATGCGCATGCCCGTGGTGCATACCTCGCGCGAGATGTCGGGCCAGATCTTCGTGCCGTGGGTCAACAATTTCCTGTTGGTGATGGTGCTAATGGCGGTGTTGGGCTTCCGCAGCTCGGACAACCTGAGCGCGGCCTACGGTATCGCCGTGACCGGCACCATGACGATCACCACCATCCTCGCCTTGATCGTGGCACGTCGCCAATGGGGTTGGAGCCGTCTCGCGGTTATCGCGGCGGGCCTGTTCCTACTGACCATCGACCTGTCGTTCCTGGGCGCCAACCTGATCAAGATCGAATACGGCGGCTGGTTCCCGCTGGTGCTGGGCGTGGGCGTGTTCATCGTGATGACCACCTGGCGTCGTGGCCGCGAGCTGGTGGTGCGCGAGATCAAGCAGTCCGGCCTGGCGCTGGAGCCCTTCATCGAAAACATCGCCGAGCATCCGCCGCTGCGCGTGCCGGGTACGGCGGTGTTCCTCACCGCAAACCAGCATGCGGTGCCCCATGCATTGCTGCACAACCTCAAGCACAACAAGGTGCTGCATGAGCGCAACGTGCTGCTGACGGTGGAAATGCTGGAAACGCCGACCGCCGACGCCAGCGAACGCATCGACATCACCGAGATGGGCGGTAATTTCTACGGCTTGGCGCTGCGCTTCGGTTTCGCGGAGGACCCCAACATCCCCATGGCCCTGTCCAAGTGCTCCAAGTCCGGCTTGCCGTTCGACATGATGGATACGACGTTCTTCTTGTCGCGCGAAACCATCATTGCCGACGCCAAGCGGCCAGGTATGGCGCTGTGGCGCGATAAGCTGTTCGCCTTCATGGCCCGCAATGCGTTGCCGGCCACGGCGTTTTTCCAGATCCCCGGCAATCGTCTGATCGAGCTGGGTGCCCAAGTCGAAATCTGACTCTGAAGGGCGCCGCAAGGCGCCCTTTCTGCACGCGGATGGCCGTATGGGTGGGGATTTTTAAAGCCGGCGTCATCCGGGTCTGCCATAATTTGGCCCATGACCGAACACCGCATCGTGACCGCCGCAGCCCATATGGACGACGAGGCCCTGGAGGCTTCCATCCGTCCCAAGCGGCTGGCCGAATACCTGGGCCAGCAGGCGGTGCGCGAGCAGCTCTCCATTTACATCGAGGCGGCCAAGAAGCGTGGCGGTGCGCTCGATCACGTGCTGATCTTCGGGCCGCCGGGCCTGGGCAAGACCACTCTTAGCCATGTCATCGCCAACGAGCTTGGCGTGAACGTGCGCTCCACCTCTGGCCCGGTGCTGGAGCGGGCTGGGGATCTGGCTGCCTTGCTGACCAACCTCGAACCGCACGACGTATTGTTCGTGGACGAGATCCATCGTCTTTCGCCCGTGGTGGAAGAAGTGCTCTACCCGGCGATGGAAGACTTCCAGATCGACATCATGATCGGCGAAGGCCCCGCCGCCCGCTCGATCAAGCTGGACCTGCCGCCGTTCACCCTGATCGGTGCCACCACGCGCGCCGGCCTGCTCACCGCGCCGCTGCGCGACCGCTTCGGCATCGTGCAGCGTCTGGAGTTCTATACGCCCGACGAGCTCACGGCCATCGTGCGGCGCTCGGCGCGCATCCTGGGCATTGCCTGCGAACCGGAAGGGGCGCAGGAAATCGCCCGTCGCGCCCGTGGCACGCCGCGTATCGCCAATCGCCTGCTGCGCCGCGTGCGCGATTACGCCGAAGTGCGCGCCGGCGGCGAGATCACCCGCGAGGCCGCGCGTGCCGCCATGGACATGCTCAAGGTGGACGCCGAGGGCTTCGACGAGCTCGATCGCCGCCTGCTGGGCACCATCATCGAGAACTTCGACGGCGGTCCGGTGGGCGTGGAATCCCTGGCCGCCGCGCTCAGCGAGGATCGGGGCACCCTGGAAGACGTGGTCGAGCCCTACCTGATCCAGCAGGGTTTCCTGGTGCGTACCGCCCGGGGCCGCATGGCCAGCGCCAAGGCCTGGCGCCACCTGGGCCTGACCCCGCCGCAGCGCCAGCCCGCCCCTGCCGACCTCTTTACAGCCGATAACGCCGATGTCTGAGCTCTCGCAAGGCCCCGCCACCGAGCCGTTCCAGTGGCCGGTGCGCGTCTATTGGGAAGATACCGACGCTGGCGGGGTGGTCTACCACGCCAGCTACCTGCGTTTCATGGAACGGGCCCGCAGCGAGTGGCTGCGGGCCATGGGCATCAGCCAGTCCAGCTACAAGGAAACCACCGGGCTGGCCTTCCTGGTCCGGGAAATGCAGATCGATTTCCTCAAGGCGGCCCTGCTGGATGATGAACTGTCCGTAAGCGTGGAAGTCAAAGAACGGCGCGCAGCCAGTATCCTTTTCGCCCAGACGATCCGCCGGGCGGACGGCGCGGAGCTGATTCGCGCGAAGGTGCGCGTGGCGTGCGTCGATGTCCGCCGCATGCGTCCGGTGCAGATTCCGGCCGATTTCATCCCCGGCCTTTCCCCCTAATTCAATATCAGTACGTGCGCTGGAGAACCTTCGAGCAATGAACGGTGGAGTGAACATTTTCAAGCTGATCGCGGATGCGAGCATCCTGGTGCAGTTCGTGATGCTGGTGCTGCTGGTGCTCTCGTTCCTCTCCTGGGTGATCATCATTCGCAAGGTCTCCCAGTTGAAGGCCGCGATGGAAGAGGCCGAGAACTTCGAGGAGCGTTTCTGGTCCGGCGCCGACCTTGCCCAGCTGTTCCGCGAGGTGAGCAACCGCAACGGCGACAACGGCGGCATGGAGAACGTGTTCGAGTCGGGCTTCCGTGAATTCGTCCGCCAGCGCCAGCGCCGCGTGCATGACATGCGCATCGTCATCGAAGGTTCCGAGCGCGCCATGCGCGTGGCCGGCACCCGCGAGATCGGTCGCCTGGAGCGCAACCTGGAGTTCCTCGCCAACGTGGGCTCGATCAGTCCGTACGTTGGCCTGTTCGGCACCGTCATCGGCATCATGGGCGCCTTCCAGGGCCTGGGCGAAATGAAGGACGTGACCATCGCCGTGGTCGCTCCGCACATTTCCGAAGCGCTGATCGCCACGGCCATGGGCCTGTTCGCCGCCATCCCGGCGGTGTGGGCGTACAACCGTTTCGCCAACAAGGTCGAGCGCGTGGCGTCCCGCTACGAGGTGTTCCAGGAGGAGTTCTCCTCCGTCCTGCAGCGCCAGATCCAGTCCGACGAGGCGGGGCACTGATCCATGCGTAGCTCAGCGCGCCACAAGCGCTTCAAGCTCAAATCGGAGATCAACGTCGTTCCCTACATCGACGTGATGCTGGTGCTGCTGATCATCTTCATGGTCACCGCGCCCATGATCAACAAGAACGTCGACATCAACCTGCCGCAGGCCAACGCCAAGTCGTTGCAGGACAAGAAGGACCCAGTGATCGTGGTGGTCGACCAGCACGGCCAGCTGTTCCTGACCCTGGGCACGGACAAGCGCCAGCCGGTGGACGTGGACACCATGAAGACCAAGGTCGGCGCCTTCGTAAAGGCCAACCCGGACGTGAGCGTGCTTGTGGCCGGCGACCGTGATGGCAAGTACGACGGTGTCTACCAGGTGCTGGCCGATCTGCAGCAGGCCGGCGTCTCCAAGGTCGGCCTGATGAGCGCGCCGGAGTCGAGCAACAAGAAATGAGGGCCGACTCCCCCAAGGGTACGTCCAAGGCTGTCGTACTCTCCGCCATTCTTCACTTGGGCATCGTGGGCTTTCTGGCCCTCGCGGTGATTCCGTGCTCGTTCTACGAGAGCATGTTCGAGACGCTGCACTTGCCGGCGAGCTGGAACCCGATCACCTGCGCCAAGCCGATCCAGTTAGCGGGTGAGGTGATCGAGGCCACTCTGGTTGGCCCCACCGGCGCGCCGCCGCCGAAGGCCGCCCCGGCCAAGCCGACCCCGGCCACCGTGCCGCCGCCACCGAGCGTGCCGCCGCCGCCCTCGGTGGAAACACCCAAGATCAAGACCCTGCCGCCTCCGCCGGAACACCCGGACGTCAAGGATCAGGAGAAGGTAGTGGCCGACGCGGCCCAGAAGGCCGAAGACGCCAAGCGCGAGCAGGAAGAGAAGCAGAAGCAGCGCGCGGCCGAGTTGGACGCCCAGGCGGCCAAGCACAAGCTGGAAGAACAGAAGAAGGTCGACGAGCTGTTCGCCAAGATGGATGCGGCCGACAAGTCGGTCAAACAGGCTCAAAGCAAGGCCAATCAGGCCAAGCAACAGATGCAGGACCTGCAGAACGCCAAGGACGACGGCATGGAGAACGTGCCGCGGGCCAACCAGCGCCAGACCGGCCAGAACGGTCCGGATGCCGGCTTGCTGGCCCAGTATTTGGCGGCGATTCAGAACGCGGTCACGCAGAATTGGCTTCGCCCGGATAACATGCCGAACACGCCGTGCATCGTGCATATCGTGCAGCTGCCGGGCGGCGACGTGATGAGTGCCAAGGTCGACTCCAGCTGTCCGTACGACGAAGCCGGCAAACGCTCCATCGAAAACGCCGTGTTGCGCGCCCAACCGTTGCCCTACAAGGGCTTCGAGAGCGTGTTCCAGCGCCAAATTGATTTCACCTTCAGGCCGCAGTGATGGATCCCATGCGCAAACTGAGCTCTAGCCTCTCCCTCGTTCTGCTTTTTGTGGTCGCGCTGTTTGCCGGCCCGGTAGCAGCCCAGTCGCTCAACGTGGACATCGTCGGCGGCCTGAAAACGGCCACCCCGATCGCCGTGGTGCCATTTGCTCAGGCCGGCGGCGCACCGCTGCCGACCGACCTGGCCGACGTGATCCGCAACGACTTCAATCGCTCGGGCAAATTCCGCTCGCTGGCCAAGAGTGAAATCGTCGAGAACCCGTCCAAGGGCTCGGATATCAATTTCGCCACCTGGCGCCTGCTCAAGCAGGACTACATCACCGTCGGCCGCGTCAGCGACGCCGGTGGCGGCATGCTGCGCGTGGAATACGAGCTGTGGGACGTCAACAAGCAGCAGAGCCTGCTCGCCCAGGCGTACACCGCCCCGGCCGGCGACCTGCGCGGCGTGGCCCACCAGATCGCCGATGCCATCTACGAAAAAATCACCGGCGTACGCGGCGCGTTCTGGACCCGCATCGCCTATATCACCGCGGTGGGCCTGGGTAACAACACCACCTACTCGCTGATCGTGGCCGATTCGGATGGCTACAACCCGCAGGTCGTGGCTCGCTCGCGTGAGTCGTTGCTGTCGCCGTCGTGGTCACCGGATGGTCGCAAGATCGCCTATGTGTCCTTCGAGAGCGGCAACTCGGCCATCTACGTGCAGGACATCACCACCGGTTCGCGTCAGCTGATTTCGGCCCGCGCCAAGGGCATCAATGGTGCGCCGAACTGGTCGCCGGACGGCAGCAAGCTCGCCCTGGCCCTGTCCTATCAGGGCAACCCCGAGATCTACGTGATGGACGTGGCCTCCCGCCAGGAGACCCGCCTGACCAACAACCTGGCCATCGACACCGAGCCGCGTTGGACCCCGGACGGCCAGAGCATCATCTTCACCTCCGATCGCTCCGGTCGCCCGCAGCTCTACCAGATGCCGGCCAGTGGCGGTTCGGCTGAGCGCATCACGTTCCAGGGCCAGTTCAACGCCAACGCCTCGATCAGCTATGACGGCAAGCAGATCGCGATGGTGCAGGGCAACGGGAACGTGTATCGTATTGCTATTATGGATCGCAGTCTGGGTGGGCAGGTGCGCTTCATCTCGCCGGGTCCGATCGACGAAACCCCGAGTTTCGCGCCCAACGCGAGCATGCTGCTGTATGCCGCCTCCGAAGGCCGCCGTGGCGTGCTGTACGCCGTGTCGGCCGACGGCCTGGTGCGGCAGCGTCTGGTGCTCGCCGATGGCGACGTCCGCGAGCCGGCCTGGGGTCCTTATCGTCAGCGTTAAACAGTTGATGTCGTGGGGCGAAAGCGTCACGACGACGTGACCCGGGCGTGAAGCCTCCAACGACACGCTGGGTCAAACCGCTTGCTGGCTGCGGCAATCCGTCGCGGTCGGTGGGCCAGGCGGTTGCGAGACAGCGCACCGTCGGCAGCAAAATGTCAAAATAACAGCCGGTTCACCGGCGAACACTGTCCCGAAACCGCAATCATTTATTGACTGTCGGAACTCAAACCTGTTTGAAGGAACGTCCACCATGAATAAGACCGTTCGCGTCGCCCTGGTCGCCCTGCTCTGCGTTGGCGCGGCCGCATGCTCGAAGAAGCAGGAAGTCAAGCCGCAGCCGGCTCCGGAGCAGACCCCGGTGACCACCGCTCCGGCGACCTCCAACAAGTACACCCCGGCTGATCTCGACACCGACGCTTGCCTGCGTCAGCGCGTCGTGTACTTCGACTTCGACAAGGATGAAATCAAGCCGGAGTTCCAGCAGATCATGGCGTGCCACGCCAAGTACCTGCAGGATCGCCCGATGGCGCAGATCCGCCTGGAAGGCAATGCTGACGAGCGCGGCACCCGCGAGTACAACCTCGGCCTCGGCGAGCGCCGCGGCAACGCCGTGTCCAGCGCCCTGCAGTCGAACGGCGGCTCGGCCAGCCAGATCAACGTGATCTCGTACGGCAAGGAAAAGCCGGTGTGCCGTGAGCACAACGAAGACTGCTGGAGCAAGAACCGTCGCGTCGAGATCGTCTACACGGCGAAGTAATGAAGAAGCAACTGGCTAACAGCTTTACAGCCAGGATGAGCATGGCGGGCGCGTTCGCGTCCGCCATGCTTTTTGCTGTCCCGGCACTGGCACAGGATTCCCGCTTGAGCTTGGCCGACCGCGTATCGCGGCTGGAGCAGCAAGCGCAGAACCAGAATCAAGGCGGCACCACCCTGGTGAACCAGGTGCAGGGGCTGCAGTCGCAGTTGCAGCAGATGCAGGGGCAGATCGAAGAGCTCCAGCATCAGTTGCAGGAGGCGAACGACAAGAACAAGGCGCAGTACGTGGATCTCGATTCGCGCCTGGGCCGCCTCGAAGGCGGCGCCGGTGCTGCAGCGGGCAATCCAGCTAATGCGGCCAACAACGGCAACAATGCCGGCAATGCCACTCAGCCTCAGGCTGGCGCGGCCCCGGCTGCCGCACAGCCGGCGGCGGATGCGGGCAAGGCAAGCAAGGCCACTGCAGGCGTCGCGGCGAACGCGGCTGCTGCCGGCAAGGGTGCTGCGGCACCGGCCAATGCGGCAGGTGCGCAGGCGGCCTACGACGAAGCCTTCAAGTCGTTGCGCGCGGGCGATTACGTCACCGCGTCGCGCGGTTTCCGTAGCTTCATCCAGCAGTACCCGGACAGTCCGCTGCTGCCCAACGCCTACTACTGGCTGGGCGAGTCGTACTACGTCACCATGAACTACCCGGTGGCGCAGGAGGCGTTCCAGCGCCTGCTCAGTCAGTTCCCGCAGAGCGAAAAGGCACCCGACGCCATGCTCAAGCTGGGCTACACGCAGCTCGAACAGAAGCAGACTGACGCCGGCAAGGCGACGTTGAAGAGCGTTACCACCAAGTATCCGGGTTCCAAGGCTGCCAGTCTCGCCCAGGAACGCCTGCGCCGCCTGCAGTTGCAGCCGGCCAACTGAGGTTCGTGTGGTGAGTAGCAGCGACTCCAACGTGGCAACCGCCACGTCGGCCACGACGCAGACCGAGCGGCTGCGCATCACCGAGATCTTCCATTCGATCCAGGGCGAGGCCGACGCTATCGGTTGGCGCACGGTGTTCGTGCGCCTCACGGGTTGCCCGTTGCGCTGCGCGTGGTGCGATACGGAGTATTCGTTCTACGGCGGTGACTGGCGTGCCATCGACGACATCGTGGCTGAAGTGGCCTCGCATGGCGCGCGGCATGTCTGCGTAACCGGCGGTGAGCCACTGGCGCAGAAGCGCTGTTTGATCCTGCTGCAGCGCCTGTGCGATGCAGGACATGACGTGTCGCTGGAAACCTCCGGCGCGCTCGATGTGTCGCAGGTGGACCCGCGTGTGCGCAAGGTCATGGACCTGAAGGCGCCCGATTCGGGCGAGGTCAAGCGCAACCTTTGGTCGAACATCGACCACCTGTTGCCGCATGACCAAGTGAAGATCGTCATCGCCAGTCGCGCGGATTACGAATGGGCGCGCGAGGTGGTGGCCGAGCACCGGCTCATGGATCGTTGCATGGTGCTGTTCTCGCCTGTGCATGGCGCGGTGAAGCCGCGCGAGCTGGCCGAGTGGATCATCGCCGACAAGCTCGACGTGCGTTTCCAGTTGCAGCTGCACAAGCTGCTGTGGAACGACGAGCCCGGACACTGATATTCCGGTAGCGGATGACGTCGTGGCGGTGCCGTACGCGCCGTTTCGGCTGGCAACGCAATGCATCTGCGCCACGCTTACCGCGCATCGGCCTGTCTTGCCGTTGGCGCTTTATCGGCCGGATCACCGGCTTGAAACGAAGGAGTGCAACATCCCATGTCTGAATCGTCTCCCCGCAAGGCCGTCGTGCTGGTTTCCGGCGGCATGGACTCGGCTGTCACCATCGCCATTGCGCGTGAGCAGGGCTATCAGGTGCATGCATTGAGCGTGGCCTATGGCCAGCGCCACAGCGCGGAGCTGGAGGCTTCCGAGCGTGTGTCGCGCCTGCTTGGCGCGGTGGAGCACAAGACGGTGCAGGTCGATCTGCGCGCGATCGGTGGTTCCGCACTGACGGCGGATATCGATGTGCCGCTCGACCAGGACAGCGGCGAGCAGGGCATTCCGGTGACCTACGTGCCCGCGCGCAACACCATCATGCTGTCCATTGCGCTCGGCTGGGCCGAAGTGTTGGGTTCCAGCGACATCTGGTGTGGCGTCAACGCGGTGGACTACTCGGGGTATCCCGACTGCCGTCCGGCCTTCATCGAGGCCTTCGAGACGCTCGCCAATGTGGCGACCAAGGCGGGCGTGGAGGGCGCGGGCATTCGTATCCACGCGCCGCTGATGCGCATGAGCAAGGCGGATATCGCGCGCGAAGGGCAGCGCCTGAACGTGGATTTCGCCGAGACGGTGAGCTGTTATCAGGCCGATGCGCAGGGGCGTGCTTGTGGTCATTGCGACGCCTGCCGCCTGCGTTTGGAGGGGTTCAAGGCTGCCGGCCTGCCGGATCCGACCCGCTACGTGTGAACCGAAGGAGGCCCGACTCAAGCCTTTAGCTTGTGCCGGGGGCCTCTAGCCCATAAAATTGCGGGCTCGCTTTTGAAGATGGGCCGTTAGCTCAGTCGGTAGAGCAGTAGACTTTTAATCTATTGGTCGATGGTTCGAATCCATCACGGCCCACCATCAAAGCACAACCCGCCTCGTCGCGGGTTTCTTTTTGCCTTGAGTTCGGGCATTGGAAACAAAAGAGCCCTCCAGAGGAGGGCTCGCATTAACGCGTAAGGGATGCTCTGATTTTGATCGTCATCCCAGCGAACGCTGGAAGCGCATTTCAACAGCCGAAGGGCTGGTCATCCAGTGCCTTGCCTGTAAATCTTTGAACGTAAGGGCGCTGGATTCCTGCTTCCGCAGGAATGACGAACAAAAGTCGATTAATCAGACCTTCCTAAGGGAAACTCTGATTTTGATCGTCATCCCAGCGAGAGCTGGAAGCGCATTTCAACAGCCGAAGGGCTGGTCATCCAGTGCCTTAAATCGCTGAATGTAAAGGCACTGGATTCCTGCTTCCGCAGGAATGACGGACAAAAAGTCGATTAATCAGACCTTCCTAAGGGCGCATTGACCGATAGGCGCTTACGGGCCGGGGTCATCCATCAGCGGTCGCTTGTCGTGCGTGGGGTGTGCGGGGCGTCGCCACCGCAAGAGACTGCCGTCGATGCTGGTGAGGCTGGCAAGGCGCAACACCGTGGCTACGGCCGCGCCATTGGCGAGAATGTGGAACAGCATGGACTCCCCTCGAAGCTGATCCGCAAGATATTGCTATCAACGGCGGATGTTCGCAAGTCCATGTGTTGCGAAGCTTTTTTCTTTCGTCAGGCTGTCTCAGCCCGCCTGCCGCCAGGCGGGTGAGGGGTGTTTGCGCTGTGCAGGATGGCGCTCCATCACCGGCAGGCGAGGCAGGTCAAACCAGAACGTGCTGCCGTGGCCGGGTTCGGAGCGAAGGCCGATGCGGGTGCCCAGCAGGCGCGCGAGACGCTCGGCGATGGCCAGGCCCAGGCCATAGCCATTGCGCCGCTCGCTTTCACCGGCCTGCAACTGCACGAATTCCTCGAAGATTCGCTGCTGGTGGATGATGGCGATACCGGGGCCGTTATCGCGCACTTCGATGCGGATCGCCTGGCCGCGGCGGCGCGCGGCGATCATCACGCGGCCATGTGGCGCATTGCTGATGGCATTGCTCGCCAACTGATAGAGCAGGCTGGCGGCGATGTCGGCGTCGCCGTGCAACTGATGATGACTGCCGCGCCACACCAAGGTGACATGGTTGCGGGCGGCTTCGTGGTTGAGCGAAGTGCGATCGCGCATGAAGAGCTCGGCGGCGGTGAAGCCCGCAGGCTTTACCGCGATGACGCCGGCGTCCAGTCGCGAAATCTCCAGTAGTGCGTCGAGCAGGCGGGTCATCGCGCCGATGCTGGTGCGCATTTGTCGGAACAGCGTCTGGCGTTCCTCCTCCGTACCGTTGTCGATGCCGGCGGCGAACAGTTCCAGTGCTTGCAGCGGCTGGCGGAAATGGTGGCTGACCAGGGCGATGAACTGCGACTTGCTGCGCGTCGCCGCCTGGCTCTGGCGCAGGCGGTCGAGTGCCTCCATCGCATTGTCGTGTTGCCGTGCGCTCCAGTCGCGGCGCTGCTCTTCCTGCAACTCGGACAGGCGTGCAAGGGTGAGCTGGATGTCATGGATCTCGGCACTTGCCGGGGCCAGATCGAATGCGGGATGACGGCCATTGACCAGTTCGTGCAGCGCGTCACCTATCTGCGCCATAGGCGCAAGCACACGATGGCGCAACGTGACGCGCGCGAGCCACGCCAGCACCAGCACACCCAGCGCGCAGAGGCCACCCAATAGCCAAACCATCCCTTGTGCGCGGCGCAGCGGCGTGGAGTCGATCTGCATGCTGAACCAGGAGGCGCCGTCTGAGCGCGTTTGCACATCCTTCCGATAGGTGAGGCCCGCACGCGGCGGAATGCCTCCACTACTCCAGAAACTGCCGTCCCTTCGATGCAACTCGATGCGCTGGAGTTGATCGTCTCGCCCTTCGCGCAGTGCTTGATCCAGGGTGGCCTGAGGAGACGCGGTGAGGTCATCTCCAAGTTGGCCGGCCAAGTGCTCCATGCGCAGTGCCATGGCGGTATCGGTACGTTCACCAAGGATATGCGTCTGCTGCACGCACAACGCCAGGATCAGCGCGAGCGCCGCCAACGTACTGGGCAGCACGACGTCGACGAGCAGGCGGGGGAGCAAGTGTGGGCGTGCTTCCATGCGTCACACCCTCCCGGATCGTCGCCCAGGCGCCATACCAGCATGCGCTGTTATGGAAGACCGTGAGCCGGACATGGCGAGCGTCAACTGCATCGTGATGGACCCGCTACTGAGTAACGATGGGCGTAAACCGTGGGGCTCGCCCACCCCCGGAGCCGCCCTGGTTCGCACTCTAATAAAACCGCTGTAGGGCGACGATAGCCCAGTTCGTCTAGCGCGAGCCGCCATAGTGCGAATGGCCTAGTTCTTTTTGGTCAGGCCAGTACGCAGGTTCACCTGGCCGTCCGTTAGGCGCTTCGTTCGATGGCCGGAACACCCATGCAACGCAGCTATGCGGAGATGGCGAACTGGCTCTTGAGGTGGCGCAGACGCAGTGCCGTGACGCCGGGGCGTTTTGGCGTTACCTTGCACGCCGCGAGACCCCATCGGGTCAAATGGAGATTGTCATGTCCGTACGTAGCCGTGTGTTGCTTGCCGTTTCCCTGCTGTGCGTTGCTGGCGCTGCGGCGGCCGTGGACCTTCCAGCCAATATGCCCAAGCGCAAGGCAGGTCTGTGGGAGATGCAGACCTCCGGCATGGGCGGTCAAGCGCAATCCACCAAGCTTTGCCTGGACGCTGCCACGGATCAGGACATGTACAAGATGGGCGCGCAGATGAGCGGCCAGATGTGCAGCAAGTTCAACGTCAATGTGCAGGGCAGTACTGTTGTGGCCGACGCGGTGTGCAACATTCAGGCACCGAGCGGCGCGATGAACATCACCAGCCACAGCGAAACCCGCTTCGAGGGTGACACCGCCTATCACACGGACACCAAGATCAAGTACGACCCGGCGTTGATGGGGCACAGCGAGATGGCGGTGACCAGCACGGGTCGCTGGGTGGGCCAGTGTGCGGCAGGTCAGAAGCCGGGCGACATGGTGATGCCCAATGGCGCCACCATGAACATCAAGGATATGCAGGCGCATTGATTGCCTTGCGCATGACGCCGCGGCGCATGGCGGCGCATGCTAGGCGGGCATCGTGAATAGGCTCTACGGTGTGTTCGGCGCCATCAGCCGGCGCACCAGGGCTTCGTGCTCGGTGTCGATCTTGTGCAGGCGCGTTTGCATGGCGGCGTCGCTCACCCATTGGGCGCTGTAGGCGCGCCGCCGGTCCAGGTTGAATTCGATATCGGCAAACGGCACCAGTGCTTCGTTGCCGGCGGGTGCGAAACCGCTGATGTCATGGATGAGTTGCAGCTTGGCGTGTTCGGCCACGGCGTTCTTGCCCTTGCCGTACGAGGTGAGCGCGTTGGCGACTTGCTGACGCAAATCCGCGGGCAGGTCGGTGCGGATCACCACCACGGCATGAGGAATCATGCTGGAGGTCCATAGCACGCGCAGACGACCGTATTGGTCGGGAAAACGCTGCGCAAAACGCTCCAGGTCGGCCGTGTTGTTGGTAGCCACGTCCACTTCGTTGTTGGCCACGGCGAGCGCATTGTTCTGGTGATTGTCGACGCTCACGCTGGCGAAGAACGTGTCCGAATCCAGGCGGCGATTGGCGAATAACTGGGTCTCCGGTACCAGGTAACCGGACACCGAAAGCACCTCACCCCGCGCGTAGTGCAGCCGGCCCGGTTGGCGGAACAGATCGTCGACGCTATGCAGGGGCGAGTCCCTGGCTACCAGCAGCACGGAATAGTACCCGCGCGAGCCATTGGTGCGAGTGAGCTGGGCGATGACCTGCATGCGGTCGTGCAGCACGGCGTCCAGCGCCAACCGCCCGGACACAAAAGCAAAATCCACGCGCTCCTCGGCCATGGCTTCCCCGAGCCCTTCGTAAGTGCTCACCGAGAGGCTGTGGATGGGCAGGTGCAGGGTCTTGCTGAGGTCTTCCAGCATGGGGCGCCACGCTTCCAGCGATTCGGACGGGCCGCCAATGGGCAAAATGCCGAAGGTGAGCGAGCGAATATGGCTGGCGCCATTGTCAGGCGGATCGGCCAGCGCCGATGGAGCTAGCGCGACCGCGCAAGTAAACACCGTCCATCGAAGCAGGGCGCGCACCTGCGGGCCGAGGTATCGGCGCAGCACCTTGGCGCTGTCCCACTTGGGCGACACGGTACCTCCCACCGTTGGTGACGCAGCCTTGGGCGCTTGTCCGTCCGGAAAGGCCGCTGTCGCAGCATACGTGGTGGTTGTCAGTGACAGGTGAAGGTGGGCGCTGCGGGTCGACTGGCTGCGCTGCCACGACCGAGGCTCCCATCGACGGGCGGTCGATAGGGCGCAGGCCCGCCCGAGTACAGGCTCCTAGAGGCCGCTGATGCGACGCGAGGCGACTACCGCTTCCACGCGGTTGCGAACGTTGAGCGCGCGGAAGATGGCCGCGAGGTGGATTTTGACAGTGCCTTCACTGATGCCCAGGTCGCGCGCGATCAGCTTGTTGGGCTTGCCTTGGGACAGCAAGCGCAGCACGTCGATCTGGCGCTCGGTAAGCAGCTTGCGCAGGCGCTCCTCCAGCGAATCGGCTGCTACAGCCGGCGGCGCTTGAGTCAGCGGCGCGCTGGGTGCGGTGCTGGCCGTGCTGGTGGCGGCACCGTCGGCACGCTCCTGCAACAGCAGGGGCGGCACGTAGACGCCACCGGACAGCACCAGACGCACCGCCGAGAGCATCACATCGGGCGAATACGCCTTGGGGATGAAGCCTTGCACGCCCATGGCGAGCAGACCCTTCATGAGGCCCGGGTCTTCCGAGCCGGATAGCACTATCACCGGCACCTGCGGCAGACGCTCGATGACTTCAGTGAGATGGTCGTTGCCATGTACGCCGGGCATCGCCAGGTCGATCAAGGCGAGCGCGAACGAGCTCGCGTCGGGCGCATGAATCGCCTCGCGTAACTCGGCCATATCCATGGCCATGACAAATTGGGTATCGGGGCCCAGCTCACTCAGCTTGAGCTTGACCCCTTCGACGATCAGCCTGTGGTCGTCTGCGATCAGTATGCGCATGTCGTTCCCCATGGCGTCATGCGGCGATCCGGTAGCTGCATCCACGCTGGTGCAACATAGCCCCTGCCTGTCTTCGCGGCAACCGGGTAGCGCCTACGAATGGTCTAGCCACAAGGAGATATGGCCGGCCCCCCGGGCCCTTATGAGAATTGGCAACGCACTAGGGGGATTTGCCTATGGGTCCATTGTTCCGGGCCAGATCATGGCCTGTCAGGCCACGCCAGGGAAATGGCACCGACAACACGCAGGCATTGCCTTGAACTGGATACCGGAAGTGGATGTCGCCCGCAGCCTGCCCAGCGGGCGCCTGGACGAGGAGTTGCAGAGACGGCGCGCAGGCGCAACGCTTGAGGGCATGCGACTGCTGGAGTGCTTTGCGCCCTTGTTCTCGTACGGCCTGTTTCTGGACGAACAGGTCGATTCTTTCGCGCGCCCTGAATCGGTGGCAGACGCTCACGCGCATGCCCGCCAATTGGTGGAGCTGGCGCGTCAGGCAGCGCTGACCACCGGCAAGCCGCAAGCCCAGATCGAGATGGCCGCTTTCGCCGCCGTCGCCTGGTTCGATGAAATGATGGCGCGCCACGAGGGCGGCCGTGACCCCGCCGAGAGCCTGCAACTCAGCCTGTTTCGCACCAGCAGCGCCGCCACCGAATTCTTTGATCACCTGGCCAGCTTGGGCAGCGAAACGGAGGCGGTGCGCGAGGTCTACGCCATGGCCTTGCTGCTCGGGTTCACCGGTCAGTACTACTACGAGCAGGGTGACAGCGGCGAACTGGGGCGCATCAAAGCCTTGCATTGCCGGCCCAGCGTAACGGCCGATGCCGTGTTGCAGACCCTGCAGCGTGAACCGATCACGCCGCAGCCCTATCAAGTGCCCAGCACCCCGGTGTCGCCGCTGCAGGTGCCTTGGGTCAGCCGCCGCACCGCCCCGCTGGTGGCCTGTGTGTTGGTGGTGCTGGTGTTGGTGGCCTTTGTGGGGCCGGCCTTTAGCCTGTCCATTCCGGCGCAGGTGTGGTCGTGGGCCGGAGTGGCGGTCGCCGTCGCGGGCGCATTCGCCTGGCTGGGCGCGTTGGGGTGGCATCATCTGGTGCTGCGCCGCGCGCATACGCGTGTGGCTGAGCATCCCGATGCCGGTTATGGCATCGGCGATATGTGGACTGTGCTGGCTGACGCCTTGCGGCACGCCCGCGGCGCATTGCTGCATCCGTTCCGTCGTCGTGGTGAATGGCGGCGCATGTCCCGCCACCCTTGGTTGCTGTTTGCTGGCGACAGTGCAGGCCAGGTACGCAACCTGCTGCAGGCGGCTGCCAAGGCGCCGCACGCGCGAGCGTTGGCAGGCGATGACGCGGCGCGTCCCTGGCATTGGTGGCTGTATCGCGCAGTGGTTGCGGTGGAGCCGGGCGGTAGCCTGGTTCGTGCCCCGGAGCCGCCGCGCGCGCCGGATTCTCCGTGGCGACGCGCCCTGGCGCTGCTGGCGCGCGAGCGCCGCAAGCTGCCCTTGGATGGCATTGTGGTGTGCGTGGGTGCCGATCGCCTGCTCGAGCCCATTCCCGCGCACGAATCACCGGCACAACGTCTGTACGACATGGTGGACGAGGCCGTGCAGACCCTGCATCTGCAGTTGCCTCTCTATGTGGTGGTAACGGGCTTGGAGTCCTTGCCTGGATATGGCGCGTTCCGGCAGACCTTGCCGGCGGCCGCGTTGCGCCGCGCACTGGGATGGCGCGTAGCGCCCTCGCGCCTGGATAGCGCGGCGGGCGGGCGGCTGCCCGTGTTGGTCGGCGGCACCATGGAGCGCCTGCGCGTGGTGGCCACGGCGGCGCTGGCGGAGCGGCGCGATCCGCATGGCCGGCGCCAGGCGTTCGAATTCCTTTGGTCGCTTTATGGGCTGCAGGATGGCCTGGAGTTGTTCCTGTCGCAGCTGCTGAGCGGACCCTCCATCGCGGGGCGTCGTCTGCATTGGTGTGGTACGTACTTCACCGCAGGGCCACAGAATGAAGCGCCGGGCGGCGATTTCGTGGAGGATCTGTTTCAGCGATTCCTTCCCGGTGACTGGCCGCTGGCGAGGCGCGTGGCTGACACCGATAACGCGGAAAAGAACTAGGCGCCTGCGCTATTCGGCGTTTCAGGCGGCTGCGCGAATCGAGTTCCAGGCCGTCATCATGGCTTCGCGCAATTGTTCGGGCGACACCGGCTTGTAAAGCACCGGGATCTTGGCCGCCATGATTTCACGCAAGCGATCGCTACGTGTTTCGCCGGTGATCAGTAGACGCGAGAAGGGCTGGTAGCCATCGCGCTGGTAGTGTTCGTCCAGTGCGGCAAGCACATCCAGGCCGCTTTCGCCGTCGCGCAGGCGCAGGTCGGAGATGACCAGGTCGGGTGGCATCGCCCATTCCTCGGTCGCCAGCAAGGCTTGCGCGCGATCTTCGGCCACCGCTACATCGCAACCCCAGCTGCGTAGCAGATAGCGGATGCCGGAGAGGATGGCCGGTTCGTCATCGATCACCAGCACGCGCATGCCCGAAACATCCATGGGTGTTTCGTCCAGCGCATGGGGCAGCTGTTGCGGCGGAACGTTGGGCAGGTGGAAGCTGAAGACGCTGCCGCGACCGGGCGTGGATTTGAGTTGCACTTGGGTATCGAGCAATTCCGCCAGGCGCTGCACGGTAGCCAGGCCAAGGCCCAGTCCGCGACGCGGGCCGGTATCGCGCTCGCCGCCGCTGTGGCACTCCACACGATAGAACTCATCGAACACGCGCGCCTGGTGTTCCGGTGCGATGCCGCTGCCGGTGTCCCACACATCCACGCGCACGGTGTCGTCGTTCCGTCGCCGCGCTACCACCAATACGCCGCCTTGCTGGGTGTAACGCAGGGCGTTGCTGACCAGGTTGTTGAGGATGCGTGCCAGCATGGTGCGGTCACTGCGCACCCACAGGTCGGTCGCGCGCATGATCAGGCGCAGCCCGTGCTGCTCGGCGATCATGCGGAAATTGCGGCTGACTTCTTCGAACACGAGGTCCAGCGGAAATTCGGTGATCTCGATCTGCATGGCGCCGGTTTCCAGGCGCGACAAGTCAAGCAGTTCGCTGAACAGATGATCCAGCGCTTCCACGCACTCCTGGATGTGGGCGATGCGATCCAGTCGTACCGGGTCGCGCTCGTCCACGGCCAGCGAGGACGAGAACAGCGTGAGCGCATACAGCGGCTGACGCAGGTCGTGCGAGGCGGCGGCGAGAAAACGTGCTTTGGCTACGCTGGCGGCTTCCAGCGCGGCGTTCTTGCGGGCCAACTCCACCGTGGCCTGTTCGATCTCGCGCTCCATGCTGCGTTGCACGTCGAACAGTGCGGAGGCAGCGCTATTGAAGCCGCGTTGTAGTTCGCCAATCTCGTTTTCGTCGGTGACCTGCACCTCGACGTGGCGATCGCCGCGCCCCAGTTGATGTACCGCAGACACCAGCCGACGCAGGGGCGCGCTGATCCAGCGGGCGGCTTGCCAGGCGATGACCGCGGCCACGAGTAGGCTGATGCCCAGGGCGATCAGGGCGTGTTGCAGGCTTGCGCGCTGCGCGGCAATGGCGTCGCTCAGGCTCACGTCGACCAGCACCGAGCCCAGCACGGGGTGGTCCGAGCGATCGGTGTCGATCACGTCATGGGTCACCGTGAGCGTTTCACTGCCGCTGGTACCACTGCGACCGAGGTCGTCGGCGAGGATCTCGCCATCGGCGGCGCGAATCTGCACGCGCGCCACATGCGGCAATTCGCCGATGGATTCGGCGATGCGCACCAGCTCCTTGCGCTGCATATCGCGAAGGGGGGCGGCGGAGACCGTGGCGGCCTGGCTGGCAATGGCGTCCGCGGTGTTCTGCGCCATACCGAGCAGGCTGCCGAACTGGTGCTGGGTCAGCATGGTGACCAGGAGGGTGGCGGTGACCAGCGTGGGCACGAGCGCGACCAGCGCCAATCGCTGCATCAGCGATGTGCGCCGCCACCATCGCACCGCTCGGGAGTTCGCCCCTGCGCCCATTTGGCCGTGACCCTGTCCGACGCTCCCAGCGCCAGTGGGTGCCAGCCTAGCGCGATTCATCGGGCGAGGTCAGTCATCCCATTGGCCGAGGGCGCATGCCTTCAGTGAGGTGGGTGTTTGCCCTGGCGATACTTGCGCAGGAGGCGCTCGGCCAGTGGCGCGAGGGCGGCCATCACCAGCACGGCGCACAGCGGCATCCAAACGCCACGCTGCAACAGCAAGCCCGCTCCGATGTGGCCCTGACTCTGCGCCAATGCATCCCCCAGGCCCGAACCGATGGAGGTTTCGAAGAAGGTGGTCACGGTTCCACCCAGCCAGGTGGCGCCCAGGAACAGCCACAGCTGACAGCGCAGCCAGGCCAAGCCCACCGTGACCAGCCCGAACGGCGCCACCGGCACAAAGCGCAAGAACATGGTGTAGGCCAGCGGGTGACGCTCGAAGCCGTGATGCAGCTTTTCGACGATGGCCGGCGGGTGTTTGCTGCCTGCGCCGAACGCGTAGCGACTGGCCAGGAACAGGATCAGCGTGCCCAGCATCAGCCCGATGGACGAGTAGAGCGTGCCTTCCAGCACGCCGAAGGCGAAACCACCGGCCATGATCACCACCACCGCGCCCGGGATGCCGGTGGCCATGGCCAACGTCAGCAGACCGATATAGGCCACCCGGCTCAGCCAGGGCGCGTCCGCGATGTTCTGGCGCAACTGCGTCTGATGCAGCACGAGCTGCTCAGGGTGCAGGCGATCCAGCACGCCTGAGCTGAACAGCACGATGCCTGCGATGACCAGCAGGATCAGTGGCAGCGCGGCGCGCAGGCGGCTCAATAGTGCTGTCCGCTCTGGCCGTACGCGGCCAGCACGCCACGGGCCTGTTCGCGCAGGATGTCGCGGCGCACGGCGATGCCGCGACGTTCGAGTTCACCGACCCAATCGGCCGGCAACGGGCCCTCGTCGAACTCGGTCAGCTCCTCCACGTCTTCGGCGCGTGCGCCGATCAGCAGCTCGTCCACGCCCGCCCACACGGTGGCGCCGTAGCACTGGCAGCACGGCTGCGCGCTGGTGGCCAGGGTGTAGCGACCGCCGCCTTCATTGATGCGGAAAGCCGCAAGGCGCTGCTGGGCGGCCATGTAGGCCATCATTTCCGCATGCGCCACGGAACAGGTTTGCGGAACCACACGGTTCACGCCTACCGAGATCACGCGGCCTTCCTCGTTGAACACGGCCGCGCCGAACGGGCCGCCATGACCCTGTTCGATGTTGTGGCGCGAGAGTTCGATGGCGAGGCCAACGCGCGCCTCGTCGGTGGTGTACAGCTTGCTCATGTCCACCACGTCGCCGATCCACGGCGGCAGGGTCAGGTGAATCTGCAGACGCAGCATCCCTATCTCCTTATGGTTGCCAGCGTCAGCCAGCCTGCTTGGCCCAGGCATCACGCAGGGTGACGGTGCGGTTGAACACCGGTGCATCGGGCGTGTGGTCGATGCGATCGGCCACGAAGTAGCCCAGGCGTTCGAACTGGAAGCGCTGCTCCGGCTCGGCACTGGCCGCCGCCGGCTCCAGCCAGGCGTGCACCACGCGCTTGGCATCGGGGTTGATGTGCTCGATCCAGCTCTTGCCATCGCTTTCGTCGTCGGGGGCGGGCACGTTGAACAGACGATCGTATACGCGCACTTCCGTCGACACGCCGTGCTTGGCGCTCACCCAGTGGATGGTGCCCTTCACCTTGCGGTCGGCACCCGGCATGCCCTGGCGCGATTCCAGGTCCAGCGTGCAGCGCAGTTCGGTCACGTTGCCGTCGGCATCCTTGAGGATCTCCTCGCACTTGACGATGCCCACGCCGCGCAGGCGCACCTCGCCCTCGGGCTTCAAGCGATGGAAGCCCTTCGGCGGCACTTCGGCGAAGTCTTCGCGCTCGATCCACAGCTCGCGCGAAAACGGCACGTGGCGCGTGCCGAAGCTCTCGTCCTTCGGATGGTTGGAGAAGGTGAGCTGTTCCTCGTGTCCTTCGGGCAGGTTAGTGATGACCAGCTTGAGCGGATCGAGCACGGCCATGCGGCGCGGCGCGATGGCATCGAGGTCCTCGCGCACGCAGTTTTCCAGGATCGAGTAATCGATGATGCTGTTCTGCTTGCTCACGCCCAGGCGTTCGATCAGCAGGCGCAGGCCGCCGGGCGTGAAGCCGCGACGACGCAGGCCGCGCAGGGTGTTCATGCGCGGATCGTCCCAGCCGTCCACCAGGTTCTCGTTCACCAACTGGGCGAGCTTGCGCTTGCTGGTGATGGAGAACGACAGGTTCAGGCGCGAGAATTCGATCTGGCGAGGCTTGGCGGGCTCGGTATGGAAGCCGCCCTCGCGCAGGTGCTGCCAGAGTTCGGGATGGTTCACCAGGTCCACCTTGTCGACGAACCAGTCGTACAGCGGGCGGTGATCCTCGAACTCCAGCGTGCACAGCGAGTGCGTGATGCCTTCCAGCGCATCGGACAAGCAGTGCGCGTAGTCGTACATCGGGTAGATCGGCCACGCGTCACCGGTGTTCTGGTGGGCGATCTTGCGGATGCGATAGATGGCCGGGTCACGCATGTTCATGTTGCCCGAGGCCATGTCGATCTTCGCGCGCAGCGTCTTGGCGCCGTCGGCGAATTCGCCCTCGCGCATGCGACGGAACAGGTCGAGGTTGTCCTCCACGCTGCGGTCGCGGAACGGCGAGTTGCGGCCCGGCTCGGTGAGGGTGCCGCGATAGGCCCGCATCTCTTCCGGGTTCAGGTCGTCCACGTAGGCCAGGCCGTCCTTGATCAGCTTGACGGCCGCGTCGTAGAACACCTCGAAATAGTCCGAGGCATGGCGCAGGTCGTGCCACTCGTAGCCCAGCCAGCGCACGTCGTCCTTGATGCCCTCGACGAACTCGGGGTCTTCCTTGCCGGGGTTGGTGTCGTCCAGGCGCAGGTTGCACCAGCCGGTGAACTCGCGGGCAATGCCGAAGTTCAGGCAGATGGCCTTGGCGTGGCCGATGTGCAGATAGCCGTTGGGCTCGGGCGGGAAACGCGTGCGGATGGCGTGGTGCTTACCGCTGGCGAGGTCGTCGCGGATGATCTGGCGAATGAAGTCGCGTTGGCCCTCGGCCTGCGGTGCGGCGGGCGGGACGATGGTTTCAACACTGGCTTTTTCGGTGGACATCGGAACGGGACGCTCGTGCGCGGTGGACGGAAACGACCAAGTTTACCCGTTCCTAGGTGGGGTTGTTTCGTCGGATTTCAGGGGGCGGCGGGCCCTTGCCGAAGCTCGCGACATCGGCCTGCGACTTCGCTCCGGGCGCAAGGCGTGCAGGTGTGATGGGCGCAGGCTGGTCGGACTCCTTTGCCCATCACCCCTGTGGCTGCGCGGGTCGATGGCTTTGGCGGTCCTTGGCTTGGCCGGCTGCGTCCCCAACGGCAGCCGCATTGGGTGGCCTAAGGAGGCGAGGCATTGTCTTTAGGAGGCCATGGATGGCGATACACCGCCATTGGGTTGCCATGGTGCGTAAAAACAACCACTTGCCGATGGTTGAGGCCGGCGGGCGTCGTCGGCGGCCGCGCAACGTGAGATGCTGCGTCGCCGCAGTCTGCTCCCGCCTTGGGGTACAATAGGCGTTTTCGCATAGCTCCCGTTCCCCGCATGATCGCACTCGACGGGCAGAGCGCCCTCTCGCCTTTTCGCCTCGAACGACTGAACGCCCGCCTGGATGCCATTCACCGTGGCACCCGCGTACTGGCCTCGTGGTTCGTCTATTTCATCGACGCCGCCCGCATGCCGGAAGGCGAACAGCGCACCCGCCTGCTGGAAGTGCTGGAGGCCAAGGACGCCGGGCCCGAGCCTGCCTCGCTGTGGGTCGTGCCGCGCCTGGGCACCATTTCGCCATGGTCGAGCAAGGCCACCGACATCCTGCACGGCGCCGGCTTCGACGTGCGTCGCGTGGAGCGCGGCATTGCCTGGCAGGTGGCCGCGCTGCCGTCGGCGGAGTCACCGGAATACCAGGCCGTGCTTGGCGTGTTGCACGACGCGATGACGCAGTCCGTGCTTACCAGCCTCGATGGCGCGCAAGGCCTGTTCCTGGCCGGCGAGCCAGGTCCGCTGGTGCATATCGCCCTGGGCAATGACGCCAAGGGCGCGCTGGACAAGGCCAACAAGGAGCTGGGCCTGGCTCTGGCGGACGACGAGATCGAGTACCTGGCGGCGCGCTATGCCGAACTGGGTCGCGACCCGAGCGACGCCGAACTCTTCATGTTCGCCCAGGCCAACTCCGAGCATTGCCGCCACAAGGTGTTCAACGCCAGTTGGACGCTCGATGGCGAGGCTCAGGAAAAGAGCCTCTTCGGCATGATCAAGAACACCCACCAGCATTCGCCTGCGCATACGCTGTCCGCCTACAAGGACAACGCGGCGGTGATCGAGGGTTACGAGGGCAATCGCTTTTTCGCCGACGAAGACGGCGTGTGGCGTGCGCACCCCGAGCGCGTCGAGTACGCGATCAAGGTGGAAACGCACAACCATCCCACCGCCATCGCACCGTGGCCGGGTGCGGCCACCGGTGCCGGCGGCGAGATCCGCGACGAGGGCGCCACGGGTCGTGGCGCCAAGCCCAAGGCCGGCCTCACCGGCTTCTCGGTGTCGGACTTGCGCATTCCGGGCAAGCCGCGTCCCTGGGAGGTGGAGCGTCCGCTGCCGCCGCACATGGCCACGGCGTTCGAGATCATGCGCGATGGCCCGCTGGGCGCCGCCGCGTTCAACAATGAATTCGGTCGTCCGGCACTGGGCGGCTACCTCCGTACCTACGAGCACGAAACCGGCGAAGCCGGCGTTCGTCGCGGCTACGACAAGCCCATCATGATCGCCGGCGGCTTGGCCAACATCCGTGCGGGCCACGTGCAGAAGCGTTACGTGCAGCCGGGCAACAAGGTCATCGTGCTGGGTGGCCCGGCCATGCTGATCGGCCTGGGCGGCGGTGCCGCCTCGTCGGTGGCGTCGGGCACTTCCAGCCAGGAGCTGGATTTCGCCTCCGTGCAGCGCGACAACGCTGAGATGGAGCGCCGCTGCCAGCAGGTGATCGACAGCTGCTGGGCGCGTGGCGACAACAACCCCATCGTGAGCGTGCATGACGTGGGCGCGGGCGGTTTGTCCAACGCCATCCCCGAACTGCTCAACGACGCCGACGTCGGTGGCCGCATCGACCTGTCGCGCGTGCCGTGCGATGACCCGTCGCTGTCGCCCATGCAGATCTGGAGCAACGAGTCGCAGGAACGCTACGTGCTGGCGATCGGCGCGGACGACCTCGCCGAATTCGAAGCCTATTGCGCCCGCGAGCGTTGCCCGTATGCGGTGGTGGGCGAAGCCACGGCCGAGCGTCACCTCACCGTGCACGATCCGCGCACCGACACCAACGTGATCGACCTGCCGATGGACGTGCTGTTCGGCAAGGCGCCGCGCATGCATCGCGACGCCACGCACGTGAAGCCGCGCGTGGACCTGGTGCCCGACCTTGCCGGCATCAGCATGGACGAAGCCCTGCTTCGCGTGCTGCGCCTGCCCACCGTGGGCAGCAAGAGCTTCCTCATCACCATCGGCGATCGCACCGTGGGTGGCCTCAATGCGCGCGATCCCATGGTGGGTCCGTGGCAGGTGCCGGTGGCCGACTGCGCCGTCACCATCACCGACTTCGACGGTTACACCGGCGAAGCCATGGCGATGGCCGAGCGCGCCCCGGTGGCGCTGCTCAACAGCGCCGATGCCGCGCGCCTCGCCGTGGGCGAAGCCATCACCAATCTGGCCGCCGCGCCCATCGCCTCGCTGGGTGAAGTGCGCCTGTCGGCCAACTGGATGGCTGCGGTGAACTTCCCCGGTGAAGACGCCGCCCTGTTCGACGCGGTAAAGGCCGTGGGCATGGAACTGTGCCCGGAGCTGGATATCTCCATCCCGGTGGGCAAGGACTCGTTGTCCATGCAGACCGTCTGGAAGGATGGCGATACCGTGCAGCGCACCGTGTCGCCGGTGTCGCTGGTCATCACCGGTTTTGCCCGCGTCACCGACGTGCGTCGCACGCTCACCCCGCAGCTGCGCCTGGATCACGGCGATTCGGAACTGTGGCTGCTCGACCTGGGTGCCTGTCGCGATCGCCTCGGCGGTTCCGCGCTGACCCAGGTGTTCAATCGCGGTGGCGGCGTGCCGCCGGACCTCGACGATGCCAAGCGCCTGAAGTCGCTGTTCAACCTAGTGCAGGAGGCCAATGCCAGCGGCCTTCTGTTGGCTTATCACGACCGTTCCGACGGCGGCGTCATCGTTACCTTGCTGGAAATGGCCTTCGCCGGTCGTTGCGGGCTGGAAATCCATCTCGATGGTTGGGCGGAAGCCACGCTGCGCGCGCTCTTCAACGAAGAGCTGGGCGCGGTGGTGCAGGTTGCCACGGCGAACCGCGAAGCCTTCGAGGCCCTGCTGGTCAAGCACGAACTCACCGGCATGGCGTACCGCATCGGTCGTCCCAAGGAAAAGCTCGGCATCAAGCTGTTCCATAACGGCGACACGCTGTTCAAGTGGAACTGGCGCACGCTGTTCGAGGCCTGGAACGAAACCAGCTACGCCATGCAGCGCCTGCGCGACAACCCGGTTGCCGCCGACGCCGAAAACGAGTGGCGCCTGGACGACGCCGATCCGGGCATCAGCCCCAAGCTCAGCTTCGATCCGGCGGAAGACATTGCCGCGCCTTACATCGCCAAGGGCGCCAGGCCGCGCGTGGCCGTGCTGCGCGAGCAGGGCGTGAATGGCCAGGTCGAAATGGCGGCGGCGTTTACCCGCGCCGGCTTCGAAGCGGTGGACGTGCACATGTCCGACCTCGCCAGCGGCCGCATCAAGCTGGCGGATTTCCGTGGCCTGGCCGCATGCGGCGGTTTCTCCTACGGCGACGTGCTGGGTGCGGGCCGTGGTTGGGCGACGTCCATCCTCTACAACGATTACCTGCGCGCTGAATTCAGCGCCTTCTTCGCCGACGCCTCGCGCTTTGCGCTGGGCGTGTGTAACGGTTGCCAGATGATGAGCCAGCTCAAGGACATCATTCCGGGCGCGCAGCACTGGCCGAAGTTCCTGCGCAACGCGTCCGAGCAGTACGAAGCGCGCGTGGCCACGCTGGAGGTGCTCGAATCGCCGAGTATCTTCTTCAAGGGCATGGCCGGTTCGCGCATCCCGGTGGCGGTGGCGCACGGCGAAGGCCGCGTGAGCTTCCCGTACAGCTGCAGCCCGTCCAAGGCGGGTGCGGCCGCGCGTTACGTGGACAACCGTGGCAAGCCGACCGAAGACTACCCGCTGAACCCGAACGGTTCGCCGGGCGGCCAGGCCGGCTTCACCGCCGCCGATGGCCGCGTGACCATCATGATGCCGCACCCCGAGCGCGTGTTCCGTAGCGTGCAGATGAGCTGGCATCCAGAGAAGTGGGGCGAGGATTCGCCGTGGATGCGCATGTTCCGCAACGCCCGGGTCTGGTGCGGCTGATGCGCGTGGACCACGCGGGGTCCGTGTCTGAGGCGCGGACCTAGCGTGGTCTCCGAACTCTCTCGCTGGGGTGCGCGCATGCTGCCGGCGATGGCGTGGACCGGCTTGCTCGGGCTCTTGCCTTGGTGGGCCGGGGCGCCGGTGTTGGTAGCCCTGGTGTTGGGCGCGGTGTATTTCGATAAACGCTCGGCTTTGCGCGCCGAATTATGCCGACGCGGTTTGCGTTGGGGCCTGCCCGGCGTGCTGTTCGCCGTGCAGCGTGCGCTGGGTGGCGACCTGATTGCGTGGGGCGCCGCGTTGCTGGGGGCCTTGGTGGGTTTCTCCCTCGTGGTGCTGCTCGAATCGCTGCTTGATCGTCGCGTACGTCGCGCGCCAGCCGAGGCGGTGACGCCGGAATGGCGCGAGCTGGCGTTGGCGCCCATCGGGCCGGCTGCTCACATCATCGAGCTTGCCCCGGTCGAATGGCGCGAGGTATTCGGCACGTTCCATGACCCCCAAGGCCAGCCCGTTCGCTACGAATCGCTGGGCGAGGGGAGCGGGCGTTACGTGTTTGCTCAGGGGTATGCGATCGAACAGGCCAGTGCGCGATGTTGTTTTGGCCCCACTGGGCGTTGGTTTGCGGCCAGCTTGCCTGAAGGGCAGGGCGACATCCTGTGGGATCGGCAGGGCAATCGCCTGCATCGTCTAGCAGGTTGGGTGCTCTATGGTTGGGAGGGCGAGCAACCCTGGCTGACCCAAGGTGACGATGGCGCGCCAGCGCCACTGCACGAGGTACTCGGCGCTGGGCGCTGACGGTGTTGTGCCCCACATGAAGGTGTCTATCAGCCTTCTTTCACGTTTTGCATATCCAGGTCCTCGCGCATACTTGTCATCGTGAATACGGAAGCTGCTCCCTCTTTGTCTTCGGTGCTGCCGGTCAGCGTGATTGTCGTTGCTGCCGACAGTGGCCCTACGTTGCGTGACTGTGTGCGTCGCGTGCTGGCCTGCGATACGCCGTTGGAAATGATCCTGGTGGACAATGCCTCGACCGATGGCATTCCCCAGGCGATCGCTCGCGCCTACGAAAGCGATCCGCGCCTTACCGTGATGTACAACCGCGCCAATCTCGGTTTCGGTCCGGCGGTCAATCGCGGCGCGGCCAAGGCGCAAGGCAAGTCGTTGCTGGTACTCAATCCCGATTGTCTGATCGATAACGAGATTCTGCAGCGCCTGCTGGGCATGCTGGCGGCGCATCCGCGCGCCGGCGTGATCGGGGCCGTGGTGTGCGACGAGCAGGGCGTGGCCGATCCAGCCTCCTACCGTCGCGACCCACTGCTGCGGCGCGCGCTCAATACCATGCTCGGACGCGCCGGCGAGGGCGTGAACGTGGAGGGGCCGATTCCCGCCGCGCTGGTCGATGCCGAGGCGGTATCCGGTGCGCTGATGCTCATGCCGCATCGCGTGTTCGATTACCTGACGGGGTTCGACGAAGCGTACTTCTTGCACTGCGAAGATCTGGACCTTTGCCGTCGCGTGCGCAACGCCGGCTATCGCGTCTTGCTAGCTGGCGACGTGCGCGTGCTGCACGGCAAGGGAAGCTCTAGCCGGCACCGCCCGGTGTTCGTGAGCTGGCACAAGCATCGCGGCATGTGGCGCTGGTTCCGCACGTTCGATCCGGCGGCAGCCAAGCCCTGGGTGGCGGGCGTGGTGTGGCTGGGCTTGTGGGCTCATTTCACAATGCAGATTCCCGGCCAGTGGCTCCGCCTGCTCAAGCGCAAGCTATCGTCGCCGAAGCAGGCCGCATGAGTCAGGCAACGTCGCGGGCCAGCGCCCTGGCAACCTTCGGTCTGGTGGCGGTAACCGCCGTTTGGGGTTCCACGTTCTTCCTCATCAAGGACCTGGTGGCGCGCATGCCGGTGGCCGATTTTCTGGCCATCCGTTTCGCTGTCGCGGCTGTGGCCATGGTGCTGCTTTTCCATCGCCCGCTGCTGCGCTTGAGTGGTCGCGAATGGGGCCAGGGTGTAGCGCTGGGCGCCGTGTACGGCGTCGCGCAACTGTTGCAGACCACGGGGCTAGAGCACACCTCGGCCAGCATCAGCGGATTCGCGACGGGCATGTATGTGGTTTTCACACCGTTGCTTGGCACCGTGCTATTGCGCCAACGCATGCCCTCCGTGACCTGGATTGCCGTTTTGCTCTCGGTGGGCGGATTGGCCCTGTTGGCGTTGCACGGCTTGAGCATCAGCTACGGCGTTTGGCTGACGCTGGCGTCGGCGGCGCTGTACGGCCTGCATATCGTCGGCCTGGGCGCTTGGTCGCGCCCTGGGAGCGCGTTTGCGCTTTCCACGGTGCAGATGCTGATGATCGCCGCCATTTGCCTGTTGGCGACCTTGCCCAAGGGGCCAACATTGCCGCCCGATCGTGGCGCATGGCTCGCCGTGATCTACATGGCGTTGGCTGCGGGAGCGGGAGCCATGCTCATGCAGACCTGGGCGCAAGCGCACTTGCCAGCCACCCGCGCGGCCATCGTGATGACGCTGGAGCCGGTGTTCGCAGCGGGCTTCGCCGTGGCTTTCGGCAACGAAGCGCTGACCTGGCGCATGCTGGGTGGTGGCGCGTTGATTCTGGCCGCGATGTATCTGGTGGAACTGGCGCCACGCAGTTCGGCGCTGAAGGCCGAAGGCTTGCACCACGAGGTGTAGCTGAGCCGACGAGGTTGCGAACCGCGAGGCCAGCCCCCTTGTCCGTTCGTCGCCTCAGCGGCGCAACCCTTTGGGCCGGCACGGGCTACGCGGAGATCTGAATACCTCTTGGGCGATAGCGAGTGCAGCCTTGGGGCTAGTGTCGTGTGCTAGCCGTCTTCTTCGGGCGAGGCTGCATGGCGATGCGTACCAGGTACACCACGATGGCCACGTTCGCCACCAGCGCACCCAGCTTCAACCAGGCGAACTTGTGCACGGTCTCGTACAGCTCGAGCGGAATGAGCGAGCCCGTCGCGATGACCGTGAACCATTCTGCCCAATGCTTGCGTAGCCACAGGCCCGTGCCCTCGGTGGCGAAGATCGCCGCATACGCCAACGCCACCAACCCGATGGCTACGAACTTGCTCGGCCCCATCTCCTGCAGCAGGCCCACGAGACGCCAGCGGAGCCCATTGCTGTCGGTGAGCGAGAGGTGCTCCAGCCAATGCACCAGCTTTTCGAAATTCTGCTCACGGTCGAGGTGGAACGCGAAGGCTGCCACAAGGATCAGGCACACCGTCTTTACCGCCTTATAGATGGCGATGATGCGCAGGCCCAGACTGTGCTGCGCTTCGATCTCGGAGGTGGGCTGGCTGAGATGGTGTTCGCTCATGGGGAAACGTGCGGGGAGGGGAGGTGCAAAGTCACCTGCGTGATGATGAAGGGAACGCCATCGAAAGCCTAGTGCTGCCGCGATGGGCCAATCGCGCGCCTTCCAGTTAAGGGCACTGCGCCCGTTTGGCACCGGTACCGCGTTGTTGTCAGCCCGCGAAGGAAATCACCGGGATGATCGGAGCTTGCGTTGATCGGAAGTGGCGGGCCAGGGCGTCATGGACGCCTGACCATGAGTAGTGGAGTAGGCAGACGCCGGAATGATGCTACCTACTGGGGCTTTCGGCGCGTATCGAGCGAAGCTCTCCATTCGCCTACCACCCCGCCCGATCGCCTTGGCCGAGTTTGTCGCTCGCCACCCGTTCGATCAGCGTGGGCCAATCAGGATGGTGTCCTGCGTTGAGCGAGCCCCATATCCATGCGGGGCGCTCTGGGTGGGATATATCGATGACGACGACGGCATAGCGGGTCGCGATACCGCCTATTTCGTAGTGGATGACGCATCGGTCCTTGGACGCGCCGGCGACGACGAGTCGGCGGTGCGGGAGTGTTCCATCGGTAGAGCGAACGTCGGTCGACTGATAGTGCGTGCGCGGATTGGCAAGCGAGAAACTGGGTTCTCTCGTCAGGCTGGCAAAGGCCTTCTTGCATGCCTGTGGAAGATCAGCGGTGTCGTGTATCGGCAACAAACGCGCCGAAAGCAGTCGTGCACGTTCCTCTTGCGTCCATTGGGGCGGTGCCGATGGCTGGCCCTGGGGCACACGTTCTTGATCGCGTGTTGTCATACGCATCGCTGACCAGTTTGCGGGCAACGACGCGAACAAGCTGGCACCCGTCAGAGCGGCCAAGATGAACATCGCTTTTCTATGAGATGTCTTCATGGATATCCAACGTCGTGGGTTGAAGCCTGTCGAGACTTTTTAGCCGATACGCATTTGGTCTCGCCCTCAAAGGGCGGTGTGCTCAGCCAGTGCCGAGTCGCTGCTTGAAGCCAGGTTGACGGATGCCGCCGACCGAGGATTGCCCTGACCACTTGTAGCGTCATCCAGATCATCGCGCGGTGCGATGCCTGCGCTCCCAGATTGAATCGGCCAAGTGAAGGTGCGCTTGAGATGCGTGGCAGTGGTTGAACCGACTACGGGTAGGTAGGTCTTTGCCGTCCACGCATATTGGATGTCGCGCAGAAAGGTCGACGGGCTGCCATTGGCTGTCCTCGACGCGGCGGGCACGCGTGGGCTCTTGCTCTTGGATGTGCGCACGCCCGGATGTGCCGTGGACTAGCTGAGTGGCGTTACGTCGATGCGCTTTTCCCGCGCGCGGGTGGGGCGAATGAAGGGTCATGCCCATGCGGGCATGACCCTTTGGCAAGGTTAGCGATAGATCAACAGCAGCGGCCGCCGGTGCCCTTGTAACGGGCGATCTGTCGCTCGCGGAAGAACTCCTTGTAGCTGGGCACCGGGCGCTCCGGGTGGTGGTCGCGCAGGTGCTTCACATACACGTCGTAATCCGGAATGCCGCAGCAGAGGCGGGCGGTTTGCACCGCCCACTTGCGAATAGCTTGCAGGGTCGCTTTCATGATCGACCTCCTCAACGACTGGGTACGCTCCCCAGTGCGACGTACGGCTCTTCCTGGGCCGTGGGGTGATTGGTGCGCCAGGCCTTGATGATCGCCCGGATGGCGAAGCCGGCCATGGTCAGCACCAGTAGCATGAAGATGCCCGTCAGCGCGGCATCCACATAGTTGTTGGTAACGATGCGCTGCATCTCCTCCGCGGTCTTGGCCGGCGCCAGTAGCTTGCCGTCCGCAGCGGCGGCGGCGTACTTGTTGGCGGCGGCGGTGAAGCTGATCGGGCCGCTCAGCTTTTCCCAGCCGGCGGTGAGCGTGCACACCACGAGCCAGATCGCCGGAATGCCCGGCACCAGCACATAGCGCTCACGCTTGAGCTTCACGGTCACCACCGTGGCCAGCATCAGCGCCACGGCAGCGAGCATCTGATTCGCGATACCGAATAGTGGCCACAGCGTGTTAATGCCGCCCAATGGGTCGACTGCGCCTTGATAGAGGAAATAGCCCCACAGGCTGACGCAGATGGCGGTGGCCAGCAGGTTGCCCGTCCACGATTCGGTGTGTTGCAGCGGCTTGTGGATGAGGCCGGCGATCTCCTGAATCATGAAGCGGCCCACGCGGGTGCCGGCATCCACTGTGGTCAGGATGAACAGCGCTTCGAACAAGATCGCATAGTGATACCAGAAGGCCATCATGCCTTCGCCCGGGATGATGCCGTGCAGCAGTTGGGCCATGCCCACCGCCAGCGTCGGCGCGCCACCGGCGCGACTGAGAATGCTCGATTCACCGATGTTCTTGGCAGTGTTGAGCAATTCATCCGGCGTCACCACAAAGCCCCATTGGCTGATGGTGGTGGCCGCTTGCTGGGCAGTGGTGCCAATCAAGGCGCCCGGCGAATTCATCGCAAAGTACACGCCCGGATGCAGCGAGGCGGCGGCGATCAAGGCCATGATGGCGACGAAGGCCTCCATCAGCATGCCGCCGTAGCCCACCATGCGCGCCTCGCCTTCGCTGGCGAGCAGCTTGGGCGTGGTGCCCGAGGCGATGATGGAGTGCCAGCCCGACACCGCGCCGCAGGCAATGGTGATGAACAGGAACGGGAACAGGTTGCCCTGGAACACCGGGCCGGTGCCATCGATGAACTTGGTTACGGCCGGCATCTGCAACGTCGGCGCGGCCAGCATGATGGCCAGCGCCAGCAGCAGGATGGTGCCGATCTTGAGGAAGGTGCTCAGGTAATCGCGCGGCGCCAGCAGCAGCCACACCGGCAGCACGGAGGCGCAAAAGCCGTAACCGATCAGCAGCCAGGCGAGTGCCTTGGCGTCGAAGTCGAACAGGGCCGACAGCGCGGGCGAGGCAGCCACGTGCGCACCGAACCAGATCGAGGCCAGCAACAGCACCAGGCCGACGATGGACACTTCCAGGATCTTGCCCGGGCGCAGGTAGCGCAGATAGATGCCCATCAGCAGCGCAATCGGAATGGTGGCTGCGACGGTGAAGGTGCCCCATGGGCTATGCGTAAGCGCCTTCACCACCACCAGCGCGAGCACCGCCAGCACGATCATCATGAGCACGAGCACGCCGAACATGGCGACCACGCCCGCGGTGGCGCCCAGTTCGTCGCGCAGCATGTTGCCCAGCGAGCGGCCGTCGCGGCGTACCGACAAGCCCAGGATCATGAAGTCCTGCACGGCACCGGCGAACACCACGCCGAAGAGAATCCATAGCGTGCCCGGCAAATAGCCCATCTGCGCGGCGAGCACCGGGCCTACCAGGGGGCCGGCGCCGGCAATGGCGGCGAAATGGTGGCCAAACACCACCCACTTGTCGGTGGGTACGTAGTCCAGGCCGTCGTTGCGCAGTACCGCCGGGGTGGCCCGACTGGGGTCCAGGCGCAGGACCTTGTCGTTGATGAACTTGCTATAGAAGCGATAGCCGATGACGAACACCGAGACGGCGGCCGCTACCAGCCAGATGGCGTTGATCGGTTCGCCGCGGCGCAGGGCGACGACGCCCAGGCACCATGCGCCCACGATGGCGATGGCCGCCCAGAGGATTTTCCCTGCCGGGCTAGGTTTGACGACGACGGTGGACATGCGCGTTGGCTCCTGGACAGACCTACCAAAGGGTCGTCCCGGCGGTTCCGGGGGTCAATGCCATTATTCCCGTTCTTACGTTAGCCATTGGTCGAATATGCTCGATCGGGCCAATGGGGCCCGGTATTGTCCGGGCGGGTACACTCCCACGTCTCGCCAGGGTGGCTTGGCGACAGCTAAGTGTACGAAACGTGAGGGTTTTTCATGATTCGCGAGATTCTGAAGATGGGCGATCCCCGCTTGCTGCGGGTGGCGCCCCCCGTACCCGATGCCATGATCGGCAGCGGCGAGTTGGATGCGTTGATCGCCGACATGTTCGACACCATGCACGCCGCCGGCGGCGTGGGGCTGGCCGCGCCTCAGATCGGCGTGGACCTGCAACTGGTGATCTTTGGTTTCGATCGCTCCGAGCGCTATCCAGATGCACCAGCGGTGCCCCACACGATCCTGCTCAATCCGGTGATCACGCCCTTGTCGCAGGACATGGAGGAGGGCTGGGAAGGCTGCCTGTCCGTGCCGGGGCTGCGTGGGGCGGTGAATCGCTACACGCTGATCCGCTACCAGGGCGTGGACCCCAAAGGCGAGCGCATCGACCGCACGGCCGAAGGGTTCCACGCCCGCGTCGTGCAGCACGAGTGCGACCACCTGATCGGTCGCCTGTACCCTTCGCGCATCACCGACTTCAGCAAGTTCGGCTATACCGAGGTGCTGTTTCCGGGCATGGACCCCGGCGCCGACGAATAGGCCCCGTTTTGGCGGGCGCGCGGGGCAAGCCTGCCGGGCTACTCACGAATGGCCACCGGCTGCAACCCGTTGCGTCCGCGCACGAATCCCGCAACCCTACGCGCTGGCCTGCCGCCCGGTGGGCCGTTCTGGCCGGAAACACCCAGGGGAGACCACCAACATGACCGGAAAGCACTCGTGAGCGGCAATCATCCCGGCGCCGACATGCGCAAAGAGCTGACCGTTCGCGGTCTCATTCTCGGCGTGGTCATCACGGTGGTGTTCACCGCGGCCAACGTCTTCTTCGGCCTCAAGGCTGGCCTCACCTTCGCCACCTCGATCCCCGCCGCGGTGATCTCGATGGCGCTGCTGCGCAGCTTCAAGGATTCCACCATCCAGGAAAACAACGTAGTGCAGACCATCGCTTCGGCGGCGGGCACGTTGTCGTCCATCATCTTCGTACTGCCGGGCATGATCATGATCGGCTGGTGGACCGGGTTTCCGTTCTGGACCTCCTTCGCCGTGTGCGCGCTGGGCGGCATCCTGGGCGTGATGTATTCCATCCCGCTGCGCCGTGCGCTGGTGACCAACTCCGACCTGCCGTATCCGGAAGGCCTGGCCTGTGCCGAAGTGCTCAAGGTAGGTAGCGGTGACGAGGCCAGCGCCGGCAGCGTGGAAGAGGGCAAGGCGGGTCTGCTGGCAGTGCTGTGGGGTTCGATCGTGTCGGCGGTGTTCGCCGTGGTGGTCGCCACCCAGGTATTCGCCAGCGACGTGGTGTCCTATTTCCGCGTGGGCAACAAGGGCGCGGTCAGCGGCTTCGATTTCAACCTGTCCTTTGCATTGTTCGCCATTGGCCACTTGGTGGGCCTGTCGGTGGGCGTCGCCATGCTGATCGGTGCGTTCATCGGTTGGGGCTGGGGCGTGCCGCATTACTCGCTGCTGGGCGACATGAGCGCTTCGGTGGCGGATCTGGCCCAGGGCACCTGGAGCCATAAGGTTCGCTTCGTTGGTGCGGGCGCCATCGGTGTATCCGCCATCTGGACGCTGGCCAAGCTGGTCAAGCCGGTGATCAGCGGCTTGACCAGCGCCATGGCCGCGGCGCGCGTGCGCAAGGCCGGTAACGCGGACAGCCTGCCGCGCACCGAGCGCGACATCCCGATCGGCATCGTTGGCCTGATTACGCTGGCCTGCTTTGTGCCCATAGCCTGGTTGCTCGGTTACTTCGGTACCACGGCCGGCTTGGGTGATCACGTGACTGTGCTGGCCATCGGCGGCGTGGCCTTCGTGGTGTTGATGGGCTTCTTTGTGTCCACCGTCTGCGGCTATATGGCGGGCCTGATCGGCTCGTCCAACAGTCCGCTGTCGGGTGTGGGCATCCTGGTGGTGATCGCGGCCGCGCTGCTGCTGGTGGCCTTCGTGAAGCCTTATGTGGGCCCGGAGGCCGGCAAGGCGCTGGTGGCGTTTGCGCTGTTCATCACCTCGGTGGTGTTCACCGTGGCCGCCATCGCCAACAACAACCTGCAAGATCTCAAGACCGGCCAGCTGGTCGACGCCACGCCGTGGCGCCAGCAGGTGGCGCTGGTGATCGGTGTGGTGGCGGGCGCCGCGGTGATTCCGCCGGTGCTGGACTTGCTGAACCATGCCTACGGCTTCGCGGGCGTGGCGGGCGCGGGCCCGCACGCGCTGCCCGCTCCGCAGGCCGGCCTGATCTCGGCGCTGGCGCAGGGCGTGATCACCAACAATATCGACTGGAGCCTGATCGTCACCGGCATCTGGATCGGTGTGGCGATCATCGTGGTGGACGAAGTGCTCCGCCGCACCACCAAGCACTTGAGCCTGCCGCCGCTGGCGGTGGGCCTGGGCATCTACCTGCCGACCGTCAGCACGCTGATGGTGGTGGTGGGCTCGATCGTGGGTTGGTACTTCGACCGTCGCGCGGATCGCTCGGCCAAGCCGGAGAGCACCAAGCAGCTGGGCGTGCTGCTCGCTTCGGGCCTGATCGTGGGCGAGAGCGTGATCGGCGTGGTCATCGCCTTCATTGTTGGCTTTTCGGGCAAGGCGGCCCCGCTGGCACTGGTGGGCGAAAGCTTCGCGGGTGCAGCGCAGTGGATCGGTGGTGCCGCGTTTGCGGCTATCGTGTTCGTGATGTACCGCTGGGTGGCCAAGATGGCCAAGGGCCTTGGTGCCAAGTCCTGAGCCTCGGCACCTGATCACGATCTACGCGTGGCCCGCGCAGATCGTGAACAGGCCTCAGGGTCGCGGCTGCCTGAAGCGGCCGCGACCAAATGTCATCCCCACATGCCACGATCGCACAGGAAAGCATCCTGACCGGCTATCCTAGAAGGTCGCAGCAAGGGTCTGCGCGTTGGATGAAGCGGAGGCGGTAATCGCGTGGTGGAGCAGACAGGGGCGGAGGTCCCGCCAACCGGAGAGATGCTGGCTCGGCCAGGCCTGATGGCCCGGCTGCGGCGCCTCGCTGGGCCTGTGCTGTCGGTCGCCATGCTCTGCCTGGCGCTGTGGGCGCTGCACCACTTCGCCAGCGAGGTGAGCTATCGCGAGGTGGCGCGCTACGTTCATGGCCTGGAGAACTACCGTATCGCCTTGGCCGTGCTGCTCACCGCCGGCAGTTACGGGGTGATGATCCTGTATGACTGGTTCGGCCTGGCCTATATCGGCAAACGCTTGCCAGGCGCGCAGGTTAGCCTGATTTCCTTCATCAGTTACGCCTTTAGCAACGCGCTGGGCATGGCGCTGCTCATCTCCGGCTCCATCCGCTATCGCTTCTACATGCAGGCTGGCCTCACCACCGCCGAAGTGGCGAAAGTGGTGGTGTACTGCACGCTCAGCTTTTGGTTGGGGCTGTGTGCGCTCACCGGCGTGACGTTATTGCTGGTGCCGGTGCCGCCGACCTTGCCGTTGGCCGCGTGGCGATTGCCGATCGCCTGCGTGCTTACCTTGATTCCCTTGCTTTGGCTGGTGGGCAATCGCCTGATGCGGCGTCCGCTGCGCGTATGGCGCTGGCGTTTGAGCCTGCCCTCCACGCTCACGGCGGCGCGCCAGATTCTGGTGGGCGCCATCGACTGGGGCTTGGCCGCCTACGTGCTGTACCTGTTGATGCCCAACCAGGTCGATACCGGCTTTGGGCATTTCCTCGCCATCTTCGTGTTGGCGCAGATCGCTGGCTTGATCAGCCACGTGCCTGGCGGCCTGGGCATCTTCGAGGCGGTGATGCTGGCCGGCTTCGGCGCGGAAGGGAACCAGGGTCTGGAGGCACCGATCCTGGGTGCACTCGCGGCCTATCGCCTGATCTACTACTTTCTGCCGCTGTTCGCGGCCACCCTGGTAGTGCTGGTGCGCGAGGCACGCGGCATTCGTCGCAAGGCGCTGCTGGCGCCATGGTTCACCAACCTGCTACCGCCGTTCTTCGCGGGTCTCACCCTGGTGTCCGGTGCGGTGCTGCTGTTCTCCGGCGCCACCTCCGCGCTGCCTTCGCGCATGGCGATCCTGCGCGACGTGCTGCCGCTGGCGGTGCTGGAAGTCTCGCACTTCCTCTCCAGTGTGGTCGGCATGATGCTGCTGATCCTTGCGCGCGGCCTGCAGCGACGCCTGGATGCAGCCTATGTGCTCACCCTGGTGCTGCTGGTGCTTGGTGCGGTGCTGTCGCTGCTCAAGGGCATCGACTACGAAGAAGCCACGCTGCTGGCGCTGCTCGCCCTGGCGCTGGCACCGGCGCATCAGCTGTTTTACCGCCGTGCCTCACTCTTCAGTGCCAGCTTTTCGTGGGGCTGGATCATCGCCATCGTGGCGGTGCTGGTATGCGCCGGCTGGCTGGTCGGCTTCAGTTACAAGCACGTGGAATACAGCAGCAACCTGTGGTGGGAGTTCAGCTTCTATCACGGCGGTGCGCCGCGCGCCTTGCGCGCCCTGGTGGGTGCGGCGTCGGCGGGCTTGTTGTTTGCGCTGGCCAACCTGATCCGCCCGGCGCGTCCCAACCTGCAGATGCCGGGTGAGGGTGACCTGCAGCGAGCCTTGCCGCTGATCAAGCAATACTCCTCCGCCCAGGCGCACCTTGCGCTGATGGGCGACAAGACCTTGTTGTTCGACAACGACGACAAGGCCTTCATCATGTACGACGTGGAAGGGCGCAGCTGGGTGGCCATGGGCGACCCGGTGGGCCAGGACGAAGACGCCCGCCGCGAACTGGTGTGGAGCTTCCGCGACCTGTGCGAGCGCGCCGGTGGCTGGCCACTGTTCTACCAGGTGCGCCCGGAAGACCTGGACCTGTACCTCGAAGTGGGCATGAACCTGATCAAGATCGGCGAAGAAGCTCGCGTGCCGCTCGCCGAGTTCAACCTGGACGGCAAATCCAAGAAGGTCTTGCGCAACACCATCAACAAGCTCACCCGCGAAGGTTTCCGCTTGGAAATCGTGCAGGCCGACGCGGTCGCTGGCCTGCTGCCGCGGCTCAAGACCATTTCCGATGCATGGATGCGCGAGAAGGGCGTGCGCGAGAAGGGGTTCTCGCTGGGCACCTTCGAGCCGCGCTACCTGGAGCGCACATCGATGGCGCTGGTGTGGAAGGGCGATGAACTGGTGGCGTTCGCCAACCTGTTCCTCACCGACAGCAAGGACGAGGCCTCGCTGGACCTGATGCGCCACCTGCCGGACAGCACCTCGGGCATCATGGATTTCCTGTTCGTGGAACTCATGCAGTGGGCCAAGGCCGAGGGTTACCAGTGGTTCAACCTGGGCATGGCACCGTTCTCCGGCTTGCAGAATCGCCGTAGCGCACCGCTGTGGAGCCGCCTGGGTGCGCTCCTGTTCGGTCGCGGCGAGCGCTTCTACAACTTCCGCGGGCTGCACAAGTACAAGGACAAGTTCGATCCGGTGTGGGAGCCGCGCTACCTCGCGGTGCCCAACGGCATTGCCTTGCCGCTGGTGTTCGCCAACGTGGCAAGCCTCATTTCGGGTGGTCTTTCGGGCATGGTGCGCCGTTGAAACGTTTCTTCAAATGGTTCGGTCTGGTGTTGCTGGCGGTCGCGGTGGTCGGGCTGCTGGTGTGGCGTCCGTGGCATCACGCCAGCCTGGACGAGTCGATCGTGATGGTGCCCGCCGTGCCGGGCGCCACCGTGCTGCCGGGCCGCGAGGACGTGGTGGCGGTGTTCTATTCCGGCGATGGCGGCTGGCGCGACCTTGACCAGTCGCTCGGCAAGATCATCGCCTCGCACGGTATCCCGGTGATGGGCGTGAGCCTGTTGCAGTACTACTGGCGCGGAAGTTCCGCCGAGGAATCGGCCGCCGACCTGGATGCCTTGATCGCGCGCACCGTGGCGCAGGGCGACAAGAAGCGCATCTGGCTGATCGGCTTCTCCTTCGGCGCCGACGTGCTGCCCTCCATCGTGGGCAAGCTCAGCCCCGAGGGGCGCGCGCGCATCGCGCAGATCGTGCTGCTCTCGCCCAGCAAGGACGTGAACTTCGAAATCGAGATGGAAGGCTATATCTCTGCGCGCGAAGGCCCGTTCAAGACCTACACGCAGAACTTCTTCCAGTGGCTCAATCCGGTGAAGCATTACGATGCCATGCCGCCGCTGGAGGCGCTGAATAACCAGCCGCCGGTGGTGTGCTATTACGGCATCAAGGACAAGGACGACACCATCTGCGCTGATCCAGCGCTCCCCAAGTGGGTCAAGGTCTATGAAAAGACCGGCGACCATCACTTCGACTACAACTACGAAGGCCTCGCCCAGCAGATGATCCACGATCTGCCGGCGGCCCATTGATCCAACAGCAAGCACATCCGCTCCAGAGAAGGACCTCATGCAGCATCACGTACACGCAGCACCCGCCAACGGTCGTAACGCGGGCATCGATCTGCTGCGCGGCTTGTCCATCCTGCTGGTGGTGCTGCATCACTTGGGGCTGCGCCTGCCCTTGAAGAAGACCGAGCTGGCCGACGTGTTGCCCACGCGCCTGCTTGGTGCGCTGAACTGGAACGGCTACGAGGCCGTGTTCGTGTTCTTCGTGATTTCCGGCTTCCTGATCACCAGCAACACGCTGCGCCGCGATGGCACACTTGCCCGGATCGACCTGCGCGCTTTCTACGCGCGCCGCTTCTCGCGCATCGCGCCCTGCCTGCTGGCGCTGGTGGGCGTGCTCAGCGTATTCCATTTGATGGGCGTGCCCGACTATGTGATTTCGCGCGAGGGGCAATCGCTGCCGCGTGCCATCGTTGCGGCGCTGGGGTTTCATCTCAACTGGTACGAAGGTGCAACGGGTTACCTGCCGGGCAGTTGGGACGTGCTGTGGTCGCTCTCCATCGAAGAAGTGTTCTACCTCGGCTTTCCGCTGGCGTGCCTATTGCTGCGTCGGCCGGCCCCGCTGGCGTTGGCCTTGTTGGTGCTTGCCGCTAGTTTGCCGTGGACACTCGCAGCGATCGTAGACAACGAAATCTGGAAGGAAAAGGCCTACCTGCCGGGTATGGCTGGTATCGCCATGGGTGTGCTGGGCGCCTTAGCCTCAAACTATTGGCGCGCGCCGCGCTGGGCGGTGGAGATGCTGCGCTGGGTTGGTGCGGCGGGACTGTTCACTGTGTTCATCGCCATGCACTGGCTGTGGCCGTTGCTGCAGGATGGCGTGATGCTCATGCTGACCTTCTCGGCCGTGTGCGTGTTGATCGCCTGCGACCAGCGACCATCCACGCGCTCCTGGAAGGGGTTGGGCTGGCTGCATCGCTGGGGCCAACTGAGCTACGAGATCTACCTCACGCACATGTTCGCGGTATTTGCCGTGGTGAGAATCTACAAAGCCTTCGGTAGCGATATCGCACAAGGCTATCTGTGGTATTTGCCAGCGCTGCCATTGTGTTGGTTGCTCGGAGCAGCGGTCGAGCGCTGGATTTCCTCGCCAGCGGAACGTCGGCTTCGGAGGCGCTGGCTCGCCCCGGACGCACGAGCCTCTGTCGCGATGGCGTGAAGAAACGCTCAGTGCATGTCGTGTGCGGCCGTATGTATTTGCGAACTCTGACCCATCGCGTAGTTGCGCGATTGCACATTCCTCGCTGACGCCACAGAAAAATCCGTAGCCCTGTCACGCAGGGAACAGCGGGCTTTGCTCTGCGCATGGAGACTCGCGCCTTCCCAGTGAAAGGAGCGCGCGGCGATGGATTGCAGGGTTGGCAACGGCATCGACGACAAGTTCGAGCAGGCTTGGCGCGCGCATCTGCCTATGCTGCACCGGCGAGCTCGGAGGCTCGCGGGCGGTCATCCTGATCGGGCCGAGGAACTGCTGGCGGCCACTGCCCTCAAGGCGCTGCAATTCACGCGGCATCGACCTCATTTCATGGAACACCCCAAGGGATTTCTCTTTGTGGTGCTACGCCATGTCTTCGTCGATGGTTTGCGTCGGAGCACGCGTGAAGAACAGGTGTTCGACGACACGGTCGATGTCCATGCGTTGACCGTTGCCCCTGAGCAAAGCTGTGCGCCATCGGCTATGCAGCGGCTTGAGGTGGCGCAGCAGATAGCCTGTGTGGAAGCGGCGCTGCGCATGATGACCCCTGCACAGCGGCGGCTCTTTGCATTCCGCTTTATCGAGGATCTTCCCTATCCACAGATCGCCGAGCGCCTGGGCATCAATCAGCCCTTGTTGCGCAAGCGCGTGCAGCTAATTCGCGATCGCTTGCGCGCAGAGATCGGCAAGGACAGCACGCCTCGTGCGACGTCGTGCGCATCGGCTTTCACAGAACGCCACGCGCGTCGTTATGAAAGGAACAGTGCTTCGCGCTGCGACCTGCAAACGTCGTCAACCAAAGGAACCGACCATGGCTGACCCTCAAGTCAATGCCCAGATCACCGATGCCATCACGCAGACCAATGTGAAAGTGGTGGCCGAGGCGCCGGCGCAGGCTATCGCCGCGCTGTATCAGGTTGCCAGTCATTCGGCCGGCCTTTCATTGCAGAACGCGGTACACAGTCAGCAGGCGCTCAATCAAATCTCCAATGCCGTGGTGTCGCGAGCGGTCGCCATGATCATGTCGATTGCCGATAAGCCGTAGGCGTGATGGCGGGCTGCGGATCGGCTTGGGCATAGGAGAGGGGGATCGACATGGCCTTCTGGTCTAAATGGATGACAGGCAACCGGACGCCGCGCGCGGCGTCGGAAGACGAGGACGGAGGAAACGCCAGCGGGGCGGCACCCGCCGCGGCGCCGAGTCCAGCACCCGCGCCAGCACCGACACCGGCACCTGCGCCAGGCCCTGCGCCGGCGCCTGTGCCGCCCGTGCCGCCGCCGTCGAACGTGCGTCAATTGATGACGGAGCGGATGCTCGAACAGAACCCGACGCCGCCGGCAACGGACGCGCTCAAGCCGGCGATCGTTCAAGCGGTGCAGTTGAGCAATGCCGAAACGGCGAGCTATGCACCGTCCCAGATCGCCATTGGGCCCGACATGATGATCAGTCAGGCCTCCGGTCTCGTGGCGCAAGCGGCTGCGAACTATTTCGATGGTGTTAGCAAGCTCGTGTTGGCAAGTCAGAGCGTGTTGCTCAAGCAGATGACCCAGGCGTTGGCCGAGCAGAATCTGAAACAGGCCGGTGAAGACGCTTTGGGCATCGTGGCTACGGATTTGCTGATGGGCGCGGCGGCGGCCGTCGCCGCCGCCGCCGGAGCCATGGAGGCGGAGTCGGCGAGCTTTGCCATCGACCGTATCGACCAGAGCATCGCCAAGTACAGCAGCGTGCTCAACGCAAGCAAGACACCGTCGGGCAGTTGATATCACCGCGCCCGGTACCCCGATATAGCGAGGACATGACATGGCCTTTTTCAAGCTCTCCGCACCTGTCCGCCTGTACCAGTATCCGTTCGATTATCACAGCCATCTGGGCGGCATCTTGCCGGTGCGAAGCAATGATGGGCTGTCCCTCGTCGGGTGGCTGCATCGCAAAAAGCCCAATGACGTGGATGACGGTGAATTTCGTCTGTTCGATCAGGCGCTTCAGTTCATGCAGCAATCCAACCCGTTTGCGCTACTGGCGGCCAAGAAGGAGGTCGCCGCTTACGAGCGCGCCGAGTGCGCAGCGGAGAACGTCTATATCGCGGCTGTGTTGATCGCCCAGCATTTTCGTCCCGGCGAGGGCATCGACGAGCTTGCGGTAACCGACGTACGCCTATACGCGATCTGTCAGCAGTTGATCAAGGACGCCAGGGTAAAGGCGGGCGAGGCGTGGCAATGGACGCTTGAGCTCATGCGCTATTTCAACGAGAAAATCTATTCCAGCAACAAGTACACGCCCTTCGACGATGCTTACAAAACGCGTTCGAGCATGGTCGATCGCATACATGCGGTACCCAACGACGGCGAGGAAGACTATGTCGCCTGGATAGACGCAACGCTGGAGTACCTCTACCAGCAGGGAATTCGGCACATACAGATCCCTGCGGGACGGGATGACATTCCCACGTTGGATGCGCGCATGGCCGTGTTCAATACGCGCCCTGTCGTGCAGTATCGCGCGCTCATTCATACCCCGGCCGCCTACGTGAGCGCGGAAGCGTTCAATGATGATCTTGCAAAGATCAAGGCGCTGCTTTCCAAGGACAACCTTACCTGGACGATCGGCCTCGACGTATTGGGTGTTGAGAATCGCGTTGCCGACTACGCCACGCTTCTCAAGTTTCTGCAGGACAACCGACAGAGCTTTGCGGATATCCTGGAGAAGAAAGAGTCCAACCGCATCATCGTGCATATCCACAACGGTGAGGGGGCGAGTGCGTCGGGCGATCATCGATCGCTCATCGGCTACTACATGGCCTATGGCGAACGGTCACCCGAATCGGGCTTCTACAGCGCACTTGCCTCGTACATCGCGCAATGCGCGCGCACTGCCGCCGAGCGAAAGAAAACCAATGGCGCCAAAGCGGGCGACTCCCTGGGGCATCTGTTCGATGAGCTCTTTACGAGCAACTCGCTGACCTATCGCGGGTGCCAGCTACGGCGCTTTGATATCAACAGCGAGCACAGTCGCGCGCTGGCCGCGTACAACGGAAAGCGTAGCGTCATGGCGCTGGCGGAAACGCTGGACTCGCCCGCCGGCCATGGCGGCACAAAGACCTATTACACGGCGCTCACCGACGAGGAATCGCCTTATGCGTTCCGTCTCGGTCACGCGTATTACTACCGGAATTACACCGCGGGCAAGTTTCCGTCGCTGGCGTTTGATACCAACCTCGGCAGCAACGCCATCACCGGAGCGGGTGGACTGTTCGCCACAGGCGAGTCTTATCGCATCAACAAGGGCTTTCGGCACCTGGACGGGTATATCGATACGGATGTGCTGGCAGCGGCATCCACCGCGGTGGCGTATATGTCCAGCGACTCACTGACCGAACAGCAGATTGGCCTCTTTGTCACCACCAGCCAGAAGCCGGGTGACATGCAGATCGTGCTCGCGGCCCCCGATACCCAGCAGGAGATCCGCAAGCAGTTAAAGGCGGTGCTCGGCGATTCGCTCAAGGTCCGGATTCACCTGGACCTCTACTACACCTTTTTCGCCAATCTGGTGACCAACATCGTGGGTGACTCGACCCAGCAGGCGACGCGATACCAGGCGCTGACGCGGGTGTTCACCCTTTTCTGCAACTGGCGGTCGTACCTGCTGGGCGCGGATGGGCAGGGTGTGGAGCACAGCGACATCCAGGACGAGTTCCTGCGCATGGTGATTCTTCTGACCTACAACCTGTTGCCTACTGGCAAAGAACATCTCCTCGAAGACACGATGGATCAGTTGCAGAAGCTGCTTTTGCTGATTGCTTCGGTGTACTGGCAGTCGACGGTGGCGACCACGGCCGGCCTCACGACGCCCATGAAGCGCAGCATCGAGTCGCTGGAGGGCTTCAAGTCGCCAGCATCGGTCGTGACCATTCGACGCGGAAAAGCACAGGGTGCCTGATGTTCGGGGCCGGGAGAACAGCGCATGTCCACGCACACGAGTGATGAACTGGTCGAGCAGATGTATTACACCTCTGCCCCCGTTACGGCGGCGGAGCCAGCGCAATCTCCGGGCGCGACGCCAAGCGCGCACGCCGGTGGTCGCCCCAAGCACGGTGCGCGTGCTGGCGAGCCGGGCTCGACGGGTAAGCGTCATCGGGATCTTCGCCTGCTGCTCGCCGTAGCGCGCTTGCTTGCCGAACGGAATCGCTGAGGGCGCGCCCTCCCGGAGAATGCTCATGACCGGTATTGATCAGGACAAGCTGGACGGCCTGCGCGAGCTCATCAAGTTGTTGCTCGCGTTGATGCGGGCCGAGCGGCCCAGGGTGGTCTATTCGTATCCGCCCTTCATGCCGCAGCCGCAACCGACGCCGCCCATGCCGCCGGGGCCGCTTCAGCCTGGTTCGGGGGAGGGTGGCATGAACCTGGTGCGTGCTGCTGAGATCGTGGAGCGTGGTGGCGCGCGCGCTCAGGAAGCGATTCGGCACGGTACGGAGGCCGCTCGCACAGCGCTACTGCAGTTGGCCGAGCAACGTGACATCGAGCAGCAAGCGGTGGAGCAGGTCATTGAAGCGGTGACCGCGCTCAAGGCGTTGCAGCATAGGCATCGTCATCAAGGAGAGCCCGCATCGAGCAGTGATGCCGAGCCTCAAGGCAGCGCCTCGCCATCGACGCATGCACGTCAAGCTGCATCGCCGTCGGGGCAGGCCGCCGGTAAACGACACAAGGGTTGATTCACGCGCGCTTGCCGTGAACGTTTCATTTTCATGTACGGGAACGCCGTACCCACCAGAGGAGCAACGAGATGCCTATCCCCCTTTCGGTCAACTCACAGATCACCGATGCCGTGACGCAATCCAACGTCAAGGTCATCGCTGAAGGCCCTGCCATCGCCATGGGCTCGATCTTCCAGACCATGGCCCACTCCACCGGCGTGCTGTACGAGAACGCAGTGTCGTCGGCACAGCAACAGAACACCATGTCGCAAGCCGCGACCAACCAGGGCGTGATGCAGATCTACAGCCTCGACACCACGGCCACCGCAGCGGCGACCGAAAAGGTGGCGCAGGGCGGCGTGGCCGACAACCTCACCAGCTTGTTGAGCGTGATGAACGCCTTCAGCAACCAGTGATGTCTCGACGCACGTTGAGTGCGCGCGCCGTCACTTGAAACTTTCCGCGGCATTGCCGCTTCATTGGATGGAGTTGAATCATGACTGTGAACAGCCAGATTACCGACGCCGTTACCCAGGCCAACGTGAAGGTCGTCGCGGAAGCGCCGGCCATGGCCATGGGCTCGATCTACCAGACCATGGCCCATTCGACGGGTATTCTGTTCGAGAATGCCGTGGCGGCTCAGCAGCAGCAGAATTCGCTGTCGCAGGCCGCAGCCAACCAGGGCGTCATGCAGATCTACAGCCTGGATACCACCGCCACGGGTGCTGCCAGCGAAAAGGTGGCGCAGGGCGGCGTGGCCGACAACCTGACCAGTCTGTTGAGCGTGCTCAACGCATTCCGCAGCAGCTGAGCCGATCGCCGGGCGGAGCCGGACGGGCGAGCCCTGTCCGGACCGCCAACAGGGCGAGGCCTGCTCGATTTCTTTGCGGGGAGGGCGCGGGCGAACGCATGAGCGATCACGTTCCCGTTATCCGCGGATAGGCAGGTTAGGAGAACAAGACTCCTGGTTTGGCGGACGGGAAAAGGAGTCCCGTCGGCGGGCCGGGCACAAGCGTTCGACATTCGGGGCGGCGCGGCCTGCATCAGGGCGATGAAGCGCGCTTGCCTTCAGGGGGCCCACACATGGAACTGGCAACGCGGCGTGCGTCGCGCACGGCTGTGCGCGGCGGCCGTTCGACAGTCGTGGATGCGGAAAGCCGACGCGCGTGGCTCGCGCAATCGGAGCTGTTCGCGGGAATGCCTTCGGCGGTGCTGGACGACCTGGCCGAGCGTTCCAATGTGCGTCATCTCGATAGCGGCGAACTGATATTCCGCAAGAACGATGCCGCCGACTTCGCCGCGTTGGTGGTCGAGGGCGTGGTGTACGCGATCCTTTATGGCCCCGACGGGCGCGAACTGATTGTGGACATGGCGGGGGCGGGGCAGGGCATTGGCGAGGCAGCCCTGCTGGGTGCGAGTTGCCATCATTTCACTGCGGTGGCCGCGGGCATGGCGACCGTGCTGCTGCTGCGGCGAGTGCACCTGGCGGGTTTGTTGACCGAGCCGCAATTTCTCAATCGTGTATTGATTCTGCTGGCCGGCCGCGTGAGTCGCACGGCGAAGGCGCTGGAGACCATGTGTCTGTACAGCCTGGAATCGCGTCTGGCGCGTTATCTGCTGGACGCGGTGGAGCGCGGCGATCGCGAACGCGGCGAGGCGCAGATACAGCTACCGCCGACGCAGGGCATTCTGGCTTCCATGCTCAACGCGAGCCGGCCCAAGTTGAACGCGCTGCTGCAAGAGTGGCAGCGCACCGGGCTGATCAATCGTGAGCGCAACGTGCTTTACGTACGCGATTTCGAACGGCTCCGGCGCAAGGCATGTGCGCCTGTGCGCCGGCTCTAGCGTGCTCGCAGGCGCGTTCAGCGGAAGCGATTGATGGCGTCGCGCAGGTCGATGGCGGCGCTTCGCGCGGCCTGCGCGAAATCTTCGCCGTTGCCGGCGTAGAGGATGGCGCGCGAAGAGGAGATCATCAGGCCAGTGCCATGGACGCTGCGGCCGTATTTGAGTACGGCATCCACGTCGCCGCCCTGGGCGCCGATGCCGGGCACCAACAGCGGCATGTCGCCGACGATGGCGCGCACCTTACCCAGTTCTTCCGGCCACGTGGCGCCGGTAACCAGCGCACAGTTGCCGTTGGCGTTCCAGTCGCGCGCGATGGTTTCGGCCACGCGGAGATACAGCGGCACGCCGCCGCAATCGAGTGCCTGGAAGTCTGCGCCGCCCGGGTTGGAGGTACGGCACAGCAGGATCACGCCCTTGTCGGCGCGCTCAAGGAAAGGCTGCGCGGAGTCGCGACCCATGTACGGATTGAGCGTTACCGCGTCGGCCTGGTAACGGTCGAAGGCTTCGGTGACGTAGTGCTGCGCGGTGCTGCCGATGTCGCCGCGCTTGGCGTCGAGAATGACCGGCACGCCGGGATGCTTGGCGTGGATGTGCGCGATCAGGCGCTCCAGTGCTTCATCCGCGCGCAGCGCGGCGAAGTGGGCGATCTGCGGCTTGTACGTGCACACCACGTCGGCGGTGGCATCGACGATGTCGCGGCAGAACTCGAAGACGGCATCCGCGCGGCCTTTCAGGTGCGCCGGGAACTTGGCCGGCTCCGGGTCGAGGCCGACACAGACGAGGGAGTTGTTGCGGGCCCAGGCGGCCTGTAGCTGCTGCATGAAAGACATCGTGGACTCCAACAAGTAAGTGAGGTGCTGCGGGCTGTGGCGCGTCAGCTGGCGAGGCGGGGCGTTTCCGCTTTCGCTTTGACCGAGCGCAGCAGGCGTTGCCGTATCCATCCGCTGGCGGGACGAATCAGCAACCAATAAGGGGTAAACAGGGCGCGGCTGATGCCATCGGGGCAATACACCTGCGTCGTGGTTTCCAGGCGAGTCGAGCCGTCCGCCTCGGGGCGGCACGTAAAGACAAGCAGCAGCTTGGCGATGCCTGCCCGGTCGAATGCGCAGAAGTGGTCGGCGTCGCGGAGCGGCTCCAGCCCGAAGTCGGGGCGCCAGAAGCGGCCAACGAGGCCATAAGCGACGTGCTCGTCGCCCTGGCGGCCCAATCGCGTGAAATCGTGCAGGCCGAACATGGGGCGCTGAGTTAGATCGCTGCTTGCGCCAAGACGGGCGGCCAGGCGGCCGGGGGCCTCGCGCAGGCGCATCAACGTGCGGAAAACGGGATCATCCGAGCCAGTCAGGCTTTCCACCGCATTGAGCACATGGTGCGGCGACGCCTGCATCGACAGTCCGTGGCATTCCGCGAACTGGTGCCGGGGCAGGTAGCGTTGGCTTGGGTCCATGGCACGTGACTCCACTCGCCGGGAAAACCCGCTGCCCTGGGGCAGCGGGTCACCATGGGTATTACGCCAGCTTCTTGTACTTCACGCGGTGCGGCTTGGCGGCTTCGTCGCCGAGACGACGCTTCTTGTCCGCTTCGTACTCGTTGTAGTTGCCGGGGAAGAACTCCACGTGCGAGTCGCCTTCGAACGCGATGATGTGCGTGGCGATGCGATCGAGGAACCAGCGGTCATGCGAGATGACCACGGCGCAGCCCGGGAACTCCAGCAGCGCGTCTTCCAGGGCGCGCAGGGTTTCCACGTCCAGGTCGTTCGACGGTTCGTCGAGCAGCAGCACGTTGCCGCCCTGCAACAGGGTCTTGGCCATGTGCAGGCGTCCGCGCTCACCACCGGAGAGTTGGCCGACGATCTTCTGCTGGTCGGTGCCCTTGAAGTTGAAGCGGCCGATGTAGGCGCGCGACTGGATCTCGAAGTTGCCGATGGTGAGGATGTCCGAACCGCCGGACACTTCCTGCCACACGTTGTTCTTCGGATCGAGCGCATCACGCGACTGGTCGACGTAGGCGAGCTTGACCGTGTGGCCCAGCTTCACCTCGCCGGAGTCCGGCTGTTCCTTGCCCATGATCATTTTCATGAACGTGGATTTACCGGCGCCGTTCGGGCCGATCACGCCGACGATGGCGCCCGGCGGGATCTTGAACGACAGGTCTTCGATCAGCACGCGGTCGCCGAACGCCTTGTTGACGTTCTTGAACTCGATCACTTCCTGGCCCAGGCGCTCGCCCGGCGGAATGAAGATTTCATTGGTTTCGTTGCGGCGCTGGTACTCGACCGAGTTCAGCTCCTCGAAGCGGTTGAGACGCGCCTTGCCCTTGGACTGACGGCCCTTGGCCGCGGAGCGCACCCACTCCAGTTCCTTCTCGATCGCCTTCTGACGCGACTTTTCCTGCGAGGCTTCCTGCTTGAGGCGGGCGTCCTTCTGCTCCAGCCACTCGGTGTAGTTGCCCTTCCACGGAATGCCGCGGCCGCGATCGAGCTCGAGGATCCACTCGGCGGCGTTGTCGAGGAAGTAGCGATCATGGGTGACCGCCACCACGGTGCCCGGGTAGTTCTGCAGGAACTGCTCCAGCCAATCCACCGACTCGGCGTCCAAGTGGTTGGTGGGCTCGTCCAGCAGCAGCATGTCCGGCTTGGACAGCAGCAGGCGGCACAGCGCCACGCGGCGCTTTTCACCACCGGACAGCGGGCCGATCTTGGCGTCCCACGGCGGCAGGCGCAGTGCGTCGGCGGCCACTTCCAGCTGGCGCTCCAGCGCGTGGGCGTCGTTCACGGCCAGCACGTTTTCCAGTTCCTGCTGCTCGGCGGCCAGCTTGTCGAAATCGGCGCCTTCCTCGGCGTAGGCGGCGTAGACCTCTTCCAGGCGCTTCTGGGCGTCCAGAATGACCGACACGCCTTCTTCGACCGATTCGCGGACGGTCTTCTCCGGATCCAGCTGCGGTTCCTGTGCCAGGTAACCGACCTTGATGCCCGGCTGCGGACGGGCTTCACCCTGGAAGTCCTTGTCGACGCCGGCCATGATGCGCAGCACCGTGGACTTGCCCGCGCCGTTCACGCCCAGCAGGCCGATCTTGGCGCCGGGGAAGAAGCTCAGGGAGATGTCCTTGATGATATGGCGCTTCGGGGGAACGATCTTGCTGACCCCGTTCATGGTGTAGATGTACTGCATGGAGCCTCCGGCGGCGGGCACCGCGCCGGCCCCGGAAGGGCTGGGAGGTGCTTCAGAGTGGGTGTAAACCACTCATTATAGCGGGTTTAGGGTCACTCCCGGTGACGCCGGCCACGAGTCGGCGAGCGCGCGGTCATGGAAGCGCCCGATGTGGGCTGCGCGATGCCATGGCGTGCGTCCAGGCTGGTCTTTTCTTCGCCTGAGACGCCATGACGTTCCCGTCCGCCGCAAGCACGCGCCAACCGCGCAACCCCCTCATCTGGCTGGACCGCCGTGCGGCGGACTGGGCGTTTTCCCGTGGCCGCCTGGCCGTGGTGGCGCACGAGCTGGTGTGTTTTGGCATCAAGCAGGCCAGCGCCTGCCTGTTCGGTGGCTGCCTGCTGGCCTTGCTGCTATTGACCGGGGCGATCTACCCGGCCGATGCGTGGCTGACTCGGTACGACTTTCTCACGTTGGCGGCACTGGCGATCCAGGTGCTGTTGCTGGCGTTGGGGCTGGAGACGCGGGAGGAGGCGAGGGTGATCCTGTGCTTCCACGTGGTCGGCACCGCCATGGAGGTGTTCAAGACCGCAATGGGCTCCTGGGAGTATCCAGAACCATCGGTATTGCGCATCGGTGGCGTGCCGCTGTTCACAGGATTCATGTATGCCGCCGTGGGTAGTTATATCGCCCGTGCCTGGCGGCTGTTCGATTTTCGCTTTGTGCGTCATCCGCCGCTGGTCGCCACGCTATGGCTGGCCGGGGCGATCTACCTCAACTTTTTCACCCATCACTATCTGCCCGACCTGCGCTGGTTGTTGTTCGTCGCGCTGGCGGTGCTGTTCGGGCGAACCTGGGTGTTGTTTCGCATACGGGAGCACCATCGACGCATGCCCTTGTTGCTGGGCTTCGTGCTGGTGGCGTTGTTCATCTGGCTGGCTGAGAACGTGGGAACGTTCACAGCAGCCTGGCGCTACCCCAATCAGCGCCACGGTTGGACCGTGGTGCCGTTGAGCAAGATGGGCGCTTGGCTGCTACTGATGGTGATCAGTTACGTGCTGGTGTCGGTGGTGGCGCGACGCCGACGCCTGTAATTAGCCGATCACCGCTCACTGTCGAGCGATGCCATACCTTGGTTGTTGTAGCGTTCGCCCGCCGCTACGCCGGGCGGAAAGGTGTGCTCCAGCGCGGCCAGCTCATCCGGCGACAACACCACATCGAGCGCGCCCAGCGCTTCGCGCAGGCGTTCGCGCGTGCGTGCGCCCACCAGCGGCACGATGTCCTCGCCGCGTGCCAGTACCCAGGCGATGGCGAGCTGCGCCACGCTGCAACCCTTGCGTTGCGCAAGCTGCTCCAAGGTCTCCACCAAGGACAGGTTGTGCGCCAGGTTGTCGCCCTGGAAGCGTGGGCTGTGCGTGCGGAAGTCGCGCGCTTCGGTGTGACGATCCGGCGCCCAGTGGCCGCTGATCAGGCCGCGCGACAGCACGCCATAAGCCGTAATGCCCATGCCGAGTTCGCGACACGTCGGCAGGATGCGCTCTTCGATGCCGCGCGTGATCAGCGCGTATTCGATCTGCAGGTCCGCCACCGGGTGCACGGCGTGTGCGCGGCGGATGGTGTCCGGCCCTACTTCCGACAAGCCCAGATGGCGCACGTAGCCCGCCTTGATCAGGTCGGCGATGGCACCGACGGTGTCTTCGATCGGCACGTTCGGGTCCAGTCGGGCCGGGCGGTAGATGTCGATGTAGTCGGTGCGCAGGCGTTGCAGGGTGTAGGCCAGCGCAGTCTTCACCGCGGCGGGGCGGGCGTCGTAGCCGAGCCAATCGCCGCCAGGGCCACGTTGGGCGCCGAACTTTACGCTGAGCTGGTAGCTGTCGCGCGCCCGGCCCGCCAGCGCTTCGCCGATCAGCATTTCGTTGTGGCCCATGCCGTAGAAATCGCCGGTGTCGAGCAGCGTGATGCCGGCATCGAGCGCGGCATGGAGGGTGGCGATGCTTTCGCCACGGTCGGCGGCGCCATACATGCCGGACATGCCCATGCAGCCGAGGCCGAGGGCGGAAACGCGAGGGCCGTGCTTACCGAGGGTGCGTTGTTGCATGAGGGGCACTCCGTGGGGAGTCCCCTATGGTGCGCCAATGCGATGCGTGGTCAAGGCTTGGGGCTTGTTCACGATCTGTACGTGGCCCGCTCCGGGAGCGGCTTGCGCGCAGATCAAGGAAGAGGGAGGGCGTGTACGTCCGTACACAACCGAGTGATGACGTGGAGCTGCGGGCAAGTCGCCCCCGCCCGAAAGGGGTGGGCTACGCACAGGTCGTGAACACGCTCTAAGGGCGGGCGGAATCCAATATCGCGCTGACCGTTCGTGTGTGCAGCGCTGCTGCGTCGAAACCCTCCGGCAACATACCGGCGATCTCCAGCATCACCGCGCCATGCAGGGCTGCCCAGATCTGATGGCCGATGATGGCCGGGTCGCCCGCGACCGTGCCTTCGGCGATCATCACTTCCACATGCGCGGCGACCGTGCGCCACATGCGCTGGTGAGCCTCGCGGTAGGCCGGATCGTCCCGGTTGATTTCGGGATACTCGAACATCAGCCGGTAGGTGGCTGTATTGGAGCGGGCGAATGCGATGTAGGCGTCGCGCACCGCGCGCGAGCGCTGGCGGCCGTCGCCGGGTGACTCCAGGGCGTGCTCCAGCGCCTCGGAGAAGCGGTGCAGGCCGCGTATGCGTACAGCGGTGACGATCTCGTCTTTGTTCTCGAAATAGCGATACGGCGTCATGGTGCCGCAGCCCAGTTCGGTGGCCAGGCGCCGCATGGTGACGGCGCCTGGCCCTTCATCCACGTAAAGCCGCGCGGCGGCCTCGCAAAGGCGCTCGCGAAATGCTTCGGTGTCTTGCTCGCTCAACGCTTTGGGCATGTTTAGTGCGTTTTCACGTGCAGGCTTTTGCGGAAAAACGCCAAGGCGTCGGCATTGATCTGCGCGTGTACCTTGGCGCGGTCGACACCGGCCGGGTCGGTGCACATCGGGGCGATTTCCTTGGCGAGCGCCGGCGAGCAAGGCGGCAGGAATACCCAGTGATCAGCCTTGGGCACCGACTTCACCGCCACCAACGAGTGGATCAGCGGCTGAATGTGCTGCGCGTTTTCCGCAGGGATCAGCACGCGATCGTTCTGCCCGTAGTAGAGGTACACGGGAATGTGCACGCGATCGAAGCCATGCTCGTCGAAGATCATGCTGAGGGGCGCCATGGCGAAAATGGCTTTTACGCGCGGGTCGGTGGTATCGCCGTAACGACCCAGCTCTCCCTGCATGTCGTTGAGTACCTGCTCGGGCGTCTTGCCTTGGCGTGCGGCATCGGCGCGGAATTCGGCAGCCTTGCCGCAAACGTCCTTGTCGTCGGGGTAGCGGTCGCAAAAGCGAATGAAGCGCTCGAACCGCGGCTGCGCGCCCGCCACCATCAGGCTGGTGTAGCCGCCTGCGGAGAAACCCGCCACGCCAATGCGGCTGGCATCGATCAGCGACTTCCAGCGCGGGTCGTCCAGCAGCGTAGTGATAGTGGATTTCACTTGAATCGGGCGGCCGGCCAGCACCTCGATGTGGCCCACGCCACTGGTGTCGCGGAAGTAATCCTTGGGGTGGTTGAGCGTGGCGACCACGAAACCGTGGCTCGCAAGGTAGGTGGCCAGGTCGTGATGACCCAGGTCGCTGCCACCGTTGCCGTGCGAAATCACTACAAGCGGCTTGGCGCCGGGGAGCGGGGTGGCGTCGGGGAGGGCAGCGACGTCATACGGGCCAATGGCCGTGGTGCCGTGGACGGGCTGGCTGGTCGGGTAGAACACATAGCCATCGGTGGTGCCGCCGTTGACCGGGTCGGGGATGCGAATGTCGGCGACACCCACGCCGGTAGCGTCGCTGGCGTGGGCCAGCAAAGGGGCAAGCAGCAGCAAAGCGCATAGCCCGAGCGCGCGGCACCAGGGCTGGAAGGGCTTGGTGATCATGAACGGCGTCCGATTTGTCGAGTACGTTGTACCGTACGTTGTACATAATGTGACTGCAAGTGCCAGCGGTGGCCCCCATACCACATGACAGCTACAATTTCCCGTTCTTACCCTGCATGCCACCCCACGAGGTCAGGATGTTCCCGAAGCACGACACGATCGCCGGTTACGACAATGAACTGGCCCAGGCCATGGCCGACGAAGCCCGTCGCCAGGAAGACCACGTCGAGCTGATTGCTTCGGAGAACTACGCCAGCCCGCGCGTAATGGAAGCGCAGGGCAGCGTGCTCACCAACAAGTACGCCGAGGGTTACCCGGGCAAGCGTTACTACGGCGGCTGCGAATTCGTGGACATTGCCGAAAAGCTCGCCATCGATCGTCTCAAGCAGCTGTTCGGCGCCACCTACGCCAACGTGCAGCCGCATTCGGGCTCGCAGGCCAACCAGGCGGTGTACCTGGCCCTGTTGAACCCGGGCGACACCATTCTGGGCATGAGCCTGGCCCACGGCGGCCACCTCACCCATGGCGCCAAGGTCAACGTGTCGGGCAAGCTGTTCAACGCCATCCAGTACGGCGTGAATGAGCAGGGCCTGGTCGATTACGACGAAGTCGAGCGCCTGGCCGTCGAGCACAAGCCCAAGATGATCGTCGCCGGTTTCAGCGCCTACTCGCAGGTGATGGACTGGGCGCGCTTCCGCGCCATTGCCGACAAGATCGGCGCCTACCTGTTCGTGGACATGGCGCACGTGGCCGGTCTGGTTGCCGCGGGCGTGTACCCCAATCCGCTGCCGCATGCGCATGTGGTCACCTCCACCACGCACAAGACCCTGCGCGGCCCGCGCGGCGGCATCATCGTGGCGAAGGATGCCGGCGAAGAGATCGAGAAGAAGCTGCAGTCCATCGTGTTCCCGGGCATCCAGGGCGGCCCCCTGATGCACGTGATCGCCGCCAAGGCGGTGGCTTTCAAGGAAGCGCTGGAGCCGGCCTTCAAGACCTACCAGGAACAGGTGGTCAAGAACGCCAAGGCCATGGCCAAGACCTTCATCGAACGCGGCTACAAGATCGTCTCCGGCGGCACCGAGAACCACCTGATGCTGGTGGATCTGATCGGCCGCGACGTGACCGGTAAGGACGCGGAAGAGGCGCTGGGCAAGGCGCACATCACGGTCAACAAGAACGCCGTGCCGAACGACCCTCGCAAGCCCTTCGTTACCTCGGGCCTGCGCGTTGGCACGCCGGCGGTCACCACGCGTGGCTACCTGGAAGCGGACGTGGTGGAACTGACCCACTGGATCTGCGATGTGCTGGACGCGCCGAACGATGATGCCGTGCTCGCCAAGGTGCGAGCCGCTGTCACCGCGCAGTGCCACAAGTTCCCGGTGTATGGCTGAAGAGCAGGGAATCGGGAATAGGGCGTCGGGAGGCGTGAACACCCGACGCATGCGGCGCGTTGTGGCTGTGCTATTCCCTATGCCCCCTTCTTCCGATTCCGCACACTGATGCATTGCCCGTTCTGCCAGCACGAAGACACCCGCGTGATCGACTCGCGCCTTGCCGAGGACGGCGCCACCGTGCGTCGTCGTCGCGAGTGCCCCAAGTGCGGCGAGCGCTTCAACACGTTCGAAACCGCCGAGTTGAAGCTGCCGACCATCGTAAAGAGCGGTGAGCGGCGGGAGTCGTTCGATGAGCACAAGCTGCGCGTGAGCTTCGAGCGCGCATTGCAGAAGCGCCCCGTATCCACGCTTGCGGTGGATGCGGCGGTGCGCGAAATCGTCAACGACCTGCGTCGCTGCGGCGAGCGCGAGGTACCTTCGCGCCAGCTCGGCGAGCTGGTGATGCGCGAGCTGAAGAAGCTCGACCAGGTGGCCTACGTGCGTTTCGCCTCGGTTTACCGCAAGTTCGAAGACGTGCAGGCGTTCCGCGAGGAAATCGAGAAACTCGAACGCGACCTGCCGGAACTGGAAGCCCTTCAGCTTTCCCTGCTGGGCGAGAGCGTCGCCCGCCGCAAGAAGTCCCAGTAAGCGCTCTCCCGCAGGGGAGGGCCGCGACCTCGTTGCATCGCCTACACTGATGCCAACGCATCAGCCAGTGATCCGGGCATGACCCAGAGCTTTTCCGCCATCGACCACGCCCATATGGCGCATGCCCTGCGCCTGGCCGAGCGTGGCCTGTACACCACCCATCCCAACCCGCGTGTCGGATGCGTGATCGCGCGCGGTGAACACGTGGTGGGCACCGGCTTTCACCCGCGTGCCGGCGAGCCGCATGCCGAAGTGTTCGCACTGCGCGAGGCAGGCGAGCATGCGCGTGGCGCCACCGCGTTCGTGACGCTGGAGCCGTGCGCCCATCATGGCCGCACGCCGCCGTGCGCGGATGCCCTCATTGCTGCTGGCGTGGCACGCGTGGTGATCGCCGCCGAAGATCCGTTTCCGCAGGTGGATGGCCGCGGCATCGGCAAGCTGCGCGAGGCTGGCGTGGCGGTGGACACCGGTTTGTTGCGCGATGCCGCACGCGAGCTCAACCTGGGCTTTTTCAGCCGCGTCGAACGGGGGCGTCCATGGGTGCGCGTGAAGCTGGCCATGAGCCTGGATGGCCGCACCGCGTTGGCCAATGGCGAATCGAAATGGATCACCGGCGAGGCGGCGCGCGCGGACGTGCAGCGTTGGCGCGCGCGCAGCGCGGCCATCCTTACCGGCTCGGGCACGGTGCTGGCGGACAACCCGCGACTCAACGTACGCCTGCCTGAGGGCGAAGCGTTCACGCCTCCCGTGCGCGTGCTGCTGGACAGCCGGCTGCGTACACCGTCGGATAGCCACGTGCTCGACGGCACCGTGCCCACGCTGGTGCTGCACGCACCGCACGCGCAGCCGCAGGATCCGCGTTTCCAGGCGGTGGAATTGTGCAGCGTGGCTGAGCAGGGCGGGGCCTTGGACCTGCACGCCGTCATGGCTGAACTGGCCCGGCGCCATATCGGCGAGGTGCATGTGGAGGCCGGCCCCGGCCTGTGTGGCGCGCTGTTTGCCGCCGGCCTGGTGGACGAATTGTTGATCTACATGGCACCGCTGTTGCTCGGCGATAGCGCGCGACCGCTGCTGACCCTGCCGGCGCTCTCTGACATGGGGGACCGCTGGCGCCTGCGCACGGTCGACCGACGTGTCTTGGGCGAAGATATTCGCCTGTTGTTTCGGCCGACGGCGCAGGCATGACGTCGCGGCGTTTGACTCTTATGGACATCTCGCATGAATCCCTCGCATAGCTCTCCGCCGCTGGTTCTCACCGAGGCCGAACGCGCCCAGTTCGTGGAGCAGGGCTACCTGGTGCGCCGCATCCTGGACGATGCCGCCATCGCCCGTTATGTCGCCGCGGTGGAGGCCGATCGACACGCGCGCGGTGATGCGCAGCGCATGAGCAACCTGCAGTTCCTGCAGCCGGCCAAGGCGATACGCGACGTGCAGGACGTGATCTGCAACGCCGACATCCTGGCGATCTGCCGCGACCTGCTGGGCGAGGGCATCATCATCGACGGCGCTTCGCTGTTCTATGCGGAAGCCGGCGTGGACTATCGCCAGGGTTGGCATCGCGATGTGTTGCAGGTGCCCGACGATCAGGTGGACCCCGCCTGGTTCAGCGACACCTATCACTACAACTACGTGCAGATGAACCTGCCGCTTACCGTCGATGGTTGTCTGTGGCTGGTGCCCGGCAGCCATCGGCGCGCGCTCAACGCACAGGAGCGCGCGATCTTCGGCGACACCGAGAAGATGGCGCCCGTGGATGCGCCCGAGCTGGCCGAAGGCGTGCAGTTGGTACTGCAGCCCGGCGAGGCCGTGTTCTACAACAACTACACGGTGCATCGAGGCTACGGCGGCGTGCTGGCCGACCGGCGCATCACCATTCACCTGGGTTTCCATGCTTCGCAGTACGCGCCGACGTGTCATTTCGGCGTGCTCGACCACACCGAGTACACCCTGGAGTACCTGGCGTCGCTGGAGCCGTCCGTCCGCGAGGCCCTGCGCGCGCACCTGGTGGAGCGCGCGCGGCATCCGGAAGTGAACGTGTTCCACGCCTACCACCAGCAGTTCCTGAAAAAGGAGTTCAAGACCTCATGACGACGGCAGCGATACGCTGGGGCATCATCGGTTGCGGCAACGTCACCGAAGTGAAGAGCGGGCCGGGCTTCAGCAAGACGCCCAATTCCGCGCTGGTGGCCGTGATGCGCCGCGATGGCGAGAAGGCACGTGATTATGCCGAGCGACACGGCGTGCCGCGCTGGTACGACGATGCGGCCAAGTTGATCGCCGACCCGGAGGTCAACGCGGTCTACGTGGCCACGCCGCCTTCCACGCACAAGCAGTACGCGCTGATGAGCATTGCCGCGGGCAAGCCGGTGTACGTGGAAAAGCCCATGGCGCTGGATCATGCCGAGTGCGAGGAGATCATCCGCGCCGGACGCGCGGCCAAGGTGCCGGTGTTCGTGGCCTATTACCGCCGTGCGCTGCCGCGCTTCGCCAAGGTGCGCGAACTCATTTTTGGCCAGCGTGCGATCGGTGCGCCGCGCATCGTCAATGTGGTGCTGCATGAGCCGCACCATCCGCGCTACCACGACCCGAAGAACCTGCCCTGGCACGTGCAAGCGGACGTGTCCGGCGGCGGCGTCTTCATGGATATCGGTTGCCATACGCTGGATATCCTCGATTGGCTGTTCGGCCCCATCGTTTCGGCGAGCGGGCAGGCCAGCAACCAGTTGGGCGCGTATCCGGTGGAAGACAGCGTGGCCATGTCCTTCGCCTTCGGCAACGGCATGCTCGGCACGGGGCTGTGGAATTTCGGCAGCTATGCGTACCACGACGACATCACCGTGGTCGGTGAGCAGGGGCGCATCAGCTTCGCCACCTTTGGCGATGGCCCCATTCGCGTCGAAACCGCCGCGGGTGCGCATGAGTACAAGGTGGCCAATCCGCTGCATATCCAGCAGCCGTTGATCGAGACCATCGTGGCCGAACTCACCGGACACGCGGGCGCGTGCCCGTCGTCGGCGGACAGTGGCGCACGCACCAGTTGGGTAATCGATCAGGTGCTGCGCGACTTTCGTCGTCAGAGCGGCCAGTCGATAGGCCAATAACCGCGGCGCCACGCGCCCGCGCAAGGCGGGCGCGTGGCGTGGGTTCAGCGGGCGAAGTCGATCACGATCTTGCCGAAGTGCTGCGCCGAGGCGAGCAGGGCAAACGCGTCGGGCAGCTCGTTGAAGCCGAACACGCGGTCGACCACCGGCTGCAGCTTGCCTTGCTCGATGGCGGCGACCATTCGCTCGTGCTGCTCCAGTGGGGCGACCGAGAGCCCCTGCAGGCGGATGCGCTTGAGCAGTGCCTGGGTGAGCGTGATGCTGGCTTCGTTGCCGCCCATGAAGCCAACCAGGCCGATAAAACCATGCATGGCCGCCGCCTCCATCGATTGCGGCAAGGTCGCCGCGCCCACGGTTTCGATGACCACGTTGGCGCCCACGCCATCGGTGGCGTCGCGCACCAGGGCGCCCCATTGCGGATGCTGGCGATAGTTGATGCCTACGTCCGCGCCCAGTGCGCGGGCGCGTTCGAGCTTGTCGTCGCTGGAGGAAAGCACGATGGCCTTGGCGCCACGCTGCTTGGCGAACTGAAGTGCGAACAGTGAGACACCGCCGGTACCCAGGATCAGCACCGATTGCCCGCTGGTGAGCTGGGCCAGGTCCAGCGCCTGCCATGCCGTGAGGGCGGCGATGGGCAGGGTCGATGCGGACAGGGCATCGAGGTGGCGCGGTGCGTGCGCCAGCGCGTAGGCATCGAAGCAGGCGTACTCGCGCATCACGCCGTGATCGGGGCCGCCCGGTTCGGCGCCCGTCCATTCCGGGCGCATGGCGCCGGCGATCCAGCGTGACTTGTACAAGGTGGTCACCCGGTCGCCCGGCGCGAAGCGGTGCACGCCCTCGCCAATGGCCACCACCGTGCCGGCGCCGTCAGAGACCGGCACGATCGGCAGATCCACACCACGATACAGCTGACCCTGGGCCAGCAGCAGGTCGCGGTAATTGAGCGAGGCAGCCTCCAGTTTCACCAGTACCTGGCCCGGGCCGGGCGTGGGGGCGGGCAGGTCGACTTGTTCCAGATGATTCAGACCAAAAGCGCTGAGCTGATAGGCACGCATGGCGTTGCTCCGTGGGGAATGGCGACATGCTGGGCGCTGGCTTAGGAAATGATAATCTCCAGCCACCGCACTTCATTTGTTCGCTCAATGAATCAATCGTTCGAGCTGACCCCGGCACGCGTTCGAGAGCTGCGCGCCTTTGCCACGGCCGCGCGCCGGCTCAACTTTTCGTTGGCCGCGAAAGACGTGGGCTGCACTCCCTCCGTGCTGAGCCGGCGCATTGCCGCGCTCGAAGACGCCGTGGGTACGCGCCTGTTCCTGCGCACCACGCGACGGGTCACGCTCACCGCGCGCGGCGAGCAGCTGCTGGCTCATTGCGAGCGACTGGAAACGGTGATGACGTCGCTGGCGGCCGACCTGCGCCCGCGCGATGGCGAACCGGCGGGGCGACTGTGCGTGCATCTGCCCCGTTCCTACGGCCGCGACCGCATCGCGCCGCTGCTCGCCCAGTTCATGCGGCAATACCCGGAGATCCGGCTGGACACCAGTTACGACGACGCCTATGTGGACATGGTGGCCGCCAAGGTGGATCTGGCCGTGCGCGCCGGACGTTTGGCCGACGCGCAGCTGGTGGCGCGGCGCGTGGGCACCATGCGGCGCTACCTGTGTGCCTCGCCGTCCTATTTGGCCCAGGCGCCCGCGCTCAATGATCCGGCGGACCTCAAGGCGCACCGCTGTCTTGCCTTCAGTGGCCTGCGCACCGGCACGCTTTGGCAGTTCTCGCAGCAGCGGCGCCGGCGTTCCGTGCGCATCGACCCGGTGATGACCAGCAACGATTCGCTGGCCGTGCGCGATGCGCTGCTGGCCGGCGTGGGCATCGGCATCCAGGGCGACTACATGAGTGACGCCATGGTGGCGCAGTGCCGGCTGGTCGAGGTGTTGCCGGCATGGCAACTGGCCAGTTCCCCCATCCACTTGGTGTGGTTGCCCGGTGCTGACCGGGCGCCCGCGCTGCGCCTGCTGATCGACTATCTGGCCGCCGCGCTGGCCGGCGAATGAGCCGGTTTGGGCGCGCGGCGGCGACACGGCGTGCAGCCTGGTGAACAACCCGTGTCCGGGCACCGCGCCGGATGATGCTAAACTTGCGGGGTCGGTTCGCCGGCATTCATTACAACGACGTCTTCAGGGCGGGGTGCGATTCCCCACCGGCGGTAGGCGCCTTCGGGCGCGAGCCCGCGAGCGCTTCCGGTCCGCCGGAAGGTCAGCAGATCCGGTCCGATGCCGGAGCCGACGGTTGGCAGCCAGCGATGGCCGCCAGAAAGTCCGGATGAGAGAAGACGGTACGGTGCGCGCCTTCGCCGGTGCGCGCCTGCCTGACGCCTTGGGGCGTTTTTCGCATGTTTCATGGCGCGGGAAACGTTTCATGTCCAAGCTTCGTCACAACCTGTTCGCCGCCTTCCCGTCGGAGGTGCGCTGATGTTCACCGGCATCATTCAGACCGTGGGCCGCATCGCGCGGCTGGAGCCACGCGGCGGCGACGTGCGCCTGCACGTGGATACGGCCGGCCTCGACCTGGCCGACGTGCAGCTGGGCGACAGCATCGCCGTCTCCGGCGTGTGCCTGACGGCGGTGACCCTGGAGTCGCGCGGCTTCAGCGCCGACGTATCCAACGAAACGCTGTCGCTCACCACGCTGGGCAAGCTCAAGGCGGGCGACCCGGTGAACCTGGAGAAGGCCTTGCGCCTGGCCGATCGTTTGGGCGGCCATCTGGTGTCGGGCCATGTGGATGGCGTGGGCAAGGTGGTGTCGGTAACGCCCGATGGCCGCTCGCAGCGCTGGGTGTTCGAGGTGCCGGCCAATCTCTCGCGCTATATCGCCGCCAAGGGTTCCATCTGCATCGACGGCACCAGCCTCACCGTGAACGAGGTGAACGGCCATCGCTTTGGCGTGAACCTCATTCCGCATACCGTCGAACACACGGCCTTCCATGCGCGTCGCGCCGGCGATGCGGTGAACATCGAAGTGGATGTGGTGGCGCGCTATATCGAGCGGCTCATCGGTAGCGGTGGCGCGCCCAAGCTCGACGAAGGCTTCCTCAAGCAGCACGGCTTTGCGTAGCGCTTGTCGTCCCAGCGCAGGCTGGGACCCAGCGTCTTCCACCTACACCACAGCGCTGAAGCCCGGCTTGTCGCCGGGCTGACGGCAACGACGAAACGCGATCGGAACGAACAACCCATGAGCTTCAACACCATCCCCGAAATCCTCGAAGACATCCGCGCCGGCCGCATGGTCGTGATTCTCGACGACGAAGATCGCGAAAACGAAGGCGACCTGATCATGGCCGCGCAGATGGTGCGCCCGGAGGACATCAATTTCATGGTGCGCGAGGCGCGCGGCCTGGTGTGCCTCACGCTGACCGAACAGCGCACGCGCCAGCTCGGCCTGCGTCCGATGGTGGTGGACAACACCTCGCCGTACCAGACCAATTTCACTGTCTCCATCGAGGCGGCGGAAGGCGTCACCACCGGCATTTCCGCGCACGATCGCGCGCGCACCATCCAGGTGGCGGTCAAGTCCGATGCCAGGCCGCAGGATCTCTCCCAGCCGGGGCACATCTTTCCGCTCACCGCGCAGGCCGGTGGCGTGCTCACCCGCGCCGGCCATACCGAAGCGGGTTGCGACCTCGCGTCGCTGGCGGGACTGGAACCGTCCGCCGTGCTCATCGAGATCCTGCACGAGGACGGCTCGATGGCGCGCCGCCCTGAGCTCGAAGTGTTTGCCAAAAAGCATGGCCTGAAGATCGGCACCATCGCCGACCTCATCCGCTACCGCCTGGAAACCGAGAAGACGGTGCAGCGCGTGTACGAGGAGGACGTGCAGACCGAGTTTGGCCCGTTCCGCCTGGTGGCCTATCGCGACGCCATTCACCACGGCCTGCATTTCGCCTTGCTGCGCGGCACGGTTCACGACGGTGAACCGGTGTTCACCCGCGTGCATGTGCGCAACACGCTGTCGGACGTGCTGCACCTGCAGCGCGATGACCTGGGGCTTACCGTCACCTCGGCGCTGCGTCGCATTTCCGATGAAGGTCGTGGCGCCTTGCTGGTGTTGTCCGGCGAAGACACGGCCGATGCGCTGCTGCGTCGCCTCAATCGCCAGCCGTCCGCGCAGGCGCCGGAAGAGGCCCAGCAGCAGGAGTGGCGACAGCTTGGCCTGGGCGCGCAGATCCTGGCGGACCTGGGCATTCGCCAGCTGCGCGTGCTGGGTACGCCGCGCAAGATGGTGGGCCTGGGTGGCTTTGGCCTGGAAGTGGTCGAATACGTGTGAGCAAGCGCCGGGCATGGGCCGGTCGTTGCCCTGTCCGCGCCATGCGTGATCCGCATACTGCCAGCCCACTCCCGCGCAGAAGCCGCCCATGACCCGCATCCGCCTGATCGCACCCTCCGGTTACCCGCACGACCACGACGCCATGGCGCGCGGCGTCGCCCGCCTGCGTGCCGCGGGTTGCACGGTGGATGGCACCGACGTGCTGGACCGGCAGGAAGACCGCTTCGCCGGCAGCGACGCCGAACGCGTGGCGGACCTCAACCGCCTCGCCATCGCGCCGACCCTGCCCGACATCGCCCTGGCGGTACGCGGTGGCTACGGCGCCACGCGGCTGCTGGAACATCTGCACTACGGCGCCTTGCGCGAGCGCCTGGCGGGCAGCCACACGCTGCTGGTAGGGCACAGCGACTTCACGGCCATCCAGCTGGCGCTCTACGCCAAGAGCGGCCTGGTGACGTTCGGTGGGCCGATGCTGGGGCCGGATTTCGGCGCGCCGGTGCTCAATCAACTCATGTGGGAGCACTTCTGGCGCGCCGTCGGCGAGCCGGAGAGCACCGCCCGCTGGACCACGCCCTCGCCGCTGGAGCTGAAGGTGGAAGGGCCGCTGTGGGGCGGCAACCTCGCCATGCTGTGCAGCCTGCTCGGTACGCCGTACTTCCCCCGTATCGACGGCGGCATCCTGTTCGTGGAGGACGTGGGCGAGCCCCCGTTCCGCATCGAGCGGCTGCTTTACCAGCTTCATCTGGCCGGCGTGCTGGATCGCCAGCGGGCGCTGGTGCTGGGCCATTTCACTCAGTGCCGTCCGCATGCCTATGACAACGGCTACGACGTGGACGCGGCGCTGGCGCGCATCCACGAGGTGGCCCGCATCCCGGTAGTGGCTGGGATGCCGTTCGGGCACGAGGCCGACAAGTTCACCCTGCCGTTCGGCGCGCACGCCCAACTGAGCGTGACCGGCGGCCAGGCCAGCCTGCATTTCAGTGGCCATCCGCACCTCGCCGGGTCGCTGCCTCGGCCCGATCCGGGCACGCTGCCCCAAATCCCGTAAAATAGTCCGCCCCCCGGGGCGGCAGCCCCTCAGGAAACGCATACCCATGAAGATCATCGAAGGCGATTTCTCCACGCCCAAAGGCCGTTTTGCCATCGTCGCCGGCCGTTTCAACGGTTTCGTCGTCGAGCCCCTGGTGGCCGGCGCCCGCGACACCCTGGTGCGCCACGGCGTGAAAGACGACGCCATCGAGCTGGTGCGCGTGCCCGGCGCCTGGGAAATCGCCCTGGCCGCGCACAAGCTGGCCAACTCCGGCAAGTACGTGGCGGTGATCGCCCTGGGCGCGGTGATCCGCGGCTCCACCCCGCACTTCGACTACGTGGCCGGCGAATGCGCCAAGGGTCTGGCGCAGGCGGCGAATGCCTCCGGCGTGCCGGTGGCCTTTGGCGTGCTCACCACCGATACCATCGAGCAGGCCATCGAGCGCTCCGGCACCAAGGCCGGCAACAAGGGCGCCGACGCGGCGCTGGCCGCGCTGGAAATGGTCAACCTGTACGGAAAGCTCTGATGAACCAGCGTCCCGAAGGCATCGACCTGGCCGCGCGTTCGCGCGCCCGCCGCCGCGCGTTGCAGGCACTGTATGCGTGGCAGCTCAGCGGCAGTCACATGCATGCCGTCATCGAGCAGTTCCGCCACGAGCAAGACATGGAAGTGGCCGACCAGGAGTACTTCGAAGATCTGCTGCGCGGCGTGGAGCGCCACGTCGAAGCCATCGACGACAGCCTCAAGCCGTACGTGGACCGCGACGTGGGCCAGATCGACCCGATCGAGCGTGCGGCGCTGCGCATTGCTGCCTACGAGCTGAAGTACCGCCCGGACGTGCCTTACCGCGTGATCATCAACGAGGCCATCGAGGTCACCAAGCGCTTTGGCGCCGACCATGGCCATAGCTACGTCAACGGCGTGCTCGACAAGCTGGCCAGTACCCTGCGCAGCACCGAGAAGCGCGGCTGATGGACGGCGGCGTGGCGCAGCTCACGGCGGTACCGGTGCTGGAAACCGCCCGCCTGAGGCTGCGCGCACATCGCGCCGACGACTACGCGGGCTGCGTGGCGATCTGGTCCGATCCGGACGTCACGCGCTACATCGGCGGTCGCGCGTTTACCGCCGAAGAAGTGTGGCGGCGCCTGCTGCAATACGCCGGGATGTGGGCGCTGGTCGGCTACGGTTTCTGGGCGGTGGAGGAGAAAGCCTCCGGCCGCTACATCGGCGATATCGGCTTTGCCGATCTCAAGCGCGACCTGCAACCCTCGCTGGAGGGGATGCTGGAGTTCGGCTGGGTGTTGTCTCCCGCAGCCCACGGCAGGGGATACGCCTCCGAGGCCGTCGCTGCCGCGATGGCGTGGGCCGCCGAGCAACACCCCGAGCTGCCGGCGGTGTGCATCATTTCCCCCGAAAACCTGCCGTCCATCCGCGTGGCCGAAAAGGCCGGCTTCGAGCGCTGGCAGGAAACCACCTATCACGGCAGCCCCACGCTGGTGTTTCGCCGTTGAGCCTGTGGCGTCGTCCGGCGCGCCCTCCGGTCACCCAAGGCGAGCCGTGCTGACAGCAGGGCAATCGAGAACAGCTGCGAGAGGACGCACGCCGTGGAATTCCAACTGATCGACCGCATTCGCGAGCGCACCGCGCAAGGCCGTGAAGACGTGCACCTGGGCATCGGCGACGACGCCGCTCTGGTGATGCCGCCGGCGGGGCAGGAGATCGCCATCGCCATCGACACCCTGGTGGAAGGCGTGCACTTTCCGCAGGGCACCGACCCGGCCGACATCGGCTGGAAGTCGCTGGCGGTGAATCTCTCCGACCTGGCCGCCATGGGCGCCAGCCCGGCTTGGGCGCTGCTGGCGCTTACGCTGCCCAAGCAGTCCCGCGAACACGTGCAGGCCTTCATTGACGGCTTTGCCGATGGGTTCGCCCAACTTGCTCAACCACATCGATTGGCGCTGGTCGGGGGTGACACCACGCGTGGCGCGCTTACGGTCAGCGTGGCAGTCCACGGCTTCGTGCCGATGGGCAAGGCACTCACCCGCGCCGGCGCGCGCGCTGGCGACGTGGTGCTGGTCACCGGCACCTTGGGCGACGCGGCGGCCGGCCTCGCGCTCTGGCAGCGCGGCACCCGCGTGGATGAAGAGTCGGGGCGAGCCGCCTACCTGATGGAACGCCTGCACCGCCCCACGCCACGCCTAGCGGCCGGTCTGGCTCTGCGCGAGCGCGCTTCCGCCTGCATCGACATCTCCGATGGCCTGCTGGCAGACCTGGGCCACATCGCCCACGCCAGCGGTCTGGCAGCGGAAATCGACGTGCCCTTGCTGCCGCTGTCGCCCATGCTGCTAGGCAGCTTCGACGACATCGCGGCCATGGAGTTCGCCCTCGCCGGTGGCGATGACTACGAACTGTGCTTCACCGTGCCGCCTGCCTTGGTGGCTCAAGTGCAAAGCGACCTGGCTCGCCTGGGCTGCGGCGCCACGCGCATCGGTCGCATGGTCGAAGGCAGTGGCGTGCGCGTACGCAACGCGCAGGGCGAATGGCTGGAAACCGGCCGCCAAGGCTGGGACCATTTCGCACCATGACCGACAAGAAAACACTTTCCATCGAACAGCGCCGCCAATTGCTCGCCACACCGGCTGGCTGGCTGGCCTGCGGTTTCGGCTCGGGTCTGGCGCCGGTGGCCCAAGGCACGTTTGGCTCGCTGGCCGCCGTTGTTCCGTGGTTTGCCCTGCGCACGCTGCCCCTTCAGCTTTACGTGTTCGCGCTCGCGGTGGCCTTTGCCGTGGGTGTGTGGGCCTGCGGTGTCGCCGGCCGCGCGGTGGGCGTGGACGATCACCGCAGCATCGTGTGGGACGAGTTCGTCGGCTTGTGGATCGCCCTGATCCCGGCCCTGTTCGCCCCCTGGTGGGCGGTGGCCGCCGGATTCGCCCTGTTTCGCCTCTTCGATGTCTGGAAGCCCTGGCCCATTCGCTGGCTGGATCGCCACCTCAAGGGTGGTATGGGCGTGATGGTGGATGACGTCGTGGCGGGCGTGTTCGCCGCCGTGGTGCTGGGGCTGCTGCTTCGCTGGTGATGGCGCTTCACCGGCGCGGGGCGCATTTGGACGTCCGTTGAAGGGCGTCCCGTCATGCGGCCGTCACGGGCCGGGATTCCAATAGCCGGTTCGGTCTGCCACAGCCTGGCCGTCCGAACTCGGGCACTGCGCACAATTCCTATATCCAGGACAGATCGTTGGTGGCATCGTCAGCCACGGCCGGATCCTGTCAGGGGGTGTACGGGGTGGCCTGAGGCACTCGCCCGCCCGTCCCGCATAACGTCCTGCGCAGGAAGTCGTCGTCGCGCCACGCGCGACCAGGCCCGGTTCGATCGCGGCCACTGACCGTGTACGCGAGACGACGGCCGGCCCATAGGGGATGACGCTGTTGTCTTTCAGGGGGTGCTTATGCGCGGACTTCTTCGCATTGCGTGTCTGATGGCTTGCCTGCTCTGCCTGCCGTGGTCCATCGCCGCGGCGGCGCCGGGAGCGTGCCGGCTGATCGATCCATCCACCTGCGCCAACGCCAATGAACTGGTGCGCTCCAACGGGTTCGTGCAAGCGTTGGGGCACTTCACCATCGACGGCAAGGCCAGCTACTTCAAATCCAACCGCTCACTGACCGAGCAGGCCATGACCAGTCTTGGCGGATCGTCCGATGGCGTGGTCAACCTGCCGGACAAGCGCTTCCTGTTCGTGGGTTGTCCGTCTCGCGACTGTCGCGGCAACGGCGCCGCCATCATTCTCAACGAGTACGGCCAGATCGAAGCGCTGGCGTTCTCGAGCTTCCATTGCAACGACATCTGCGATGAAGCAAGGCATCTGGACTTCTATGTCCGTAAGGACAACCAGGACGAAGCGCTGCTCGCAACCCTCAAGTCCTGGGGCACCAGCGAAAAGCTCCACAACGCGTTGCTCAACCCCGACGCGGACGATGGCATCGACGCGCGTATGGACGTTCATGTGATTCCTTGAGGTGGCGGGGGCCGTCATGGTGCTGTGCGGACGGATCTTCCCGTCCGCCGAGCGCGGGCGTGGCCGGTCGGCCAAGTCGGCAGGCCAATATCCAGTTCTGACGTTCCCCGTATCTGCCGATATGGAGCGAGTGGCGCGGGGGTCTGCTCGTCGTCAAAAAGGGAGTGGATGCTTCCACGTGCCGGCGCGCGCGCACCGTCGGAGCTTACTGACGAATTGGAGTTGCTGTGTGAGCCGGGTGGAGCGTGCGGAAGGAAATCCAGCGCATTCAATCGGAGGCACCAGGTCTGCATTGGGATTCTGCCCTTGACAGCCTGGCGGTCGGATCCGCTCAGATGCGCATGACCTGGCAAATGACATTTCCCATGTCGGTACCGATAGGGTCGAAACTCCGAATGCTTGACGTGACCTTCCCGCATTCTCTGACTCGGTATCGCCACGCACTAACGGAAGCCGCGGCGTTCAGGGATTGGCAACTCGCCAGCATCGATGGTCGAGCGCGCATTTTCTGACGGTGGCGCAAAGAAACGATGAGCGTCGCTAGGCGCTGACTGACATCGATGGCCGCTCGCGCTTCTTCGATCACTCGCGGGTGTGATCCATGGCCGCCTTTCGCCGGCGCTGGCGCATGGCGAAACGATCACCTTGGCTAGGCCAGCTACGGGCGCGCGTTTCGGTGGCTGGTTTTTCGCCCTCAGCTGTAAGAGCGCAACACCTACATCTTATGCAGGTTACAGGCCGATCATTTAGCGTCGATTGTGGCGTGACGTGCTGTCGCGCATGTCTGATGTCGAGTGCAAGGCAATTGAGAAGCAGCGCACATGTTGCTGCAATTTTGTAAGTTTGCGACCTTGCGATTAGTAGTCTGCTGCTTTGATCTAGTGGATGTTGACCTACGGCAGTGAAGACATTGGTGTGTTCATCATCAGTGATATTCGCTCGCACGTTAAGGGTTGCGCCCTCTGCGCCGCCCCCGATCCCATTCTTATCCTTGTGAAGTACCCGTGATGCGCTTTGGGTACGGCTTGGTCATTTTCGATGCATCGACGCTTTTGGTGCTCGCCCTGACCTCCCCAGTCGTCAAGCTTCCTTAATCGCAAGTTTCGCCAACAGCGCGCGAGGAATCGCGCGGCGGGCCAGTTTGCGCTAGCGGCCACGCCTACACATACAAATTTTGGAGAATCAAGTAATGAACAAGACATATCGGGTCATTTGGAGCGCTGCGCTGAGCAAGTGGGTCGTGGCTTCGGAGTTGGCGACCAGCAAGGGCAAGAGCAAGACGCGCCAGGTGGCGCAGGGTGTAGCTTGCGCGATGGGTTTCGGCCTGACTATGTTTGCGAGTTCCGCTAACGCTGGTTATGTCGGCTTCTTGGATCCAATCGTCAAAGCATATGCAGTTGGGCTGGGAGACACTGGCGTGGGTGATGGTGCTAACGCCGATTGGGGCTGCGACCAACAGAGTGCTGCCGTCAACTCAGACTATGCGTCGGCACTTGGTTACAATGCGAGCGCGCTTGGCAAGGGTTCGACAGCTCTTGGTGCAGGCGCCGCTGCGGGTCTCGGTGGACTTTGCGGCCCCAGTATTGCCGCTACCGCTGTAGGTGCGGGGGCGCAGGCGCTGGCAATTAACGCAACTGCCCTTGGTAATAATTCTGTTGCACGTGGCGGTAGTAGCACGGCAATTGGTCAGGATGCTTCAGTGACCGCCGCCAGGGGCGTCGCGTTAGGTCAAGGCACAAGAGTTTCAGCGGCGGACTCCGTTGCGCTGGGTCAGGGATCGGTGGCCGATCGTACTAAGACCGTATCCATCGGAGCGGCCGGACTTGATCGCCAGCTCGTGCATGTTGCGATTGGAACGCAAGATACTGACGCTGTGAACGTAAGCCAGTTGAAGGCGAGTGGTTTGATCGACCCCAACGGTAATGCACTCGCGGCAGTGGTTTATGACGATGCAAACAAGACCAGTGTCACGCTGAACAGCGGCGGTGGCCCGGTAGCGTTGAAGAATGTGGCAAACGGCGTTAACCCTGCTGACGCCGTAAATATGGCTCAGTTGAACGAAACCAATGAGCTGATCGCCAATCTTCCGCTTGGCCTGGTGCAGCAGGCGGCTGCGGGCAGCAACCTGACGGTAGGCGCAGCGACCGACGGCGCGGCGGTGGACTTTGCCGACCAGAATGGCAAGGCTCGCACGTTGGCGAACGTGGAGGCCGGCGTGAATGCCAACGATGCCGTGAATGTCAGCCAGCTGAAGGATGCTGGTCTGATCGACAGCAACGGTAACTCGTTTGCCGCGGTGGTCTATGACGACGCGACCAAGCAGCGCGTCACCTTGGGTAACGCAGGTGCGCCGGTGGTGCTGGACAACGTGGCGGCTGGTTCGCTCGCCTCGGGTAGCCTTGAGGCCGTGAATGGTAGCCAGTTGAATGCTGCGGCGCAGAGCGTGGCTGATGCATTGGGCGGCGGTGCAACGTTCAATGCGTCGACCGGCACGGTGACGAAGCCGACCTACGTGCTGACCGACGTCAATGGTTCGCTTATCTATAACAATGTCGGTGACGCGCTGGACAACCTTGATGGTCGCGTGCTGGGTAACACCACCAACATCACCAACCTGACCAATGATCTGAAGCAGGGCAAGATCGGCCTGGTGCAGCAGGCGGCTGCGGGCAGCAACTTGACGGTAGGCGCAGCGACCGACGGTGTGGCGGTGGACTTTGCCGACAAGAATGGCAAGACCCGCACGTTGGCGAACGTTACGGCTGGCGTTCAAGCCAATGACGCCGTGAACGTGAGCCAGCTGACCACGGCTGCGCAGAGCGTGGCCAAGGCACTGGGCGGCAATGCAACGTTCGATGCATCGACTGGCACGGTGACGGCGCCGACCTACGTGTTGACCGACGTCCAAGGCTCGCACATCTATAACAATGTCGGTGACGCGCTGGATGACCTTGATGGCCGCGTGCTGGGCAACTCCACCAACATCACCAACCTGACCAATGATCTGAACCAGGGCAAGATCGGCCTGGTGCAGCAGGCGGCTGCGGGCAGCAACCTGACGGTAGGCGCAGCGACCGACGGTGTGTCGGTGGACTTTGCCGACCAGAATGGCAAGACCCGCACGCTGGCGAACGTGACGGCTGGCGTTGATGCCAATGACGCCGTGAACGTGAGCCAGCTGACCACGGCAGGGCAGAGCGTGGCCGATGCACTGGGTGGCGGTGCGTCGTTCGACGCGTCGACGGGCACGGTGACAGCGCCGTCGTACGAGTTGAAGGACGAGTCCGGTAACGCCGAAACGTTCAACAACGTGGGCGACGCCCTGTCGCAGATCGATGGCCGCGTGGCGAACAACACCACCAACATCTCCAACCTGACCAATCAGCTGAATCAGGGCCAGATCGGTCTGGTGCAGCAGGCGGCAGCCGGTGAGAACCTCACCGTGGGCAAGGATACCGACGGTGAGGCGGTGGACTTTGCCGACAAGAGCGGCAGCACCCGCACGCTGAAGAACGTGACCGCCGGCGTGGATGACAACGATGCAGTGAACGTGAGCCAGCTGACCACGGCAGGTCAGAGCGTGGCCGATGCACTGGGTGGCGGTGCAACGTTCGATGCGTCGACGGGCACGGTGACAGCGCCGTCGTACGAGTTGAAGGACGAGTCCGGTAATGCCGAAACGTTCAACAACGTGGGCGTCGCCCTGTCGCAGATCGATGGCCGCGTGGCGAACAACACCACCAACATCTCCAACCTGACCAATCAGCTGAATCAGGGCCAGATCGGTCTGGTGCAGCAGGCCGCTCCGGGTCAGAACCTCACAGTGGGCGCGGCAACCGATGGTGTGGCCGTGGACTTTGCCGATGTGAACGGTGACACCCGCACGCTGAAGAACGTGACTGCCGGTGTGGAAGACACCGACGCCGTGAACGTGAGCCAGCTGAAGGATGCCGGCCTGATCGACAGCAACGGCAACGCGCTGGCCGCAGTGACCTACGACCAGAACGCCGATGGCTCGCCGAACCTCGGTAGCATTACGCTGGGCAAGGGCGGTGCGCCGGTGTCGCTGAAGAACGTGGCCGACGGCATCGACGACAACGACGCCGTGAACGTGAAGCAGCTCAAGGGAGTGGGCCTGATCGACAACAATGGCAACCTGATGGACGCCGTGGTGTACGACCCGGGCATGAACCGTGGTCAGGTGACCCTGGGTGGTGTGGGCGCGCCGGCACCGGTGGTGCTGACGAATGTGCAGGACGGCCAGAACCACTACGACGCCGTGAACTTCGGCCAGTTGTCGGGCCTGCGCGGCGAGCTGATGGGCCACATCACCAACATCGATAGCCGCGTCACCATCCTGGAAGAAGGCGGAGTCGGTATCCCGCAGCCGCTGGACTTCCTGGCAGGTAACGCTGGCCCGTCCGTCAACAATGCGGCGAACGCGGGTGAGACCGCGGGTGTGGCCTTGGGCTACAACTCCGTTGCGGCAGGCGATAATGCTTCCGCGCTGGGTCACCACGCCGAGGCCATGGGTACATTTGGTCTGGCCGCCGGTAACGACTCCCATGCGGGTGGCGACAACGGCACCGCACTGGGTGGCAAGGCCGAGGCATTCTCCAATGGCGGCACCGCCGTCGGCGCCAACAGCACGGTGACGGTGGAAGCCACCAACGCGGTGGCCCTGGGTGCCGGCTCGGTGGCCAATCAGGCCAACAGCGTGTCGGTGGGTGCAGCGGGTGCCGAGCGCACCGTCACCAATGTGGCGGCCGGCGTGAATGCGACCGATGCGGTGAACGTGTCCCAGCTCAACGCGATGAGCGACTGGGCACAGAACTACACCGACCAGGCGTTCAACGCGCTGTCGCGCAGCATCAACAAGACCCAGCGTCGCGCGTCGGCTGGCACGGCTTCGGCCATCGCCATGGCGAACATGCCGCAGGCCTACCAGCCGAACATGAACACGGTGTCGGCAGGTGTTGGTACGTTCAACGGCCAGAACGCCATCTCCGTTGGCATGACGGGCATCACGGAGAACGGTCGCTGGATCCTGCGCGCAGGCCTCACGGCTAACAGCCAGGGTGACAAGGGTGCCGGCATGGGCGCCGCCTACGCCTGGTAAGCAGTACGCTCCAATTGCCGTTTCTCGGCAAAGCCGAACCCTTCGGGGTTCGGCTTTTTTTCATGCGATTTAGGGAAGGTCTGATTAATCGACCTCTTGTCCGTCATTCCTGCTCCTGCCCCTTTTTTGGGGTTCGCCGGGATGACGATCAAAATCAGCGTTTCCTTAGTTCGCGTGGGCGTCCAGCACGATGCGATAGCGTGCCTTGCCGTCGGCAAGGTGCTTCAAGGCCTCGTTGACTCGGCTCATGGGAAACATTTCCACTTGCGGGCGAATATCGTGACGGGCGGCGAAATCGAGCATGGTGGCGATATCCACCGGCGAGCCGGTGGGCGAGCCCGACACTTCGCGCTGCGCTCCGATCAGTGAAAAGGCGGGCACCGGAATCGGCTCCAGCACGGCACCCACCACATGCATGCGGCCGCGAGGCGCGAGCGTGCCGATAAAGGCGTTCCAGTTGAGCGGCACGTTCACTGTGACGAGCAACAAGTCGAACGTGCCCGCAACCGCAGCAATGGCATCGGCGTCTTGGCTGGACACGACATGATGCGCGCCGAAGCTGCGCGCCTCGTCCGCCTTGGCAGCGGTGGAGGTGAAGGCGGTTACCTCGCAGCCCCAGGCCTTGGCGAACTTGATGGCCATATGGCCCAGCCCACCAATGCCCACTACACCCACGCGCGCGCTGGGGCTGATGTCGTAGACCAGGAAGGGTTCCAATACGGTAATGCCGCCGCACAGCAGCGGTCCGGCACTGGGCAGGTGCAGACGCTCGGGCAGCGGAACGGCCCAGGCCCAATGGGCGCGCACTTTGTCGGCGAATCCGCCGTGGTGTCCACCAATGGTCGGCGTGGCGCTGGCACACAGATTCTGGTGACCGGACAAGCATTGGCGGCAATGCATGCAGCTTTCCGCTGTCCAGCCGATGCCCACCTTTTGCCCCACCTTCAAACCCTTGGCCTGCGGGCCTAGGGCGGTGACGCGCCCAATCACTTCATGGCCCGGCACGAACGGAAAGCGGGACATGCCCCATTCGTTGTGGATCATGGACAGGTCGGAGTGGCAGATGCCGCAATAGTCCACGGCCACCTCCACCTCCTCGGCACCCAACGGCCCCAGGTCGAACTCCGTGTGAACCAGCGGTTGACCCGCCTGTTGTACGGCCCAGCCCTTGATGGTCGACATGACATGACTCCAGCGATTGGTATAAGGGAAAAAACCACAGCATAGTCGAGTCGCCGTGCGCCTTTCGTGTATGGGCGAGCCTGTCGTTGGCATGGACGCGCGGGGCGGCTCTTGGCATGCTGATCCATCCCTTTTCCCCGGAGTGCTCCCCATGCAGTATCGACGTCTTGGCAAATCCGGCTTGCAGCTTTCCGCGCTCTCGTTCGGCGCGTGGGTTACCTTTGGGCGGCAAGTGGGGCGTTCGTTGGCGCGCGACCTGCTCGCCATGGCGCACGATCACGGCATCAACTTTTTCGACAACGCCGAAACCTACAACCACGGTGTGGCCGAAACCTTGATGGGCGACGTGCTGGCCGACCTGCGTTTTCCGCGCGACAGCTATTGCGTGTCGAGCAAGGTGTTCTTTGGCGCGGTGGATAACCCGCTGCCGACCCAGCGCGGCCTGTCGCGCAAGCATGTGATCGAAGCCTGTCACCAGGCACTGCAGCGACTGCGCGTGGAGCACCTCGATTTGTACTTCTGCCATCGCCCCGATCCGGATACGCCCATCGAGGAAACGGTGGCCGCCATGGACACATTGGTGCGTCAAGGCAAGGTGCTCTACTGGGGCACCAGCGAGTGGCCGGCGGAGGCCATCATCGAGGCGCATCGCGTGGCGCGCGAGAACCACATGTTCGCGCCGGTGATGGAGCAGCCGCAGTACAACCTGTTGCATCGCGAGCGCGTGGAAACCGAGTACGCGCCGCTGTACGCCAACTACGGCATGGGCACCACCATCTGGTCGCCGCTGGCGTCCGGATTGCTTACCGGCAAGTACAACGATGGGGTGCCGGGCGATGCGCGCCTTGCGCAGCCAGGTTATGAGTGGCTGCGCGAAGCCATCCTGGAGCAGGGCGGCGAGCGCATCGACAAGGTGCGGCGACTGGCGCCGATCGCGGCCGACCTTGGCGTCTCACAGGCGCAGTTGGCGCTCGCGTGGTGCCTGGTCAATCCGCACGTATCCACGGTCATGCTCGGCGCGAGCAAGCTGGAGCAGCTCGAACACAATCTCGCAGCGTTGGACTTGCTGCCGCGCCTGGACACTACGGTGCTCGCTCGCATCGAGGCGGCGGTGGCCTGACCCGTCGTGCCGGCAGCGCCCGCGTGCTGCCCGCGTTTGCCGGCATTTCGCCCTTTGCTTGCCGCCGTACGCGCGCGCGGCGGCCACATGCTGCCGCGTCGCCTGGATTCAGGTCACCACACAGGGAGTTTGTTCGCATGAAGGTCTTCGTTCGTCGCGCATGTTTGATCGGCTTGGCCGCATTCGCGGCCTCCGCCGCACAGGCCGAGTCACCCGATTGGAGTGCGCCGCAGAAACCCTTCCACGTCTATGGCAATACCTACTACGTGGGCACCACGGGCCTCAGCGCCATCCTGATCAAAACTTCCAGCGGGCTGGTGCTGATCGACGGCACGCTGGAAGGAAACAAGGCGCAAATCGAGGCGAACATCCAGCACCTGGGCTTTCGCGTGAGCGATATCCGGCTCATCCTCAACTCGCACGCGCACTTCGATCACGCGGGTGCGATCGCCGCCTTGGCTCACGACAGCGGCGCCAAGGTCGTGGCGAGTGTTGCCGGCGCGCGTGCCTTGTCCTTGGGTGGCAAGGACAAGGCCGATCCGCAGTTCGGCGAAGCGAGCCCATTTACCCCGGTGCCGTCCGTGCAAACCATCGCCGACGGCGGTGTGTTGCAGCAGGGCGACGTGGCGCTCACCGCGCATTACACGCCAGGTCATACGCCCGGCAGCACCACCTGGACCTGGGAATCGTGCGAAGCCAGTCGATGCGTGCACATGGTGTATGCCGACAGCCTGGGAGCCTTCGCCGCCGATGGCTTCCAATTCAGCGACCCGGCGCATCCGGAGCGTGTTGCGGATTACCAGCGCGGCATAGCCACCATCGCAACCTTGCCGTGCGACATCCTGATGAGCCCGCACCCGGACCAGGCTCAGCTGCTGGAACGCATCGCCAAGCGCGACGCCGGCGTGAAGCCGAACCCGCTGATCGACAGTAACGCTTGCCGAGCATATGCCGCCGCCGGAGAGGCCAAGCTCAAGGCACGCCTTGCCAAGGAACAAGCCGCGCGGGGTGCTGCCAAGGGGCCTTGATCGGCATGGTTGACACTTAAATGAGAATTATTATCATCTAAGTGTCACCCGACGACAGCGGAGCATCCCGATGACCACCACGGTTCTGCCTCTTACCCCCGGCGCGGACGCGTTGGCGCGCCCGTTCCGGCTGCTCAGCCTGAAGAAGCTGCCGGATCTCGCCGGCGAAACCCGCCGCATCACCAGCGAGCTGTTGCTCAAGGGCGGCCGCGAACTGGTGATCCAGCACCAGGGCAACGAGTACCGCCTGCGGCTCACCCGCAACGACAAGCTCATCCTCACCAAATAACCCGCTCCCCCGATGGAGCTTCATGGGGCAGGGACGCCCAATTCTCGCGGCGACGACTTGATCGCCGCGCCATCCATCAGGCCTATCGCCACGCGGTTCCCGTGGAACGCCAGCCGGGTCGACTCGCAGCCCCCGCTCACGCCGTCGGCGTGCCAGGGGTTTAAGGAGACAGACGATGTTCGGTTGGCTCGCCCACGCGCTGGCCGCGGCACGTGCCACGGCACCCGTAAGCGAAAGCGGCATCACCCGCTGCAGCGTGGCCATGCACGGCGACGAACTGGCCGCCTGCCTGCCATTGCTCGGCAGCGTGCTGTGCCTGCCGGCGCAGCGCGCGATAGGCGACGAATGCGCCACGTCGGCGGGCTGGCTGGTGGCGCGGCGCGAACTGGCGCCCTTGCTGCACACGCGCGAACTGCTGGTGTCGAGCATGATTGGCGCGGACGGCCCGCGCGAATGGATCGATGCACGCGATGCCAACGGTGCGCCGTGCGCACGCTTGTATCTTTTGCCCGACACCGACTACCTGGCCTGGGATGCCTTGTTGGCGCGCGCCCGTCATCTGCCGGCCGCACCGCTGAGCGCGCAGCGCCTGGGGTATCAGGTGACGCAGGCGGAATTGGTTTACTTCCACGTGCGCCGCCTGGGCGCGCTGCATCTGCTGGACAGCACCGGCGCCGGTGCCGTTTCAAGGCTGGGGCGGGGCATTGCCCATGACGTGGCACGGGCGGCTTCGGTGGCGTTGGCCGGCAGCTGAGCGTGGCCTGCCTGCGGGCTCGTCCGCGGACGCTTGTCCGCTTGTCCGTCCGGGTGTCCGCGGACAACCCACGCTCGGCACGGCGTCGCCGCAACTGCATGAAAAATAGCGAATAAACATTCATCGAAGGGTTGGCACGCGGTTTGCTGATACAGGGTCAGGGGCCGCACTGTCCGCGGCCAGGGACCCGTCGATGATTCGAGATACCTCCGCCCAAGACCGTCTGGTCGAGGTCAAGCCCAACCGCAAGCGTCGCACCGTGTGGATCGGTGTCGGCGTGGCCGTGCTGGCCTTGATCGCCCTGTTCGGGCCGCGCATTGGCCGCCTGTTCTCGGCGGATGCCTCCGTGAGCAGCTCGCGACTCGCCTTCGCCACCGTGCAGCGTGGTCCTTTCGTGCGCGACATCGCCGCCGAAGGCAAGGTCGTGGCCGCCGTCAGCCCGACCCTCTACGCCACCTACGGCGGCGCGGTCACCCTCAAGGTGCATGCCGGCGACGCGGTGAAGAAGGGCCAGGTGCTGGCCGTCATCGCCAGCCCCGAACTCACCAACAAGCTTGCGCAGGAACAGAGCGCCGCCGACGCCATGCAAGTGGACTACCTGCGCGCGCAGATCGACGCGCGCAAGAAGCGCGGCGAACTGCAGAAGGCCTACGACGACGCGCAGATCGACACGCAAAGTGCCGAGCGCGATCTCACCCGTTACCAGAAGGCCTTCACCCAGGGCGCCGTGCCGAGCATGAACGTAGACAAGGCCAAGGACGCGCTGGACAAGGCCAAGAACACCTTGGTGCACGCCAAGGCCGATCTGGGCACGGACAACGACAGCCTGAACTTCGACATCCAGTCCAAGAAGCTCGCCCACGATCGCCAGCTGCTGCTGGTGAAAGACCTGGAGCGCCAGGTCGACGACCTCAACGTGAAGTCGCCGGTGGATGGCCAGGTCGGTCAGCTCTTCATTGCCGAGCGCGCCACTGTCGCCAAGGACGCCCAACTGCTCAGCGTGATCGACCTCTCCGCGCTGGAAGTGGAAATGAAGGTGCCGGAAAGCTTCGCCCGCGACCTTGGCATCGGCATGTCCGGCGAAATCAGCGGCAACGGCGCCACCTGGAAGGGCCTGGTCAGCGCGATCTCGCCGGAAGTCGTCAACGGCGAAGTGGCCGCCCGCCTGCGCTTCGAAGGCGAAACGCCCAAGCAGCTGCGCCAGAACCAGCGCCTGTCCGTGCGCATCCTGCTCGACAAGCGCGACAACGTACTCACGGTGCAGCGCGGCTCCTTTGTCGACGAATCCGGCGGCAGCTATGCCTACATCGTGCACGACGGCGTCGCGGAGAAGCACACCATCCGCGTGGGTGCCAGCAGCATCGACAAGGTGGAGATCCTCGACGGCCTGAAGGAAGGCGACAACATCGTGATCTCCGGTACCGACAGCTTCAAGGGCGCGCAGCGCGTCGCCATCAGCAACTAACCACCACTGAAGGACACAACCATGCTCAAGATGACCCATCTGTCCAAGGTCTACCGCACCGAAGTGGTGGAGACCTATGCGCTGCGCGACTTCAACATCAACGTCAACGAAGGCGAGTTCGTCGCCGTCACCGGCCCCTCCGGCTCGGGCAAGACCACCTTCCTCACCATCGCCGGCCTGCTGGAAACCTTCACGGGTGGCCAGTACCACCTCGATGGGGTGGAGGTCAGCAACCTCAACGACAACGAGCGCTCGCGCATCCGCAACGAGAAGATTGGCTTCATCTTCCAGGCGTTCAACCTGATCCCCGACCTCAACGTGTTCGACAACGTGGAAGTGCCCCTGCGCTATCGCGGCATGAAGGCCGCCGAGCGCAAGGAGCGCATCATGCACTCGCTCGAACGCGTCGGTCTGGCCTCGCGCGCCAAGCACTATCCGGCCGAACTCTCCGGCGGCCAGCAGCAGCGCGTGGCCATTGCCCGCGCGCTGGCCGGTACCCCGCGCCTGCTGCTGGCGGACGAACCCACCGGCAACCTGGACACCCAGATGGCCCGCGGCGTGATGGAGCTGCTGGAGGAGATCCATCGCGAGGGCGCCACCATCGTCATGGTCACGCATGACCCGGAACTGGCCGCACGCGCCCAGCGCAACGTGCACATCATCGACGGCCAGGTGGTGGATCTGGCGGAAGACCCGCGCTTCCACCACAGCGTCCAGGCCGCACGCGCCAACTCGCCGGCCTGAGTGGCTGACCTTACCGGCGGCCCATCGGGGCCGCCGGCCCGACCTTCATGAGCGGACGCCCATGTTTGCCTACTACTTCCAGCTTGGTCTGCGCAGTCTCCGCAAGAACCCGTTACTGACCGCCCTGATGGTGCTGGCGATCGGTTGCGGTGTCGCCGCTTCGATGACGACCTATTCGGTGTTCCGCGCGACGTCCAACAACCCCATCCCACAAAAGTCCTCGCAGCTCTACGTGCCGCAGATCGACAACTGGGGGCCGGAATCGTCCAAGGACAACAAGGGTGAGCCGCCCAACGCGATGACTTACACCGACGCCATCAACCTGATGCGCGACAAACGGGCAACGCGCCAGACCGCGTTGTATCCGACGGCCATGTCCATCGTGCCCGCCGACCCGGCCATGTTGCCGTTCCGCGAAACCAGCTACGGCTGGTACGCCGATGCGTTCGAGATGTTCGACATTCCGTTCCTCTATGGGCACGGGTGGACAGCGGGCGAAGACGATTCGCACGCCGCCGTGGCGGTGATCGGCAAGGCGCTCAACGAAAAGCTGTTCAATGGCGGCAACAGCGTAGGCAAGAACATCAACCTCAACGGTCGCGACTACCGCATCGTCGGCGTGGCCGACAAGTGGAATCCCGAGCCGGTGTTCTACGACGTCACCAACACCAACGGATTCGACGATCCCATCGAAGTGTTCATCCCCTTCACGCGTGCCGTGGAGTTGAAGACGCCGACCAACGGCAACAACAACTGCAACCACGATGCAGGCAACGGTTGGGATGCGTGGATTCGCTCCGAATGCGTGTGGCTGGGCTTCTGGGCCGAATTGCCGACCAAGGCCGAAGCCGATGCCTATCGCCAGTACCTCAATGGCTACTCGGCCGAGCAGCAGCGCGCAGGCCGCTTCCGTTGGGCGCCCAATACCCGGCTGCGCAACGTAGTGGAATGGCTGGATTATCAGAAGGTCGTGCCGCAGGAGGCAAAGGTCTCGCTGATGGTTTCGCTGGGCTTCCTGTTGATCTGCCTGGTGAACACCGTGGGTCTGTTGCTGGCCAAGTTCATGCGCCGCTCCTCGGAGATCGGTGTGCGCCGCGCGCTGGGTGCCACGCGCAAGGAAATCTACATTCAGTTCCTGATCGAAGCGGCGGCCATTGGTCTGGCCGGTGGTGTGGTGGGCCTGCTGCTCACGGGTCTGGGCGTCATGGGCGTGTCGCTGGTGTTCGAGCCGGACATCGCCAAGCTCGCCACGCTCGACGTGTCGCTGGTGCTGCTGACCATGCTGCTGGCCATCCTGGCGACGGTGCTGGCGGCCTTCTATCCCACGTGGCGTGCTGCGCAGGTGCAGCCGGCGTGGCAGCTCAAGTCCAACTGAGGGGACGACCATGATGCAGATCAAGCCCATCCTCGCCGCCCTCAAGCGACACAAGGCAGGCACCATCCTGATTGCCATGCAGATCGCGCTGACCCTGGCGATCGTGTGCAACGCGCTTTTCATCATCAGTCAACGCCTGGAGCGCATCCAGCGGCCGACCGGCATGGTGGAAACCGACCTGATGGCGATCCAGACGCGTTTCGTCGGCCTCGACGAGAACAAGGCGGCGCCGCTCATCAAGGCAGATCTACAGGCCTTGCGTCAGATTCCCGGAGTGCAGGACGCCGTATCCCTCAACTCCTATCCGCTGCGCGGCGGCGGCTGGTCGACGGGCGTGCGCACCGACGTGGATGCGAGGGAATCCAAGGCGCACACCACGCAGTATTTCGGCGACGAACACACGTTGCCCACCATGAGCCTTCACCTCATCGAAGGGCGAAACTTCCGCGCGGACGAGATCATCGAAGCCGATCCGCAGGCGGTGCCCGATCCTGCGGCGATCATCGTGAGCAAGGCGCTGGCCGACAAGATGTATCCCGATGGCCACGCGCTGGGCAAACAGGTCTATATCGGTGACTCCAAGAAGCCCAGCACCATCATCGGCATCGTGGAACGCCTGCAAGTGCCGTGGAACGGTTCATGGTCCGATTCGTTCTACGAGAACGCGTTGATCCAGCCGGTGCAGTTGACCAGTTCGTTCACCAACTACCTGATCCGCGCCAAGCCCGGTCAGCTGAGCGACGTGTTGAAGGCTGCGCCCGCGGTATTGATCAAGACCAACCGCATGCGCGTGATCCCCAACGAACGCGGCGTGCGCAGCTTCGCCCAGGTGCGTGAATATGCGTACAAGGGCGATCGCGGCATGGCGATCCTGATGGGCGTGGTGTGCCTGGTGCTGCTGGGCATCACCGCGGCCGGCATCGTCGGCCTCACCAGCTTCTGGGTCGGTCAGCGCCGCAAGCAGATCGGCGTGCGCCGCGCACTGGGCGCCACCCAGCACGACATCCTGAGCTACTTCCTTACGGAGAATCTGCTCATCGGTGCGGCCGGCGTGGTGATCGGTGCCTTGCTAGCCATCGCGATGAACCTGTGGCTGGTGACGCAGTATGAAATGGCGCGCCTTTCGTTGCCTTACGTGTTGGCCGGTGTCGTAGCCCTGCTGCTCCTGGGGCAAGGCGCCACGCTCGCACCGGCCATGCGCGCCTCGCGCGTGCCGCCGGTGGAGGCAACGCGTTCGGTGTAGGGCACGGCCATCGTCAACCGACGAAGAGCATGTTTGAAGCGTAGTCCGCCAAGCGAAACGAGGTATTCATGAGCGGCATGTTTGTCCACAACCTGCGACTTGGCGCATTCAGCCTGCGGCGCAATCCGCTGCTGACGGCGCTGATGATCATGTCGATCGGGTTTGGTGTGGCGGCCTCGATGGTCACTTTTGCGGTGTTCCGTGCGGTGTCGGGCGATCCGATACCGCAAAAATCATCGCAGTTGTTCGTACCGCAGATCGACAATCGTGGTCCGCAGTACAACCGCAACGGCGAACCGCCCGATGCGCTCAACTACACCGATGCCATGGCGCTCATGCGCGCGCGGAAAGCAGCCCACCAGACGCTGCTGTTCCAGGTTGGCTTGTCGGTGATGCCGCAGGACGCCCACAAGATGCCGTTCAAAGGTCTGGGCTACGCCACCTTCAGCGACTTCTTCACCATGTTCGACGTGCCATTCCAGTACGGCGGTGGCTGGAGCGAGGATCAGGACGATGCACGCGAGCCAGTGGCCGTGATCAGCCGCGCGCTCAACCAGAAAATGTTCGGCGGCGAAAATAGCGTGGGGCGCAGCATCACCTTGGATGATCGGCAGTACCGCATTGTCGGCGTTACCGAAAACTGGGACCCCAAGCCGCGCTTCTTCGACATGTTCAGCGGCAACGCCTATGCCACGCCGTCGCAGATCTATATTCCGTTCAATCACGCCATCGAGCAGAAGATCGACACCTACGGCAACAACAACTGCGGCAGTGACGGCAAACGCGGTGAGAACTGGGATAGCTGGCTGCACGGCGAGTGCGTGTGGATCAGCGCCTGGGTACAACTGGACACACCCGAGCAAGTGCAGGCCTATCGGCAGTACCTGAATGGCTACGCGCAGGAGCAACGACAGGCTGGCCGTTTCAACTGGGCGCCCAACAACCGCCTGCGCAATGTGCACGAATGGCTCGACCACGAGCACGCCGTGCCGCCGGAGAGCCGCATTTCGCTGTCGCTGGCCTTGGGCTTTCTGGTGATCTGCCTGGTCAATACCGTCGGCCTGTTGCTGGCCAAGTTCATGCGCCGCGCGCCGGAGATCGGCGTGCGTCGCGCCCTCGGCGCGTCTCGGGCGGACATCTATCACCAGTTCCTTGCCGAAGCGGCGATGGTCGGTTTAGCGGGCGGTGTGCTCGGTCTGGTGTTGACGGGCTTCGGCATGCTCGGCGTGGGGCTGGTGTTCGAACCGCAGATTGCCAAGCTGGCGCACCTGGATGTGTCGCTGGTGGCGTTGACGTTGTTGCTGGCCGTGCTATCGGCGGTGCTGGCGGCTTTCTATCCCACCTGGCGGGCGGCGCAAGTGCAGCCGGCCTGGCAGTTGAAATCCAACTAAGGCGAGGTGCGAACCGTGCAGATCAAGCCGATTCTTGCCGCGCTACGCCGTCACAAGGCCGGCACCGTGTTGATCGCGATGCAGATCGCGCTCACGTTGGCCATCGTGTGCAATGCCTTGTTCATCATTCAGCAGCGGCTGGCTCACCTGTCCGAGCCTTCGGGCCTGGATGAGCCCAACATCTTCGTGATCCAGAACGAGTGGGTGGGCAACCCGAATGCAGAGCAGGCCGATGCACGCATACGCGAAGACCTGCAGGTACTTCGCGAGCTGCCGGGCGTACGGGATGTAACGCCGAGCAACTCCTATCCCTTGCGCGGCGGTGGCTGGGATGACGCCGTGAAGCTCAAGCCCGACCAGTTGCAAGACAGCTCCGGTGCGACGATCTACTTCGGCGATGAGCACTTCCTGGACACGCTAGGCCTCAAGCTGGTGGCGGGGCGCAATTTCCGCGCCGAGGAAATCACCGCCATGAACATGCGCGATCGCCTGGGTCCGCCCGTGGTGATGATTACCCGCACGCTGGCTGAAAAGCTGTTCCCCGGCGAGGGCGCGGTCGGCAAGACGATCTACCTGATCGGCGGCCCGGCCACTGTGGTGGGCGTGGTGGACTTGTTGCAGGCGCAGAGTGTGGATCGCTGGGCCTCTGGCTTCGCCTATCGCTCGGTGATCGTGCCGCGCCGCCTGGCGATCTCCCTGGGCGCGTTCTATATCGTACGCACCCAGCCCGGCCAGCTAGATACCGTCATGCGCGCCGCGCCCAAAGCGCTGGTGGCGCATAACCCGCGCCGCATCATCGACGATGCGGAGGGTGTGATGAGCTTCGCCGAGGTGCGGTCACACGCCTACGAGCGCGACCGAGGCATGGCCATCCTGATGGGGGTGATCTGCGTGGCGCTGCTGGCCATTACGGCTGCGGGCATCGTTGGCCTCACCAGTTTCTGGGTCGGCCAACGGCGCAAACAGATCGGCGTGCGTCGCGCCCTGGGTGCCACGCGCGGAGACATCCTGCAGTACTTCCTTACCGAGAACCTGCTCATCAGCAGCGGCGGCGTGTTGCTTGGCACGGTGCTGGCGGTGGCGATCAACCTGTGGATGGTGACGCGGTTCGAAATGCATCGCCTGTCATTGCTCTACCTGCTGGGCGGCGTGGTGATCTTGTTGTTGCTCGGCCAAGGCGCGGTGCTTGCACCGGCGCTTCGTGCATCGCGTGTGCCGCCCGTGGAAGCGACGCGCTCGGTGTGAGCTTGCGGAACGTTGGATAGGAGGGGACTCCATGTTCGGTTACTACCTTGATCTTGCGATGCGCAGCCTGAAGCGCAACAAGATGCTCACGGCGCTGATGGTGCTGGCCATCGCGCTGGGCATCGGCGCGAGCATGACCACGCTGACGGTGCTGCATGTGTTGTCGGGCGACCCCTTGCCGGGTGCGAGCGGCAGCTTGTTCTATCCGCAGTTGGAACCGCGCGACAAGGATGGCTATGAGCCGGGCATGGAGCCGCCGCGTCAGGTCACCTGGATCGACGGCATGAACCTGCTCAAGGCCAAGCGCGGCGATCGCCAGGCCTTGATGACGGGTGGCGCGGTGCCGGTGCAGCCAGCGCAATCGGGTATGGATCCGTTCTATAGCGATGCACGCTATACCACCAGCGACTTCTTCCCCATGTTCCAGGTGCCGTTTCTTTACGGCCACGCATGGAGCACCAATGAGGACGACAGCAAGGCGCGCGTGGTGGTGATCAGCCGCACTCTCAACGACAAGTTGTTCGGTGGCAAGGACAGCACGGGCCAGACCTTGCGCATCAAGGACGCGGCGTTCCAGGTGATCGGCGTACTGGACGCGTGGCGGCCCAATCCGCACTTCTATGACGTCAACATGGGCAACTATTCCAACGCCGAAGACGTGTTCGTGCCGCTTAGCACCTCGCGCGACATGCTGTTCGATCACAACGGATCCACCGATTGCTGGGGTACGGGCGGTGGCGATAACGATCACGCCGAGATACAGCCTTGCGTGTGGCTGCAGTTCTGGGTGCAGTTGGACAGTGCGACCAAGGTTGCCGCGTACAAGGAGTACCTGGAGCACTACTCGCAGGAGCAGAAGGCGCTGGGCCGCTTCGAGCGCCCGGTGAACGTGCGTTTGCCTGGCCTGATGGAATGGCTGGATATCAACAAGGTCGTGCCGGGCGATGTGAAATTGCAGACCTGGCTTGCGCTGGGCTTCTTGTTGGTGTGTCTGGTCAATACGGTCGGCCTGATGCTCGCCAAGTTTCTGCGCCGCGCCGGTGAGCTGGGTGTGCGTCGGGCACTGGGTGCCTCCAAGCGCGAGGTCTTCACGCAGCTGTTGATCGAGTCGGGGGTGATCGGTCTGGCCGGCGGCATCGGCGGGCTGCTGCTTGCGTTCCTCGGCTTGTGGCTGGTGCGGCTACAGCCGTCCTCGTACGCCTCGCTGGCGCACCTGGATCTGTCGATGCTGATGACTACCTTCCTGCTGGCGGTGGGCGCCAGCCTGCTGGCCGGGCTGTTGCCGGCCTGGCGTGCCTGTCAGGTGGCGCCGGCGTTGCAATTGAAGAGCCAGTGAGGACAAGCGCATGGATATCCTGCCCATTCTCTCCACCCTGCGTCGCCACAAGATCACGGCCTTCCTGGTGATCATCGAGATCGCGTTGACCTGCGCCATCATCTGCAACGCGGTGTTCATCATCAATCAACGCATCGAACGCATGAACATGCAGAGCGGTGTGGACGAACATCGGCTGATGTACATCGAGCTAGCCGACATCGGCGCCGCCAAGGACGAAAAGGCGCGCACACTCGAAGATCTTTCGGCGCTTCGCCAGATCTCCGGTGTGGAGCAGGTTGCGTCGATCAACCAGATTCCGTTCGGCAATTCGTCGTCCAACAGCGGCATTAAGCTCGATCTCAAGCAGCGGCTCTCCACGCTCAACGCCACCATGTACTCGGGCGAGAACCTGGTGAAGGCGTTTGGCGCCCAGTTGATCGAAGGGCGCGACCTGCTGCCGGACGAGTTCATGGATTTTGACCAGGTGGTGCGTGCCGCCGCGGCCAAGGACGCCAAGCAGATTCCCCACGTTGTGGTCATCACACAGAAAATGGCGCAACGGTTGTGGCCTGGGCAGTCCGCCCTTGGCAAGCAGTTCTACATCTCCGAGTACCCGCTGACCGTTGTCGGTGTGGTGAAGGAGCTGGTGCGACCGTCCATCTGGGACGACTCTGCCAAGAGCTACAGCATGATCATGCCCATGCGCGAGTCGAGCGGGCGCTACGCCATCCTCACCCACTCGGCGGGCGACCGCGAGCGCGTGCTGGCCGCCGCGTTGGCCAAGCTCAAGGAAATCAACCCACGCCGGGTGGTATTGAAGAAAGCCACGTTTGACGACATGCGGCACGACTTTTTCCAGAACGATCGCGCCATGGCTGGGCTGTTGGCGGGCGTATGCGTGGCGCTGCTGATCGTCACCGCGCTGGGCATCGTGGGTTTGGGCAGTTTCTGGGTGGCGCAGCGTCGCCGGCAGATCGGCGTGCGCCGCGCGCTGGGTGCCACGCGCAAGAACATCCTGCACTACTTCCAGACCGAGAACTTTCTGCTGGCGACCATTGGCATCGTGCTGGGCATGGTGATGGCTTATGGCATCAACCTGCTGCTGATGGTGCATTACGAGTTGCCGCGCATGCCGGCGATCTACTTCCCGGTGGGTGCGGTGCTGTTGTGGATCATCGGCCAGCTGGCCGTGCTGGGTCCGGCGATGCGCGCGGCGGCGGTGCCGCCGGTGGTGGCTACGCGATCGGTGTGAGTGGGAGCGCCGCGCGCCCGAGCGGGGCGCGGCGCCGAGCAAGTCGGCCCGACAAAGCGGGCAGGGGACTATCGACAAGGAGTAGGGGATGCTCGGGTATTACCTGGATCTGGCCATGCGCAGCTTGAAGCGCAACAAGATGCTTACGGGGTTGATGGTGCTGGCCATCGCCGTGGGTATCGGCGCCAGTATGACCACACTGACCGTGATGCATCTGCTGTCGGGTGACCCGCTGCCCGGCCGCAGCCAACACCTTTACTACGCGCAGGTGGACCCGCTACCCACCCACAAGGACGATGCCGAGCCAATGGACATGCTCGACTACCAGTCCGCCATGGACTTGTGGAGCGCGCGTCGCGCCGATCGTCAGACCCTCGTGGTGGAGAGCCCCGTCAAGCTGAGCCAGCCCGAGGCCGGCACGCCACCGGTGATGACTACGCTGCTCTCTGTTACTCCGGATTTCTTTTCCATGTTCGACGTGCCGTTTCGGTATGGCGCCCCGTGGAACGAGGCGGACGAAAGCGCCAGGGCGCGCGTGGCGGTGATTTCGGACGACCTCAACCAGAAGCTCTTTGCCGGCGCCAACAGCGTGGGTCGCACGCTGCGGCTGCGCAACAGCGATGTGCGTATTGTCGGCGTGCTCAAGCCATGGCGCCCGTCGCCTCAGTTCTACAGCGTGCGCGGCGGCCGTTTTGCCAACGGCGATACGGCAGACTTCTACGGTAAGCCCGAGGATGTGATCACGCCCTTTGCCTCCGGCCTGGAGATCAACGACGGCAACTTCCAGCAGTTCACCTGCTGGCACCTTCCCGAGCGGCAGGGCCATCTACAGAACTCGCCGTGTGTCTGGCTGGGCCTGTGGGTACAGCTGAACGATCCGGCCAAGGTCGCCGGCTATCGTCGCTTTCTGGCCGACTACGCGGCGCAGCAGATGGCCTTGGGTCGCTTTACGCACGCGGGCAATACCCGTCTTCGCAGCCTGATGGAATGGCTGGATTTCAACGGCGTGGTGCCCAGCGACGTGCGCCTGCAAACCTGGCTGGCGCTGGCCTTTCTGTTGGTGTGCCTGTTCAACACCGTGGGCTTGCTGTTAGCTAAGTTCCTGCGGCGCAGTGGCGAGATCAGTGTGCGCCGCGCGTTGGGCGCCAGTCGTCGTGACGTGTTCGCGCAATGCCTGGTGGAAGCGGGCACCATCGGCCTGATTGGCGGCGTGTTTGGCTGGCTGCTTACGCTGGTGGGCTTGTGGCTCATACGCCAGCAGCCGGTGGCGTATGCGGACCTGGCCCATCTGGATGTGCGCATGTTTCTGGTGACCTTTGCCGCCGCCCTGGGCAGCAGCTTGCTCGCCGGCGTGCTGCCTGCACTGCGCGCCTGCCGCGTGGCGCCGGCCCTGCAACTGAAAACGCTATGAAAAGGATGATCATGCAGATGGCTCCGGTTCTCGCCGCGCTGCGTCGCCATCGGTTGGCGGCCATGCTGATTGCCATGGAAATTGCCTTGGCGTGTGCAGTGCTATGCAACGCATGCTTTCTGGTCGCCGAGCGACTCGCCTTGATGCGCATCGACAGCGGCGTGGATGAGTCGTCACTGGCCCTGATTCACGTGGATTGCGACCAGTGCAATGGCAGCGACGTGAACGCACGCCTTTCCAGCGCCTTGCGCGCCGTACCCGGCGTGCAGTCGGTGGCGGCCGTGAATGCCGTACCGTTCTCCGACCGTGCGGGTGATAACGGCATCACCCTGGATCGCGAACATTACGTCGCCGTGCCGCACTTCTACCTGGGTGGTCCAGGCGCCGCCGAAACGCTGGGTCTGCGCTTGGTGGCAGGGCGCACATTCGCGCCGGAGGATTACCGTCGCTCCGATATCTGGCTGGCCCCCGATTCGTCCGTGTGGATTACCCGCGCGTTCGCCGAACGCCTGTGGCCGGGCGAGAATCCGCTGGGCAAGGAGTTCTGGTCGGACAAGTTCCACTTCACGGTGGTGGGCGTGATGGAGCATTTGGCGCGACCGGACCCGGGTGGTCGCCGTGGCGCCGGCGCAGGGGAGTACTCGGTGTTTGCGCCGATTGAGCCGGGTGGTCAGGTGTTGACCGGCGTATTTGCCGTGCGCGCCGCACCGGCGGACCTTCCCCGCGTGCTGCGCGAGGCGCGCGCCGCCGCGCAAAAGGCCGTGCCGGAGGGCGTACTGAATCTGGATCAGAGCCGCCTGGTCAGCGATTTGCGCCACCGCTATTTCCAGCAGGCCCGTGTGATGGCAGGCATGCTCACCGGGGTCATCGTCGCCTTGTTGCTGGTGACGGCCCTTGGCATCGTTGGCCTCGCGAGCTTTTGGGTGCAGCAGCGGCGCAAACAGATCGGCGTGCGCCGTGCCATCGGCGCCACGCGGCGGGACATCCTGCATTATTTCCAGACCGAGAATTTCCTCATCGTTACTGCTGGCATCGTGTTCGGCATGGTGCTGGCATTCGGGCTCAATATCGCGCTGATGCGCATTTACGAACTGCCCAGGTTGCCGCTCTATTACCTGCCGATAGGGGCGGTGTTGCTGTGGGGTATCGGCCAGCTTGCGGTGTTGGGTCCGGCTTTGCGCGCGGCATCGGTGCCGCCGGTGGTGGCCACACGGTCCGTGTAGGTTCCGTGACAGCCTTGGCGTGCGCTCTGGCACGGGTGGGCGCCCCGTTTCCAGGTCAGAATAGGGGGTACTTTCAATCGGGAGGGGTGGTTTTATGAAGATTGGACCGCGGATGATCTTGGCGGGCGTGCTCGCGTCGGTAGCCCTGGTGGCTCCGCTGCACGCGGCGACGGCGGATGTGCCTTCGCGCGTGAAGGCGCTCAACGACCTGCTCGCCGAGCAGTGGCAGTACTCGCTGGAGACATCGCCAGAATTTGCGACCATCCTGGGCGATCTTCGCTACAACGACCGCTGGAGCGACGCCTCGCTGGCGCACCAACAGGTCGATTACGCCAAGGCCAAGGAATTCCTCAAGCGCTTCCAGGCCATCGACACCACCGGCTTCTCCGAAGAGGACAAGCTCAACCAGCAGCTGATGGTTCGTCAGCTGCAGGATGGCATCAAGGCCCACGACCTCAAGCTGGACGAAATGCCGCTCGATCAGATGAGCGGCGTGCATTTGCGCCTGGCAGGCTTCGTCAGCTCCATTCCGTTCGAAAACACCAAGGAATACGACGACTACCTGGCTCGCCTCAAGGCCATGCCCACGCTGCTCGACCAGATCACCGATGTGGCTCGCCAGGGCATGAAGGACGGCATGATGCCGCCCAAGTATCTGCTGGAAAAAGTGGTGGTGCAGATCGACAGCATCGCCAAGCCGGCGGGCATGGACAACGTCTTCGCCGAGCCGCTCAAGCATTTCCCCAAGACGGTGTCGGCGGCCGATCAGAAGCGCCTGCACGATGCCATCCTGGCCGCCATCGACCAGCACGTGCGTCCGGCGTACAGCAAGCTCGGCGCCTTTGTCGCCAAGGACTACGCCCCGCACGGCCGTACCCAGCCGGGCGTGTGGCAATTGCCCAATGGTGATGCGATCTATCGTTTCCAGGTGGAGCAGATGACCACCACCAAGGAAACGCCCGAGCAGATTCACCAGATCGGCCTGTCCGAGGTGAAGCGCATCGAAGACGAGATGACGACCATCGCCAAGTCGCAGGGCTTTAAGGACTTGGCCAGCTTCCGCGAGTCGCTCAAGACCAACCCCAAGACCCACGCCACCTCGCGCGAGGACATCTTGAACCGCTACCGCGGCTACATCGCCGGCATGCAGCCGGAGCTGCCCAAGCTGTTCGGCCTGCTGCCCAAGACCAAGGTGGAAGTGGTGCCGGTGGAAGCTTTCCGCGAGAAGGAAGCGGCGGCCGCCGAATACCAGCAGGGCACGCCGGATGGTTCGCGTCCCGGCAAGGTGTTCGTCAATACCGGTGACTTCGCCAACCGCAGCGTGCTCACCATCGAGTCCACCGCCTACCATGAGGGCGTGCCGGGCCATCACATGCAGATTTCGATCGCGCAGACACTGCCGGGCCTGCCGCCGTTCCGCCAGCAGGCCGGCTACAACGCCTATGTGGAAGGCTGGGCGCTGTATGCGGAGCGCCTGGGCAAGGAAATCGGCTTCTACAAGGACCCTCTCTCCGACTACGGCCGTCTCTCCGACGAACTGCTGCGTGCCGATCGCCTCGTGCTCGACACCGGCGTGCACTACAAGCACTGGACGCGCCAGCAGATGGTGGACTTCTTCCACCAGCATTCCAGCGAGGACGAGCCGGATGTGCAGGCCGAAACCGATCGCTACATCACCTGGCCGGGCCAGGCGCTGGCGTACAAGACCGGTCAGCTGAAGATCCTGGAACTGCGCGAGCGCGCCAAGAAGGCGCTGGGTGACAAGTTCGACATCCGTTCCTTCCACGACGAGATCCTCGGCGGCGGCGCGCTGCCGCTGGACGTGCTGGAAGCGCGCGTGGATGCCTGGATTGCCGACGTGAAGTCCGGCAAGGCGCCGGTGCATCCCAAGGGCTGAGTAGAGCCTTGAGGCGCGCGTCGCGATAAACGACGCGCGCCGACATTTCGCTGAAGGGAGACTGCCTGCATGTCATCCGTTTTCGCGCGCCTGGTGCTGGGTGCTGCGCTATGCCTGCCTGTCGCCGGCGCATGGGCCGCCAGCGGCTTCGTGTGGCAGTCCGAGGACAGCCTGCGCTGGCATGGCGATGGGCAGTATCTGCATCTGGCCACCGACAAGCGTGGCGGCATCGACGTGCTCGACCTCACCCCGCAGGCCCTGTGGGGCCTGCACAAGGGCGATGTGATCCTCGCCGCCGATGGCCAACCACTGAAGAACGTCGCCGACCTGTTCACCCGATTGCGCGCCCATGACGACTCGCCGCTGCCCCTGCGGGTGCAGCGCGATGGCGCCGAACAAATGGTGGCCCTGGTCACTACCGCGCGCAGTCAGTTGCTGCATGACGCAGCGCCCGCACCGGCGTCACCCGGCGCACCCACGACCGATACCGGCAACCATGCCAGCGGTTTCGCATGGCGTTCGGAGAACACCTTGCGTTGGCACAGTCAGGGGCAATCGCTGCACCTGTCCACGGCCAAGCAGGGCGGTGTCACGGTGGTCTCGCTGAGCCCGGCGGACCTGTGGGGGCTGCATCAGGGGGATGTGATCCTGAGTGCTGCCGGGCAGCCGGTGAACAACGTGGATGAGCTATTCGCCCAGTTGCGTGCGCATGGCGATGAGCCACTGCCGCTCATGTTGCAGCGCAACGGCCAAGAGCAGACCCTGCCGTTGGCAACCCAGGCCCGGGCCGGGCTGATCCATGATGCGCCACCCCCTCCGCCCCCGCCACCGCCCCCTCCGCCACCATCACCGGGCTCCAGCGGCTGAGGCCGCCCAAACCGAATTCGCCCCAACAGGCAAATTGATGGCAACCTTTTGGCGTGGAGATGCATCCACGTCTACATGTGCAAGCGACGAATGCGAACTGTACTGATCATCGATGACAACCCCGCTGTGGGCGAAGCGCTGTCCCTGGCGCTTTCGCTGCATGACATCCGCCCGCTGATCGCGCTGACGCCCGAGCAGGGCCTGGCGCAGCTGGAAAGCGAACGGATCGATGTGGTGATCCAGGACATGAACTTCACCGCCGACACCACCTCGGGTGAGGAAGGCATTGCTCTGTTCCGTGCCATTCGCCAGCGTCATACCGACCTGCCGGTGATCCTGCTCACCGCGTGGACCCACCTTGAAACCGCGGTGGAGCTGGTCAAGGCGGGTGCCGCCGACTATCTCGCCAAGCCGTGGGACGACGCCAAGCTCATGGCCACGGTGGAGAACCTGCTGGAGCTCTCCGAATCCACGCGCGAGGTCAATCGCGCCCGTACCGAACGCCGTAAACGCCGTGAGGATCTGCAGCGCCGTTACGAGCTGGACGGGCTGGTGTTCGCCTCCGAGGCGATGGCGCGCACGCTGGAGCTGGCTTGCCAGGTGGCCCGCTCGGAAGTGCCCGTGCTCATCACCGGGCCAAACGGCGCCGGCAAAGAGCGCATCGCGGCTATCGTCCACGCCAACTCCGCCGTCAAGCGCGGCCAGTTCATCGCGGTCAACTGCGGTGCGCTGCCGGGCGAGCTGATCGAGGCGGAATTGTTCGGTGCCGAAGCCGGCGCCTATACCGGCGCCAACAAGGCACGGGAGGGCCGCTTTGAACTGGCCGATGGCGGCACGCTGTTCCTGGATGAGATCGGCAACCTGCCGCTATCCGGCCAGGTCAAACTGCTGCGCGTGTTGGAAACCGGCCAGTTCGAGCGACTGGGCTCCGGCCGCACCCGTCATGTAAAGGTACGCGTGCTCAGCGCCACCAATGCGGACCTCAAGGGCATGATCCGCGCCGGCACGTTCCGCGAAGATCTTTATTACCGCCTCAACGTGATTGAGGTGAACCTGCCACCGCTCTCCGATCGCGTGGACGATATCCTGCCGCTGGCCGAGCACTTCCTCGATGGCCGTGCGGAACTCACCGACGCCGCGCGCGAAAGCTTGTTGGTCTATCCGTGGCCGGGCAACGTGCGCGAGTTGAAAAACGCCATCGAACGCGCGGCTCTGCTCAGCAGCGACGGACGCATCACGCCCGAGCAGCTCAACCTGCCGCAAGTGGCGCCCTCGGTGGTGCGCAACCTGGACGAACCCAGTCGCGAATCGGTGGAAGCCGCGCTGGAAAAGGCCGGCGGCGTCGTCAGCCGCGCGGCCACGGCGCTGGGCCTGTCGCGCCAGGCGCTGTACCGGCGCATGGAGCGCTATGGCCTGGCTCAGGCCTGAGTGACCATGGCCGCGCCCGCCCGATTGCCGCGCCCGTGCAGGGCGAGGATGATGGGCGGGCTGCGGCAGGAGTCCACCATGCGCTATCGCTCATTGTTGCTTTTCGCCAGCCTGTTCTGCGCCGAGGCTTCGGCGCAGAACGTGTCGCCGCCATCGCCAAGCGATCGGTGGAGCGCACTGACACCTGCGTCCGCATCGAGCAGCCATGCCGCCTATCGCAACGCGCTCAGCCAGGCGGAAGGCGACGCCCAGCACTTCAACTTCAACGACCAGCCGCCCAAGGACATCGCGCCGCCCGACCAATCGCCGGTGCGCGTGATCATCAACAACGGGCGCGGCCCGCACGTCAATTGCATACCCATGGGAGTAGCCGGCGCGTGTCACTGAACCGGTGGTGGACGGGGGGAACCCGCTGATGTGGCGCGGCTTCAGTTCGCTGGAAGCGCGCATGGTGCTGTTGCTGGGCTTCGCGGGGCTCTCCGGCGCCTTGATCTATGCCGGTGTCACCCAGTGGCCATTGCCGCAACTGCTGCAATGGATGCGGCATGATCTGAGCCTCGACGTTGGGGCGCCAGCGCGATTTGGCTTGTATGGCGGCATCGCCATCTCCGCGGCGCTGCTGCTGCCGCTGGCGTTTTGGCTGGGGCATCGCGTGATGGCGCCGGTCACCCGGTTGCTGCGCGCGCTGGAAGGTGCGGTGGCGAGCTATCGCGATGGCGATTTCAGCTTCTCCATTGCCGCCACGCGCCGCGACGAGCTGGGCGAGCTGATCCGCATGCATAACGCGTTGGGGCAGACCCTGCGCGAGCAACGCCAGAACCTGGCTCAGCGCGAGCTGCTGCTGGATACCGTGGTGCAGAACACGCCCGTGGCCTTGGTGCTCACTGACAGTAGCGGGCGCGTCACCTACGCCAACATTGCCGCGCGCCATTTGTTCAACGAAGGGCGCACGCTGCAAGGCCTGAGCTTCATCGACCTGATCGCCGATGCGCCCGAACCGTTGCGCCGCGCAGTGGAGAGTGGCGAAGACGCTTTGCTCACCGTGGAAATGGAAGGCAGCGAGGAAACCTTCCACCTCTCCCAGCGCAGTTTCCGCCTGCAGGGCAGGCCGCATCGCCTGCAATTGTTCCGCCGCATGACGCGCGAACTGTCACGCCAGGAAGTCGCCACCTGGAAGCGTGTGATCCGAGTCATCAGCCACGAGCTCAACAATTCGCTGGCGCCCATTTCCTCGCTGGCCCACTCAGGTGCCGAACTGGCGCGTCGCGGTGACACCACGCGCTTGCCTGGCGTGTTCGCCACCATTGGCGAGCGCGCACGGCACCTGCACAACTTCATCGCCGGCTACGCCAACTTCGCCAAGCTGCCGGCGCCGCAACCGGTAGCCATCGCGTGGAAACCCTTCCTGGATAGCCTGGCCTTGCATTGCAAGTTCGAGCTGCGCGGCAACCTACCCGAGCAGCCGGGCTGGTTCGACGCCGGCCAGATCGAACAGGTGCTGATCAACCTGATCAAGAACGCCCACGAATCGGGCAGCGCAGAAGATGGTGTATCGCTGTCGCTGGCCATGGTGGGGCGCGACGTGCGCATCGAAGTGGCCGACCGCGGCCCCGGCATGAGCGAAACCGTGCTGGCGCAGGCGCTGTTGCCGTTCTATTCCACCAAACGCTCGGGCACCGGGCTCGGCCTGGCGCTGGCGCGCGAGATCGTGGAGGCGCATGGCGGCCGCATCTCGCTCGCCAACCGTGAAGACGGCGGGTTGCGTGTCAGCCTTCTATTGCCGTTGAGCGCGCGATAAGCCGCTGCACCGATCCATGGCGGCTCTCCTATACTCCGGGCATTGATCATGGATAGGAGCTGGGCAATGGGACAGATGTTTGCGTTGGTGTTCGTCGTGGTGGCAGTGATCGTCATTGCCAAATTGGTACGCATCGTGCCGCAGGGTTACGAGTGGACCGTGGAACGCTTCGGCCGCTACACCCGCACGCTCACGCCCGGCCTGCATTTCCTGGTGCCGTTCATCTACAGCATCGGGCGCAAGATGAACATGATGGAGCAGGTGCTGGACGTGCCCTCGCAGGACGTCATCACCAAGGACAACGCCGTCGTGCGCGTCGATGGCGTGGTGTTCTACCAGGTGCTGGATGCCGCCAAGGCCGCCTATGAAGTGGCGAACCTGGAGCAGGCCGCACTGGCGTTGGTGATGACCAACATCCGTACCGTGCTCGGCTCGATGGACCTGGACGAATCGCTCAGCCAGCGCGATGCCATCAATGCCAAGCTGCTGAACGTAGTGGACGAGGCGACCCACCCATGGGGCGTCAAGGTCAACCGCATCGAGATCAAGGACATCGCACCGCCGCGTGACCTGGTCGATTCGATGGCGCGCCAGATGAAAGCCGAGCGCGAAAAGCGCGCCAACATCCTCGAAGCCGAGGGCTTCCGCCAGGCGGCCGTGCTCAAAGCCGATGGTGAAAAGCAGTCCGCCATTCTCGAAGCCGAAGGCAAGAAGGAAGCCGCCTTCCGCGAAGCCGAGGCGCGCATCCGTCTGGCCGAAGCCGAAGCGCAGGCCACCAAGATGGTGTCCGAGGCCATCGCCAACGGTAACGTGAATGCGCTCAATTACTTCGTCGCCAACAAGTACGTCGAGGCGCTGAAGGAAATGGCGCACTCGCCCAACCAGAAGACCTTGCTGCTACCCATCGAAGCCACTGGCATTCTCGGTTCGCTGGCCGGCATCGCCGAATTGGCCAAGGACGCCGTGAGCCAGCAACAGGCCACGCCCGCTCGCCGCACGCCACCCTCGATGAGCTAAGCGGAGCGCACCATGCAAGAACTCGCCCTGCATTACTGGTGGTGGATCCTGGCGCTGCTGCTGATCGCGCTGGAGGTGATCCTGCCCGGCTATTTCATGTTGTGGATCGGTATCGCCGCCGGCGCTACCGGCTTGGTCGTGCTCGTGATGCCTGGCCTTTCCATCATGGCGCAGGCGCTGGTGTTCGTGGTCTTCGCCTTTCTTTCCTGCGCTGCCTACTGGTATGGCCTGCGTCCTCGCCTGGTACGCGATGAGCCGGGCGATACCCGCCTCAACCGTCGCGGCGATCAGCAGATCGGCCAGCGCTATGTGCTGGTCGAGCCGATCGTGCATGGGCGGGGTAAGGCAAAGGTGGGCGATGGTTTGTGGTTGGTGAGTGGGCCGGATTTGCCGGCTGGGGCGATGGTGGAGGTCGTGGGGGTGGATGGGACCATGCTGCTGGTGCGGGCGGTGCAGTAGGGCGCGTCATCGCGGTTGCTGTCCGGTCAACAGCCGAAGGGCCGGTCACCTAGTGACTTGGCCATTCGTTTTAGCGCGACGGCGATCTGGCTCGCCTGCCGCGGGCTTCCGCGGGCAGGCAGGAGGTCGGAAGCCCGTCGTTCCGCGTGGAGCCCCTTCGGTCGCCGGCGAGACAAGTCGCGGCAACACCGCACAAGTGCGAAAGTCATGGGGTGACCAGCCCCCTGGGCTGTTGCAAAGCGCTGCCAGCCTTCGATGAGTCGACGCTGTAGGAGGGTGCGAAAACAGGCGCGGCGCCCTCATCCAGACATCCGCCGCTGACAATAGCCATCCAAATCAGTTCTACTACCGTCAACGCCCATCGCTCCTGTAACGCCACGCCATGAATGCCTTTTCCCTGCGAGCGCCCACGCGATGACGCGTCCGGTCGTCGTCACGCCGCTGGCGCTTGCGCCGCTCAATACGCGCATCGCCTTTCTGCTGGAGCTGGCGCGCCGCCTGCACCAGTACGGCACCGCTGCGCCGCGTTTGGAAGGGGCCATCGCCGGGTCGGCGCATCGGCTGGGTTTGCAGGCGGATGTATGGTCGAGCCCCACGGCCATCATCATTTCCTTCAGCGACCTCACCCAGGGCGAGGAGGAAGTGGCGCAAGTGACGCAGGTGATGCGTCTGGCGCCGGGCGACGTGAACTTGGCGCGCCTGTGTGAGGCCGATGCCATTGCCGACAAGGTGATTGCGGGTGACCTGGAGTTGCGCGAGGGCTTTCGTCTGTTGCGCGATCTGGGCCGCCCGGATACCCGTCGTGCCCAGGCTGGCGTGATCGCGAGCTACGGATTGGCGGCGGCCAGCGTGGTGGCGCTGCTGCTGCATAGCTCCTGGGCGGATTTGATCACGGCCGCACTGATTGGACTGATCATCGGCACCATTACCGTGCTGTCGGCTACGCGGCCGCGCCTGGCGGTGGCGAGCGAGGCCATCAGTGCGCTGGTGGCTACGTTGATCGCCATTTTGGTCAGTCAGTTCCTGGTGCCGCTGGCGCTCAAGTCGGTGATCCTCGCGGGGTTGATCGTATTGATGCCCGGCATGGCGCTCACTACGGCGGTGCGCGAGATCTCCAGCCAGCATCTGGTGGCGGGCGTGGCGCGCATGGGCGGGGCGATTGCCACCTTGATCAAGCTCACGTTCGGCACGGTGGTGGCGACCCAGCTTTGCCACGCGGTGGGCATCGATGGTCGTGACTACGCGTTGCCGCCGTTGCCAGCCTGGGCCGACTATCCGGCGCTACTGGCGGGCGCTTTTGCCTTTGCCATTTCGTTCCGCGCTGCGCGCCGCGACTGGCTGGTAGTGATGGCGGCGGTGGTGCTGGGTTATCTGGCCACGCGTTGGGGCGGCGCCCTGGCCGGCAAGTTGCCGTCCGCACCGTTCGGTGTGTTCCTCGGTGGCTTGATGTTGAGCAGCCTGGCCAATCTCTATGCGCGTTTTGCGCATCGCCCGGGCGCGATTATTCGGGAACCCGGCATTATTTTGTTGGTGCCCGGTAGTGTCGGTTTTCGCAGCGTTTCCTATTTGCTGGAACGCGACACGAGCTTGGGCATGGATAGCAGCATGTTGCTGATGACGCTGCTTATTGCCCTGGTGGCGGGCTTGCTGTTTGGCGATTTGATTGTCGCGCCCCGACGATCGCTCTAAGCATGCTCTGATTAAGCGACTTCTTGTCCGTCATTCCTGCGGAAGCAGGAGTCCAGTGCCTTTACGCTCAGGCGCTTACAGGCGCTGGATGACCAGCCCTTCGGCTGTTGAAAGGCGCTTCCAGCCTTCGCTGGGATGACGATCAAATTCAGAGCATCCCTAAGCATTATCGAATCCATAAAAAAACGCCGGCCCGGGGCCGGCGTTTTTTATGGGACGCAAGAAGATGCCGGCCGTTAGATGGCCAAATCCTTTTCCTTCTTGCCGGCCTTGAGTGCATCGTTGAACCAACGCGGACGCTTGCCGCGGCCCGACCAGGTCTGTTCCGGGTTGGCGGGGTTACGGTACTTGGGGGCGACCGTGCCACCGCTGCGGCGGGGCTTGGCGGCGCGGGCATGGCCAAAGATATCTTCGAACGTGTAGCCCTCGGCCTTGATCAGCGCGTGGATCTTCTCGCGCAGCTTGCCGACCTTTTCCTTGCGCAGCTCTTGCTGGCGAACTTGGGCCTTGTTGATCAGGTCATTGAGCTGATTGTGATTGAGATTCTTGATATCCACTGCCATAAGTAACTCCCGGGACTAATTAGGTTACTTGTAATGAGCGTGTCGAGGTGGGGTGCTCATTAGAGTTTTTCGATTGTGGTGGAATTACGTGATTAATGCAAAGCGTAATGGAGTTAAGGGCGCTTTGATATTTCATCGTCATTCCAGCCTTCGCTGGGATGACGATCAAAATCAGGGCATCCTCAAATGGCGGTCAATCGGGCGCGCATTAGCAAGCGTTTGATTAAATGGCATTCCTCTCGTCATGCCTGCTTTCTAGGCATGGAGATTAAGAATCGGGCCGCCCACATGGGAATACCGGGCACGCATAAAGTGCGACGCCGAAAAAGAAAACGGCCGCTTTCGCGGCCGTTTTCCTTGGATGGCGTGAGTACCTTAGCCAAGCAGGCCGAACAGTTCGTCCTGGGTAATGGCACGGGCTTCGGCCTCGTGGCGGGCACGGTATTCCAGGGTGCCGGCGGCCAGGCCGCGCTCGCTGATGACCACGCGATGCGGAATGCCGATCAGCTCCATGTCCGCGAACATGGCGCCGGGGCGCAGGCCGCGGTCGTCCAGCACGGTTTCCACGCCGCGGGCGTTGAGTTCGGCGTACAGGGTTTCGGCGGCCTGGGCGATTTCCGGCGTGTTCTTGGGGTTGATCACGCACACGGCCACGCGCCAGGGGGCCATCGGCTCCGGCCAGATGATGCCGGCGTCGTCATGGCGCTGCTCGATGGCGGCGGCCACGATGCGGCTGACGCCGACGCCATAGCAACCCATCAGCATGACCTGAGCCTTGCCGTTCTCGTCGAGCACGGTGGCCTTGAGCGCTTCGGCGTACTTCTTGCCAAGCTGGAACACGTGGCCCACTTCGATGCCGCGCGCCATGCGCAGGGTGCCCTGGCCATCGGGGGAGGGATCGCCCTCGACGACCTTGCGGATGTCTTCCACGCGGGTGACGCGGGCGTCGCGATCCCAGTTGGCGCCGGTGTAGTGCGTGCCGTCCTGGTTGCCGCCGCAGACGAAGTCAGCCAACGCGGCGGCACTGCGGTCCACGATCACCGGGATCTCGGCGGGCAGGCCGGCCGGGCCGATAAAGCCGGGGCGGGTGCCGGTGACGGCGAGGATTTCCTCTTCGCTGGCAAGCACCGACTCGCCCGGCATTTCGGCGAGCTTGCCGGCCTTCACTTCGTTGACCTCGTGGTCGCCACGCACGCACAGGGCCACCAGGCCCTCGCTGCCGCGTACCAGGATGGTCTTGATGCACTGCGCCGGGGTGACCTTGAGGAAGGCGGCCACGTCGTCGATGGTCTTTTGCGTAGGCGTATCCACGCGGGCCAGTGCGGCCGCCGGCGCCGGACGCTCGGTGGTGGGCGCCAGCGCCTCCGCCTTTTCGATGTTGGCGGCGTAGTCGGAGCCGTCGGAAAACACCAGCGCGTCTTCGCCGGAGTCGGCCAGCACCTGGAACTCATGGCTGGCGTTGCCGCCGATGGCGCCGGTGTCGGCCTGCACGGCGCGGAAGGTCAGGCCCAGGCGGGTGAAGATGCGTGCGTATGCCTGGTACATGGCGTCGTAGGTCTGTTGCAGCGAATCCTGGGTGAGGTGGAAGGAGTAAGCGTCCTTCATCAGGAACTCGCGCGCGCGCATCACGCCGAAGCGCGGGCGAATCTCGTCGCGGAACTTGGTCTGGATCTGGTAGAAGTTGACCGGCAGCTGCTTGTAGCTCTTGAGCTCGTTGCGCGCGAAGTCGGTGACCACTTCTTCCGCGGTGGGGGCGTAGCAGAACTCCTGCTCCTTGCGGTCCTTGATCTTCAGCAGCTGGCCGCCGAACTTCTCCCAGCGACCGGTTTCCTCCCACAGCTCCTTGGGCTGGATGGTCGGCATCAGCGTTTCGATGGCGCCGGCGCGGTCCATTTCCTCGCGCACGACCTTTTCCACCTTGCGCAACACGCGCAGGCCCAGCGGCGACCAGGTGTACAGGCCGGCGGCGAGCTTGCGGATCATGCCGGTACGCAACATCAGCCGATGGCTGGCGATTTCGGCGTCGGCGGGGACTTCCTTGACGGTGGCCAGGTGGAATTGGCTAAGGCGCATGCGTACGGATCCGGCGGAGAAAGAGGCCGATTATAGCGATCCGCGGTGCGGGGATTGGCGCCACCCGGCAATGAGAGCCTGTTCGCGATCTCCGCCTAGCCAGTCGGGCCACGCGGAGATGGTGAGCAGGCTCTAAGGATGCTCTGATTTTGATCGTCATCCCAGCGAATGCTGGGATCCAGTGCCTGTAAATCTTTGAACGTAAAGGCGCTGGATTCCTGCTTCCGCAGGAATGACGAACCAAAAGTCGATTAATCAGACCTTCCCTAAAGCCTGGCGGCGCCCTGGATCGGGCTCAGTTACCCGAGCAGTACTGCTTGTACTGGGCCTCTCCGGCGGCCTGCTGCTGCTGGCGTTGGTTGGCGTCCATCACCTTCTGCTGGCCTTCCTGCTCCATCACCACCGGGCCGCTGCTCTTGAGCGTATCCAGGTTGCCCTTGAGCGCCGCGCAGAACTTGGCGCGGTTCTCCGGCGTATCGGTCATGGGCTGCTGCGAGGCCGAGGCGCCCTGGGCGGGCTTGTCGGAGGCGGCGGTGGTATCGCTGCCGTGGCCACCAGCGCCCGCGTCCACAGGCTCCGCCGTACCCACGGTGGTCACTTTCTTGTACTTGGTGCCCTGCGGCGGCGGGGAGTCGGAGTAGTGCACGGTGCCGTTGGCGTCGGTCCACTTGTAGGCCTGGGCCATGGCCAAGGGGACGATGAGCAACAGCGCGGTGGCGATCAACAGGCGGCGCATGGGGCGCTCTCCAGGGCTTGAGATTTAGTAGGCATTTGTTAACACCCCCTCCGGCCGGACTCAAGCGGAGGATGGTTTACACTGCGCGTATTCCGTCACGGATCGATTCATGAGCGACAGTACACCCGCCCGACCGCCGCGCCATCGGGGCATTTACCTGCTCCCGAACCTGTTTACCACCGGCGCCATGTTCGCGGGTTTTTACGCCATCGTGGCCAGCATTGGCGGCGATTTCAGCTCGGCGGCCATTGCGGTGTTCGTGGCCGCGCTGCTGGATGGCATGGACGGTCGCGTGGCGCGCCTGACCAATACGCAGAGCGAATTTGGCGTGCAGTACGACTCCCTCTCCGACCTGGTGAGTTTTGGCCTGGCCCCGTCGCTGGTGATGTACAACTGGTCGCTCGCCTCTCTCAAGGATTACGGCCCCACCTGGGGCAAGATCGGCTGGGCAGCGGCCTTTATCTACGCGGCCTGTGCCGCTCTGCGCCTGGCACGCTTCAACACCCAGGTGGGCGTGGTCGACAAGCGCTATTTCCAGGGGCTGGCCAGCCCGGCGGCGGCGGCGGTGTGCATGTCCTTCGTGTGGAGCATGGACAAGTTCGACGTGTCCGGTCAGGACGTGTGCTTTTTCGTGCCTTTCATGGCGGTGATCGTGGGCCTGCTGATGGTCAGCCGCTTCCGTTACTACAGCTTCAAGTCGCTGCCGGTGGGCGATGGCCGCGTACCGTTCCTGTGGATCATCCTGGCCGTGCTGGTGCTGGTGCCGTTCTTCGTGGACCCGCCGCGCGTGTTGTTCGCGGTGTTCACGCTGTACCTGTTGTCCGGGCCGGTGATGACCCTGTGGGGTCGCGCCACGCGTCGTCGTCGCCGAGGAGCGGCCTGACATGACTGCCGTTGCTTCCGCCGCGCATCGCGAGCGCCTGCTGCGCGCCCTGGGCATGACGCCCTGGGTACGTCGCAGCGTGTCGTCCAGCGCGAACGACGCAATGCCCGAATGGGCGATGGATACCGTGCCTGCGCTCGCTGGCGATTGCGTGGTGGTGCTGCCGGCAGGTTGCGCGCCGCGTGAGCTGGATCTGCTGGGCCGCGCCTTGCTCAGTTGCGGCCCGCTGGTGGCGCGTGCGCCGCGCATCGAGGTGGCGGGTGGCGAATTGCCCTCCGCGCCGGAGGCGCGTGCGTATCTGGTGCTGGGCGAGGCGCAGGCTCGCGCGTTGGGCCGCGTGTTGCCGGCGGCGACGCTCGCCAGTGCGCACATCGTGCTGGCCGACGAGCCGGCGAGCGTGCTCGCTTCCGGCGCGAGCAAACGCCGCTTGTGGAACGCGCTGCGCAATCTGCGCCGTGCATTGACGTCATCTCCGGAGTAGCCGCGCATGGTGGCCGTTGCTCGTCCACACGCCGAAATCCGCGCGATGCATCGCGAAGACGTGCCCACCGTGGCCGCGATGGAAGCGGCGTCGTACGAGTTTCCCTGGACGCCGGGCATCTTCACCGACTGCCTGAAGGCGGGCCACCCGTGCTGGGTCATGTGGGTCGAGGGCGAAGTCGCCGGCTATGGCGTGCTCTCCGTGGCCGCGGGCGAAGCGCACGTGCTCAACGTGTGCATTGGGCCTGCGCATCGCGGCCTGGGCCTGGGCCGATTGCTGCTGCGCCGATTGCTGGATATCGCCCGTTGGAATGGCGCCTCGCGCGTATTCCTGGAAGTACGCCCCTCCAACCCGGTGGCGCAGAGCCTTTACGTATCGATGGGCTTTGAGGAAATCGGCCGTCGACCGAAGTACTACCCCGCACGCGATGGTCGCGAAGACGCCATTGTGATGGCGCGCGACCTGGTCGATCGCGTGGAGTCATAAAAAAAGGGCGCGCCTATCGGCACGCCCCTTTTTGTCCATGGCTGGGCTTGATCAGCCCAGCTTCTGCGATTGCTCGCGCAGCGCGTTGAGCTGGATGCCCCAGTCGGTGATGCGTTGGCGCTCCTGCGCGACCACTTCCGCCGGTGCATTGGCGACGAAGTTGGCGTTGCCCAGCTTGCCCTCGCACTTTTTGATCTCGCTTTCGATGCGGGCGATCTCCTTGGCGAGGCGCGCCTTCTCGGCGCCCAAGTCGATCAGACCGGCGAGCGGAATCAGCACGCGCATGGCACCCACCACGGCGGCGGCCGCCGCGGGTTCGTCCGCACCGGCTTCGATCCACTGCGGGGCTTCCACACGGGCGAGGAAGCTGATCTGCGCAGCGAACTTGGCGGCGCGTGCGCGATCGGTGGCGTCGCCATCGGCGAGCAGCAGCGGAATCGTCTTGCCCGGCGCGATGTTCATTTCCGCGCGGATGCGACGGATGCCGCTCAGCACGGCCTTGAACCATTCGATTTCGGCGGTGGCGGCATCGTCGGCGACGATCTCGCTGGCGTTCGGCCACGGGCGCTCCAGCAGGAACTTGGCGTCGATGTGCAGCTTGGGCGCCACCGACTGCCAGATCTCCTCGCTGATGAACGGCACGATGGGGTGCAGCGCGCGCAGGATGGTTTCCAGCACCACCAGCAAGGTGTGGCGGGTGGAGGCTGCGGCGGCCGCGTCGTCGCCGTTCAAGGCCGGCTTGGACAACTCCAGGAACCAGTCGCAGAACTCGTTCCAGGTGAACTCGTAAAGCTCCTGCGCGAGCAGGTCGAAGCGGTAGCTGGCGAAGTGCTGCTCCACATCGGTGAGCGTTTGCTTGAGGCGCGTGAGAATCCAGCGCTCGGCTTCCGTCACCGGGCCGTTGGCCGGCGCGGCGAGTTCGCTCTCGGGCAGGTTCATCAGCACGAAGCGCGCGGCGTTCCACAGCTTGTTGCAGAACGCCTTGTAGCCTTCGGCACGCTTGATGTCGAAGTTGATGGTGCGGCTGTAGCTGGCGAGCGCGGCAAAGGTGAAACGCAGCGCGTCGGTGCCGATGGCGGGAATGCCCGTGGGGTAATCCTTGCGGATGCGCTTTTCCACCTTCTCGCGCACCTGCGGAATTAGCAGCGACTTGGTGGACTTGGCAACCAGCGGCTCCAACTCGATGCCGTCGATCAAGTCGAGCGGGTCGAGCGTGTTGCCCTTGGACTTGGACATCTTCTGGCCTTCCGCATCACGCACGATGGCGTTGATGTAGACATGCCGGAACGGCACGCGGCCGGTGAAGTACTTGGTCGCCATCACCATGCGGGCGACCCAGAAGAAGATGATGTCAAAGCCCGTGACCAGCACGGCGCTGGGCAGGAACACGTTGTCGGTGTCCCAGTTGGCGACCACGTTGCCGTGCTCGTCCTTCACCGGGCCATCCAACGGCCAGCCCAGGGTGGAGAACGGCCACAAGGCGGAGCTGAACCAGGTGTCGAGTACGTCCTCGTCCTGGCGCAGCGCGCCCACCGGCGGGGTGGTGGCGTGCGCACGCGCGTCGGCTTCGTCCTCGCCCACAAAGATGTTGCCGGCCTCGTCGTACCACGCCGGAATGCGATGGCCCCACCACAGCTGACGGCTGATGCACCAGTCCTGGATGTTGTCGAGCCACTGCGTGTACGTGGTGCTCCAGTTTTCGGGCACGAATTTGATTTCGCCGCCGCGCACGGCGTCGAGTGCCGGCTCGGTGATTTCCTTGCGACCCTTGTCGCTGGTGAGGTCGAGGAACCACTGGTCGGTGAGCATGGGCTCGATCACGGCGTCCGAACGCTGGCTCACCGGCACCTGCAGCTTGTGCGGCTTGGTTTCCACCAGCAGGCCTTCGGCTTCCAGGTCGGCCAGTACGCGCTTGCGTGCTTCGAAACGATCCAGGCCCTGGTACTTGGCCGGCGCGTTCTCGTTGACCCTGGCGTCGAGCGTGAAGATGTTTATCGGCGCCAGGTTGTGGCGCTGGCCGATGGCGTAGTCGTTGAAGTCGTGCGCCGGCGTGATCTTGACGAAGCCGGTGCCGAATTCGCGGTCCACGTAATCGTCGGCGATTACCGGAATCTCGCGGCCGGTCAGCGGCAGGCGCAGCATCTGGCCGATCAGGCGCGCATGGCGCTCGTCTTCGGGGTGCACGGCCACGGCCACGTCGCCCAGCATGGTTTCCGGACGCGTGGTGGCGACCACGACGCTGTCCTTGCCATCGACGGTGAAGTAGCGGATGGACCACAGGTGGCCGTCACGCTCGACGTTGTTCACTTCCAGATCCGACACGGCGGTGCCCAGCGCCGGGTCCCAGTTCACCAGGCGGTTGCCGCGATAAATCAGGCCGGCGCGGAACCAGTCCACGAACACTTTGCGCACGGCGGCCGAGAGGCCCGGGTCCATGGTGAAGCGTTCGCGCGACCAGTCGGCGGCCACGCCCAGGCGGCGCATCTGGTTGGTGATGGTGGAGCCGGATTCTTCCTTCCACTGCCACACGCGCTCGATGAACGCCTCGCGACCCAGGTCGTGGCGCGTCTTGTTCTCCACCGCGAGCTGGTTCTCCACGATTTTCTGCGTGGCGATGCCGGCGTGGTCGGTGCCTACCTGCCACAGCGTGTTCATGCCGCGCATGCGCTGGTAGCGGATCAGCATGTCCATCACGGTCTGCTGGAACGCATGACCCATGTGCAGGGTGCCGGTGACGTTCGGCGGGGGCAGCAGGATGCAGTAGGGCTCGCCCTGGCCGGAGGGCTTGAAGTCGCCGCTGGCATCCCAGGCGGCATACCACTTCGATTCGATCTGGCCGGGTTCGAAACTCTTTTCCATCGGGGGCTCGCGTGTGCGCGCCGGCGCCGGCGCGTGGGGATTTGACGTTAAAGAGTCGATTGTACGGGCGAGGGGCGCGGGGTGCCATTTTTGGCCCGCTGGGCGCCTCTCTCAGCCGCACCACTCCCGCTTTCGCGGGCATGACGAGCTGGGGTAGCCGACAGCGCGTGGCGGCAAATGTCGGAAAACAACGGCCAGCGCGCCCTTAGGGGAGGTCTGATTAATCGACTTTTTGTTCGTCATTCCTGCGGAAGCAGGAATCCAGCGCCTTTACGTTCAATGATTTACAGGCACTGGATGACCAGCCCTTCGGCTGTTGAAAGGCGCTTCCAGCATTCGCTGGGATGACGATCAAAATCAGAGCATCCTCAGGGCAGCAATTGGATGCCGAAACGCCGCACCAGCAGGGCAAACAGGCCAAAGCAGACCACGGTGATCACCACGCAGGCCAGCAAGGTGGGCCAAAAGCCCAGGCGGGGCAGCAATACCGGAAAGGCCAGGAACATCGGCAGCGTGGGCACCACGTACCAGAAGGTGTACCAGGCATGGTTGGCGATCTTGGCCTGCGGCTGGTGCTCCACCTGCAGCCAGATCAGCACCAGCACGGTGACCAGGGGCAGGGCGGCGACGAAGCCGCCCAGGCGGTCGCTGCGCTTGGCGAACTCCGACACCGCCACCACCACGGCGGCCGTGATCAGGTACTTGGTGACCAGCCAGGCCATGGGCGCTTTGCTCAGCCGCCGCGCAATTGGCGGCCGTAGGCGTGGACTTCGTCCACCAGCACCTTCACATGCTCGGGGTCCACCTCGGGCGTAATGCCGTGGCCGAGGTTGAACACGTGGCCGGGGTGGTTGCCGTAGCTGTCCAGCACGCGGCGTACCTCGCGGCGGATCACTTCCGGGCTGGCGAGTAGTACGGACGGGTCCAGGTTGCCTTGCAGGGCGACGCGGCCATCCACGGCTTGGCGTGCATCGGCCAGGTCGAGGGTCCAGTCGACGCCCAGGCCGGCGCAGCCGGTGTCGGCCAGCGCGGAAAGGTGTTGGCCCGCACCCTTGGAGAACAGGATCACCGGCAGCTCGCGGCTGGCCGGGTCGGCCTTCAGCGCATCCACCACCTGCGCCATGTAGCGCAGCGAGAACTCGCGGAAGGCGACGGGGCCGAGCAGGCCGCCCCAGGTGTCGAACACCATCAGTGCCTGGGCGCCGGCGGCCGCCTGGGCGATGAGGTAGGCGGCCACGGCGCGCGCCAGCGTGTCGAGCAGTTGGTGGGCGAGCGCGGGCTCGCTCCAGCACATGGCCTTGAGGCGGGCGAAATCGCGCGAGCCCTGGCCTTCCACCATGTAGCAGGCAAGCGTCCACGGGCTGCCGGAGAAGCCGATCAGCGGCACGCGGCCATGCAACTCGTGGCGGATCAGGCGCACGGCGTCCATCACGTAGCGCAGTTCGCCTTCCATGTCGGGCACGGCGAGGCGTTCGATATCGGCCTTGCTGCGCACCGGGTGGGCGAACTGCGGGCCCTCGCCCTGCGCAAAGCTCAAGCCCAGGCCCATGGCGTCGGGAATGGTGAGGATGTCGGAGAACAGGATCGCCGCGTCCAGCTCAAAGCGCTCCAGCGGCTGCAGGGTGACCTCGCAGGCCAGCTCCGGGTTCTGCGCCAACGCCATGAAGCTGCCGGCGCGCGCGCGGGTGGCGCGGTATTCGGGCAGGTAGCGGCCGGCCTGGCGCATGACCCACAAGGGCGTGGTGTCGGTCGCCTCGCGGCGCAGTGCGCGCAGGAAGCGGTCGTTCTTCAGTGCATCGGTCATCTCAGGATCCGTAGGGGCCGTCCAGGCCTTGGCTGAACATCAGGCGGTAACCGCGCTTGATTTGCGCGTCGCGCGCTTTTTCGAAGGCGACGATGGCGTCTTCGCGTTCCAGGAACTGCTCGCGCTTCAACGTGGCCTTGCCGCCTTGCACGCCCGATTCGCGATACAGCGTCCAGCCGCCGAGCAAGTCCTGCTCCAGCACAATCTGGACATAGCGCGGCGCTTCGGCGCCGGCGGGCATGGCTTGCAGGTAAAGGCGCATGGAATCCGATGTCGAAGGACGCGAGTGGCCGCAGACATCACATTCTAGAAGGCCGCGCGCCCGGTAGCGAGCGCCTGGTCGTCGCAGCGCAGCGCGCGCTAGCGAAACCAGAGGATGAAGGTGGTCGCTAAAGCAGAGATCATTGCAAGCCCCAGCAGCGTGATGCGGCCTTCGTGGCGGTTTGCCGTCGACCCTCGGGGATAGCGCCCTCCGGTCAGGGCCAGCTGCGTGGCGCGTCCAATGATGTAGGGAACATCGACAAAGAGCTGCTCCGCGATCACGCGAGCAAGCCATGCCAGCCGTTCCATCCGTATGCCCCTTCCTTGGCGGAGTCGGCGCCCTTACGCGCCAGTGTTGGACCTGAGCACGGCGAGCACCTGCGCTTCGTCCACCCCACCCACGATTTCCGCACGCCCCACGCCGCGCCACAGAATCAGCCGCAACGTGCCGGCAAGATTCTTCTTGTCCAGCCGCATCAGGGCGAGCAGGGCGTCGGCCTGCATGCCGGCCGGGATGGTCGTGGGCAGGCCGAGTGTTTCGAGCAGGCGCCGCAGTCGAGCGGTGTCTGCCGCCTCGCTCATGCCAAGCCGTTCCGATAGCTGGGCGGCCAGCAGCATGCCGATGGCGACGCCTTCGCCATGCAGCAATACCTGGTATTTGCCGGCGGTTTCCAGCGCGTGGCCAAACGTGTGGCCCAGGTTGAGCAGCGCGCGTTCGCCCTGTTCGGTTTCATCGCGCGCCACCACGCCGGCCTTGTATTGCACCTTGCGCGCGATGGCCTCGATCAACGGGCCGCTCTCGCGCGCATTCAGCGCGGCGGCGTGCTGCTCTAGCCAGGTGAAGAACGCGACGTCGCCGATGGCGGCGCCCTTGACCACTTCGGCCAGGCCCGCGCGGTATTCGCGGTCGGGCAGGGTGGTGAGCGTGTCGATGTCGGCCACCACCGCGCGCGGCTGATGGAAAGCGCCAACCAGGTTCTTGCCGGCGGGCAGGTTCACGCCGGTCTTGCCGCCCACCGAGGAGTCGACCATCGACAGCAACGTGGTGGGCATCTGGATGAAGTCGATGCCGCGCATCCAGCAGGCGGCACTGAAGCCGGCCAGGTCGCCGACCACGCCGCCACCCAGTGCCACCACGCAGGCATCGCGCGTGGCGCCCAATTGCGCGAGTGCTTCAAGCGCGCGGCCGACGTTGGCGAAGGTCTTGTGCGCCTCGCCGTCATCGAGCAGGAACGAGGACCAATGCAGGCCTTCCAGACCCCGCGCCACGCGCTCCAGGTACAGCGGCGCCACCGTGGTGTTGCTGATCACCAGCGCGTGGCGGCCCTTGAGCGCGGCGCGCCAGCGGGCGTGATCGGCCAGCAGGCCGGGGCCGATCCACACGGGGTAGCTGCGCTGGCCGAGGGCGACGTCGATGGTGCGGGGGGCGGATGCGAGAGTAGTCATGCGGCGTGCTGGCGGTGCCAATGTTGATCGATCAGGAGGATGCTGCGCGCGCTGGCCGCTTGGACGGTTTCGTGCGCGCCGGGGATGGGCAGGTCAGCGACCTCTTGGTACAGCGGCGTACGCGAGCTGGCCATGGTGCTCAGGCGCTCGGCGCGGTCGACGCCGGCCAGCAGCGGGCGTTGCTTGTCCTGCGCCAGCCGTTCTAGTTGCTGTTCCAACGTGGCCTGCAGCCACAGCACAAAGCCGCGTTCGCCGAGCAGGCGGCGATTGGCGGGGTCGAGCACGGCGCCGGCGCCGGTGGCGAGCAGCACGCCGTGGCGGCGGCTGCATTCGTCCAGCAACTGGCTTTCGCGCTGGCGAAAGCCCGCTTCGCCCTCGATTTCGAACACGGTGCTCACCGGCACGCCGCACACCCGCTCGATCTCGTGGTCGAGATCGAGGAAGCTCAGCCCATAATGCTCAGCCAGCCGGCGCCCGATAGTGGTTTTGCCGGCACCGGTCGGGCCAACGATGAACAGGTTGCACGATGGATTCATGGGTAAATGCTAACAGGCGCGCCTGCGCATGGCCGCTCCGGGCCGAGGTGGGCGCATGAGCAGGCAAGTGCTGATCGCCGGCTGCGGTGACGTGGGGCTGCGCGTTGCGCAGCGTCTGGCTGCACGCGGCGATGCGGTTTGGGCCCTGCGCCGCAGCGCCGTGGCCGCACCGATGGAGGGTGTTCATTGGCTACAGGGCGACCTGACGCAGCCCGATACCTTGCGCGGGCTGCCGGCGGGTTGCACCGAGCTGGTGTACCTGCCCACGCCGGGCAGCCGAGAGGAAGCGCGCTATCGTGCGGTGTTCCTCGATGGTTTACAGCACCTTTTGGGTGCCCTCGATACGCAGGCGCTGCGACGCGTGGTGTTCGTGTCCTCCTCGGCGGTGTATGGCGAACACGGCGACGGCTGGGTGGACGAAACCACGCCGCCTGCGCCGCCCGGTTTCAATGGCCGCGTGCTGCTGGAGGCCGAGCGCTGGCTGGCGGCGCAACCGTGGTCGAGTACGGCGTTGCGCCTGGCGGGGCTGTACGGACCGGGGCGCATGCAGCTCATCGAACGCCTGCGCGAAGGCACTGTGCGCGTGCCGCGTCATGCCACACACTGGGCCAATCGCATGCATGTGGATGACGCAGCTGCCGCCATCGTGCACCTGCTGGATCTGCCTGCCGTGCAAGCCACTTATGTCGGCGTGGACGACACGCCTTTGCCGCTGCATGTGTTGTACGACTACCTGGCCAACCTGGTGGGGGCGCCGCATCCCGGCGAGGGGCCTGCTCCCGCTGGCGTGGGCAGCAAGCGGCTCAGCAATGCACGACTGCGCGCAAGCGGCTTCGCGCCGCAATGGCCCGATGCGCGGGCCGGCTACGCGGCGTTGCTCGCCGGCTCGGGGTGAGTCACGCTGGGCGCATTTCTTGACCCCAATGGAGATGCGCGCATGGCAAACCAGCTACCCCTTCACATGGTGAGCACCAGCAACGAACTGCCGGGTTACCGCGTTGTGCGGCCCATGGGCATCGTGCGCGGCATCACCGTTCGTTCGCGCAGCGTCATCGGCAGCCTGGGTGCCGCGCTGCAGACCTTGGTGGGCGGCAATATCTCGATCTACACCGAGCTGTGCGAAAAGGCGCGCGAGGAAGCCTTCGAGCTGATGCTGCGCCATGCGGCGGAGCACGGCGCCAATGCCGTGATCGCCATGCGCTACGACGCCAACGACGTAGCCGAAGGCGTGACCGAGGTGCTGGCGTACGGCACGGCCGTGCAGGTGGAGCCGCTCGCCTGAGCGGGCTCTTGGGGACGCTCGATTTTGATCGTCATCCCAGCGGACGCTGGGATCCAGCGCCTGAAAACACTTGAACGTAAGGGCGCCGGATGACCAGCCCTTCGGCTGTCAAAAATGCGCCTGCTGCTTTCACAGGAACGACGAGCGAAAATGCCGCTTCGCCAGACCCTGCTTAGCCGTGGTTGAGTGCGATGACGTGACGGTTGTCGTCGTACTCGACCGTGGTGTCCGCCAGCTCGGGCAGGGTGGCCAGGGCGTGGCGACTCAGGCGCTCGAAATGCGCCAGGAAACGCACCATGGTGGCGGCATCCATCGCGAGCGGCGCGTGGCGGGCCAGCAGTTCTTCCTCCTGCTCGCTGCGCCACTTGCGCACCACTTCCCAGTTGGGCGCCTGCAGCACGATCAGCGCATCGAGCTTGCGCCATAGCGGTTGGTAGCCGCGCAGTTGCTTGTTGACCCAGTGACGCCAGGTGCCTTCCGGGTCTTCCTCGCGCTCCAGGCTGTTGACCGGCGCTTCCAGGGCAGCCTGGGTCTGGGGGCGGATGCCCATGGCCCAGCCTTCCAGGATCACCAGCTTGGGCGGCCGGGTAACCCTTGGCCACTTGGACGGCGGCACGCGGGTGTCGCGGCCTTTGTCGAATCGCGGGTAGTCCACCGGCAGCTTGTCAGAGGCCTGCGGCAACGCGGCCAGCACCGACATGAGCAGCTCGATTTCGTGGGTGCCTGGCACGCCACGGGTGCGCAGCAGCGGATGAATCTGGTGGGCCAGCACCTCGCGCTCGCTGCGCGAGTAGTAAAAATCGTCCAGCGACAACACCTCGGTGGGCCAGCCCCGGGCCTCGGCCTGGGCCTTCATTTCCCGGGCAAGCGTGCTCTTGCCGCTGCCCTGCAGCCCGGACAAGCCCAGCAGGTAGGGGCGTCGGGCGCGGGCGATGCGACCGGCGTACTGGTCGAGCAGGTGGCCGGCCAGGGTCGAATTCTGCGTGCTAGCATCTGGTGACATGCCGGCCATCATGGCGCGCGGCGGCCACGATTCAAGACCCCCATGTTGAAACGAGAGATCCTGGACACCTTTCTGCAGCTGTTGGACGAGGCGACCCATAGCGGCGAACCCGAACCCACAGCCATGAACCTTGCCACCGTCGATGCGAGTGGCCGCGTGAGTTCGCGTATTGTGCTGCTCAAAGGGGCGGACGAGCGCGGCTTCCGCTTCTACACCAACTACGACAGCGACAAGGGCGGCCAGTTGGAGGCCCACCCGCAAGTGGCGCTGTGCTTCCACTGGAAGCAATTGCGCAACGCCGTGCAGGTGCGCGTGGAAGGCGTGGCCCGCAAGCTACTGGCCGAAGAATCCGACGTGTACTTCGCCACCCGGCCGCGCGCCAGCCAGATCGGCGCCTGGGCCTCGTTGCAGTCGCAGACCTTGCCCGACCGCGATACCTTCGAACAGCGCTTTGCTCGTTACGAGCACGAGTTCGAGGACAAGGACGTGCCGCGTCCCCCGCACTGGGGCGGTTTCGTGGTCGAGCCGGATCTGATCGAGTTCTGGTACGGCGCGGACTACCGCCTGCACGAGCGCGTGCGCTGGAGCCGTCACGGACAAACCTGGACCCATCGCCTGCTTTACCCTTGAGGGCATCGCCCCGCCACTGGGAGACCTGACGCATGCGTGCCACGCCCGCCGAACATGTCGCCCAGCATGGCTTTGTCGTGCATACGCGCGGCCGCGGTTTCACCGAGATCACCGACAAGGTGGGCGAGGTGATCGCGGCCAGCGGCGTGCAGACAGGCATCGCCCACGTCTTTTGCCTGCACACCAGTTGCTCGCTGCTCTTGAGCGAGAACGCCGACCCCACCGTGCGTGACGACCTGGAGCGTTGGCTGGCCCGGGCCGTGCCCGATGGCGATGCCATCTTCCGGCATGACGAAGAGGGCCCCGACGATATGCCCGCGCACGTGCGCGCCATCCTCACCGGCGTAAGCCTGGTGGTGCCGGTGCATGCCGGGCGTGCTCACCTGGGCACGTGGCAGGGGTTGTATCTGTGGGAGCACCGGCTGGACCCGCATCAGCGTCGTATCGCGGTGACCGTATTGGGCCATTGATTGGGCGACGGCACTGCAGCCTGGCGCTGCGTCATGCCATCACCGGTATCGTCCATACGAAAGCGAAAGCACCGTCCGGCTCGTAACGGCAACCAAGCTCACCGCCGTGCCGACGCGCGATTTGCCGCGCCAGCGCGAGACCCAGCCCGGTGCCCACACGGTCGTGGGCGGCGCGGCCTCGGTGGAACGGCTCGAACACTCGCTCGCATTCGTCCTTCGGCAAGCCGGGCCCGTGATCGCGTACCACCAATTCGGCTTGCCCATCGCTCACCCGCAGCCGCACCTGTACCGGCGGCAGACCATGGCGGTTGGCGTTGTCCAGCAGGTTGCGCAGGAGCCTGAGCAACAGTCGCGGGTCACCCTTCACGGTGGCGGGTACGCCGTCCAGCTCGACGCCATCGTGGCGTGCGCACTCTTCGGCAGCCAGCGCGAGCAGGTCGACCGGCTCCGTCACCTCCAGGTGCGGCAACGCTTCGAGTCGGCTGGCCAGCAGGATCTCGTCGATCAACGTATCCAGCTCGCCAATATCCTGTTGCAGGCCATCGCGGCGTGCTTGATCGATATTCGGTCCCAGCAGCTCCAGCGCCAGTCGGATGCGCGTGAGCGGCGTGCGCAACTCGTGCGAGGCATGTGCCAGCAGAGCCTTCTGATGGCCCACCAGCGTTTCGATGCGATCGGCCGCCTGGTTGAAGCTGCGCGCCAGCCGCGCCACCTCATCGCGGCCTTCCACCGCCACGCGGGTGTGCAGGTCGCCTGCGCCCAATGACTCCACGCCTCGCTGCAATCGCTCAAGGCGCGCGGTGATTCGTCGCACCACGGGCAACACAAGCACACCGATGATGGCGGCGAGCGTCAACAGGATCAGTAACAGTACGTACAGTGGCGGATGCACACCGCGCGGCAGGCTCGCCTGTAGCCAGCGACCATCGGGCAAGCGCAGCGTCCAGAGTGCATGGCCCGGGTTGGTCGACGCGGGCGCTGCGTGGGGTGCCGTGCCGGACTCCGCGATCAGTCGCCGCGAATCATCCAGCAACATCAGGCGTGCGGGCAGGCCACGCGCCAACGTATCCAGCGCATGCTGCTGCTCCGCTACGGGCGCGCTGGCGGGCGGCAACGCATTGGCGACAACCTGCACCTGTGAACGCATCATGGTGTCGTATGGCCCACCCTTGCTGTGCCACACCCAGGCGAAAGCGGCCGCGAAAACCAGTAGGCTGGCGACCACCGTGAGATAGATGCGCAGGTAGAGACGCGTCATGGTGGATCAATCCTGTTTGCGCGCGAACAGGTAGCCGGCACCGCGCACCGTGATGATGCGCCTGGGCGACTTGGGGTCGTCCTCGATCGCTGCGCGGATACGGGAAATATGCACATCGATTGAGCGATCGAACGTGTCCAGTTGGTCGCCACGAACTAGATCCATCAACACCTCGCGCGAAAGCACGCGCCCGGCACGCTGCGCCAGGGCGAGCAAAAGCTCGAACTGATAAGAGGTCAGCTCCACCACTTTCCCCGCGACCTTGACGGTGCGTGCGTCGGTATCGATCTCCAGTTGCCCGAACACCAACGCCTTCGCCGCCGTGGTTGGCGCCGTGCGCCGCCGCAGGATGGCGCGCAATCGCGCGAGCAATTCGCGCGGCTCGAACGGCTTGGGCAGGTAGTCGTCGGCGCCGAGCTCCAGGCCAATGATGCGGTCAATCGCATCGCCTCGTGCGGTGAGCATCAGCACCGGTACGTCGGAACGTTCGCGCAGCTTGCGGCAAACGTCGAGGCCGTCCATGTCCGGCAGCATCAAGTCGAGAATGACGGCATCCGGGGTTTCGGCGCCGAGTTGTTCCAGCGCGTGTGCCCCGGAGGCCGCCTGCGACACCGCATAGCCATGGTGGCGCAGGTACTCGTCCAGCATGCCGGCCAGGCGCGGATCGTCCTCTACGACCAGGATGCGTTCGCTCATCGTTCCCGCTCTAGCCCGAAAGCCGCATCATAGCCGCCGCCTCGCGCCTTCAACCATGCATCGCCGACATGTGGTCGGCCAAATGCGCGACGAGCTTCTGTCGCTGGTCCGGCGTCAGTACGGTGCTGCTATCTACCATCAGCTGGGTCATGCGCTGCGCGATCTGGTCGTGTATCGCTATCTGTGCCGCACTTGCCTGTTCCAATGCCGCGCGATCGATCGTCGGGGCGGTCAGCAGGCTCACCACGCGCGCATGGCCCGCGTGCAGCTGCTGGAACTTGGGCAGCAAGTCGGCCGCCGCTTGCTTGAAGATCGGGTCCAGTGCAGCCTTTTGGGCATCCGTCGCGTCGACTTCGATGTACAGGTGCTTGCATACCTTATCGACATGCGCCGCCATGTCGGCCTCGGTCATCGGCACCGCCATGTGGTGCATGGTCGGCAGGCCGCCATCGTTCGCCAGCACGGCGACGCCGGCCGCCAGCGCGGCGCCACCGACAAAGCCCAGTAGTGCGGCGCGCAGGGTGCGGTTCTTTCGGGTGGTTGAATCGTTTGCCATGAGTACTCTCCTGTTCGTGGTGAGTGGGTTTGTTCTGGGGAAGTGTGCGCTCGGTGTGTGAGCGCTTTGCGTCGCCGAGTTAAAGAAAGATGAAGCGAGTCGGGCAGTTCAGGCTGCGACGCGTTCGCGCAGCATCAACACGCCGGCAGCGATGTTCCACATTGCTTGCAGCAACAAGGTGCTGATCACCACGCTCAAGTCCATCTGCGCACCGGCGATGATCACCATGGCGGCCGGCAGCCCGCCCGAGACCAAGCCGATGTAGCCGACCACGCGGCGAGCGCCAGCGTCGCGCAGCAACGCCACGGACCACGCCAAGGCGGCCACCGATTGCAGTACCCATGCCACACGCGCGGTATCGGTAAGGGCGATGGACTCGACCACATGGATCATCCAGCGCGCGGCTTGCGCGGCCTCCGGCGTGCCGTCGACGAAGTCCGCGGCGATGCCGGTGCTGATGAAGCCATCGAGAAGGGTGGCGCCCAGCATCAACACGGTGCCCAGCGCATAAGTGATCAGGCCGAACAGCACCGGAGCGCGCCGCAAGTCGAGGCGCTGGGATAGCACCGTGAAGCCGTACATGAGGCCGCACAGGCAGCCCATCGCCACCACGTGAACGTTCTGGTGCCACGCCTGGATCTGCACCAGGCTTTGCAGGATCTCCTGCGTGGTCTTGCCGCTCGCTCCCCGATCCAGGGCGACCGTGGCGGTGGAAACGATGGCGCTTGCCAGAATGACGAGGCCGGCGAGGCGGGCATCATCGCGGGCCGGCGTAGCGGCCTCGCGCTGCCGGGTGGGGTACTGCAACGACTCGACGCGAGTGGTCATGGCGATCCTTTCACGATGTCCAGGCGCACGGGATGTGCGGGACACCAAGCTAGGTCGCCCGTTTGGCTAGGGTATGTACCGTTTGTAAAGAATCATGAAGGCGGTGGCGAGTCGCCAGTAGCGCCATCAGGCGTGCTTGTCCGCCCAGCGCAGAATGTGTTTCTGCAGCTCGTTCAGGCCATCGGTCAACGCCGCCGGGCCCGGCTGCAGGATGATCGGTGACTTCACTTCAAAAAGGTCGCCATGGTGCACGGCGGGTATGGCATCCCAGCCGGGCCTTTCTGCGACGGAGGCAGGTTGAAAGCGCTTTCCGCACCAGGAGCCGAAGATGATGTCGGGCGCGCGCCGAATCACTTCGTTCGGGTCGGCGATGATCCGGTTTTTCCCCATGGGCTCCCTCGCCAACTCCGGGAAAACATCGTCACCGCCGGCGATGGAAATCAATTCCGAAATCCATTGGATGCCGGAGATTTGCGGCGTATCCCATTCCTCGAAATAGACCTTGGGTCGCCGGCTCAGGTGCGCAACCCGCTGCTTGGCAAGGGCGATACCTTCGGCCAAGGTGCCCGCCAGGTCGCTTGCGCGGCCTGATTCGCCGATCAACGCGCCCAGGCGACGGATGTAATCGAGGATGCCATCCACGCTGCGGTGGTTGGCAATCCATACCTCGACGCCGGCCTTGATCAGCGCCTGCGCAATATCGGCCTGCATATCCGAAAAGCCAATGGCGAGATCGGGCTTCAATGCCAGGATCTTGTCGACCTTGGCGCTGATAAAGGCGCTGACTTTTGGTTTGTCCTTGCGTGCCTCAGGCGGGCGAACGGTAAAGCCGCTGATACCGACGATGCGATGTTGCTGGCCAAGCAGGTACAGCGTTTCGGTCGGTTCTTCGGTGAGGCAGACAATGCGTTGGGGAGACATGGCGCTAAAACCGGTATGCAAGGGTTCCATCATGCCAAAGCTCGACGGGTCGAAGCCTCATGCATGTGGCTGATCGAGTGTAACTTCAGGGCCCCTGGGCGGATCTGGCATCGATCAGGAGCCTCCACTGTTTTGCTCGTCATTCCTGCGAACCCCCAAAAGGGGGGCGAGTGCAGGAAACCAGTGCCTTTGTGTTCAAGTAACTACAGGCGCTGGACCCCAGCTTTCGCTGGGATGACGAGCAAAACGTCACCAGATCTTCACGCGCTGGTTTTCCGGTCGCCACATGGGCTGGCCGGGCTTCACGTCAAATGCTTCGTAGAAATCCGGAATGTTGGAGAGCGGGCCGTTCACGCGCCACTTGGCCGGTGCGTGCACGTCGCTGAGCAAGGCGTTGCGCAGGCGCTGTTCGCGTTGCTGCGAGAGCCAGCCCAGGGCGTAGCCGAAGAAGAAACGTTGCAGCGGCGTGTAACCGGCGATCTTCTCGCCCTTGCGATACTGCTCAGTCTTTTTGAACGCATCCAGGCCGATCATCAGGCCACCAAAGTCGGCGATGTTTTCGCCCAGGCTAGCCTGGCCGTTGATGTGCAGGCCGGGCAGCGGCTCGTAGCCGTTGAACTGCTTGACCATCACGTCCGCACGCTGCTGGAAGCGCTTGGCGTCTTCCGGCGTCCACCAGTCGGACAGGTTGCCCTTGGCGTCGAACTGGCGGCCTTCGTCGTCGAAGCCGTGGGTGATTTCATGGCCGATGGTGGAAGCGGCCACGTAGCCGTACACCACCGCGTCGTCCACCTGGTCGTCAGCAAAACCCGGGATGAGGAACTGCGCCGCCGGCAGCACAATCTCGTTGTTGGACGGGTTGTAGTAGGCGTTGTAGGTCTGCGGCGTCATGTCCCACTCATCGCGGTCCACGGGCTTGCCAAACTTACCGACCATGTCGTCGAACGCCCAGCGGTTGGCGTTCATCATGTTTTGCGCGTACGAGCTGCGTCCCACTTGCAGCGCGGAGTAGTCCTTCCACTTATCGGGATAGCCCACCTTGCGAGTGACCGCCGCGAGCTTGGCCTGCGCTTTGGCCTTGGTGGCATCGCTCATCCAGTCGAGGTGGGTAATGCGCTCGCTATACGCGTTGCGCACAGCCTCCACCATGTTGTTGTAGCGCTGCTTGCTCTGTTCGGAGAAGTAATCCTTGACGTAGACACGCCCCAGGATCATGCCCAATGCGTGGTTTTCGGCGTTGAGTACACGCTTCCAGCGCGGCTTCTGCTGCGCCTGGCCGGACAGCACGCGACCGTAGAAGTCGAAGTGCTCGTTGTCGAAGTTCTCGCTGAGATAGCTGGCGTACGTATCGGCAAGATGCACGCGCAGATAATCGCGCAGCACCGGCACCGGGGTCTTGGCGAGCAGGGATTGCAGGCCGGCGAAGAACTCCGGCTGGCCCACGATCACCGTGCCGGCGGGCAGCTTCCACGCATCCAGGCGCGTGTTCCACGCAATGGCCGGCGTGTACTTGGTGCTCAGCTCGGCGGGCGCCATCTTGTTGTAGTTCTTCAACGGGTCGCGCAGGTCGGCCAGCGGACGCGACACCTTGGCGAGCGCGGTTTCAAAGGCCATGACCTGGGTGGCGCTGCGCTTGGCATCCGCCTCGTTGCTGCCCAGCAACTGGAACATGCGGCCAAGATGGGCCACATAGGCCACGCGGGCCTTGGCCACGCCCTTTTCGTTGTTGAAGTAGTAGTCGCGCTCAGGCAAGCCCAGGCCACCCTGCACCAGGTGCACGGCCATCACGTCGCTCTGCTTTTCGTCTTGCAGCACGCCCATCTCGAAGAACGCGCCGACGCCGAGCGGCTGAAGTGCAAACGCTTCGTCGAGGATGGCGTTGAGGTTCTTGGCGGCATCGATACGCGCCAGCTCCGCCTGCAGCGGCGATGCGCCGAGGCGATCGGCCAGCGCCTGGTCCATGCCGGTGGACCAGAAATCACCCACCTTCTGCTCGTCGCTGCCGGCCGGGGCGGACTTCTGTGCGGCCGCCTCGCTGATTTGCCGCAACTTGGCGTACAGCTCGTCCTGCACTACCTGGCCGATGCCCCACTGCGATTCCTCAGCCGGAATAGGGTGGCTCTTCAGCCAGCCGCCATTGGCGTAAGCGAAGAAATCATCGCCAGGCTTCACCGAGGTATCGACGTTCGCAGCCACCACGTCGGGCTTGGCGATGGGCGTATCGGCCCAGGCCGTGCCCATACCGGCAAGGGCCAGGCCAAGGGCGAGTGCGCGCAGGCGCAGGAGAGGCGTCGCTTTCATGCGTTGGAGATTCCTGGGATGGATAAGGGAGATCGTGAACAGGCTCTTAGGCGCCCATGGCGAGGCGGGCGCCCAGATCGGCGAGCGGAGACACCAGCAGCAGGCGAACCAGAATCAGGCCGATCATCACCGCCCACGGGGCGAAATCCAGGCCGCCGGCCACCAGCTTGCCGCGCAGCGGGCGCAGCAGCGGGTCGACCAGGGTGCCGGCAAGGCGATACACCGGGTGATAGCGCTCCACCTGGAACAGGCTCATCAGCGACCACACGAAGATCAGCACCACATAGAACATAAGGATGAAGTCCAGCGTGTCGGCCAGCGAAAGCAGCAGCAGGCCGGCCACGTGCGGGAACAACCCCAGCAACGCAAACAGCACCACGCGCTTGAGCAGCATCAACAGCCACACCAGCAGCAGGGCGGCCAGGTTGATCCGCCGCCAGTTGGGTAGCACGCGGCGAATGGGGGCGAGCACCGGGTTGGTGGTGCGATAGACGAACTGGCTCAGCGGGTTGTGGAAATCCGCGCGGCTGGCCTCCGCCAGCAGGCGTAGTACGAACAGCGCGGCAGCCGCGCCAAAAGCCAGTTCAAGGAGAAACGACAGGGCGTTGATCAGGTAACTCACGGTTGGTCATCCAGTGCAGCGGCCAGTTCGGCGCCACGGCGCGTGGCGGCTGCCACGGCGCGGGCGACCACCTGGTGAAAATGGTCGGCGGCCAGGCTTTCCAGCGCGGCCTGGGTGGTGCCGTTGGGGGAAGTGACGCGCTGGCGCAGCACGCCTGGGTCTTCACCGCTTTCGGTGAGCATGCGGCCGGCGCCAAGGCAGGCCTGGGCGGCCAGGGCGCGGGCGGCCTCGCGCGGCATGCCCTGGGCAAAGGCGGCGTCTTCCAGCGCCTCCACCATGGCAAAGAAATAGGCCGGGCTGGACCCGGAGATGGCGGTGACGGTATCCATCAGCGACTCGTCGTCCAGCCAGCGGGTCAGGCCTACGGCGGCCATGATGTGCTGCGCCTGGGCCCGCTGCTCGGGGCTCACGCGGCGGTTGGCGCACAGGCCGGTGGCGCCCGCGCCGATCAGGGCCGGGGTGTTAGGCATGCAGCGCACGATGGGCAGGGTGTGGCCGAACCAGCGCTCCAACTGGTCCAGGCGCACGCCGGCCGCAATGGAAATGACCAGCGGGCGGCGACGGGCCAGGGTGTCCTGCAGCTCGGCATGGATGGCGGGCATGATCTGCGGCTTCACCGCCAGCACCAGCACATCGGCCTCGGCCGCCGCCAGGCGGTTCTCGGCGTAGCAGGCCACGCCGAACTCGCGGCCCAAGTCTTGGCGGGCGTCCGCGCGGGGCTCGGCCACGCTCAGGTTGGAGGCGGCCATGCCGGTCTTGAGCAGGCCGCCGATCAGGCTGCGCGCCATGTTGCCGCCGCCGATAAATGCGATACGTGTCATGCAGAATCCTCGCCAATGCGGTGGCTACCTTACCGGACCGGGCGCCGCCCGTCCTGTGGCACAAGCGCGGGCACAGGGCGCCCCGCCGCGCGGGCTTGCGAACGTGGTCCGCAGTTTGAAGGGCTAGGGCTTTGGAAAGACTGGTGGCCTAGGCCTACCGGCGAGTAGTATCGGCCCGCTGCATGGGGGAACCGGTTTCTGGCCGTTTGGCACGACGTCCGCGCGCGGGCGCCGGGGCGTCACGCCCGAGCTACACCTCCCTCGTGCAGAGCCGCTGCATGACATCCAGTTGATCGGGTTGAGGGGAACGCCAATGGATATCGCCGAACTGCTTGCCTTCTCGGTGAAGAACAAGGCCTCGGACTTGCACTTGTCCGCCGGCCTGCCGCCGATGATTCGCGTGGACGGCGACGTGCGCCGCATCAACATCCCGGCGCTGGAGCACAAGCAGGTGCACTCGCTGATCTACGACATCATGTCGGACAAGCAGCGGCGCGACTTCGAAGAATTCCTGGAAACCGACTTTTCGTTCGAGATCCCCGGCCTGGCGCGCTTCCGCGTCAACGCGTTCAACCAGAACCGTGGCGCCGGCGCGGTGTTCCGTACCATTCCCTCCGAGGTGCTCACCCTGGAGGACCTCGGCGCCCCGGCGGTGTTCCGCGAGCTGATCGAACAGCCGCAAGGCCTGATCCTCGTGACCGGCCCGACCGGCTCGGGCAAGTCCACCACGCTGGCGGCGATGGTGGACCACATCAATAAGAACGAATACGGCCACATCCTCACCATCGAGGACCCGATCGAATTCGTGCACACCTCGCAAAAGTGCCTGGTGAACCAGCGCGAAGTGCATCGCGACACGCACGGCTTCAACGAATCGCTGCGCTCGGCGCTGCGCGAAGACCCGGACTACATCCTGGTGGGCGAGTTGCGCGACCTGGAAACCATCCGCCTGGCGCTTACCGCCGCGGAAACCGGCCACTTGGTGTTCGGCACCCTGCACACCAGCTCGGCGGCCAAAACCATCGACCGCATCATCGACGTGTTCCCCGCCGGCGAAAAGCCGATGGTGCGCTCGATGCTTTCCGAATCGCTGCGCGCGGTGATCTCGCAGTCGCTGTTGAAGAAAGTGGGCGGCGGGCGTATTGCCGCGCACGAGATCATGGTGGGCATCCCGGCCATTCGTAACCTTATCCGCGAGGACAAGGTGGCGCAGATGTACTCCTCCATCCAGACCGGTCAGCAGTACGGTATGCAAACGCTCGACCAGAACCTGCAAGACCTGGTCAAGCGTGGCTTGGTGACGCGCCAGCAGGCGTTTAGCTATGCCCGCAACAAGGACATCTTCAAGTAAGCGCTTTGCGCTTGCCGTCGCACACAAGAGGGTAGTGCCATGGGTGACTTCGATTTCACCTCGTTCCTCAAGCTGATGGTGCACAAAAAGGCGTCCGACCTTTTCATCACGGCCGGCGTACCGCCGTCGATGAAAGTGCAGGGCCGCATCGTGCCGATCACGCAGAGCCCACTGTCGCCGCAGCAAGCGCGCGACATGGTGCTCAACGTCATGACGCCCTCGCAGCGCGAGGAGTTCGAAAAGACCCACGAATGCCAGTTCGCCATCTCGGCGCAGGGCGTGGGCCGCTTCCGTGTGTCGTGCTTCTACCAGCGCAACTGCGTAGGCATGGTGCTTCGCCGCATCGAGTCGAAGATCCCGACCATCGAAGAGCTCAGCCTGCCGCCGGTGATCAAGCAGCTGGCCATGACCAAGCGCGGCATCATCATCTTCGTGGGCGGCACCGGCACCGGTAAATCGACCTCGTTGGCATCGATGATCGGCTACCGCAACGCCAACTCCACCGGCCACATCATCACCATCGAAGACCCGATCGAATACGTGCACAAGCACGAGGGCTGCATCATCACGCAGCGCGAGCTGGGCATCGACACCGACAGCTGGGACAACGCGCTGAAAAACACCCTGCGCCAAGCACCCGACGTGATCATGATCGGCGAAGTGCGTACGCGCGAAACGATGGAACACGCCATCAACTTCTCCGAAACCGGCCACTTGTGCCTGTGCACGCTGCACGCGAACAACGCCAACCAGGCGATGGACCGCATCCTGCACTTCTTCCCGGAAGATCGCCGCTCGCAGTTGTTCATGGACCTGTCGCTGAACCTCAAGGGCATCGTGGCGCAGCAGCTCATCCCCACACCCGATGGCAAAGCCCGTCGTGTGGCCGTGGAAGTGCTGCTGGGTACGCCCCTGGTGCAGGACTACATCCGCCAGGGCGAGATCCACAAGCTCAAGGAAGTGATGAAGGAGTCCACCAACCTCGGCATGAAAACCTTCGATCAAAGCCTGGTCGAGCTTTATCACGCCGGCGAGATCTCCTACGAAGACGCACTGCGTCACGCGGACAGCTCCAACGAAGTGCGTTTGCGCATCAAGCTGGCCCAAGGTGGCGACGCGCATACCTTGTCGCAAGGCTTGGATGGCGTGGAGCTGGAAGAAACGCGCGACTCGCAAAGTTTCAGCGGTGGGCATTTGCTCAAGCGCTGAGCGGAGCGTGACGATTTGAGAAAAAGGAGCCCATGCGGCTCCTTTTTTTGCTCAGGCAACGTGCCCGCCATTCGGCTGGTCATCCAGCGCCTGTAAGCGCCTGAGCGTAAAAGCACTGGATGACCAGCCCTTCGGCTGTTGAAAAGCCCCTCCTGCTCTTGCCCCCTTCTTGGTGTTCGCAGGAATGACGAGCTGCATGTCGTTCCATCAGACCCTCCCTAAGGCCTCATATCCCCCTCCAACAGCCAACGCGCCTCCAGCACCATCCAATAGAACGCCGTGGTGCCAAACCCTCGCGCCAAGGCGCGCGCAAACTCCGGTGTGGTCCGCTCGCCCTCCGTCATCCAACGCTGCAGCGCCAAGCTGGTGACGCCCATGCGCCGGGCCGCCTGCCCCCACGGCAACCGCTGTGGCAGCAAAAAATCATGCAGCAGTACCTGCGCTGGCGAGCGCAGCGGCACCCGGTGGCCAACGTGCATGCGCGGGGTGAGAGAAATCCGACTCATCACTATCCTTCGTTGATGTGCGCGCACGCTTAAACACGCCGGCGCGAGCGCAGCGAAATATGTAGGCAAAATGCCAATTCAGGCGTACGTCATCGCCAAGGTGCGGCACACCGGCAACACGCCCGGTGCGCCGCCGGGCGATCAACGGACGGGTCAGGTGCTGGCGGCGGTTTTTTGGCCCAACAAGCGCGCATAGGAGTGCAGGTAATGCACAGCCAACGATAACCCCGTGGATTCCAACGGGGTTAGGGCAAGCTGGCGTACCGGCAGGGAACCTCGGCGCGACGGGGCGAGGAGAGCCTCCTCGCTATCCATCAGCAGACCCAGCAAGGCGTCTGCGGAGCGGGCAATGCCGATCAGCGTTAACAACCGCTGCTCTGCGTCCTGCGCCTCGGCTGGGGGAGCCAGCGTGTCGGCGGAGGTCGCGTGCGTAGCCTCTGGCGGGAAAGACGGGCGTGCGCGTGCCGTATGATCGTGGACAGCCATGATCAACTTCCTAAGAGTTGTTGATGGTCAGCGGGTCGTGTGAGGTCCTAACTCCCACGGCCCGCGCTTCATGACCCGAAGGTCACGGTTGCGCGCCAAGCGGATTCAGACACTCCACGCGCAACGAGACGAAAAGTAACAGAGGCGCGCCGAACGCCTTGTCAGGCGAACACCCGTCGCACCATGCGGCCCCGGCGCGCCTCTGCGGCGGCATACGCTGTCAGCGCGTTACACGGGAATGTGCGCGAGTGCGTTTCCATCCGGCCCGGCCACTCCCGCTTTCTCTGGAATGCCGATCAGGATCAGCGCACGCCTCGTGCAATCGAGTAACGGCGGGGCCGTGGCTGACGCATGTGTTGCCGCCTGTTTTTTGGAATGTGCGAACGCAAGGTGAAGGATTGGGGCATGAAGCTCGCTATCGCGTCGGGATTTCCCTTCAATAGTTGAGGGCACTTGCGTCTTGTTGTGCGTAAGTTATCGCGGCTAAATCCCAGTTCGTCGGTTGAATGTGAAGGGCGCGTGTCGCCATTGCCATTCGCGGCGCTCATGCGCCCATCTGCGCAGCTTCTTTGTCGTGCATGCGCGGCGTTGTGAGTCCATCCGTCGATGGACGCAACGGAGGCTCGCCAAAAGGGATGGCGCGTTCGCATATACGTTGAAGGGATTACAACTAGTGAATCGTTTTGCTGCTCTTGTTAAGCGGCCGGCTAAGCGCTTGCCTTTGTTCGTGGCGGTTACTCTGGCAATGGCGGGCGTCGATGCCCATGCCCAGTCCAACATCACCGGCTCCATCTTTGGTCAGGTGTCTACCGACGCCGGCAACAGCGTGGAGATCCGTAATGTCGATACGGGTTTTACGCGTAACACGGCGGTCGATAAGGAGGGGCGTTATCGCTTCAGCTCGCTGCCTACGGGGCGCTATAGCGTTACGCTGAAGAAGGATAGCGTGAGCGTGAGCACGCGCGATAACGTGGAGCTGAGCATCGCCGGTGGCACGGAGGTTTCCTTCGGTGCAGCCGCGCAGGGTGCGCAGGGCGCGAAGAACCTTGAGGGCGTGTCGGTGGTGGCATCGGCCCTTCCGCCCATCGACGTGTCGTCGGTGGACACCCGCACGGTGCTCACCGCTGAGCAGTTGAACAAGCTGCCGATCGCTCGCGATATTTCCGCAGCGGCGCTGCTGGCGCCGAGCGTGGTGGCCAACTCCAGCTATGGCGTGCCCAGTTTCGGCGGCGCGGCTTCTTCGGAGAATGCCTATTTCATTAACGGCTATGCGGTGACGAACCCGCTCACCTCGATCGGCTTCACGCAGTTGCCGTTCGACGCCATCGATCAGCAGCAGGTGCTGACAGGCGGTTACGGTGCGGAGTTCGGTCGCTCCACCGGTGGCGTGATCAATATTGTCACCAAGCGCGGCAGCAACCAGACCAAGGGTGGCTTGTACACCATTTGGGAGCCGCAGGCGCTGCGCGCCAGCCCGCGCAACAACTATTTCCCGGACACTGGCGCGGCCAGCAATGCAGCGACCGATGGCACGCTGTACCACTACCGCAACAAGAACCAGTATTGGAAGTCGACCGTTGGCGCGTACCTGAGCGGCGCGCTGGTGAAGGATCGCCTGTTCTATTACCTGGACGCCGAAGTGAACCGACAGGAGGGCGCCAGCGTGCTCTCCTATACCAATTCGTCGGCGGCGGCCTCGAAGATCGGTTACAGCAGCTACAGCTACAAGATGCCGCGCTGGACGGGAAAGATCGACTGGAACATTACCGACAGCCACATTCTTGAGCTTACGGGCGTTTCGGATAAGACGCAGTACCAGTCCGATCGTTATGCCTATAGCTACAAGACGCTGAGCCACGGCGAGCAGCAAACCGGCGGCATCTACACCAAGGATGGCGGCGACCTGTACATCGGCAAGTACACGGGCTATCTCACCGACAACCTGACGGTGTCGGCTCTGTACGGTACGCAGAAGGTCAACCACGTTTATTCGACCGATGGCTACGACCCGAGCTGCCCGTATATCTCGGTGAACAGTGGCGCCGCGGTGCCGGGCATGGTGTACAACACCTGCCAGACCGCCGTGAGCCCGCCGGGTACGACGACCATCCCGCTGCCCGGTGCAAACGACAAGACCGAAGGCTGGCGACTGGATATCGAGTACCGCATCGGCGATCACGACCTGCGTGTGGGTTACGACGCGCAGAACGCCAAGTCGTTCACGGGTAAGCAGTACGCCGGTGACTACGCGTGGGTGTATGGCAAGCAGACCAACCCGAACGCCCCGGTGGATGCGAGCCTTGGCGTGATTGGCTCGCCGGCGCAGGCGGGTGGCCTGGGTACGCAGGGTTACTACGTCTATAAGCTGTACAACACACAGCGTGCGGGCGTGGAGACGGATCAGGCCGCGCAGTTCATCGAGGATCGCTGGCAGGTCACCGAGCGCTGGCTGTTGTCGCTGGGTCTGCGCAATGAGCAGTTCACCAACTACAACAAGAATGGCGATGCGTATATTCGCCAGCGCCACCAGTTGGCGCCGCGTTTGGGCGCGTCGTGGGATGTGTTTGGCGACTCCAGCTTGAAGGTGTTCGCCAATGCTGGCCGCTATCACCTGGCGGTGCCGAACAACGCGGCGGTGCGTGGCGTGTCCGGCTCGTTGATCACGAGCCAGTACTTTACCTATACCGGCGTGGACCCGGTCAGCGGTGTGCCGCTGGGGCTGAATCCGGTCGCGGTCGATCCGGCCAGCCCGTATATCTGCCCGAACACCGGCGGCGTGTCCTCCAACATGGAGTGCGGCGATGCGCCCGACCCGCGCACGGTGGCCGCCAAGGGCCTGCGTTCGCATTTCCAGGACGAGTACATCCTCGGCATGGAGCAGCAGATCAATGCGTCTTACAGCTATGGCATCAAGCTGACCCATCGCAAGCTGATGAGCGCCATCGACGACACGTGTGTCAGCGCACTGGGTGGCAAGTGCCTGACCTTCAACCCGGGCCGCGGCAACACGTTCGACATGTTGCAGCCCGATGGCACCATCAAGTCGGTGTACCTGACTAAGCAGGAGCTGGGGCTGCCCGACCTCAAGCGTAAGTACTACGCCGTGGATCTGTTCATCGAGCATCCGTTTGCGGATAAGTGGTACGGCAAGGCCGAGTACACGTTCTCGCGCAACTACGGCAACACGGAAGGCCAGCTCGCCTCCGATCTGGACACCGGCGCGGGCGGTCAGACCGACGTGTCGCGTACCCAGGATTGGGATCTGCCCCAGCTCATGGTGGGCGCCAATGGCCTGCTGCCCAACCATCGCGCGCATCAGTTCAAGGCCTTCGGCTATTACCAGCTGAATCCGGAATGGCGTTTTGGCGCAACGCTGATTGCAGCGTCGGGCCGCCCGAAGAACTGCACGAGCTATTACCCCACCGCCGACAAGGGTCTCTACAACAGCTCGACGTACTGGTACTGCGGTTTGCCGGGTCAGCCGGGCTACGAGTTCTCGCCGCGCGGTTCGCACGGCACCACGCCGTGGACGTATCAGGTCAACCTCAATGTGGCCTATACGCCGGGCTGGATGGAGAACAAGCTGACGTTGCAGTTGGATGGCATCAACGTGCTCAACAAGCAGACGCCGACGATGTACAACTATCGATACGCGTCCAACCGTACAACGGTCAATCCGCTGTACGGGCGTGAGTTGAACTACACGGACCCGCGTTATTTCCGCTTTACGGTTCGCTACGACCTGTAACGCGTTGCATCGCCCCAAGCGCGGAGACCTTCGTAGGTCGATGCGCTTGGGGCTGTGGAAAAAGAAGGAGCCCCTTGGGGCTCCTTCTTCGTTTCAACGGCTGCCGTGTTCGGCAGGCGGGCGTTTACTTGGCGGTGTCGCTGACGGTCAGGCCGCTGCCATCGACGCTCTTCACGCCCTTCACTTTCTTGGCGACTTGTTCGGCCTTGGCCTTTTCTGCCGCGCTGGTGGCGGTGCCGGTAAGGGTGACCACGCCATCGGCGGTCGTTACGGAAATGTCGGTGCTCTTGATGCCCTTGGTCGTCGCCAGCTCCGATTTCACCTTGGTGGTAATCCAGGCGTCGGCGGTCTTGTCGGGTACGGTCTGGTTGTCCGACTGCTTCTGCATGGCGTCCTGGGCGGCAACCTGCGCGAACGGCACGGCCGAGAAGGCGGCCACGAGGCCGGCGGCGATCAGCGTCTTGCGGAACAGGTTGGGGGTACGCATGGGAAATCTCCTGTAGTGGGGGAGCACTGTCCTTGAGACAGACGGGGCAGATAAGACCGCCTCGTGCCATCCATCCCAACAGACCCAGGGTGAATCGCGGATGGCCGGTAGGCGAGCGCGTTCAGCGCGTTCTTAGGCATGCGAAGAAGGCGTCATGACGATGTGGCCAAAGTGTTCGTCGCGCCGGGTGCGTGACAAGTGTGATGAGCATCACATTTTGCGGAGATTTTCAGTGGGCTGGCTCGCTACGCGTACGGCGGTGCGTCTGGGCGCTCCACTAAAGAGACAGCTTGTGAAATGCGTGGGCGTACGGCACATTCTGCGCACCCGAGCACACTGCATGTGCGGGCTTGATTTCGGGGGGAATCATGGCCGAGTTGGAAGTGCGTGTCGTTTCCGAGCGCCGAGAGCGGTTGCTCGTGGAACTGGGACGCGTCATCAGCGAGCACGACTATGTGCTTTTGCGCCAACGGCTGGGCAGCGATGCGCAGGGTTCGTGCCTGACTATGCTGTTGCGTGGTCCGGACGAGCGACAGTTTGCGTTGGAGGATGCCCTCGAGGCGCACCCGCGCGTGCTGAGCTTTGCTTCCAGTCGCGATACGACACTGGAGCCGCCCACCGATACGCAGGCAACGCGGGCGAAGTACCCGCAGGCTCGCCTTGGGCGCGCCGACGTGGCGACGATCGAACGCATCCTGCCCAATCTCGCCAAGGACTATCCGCGCATTTTTCCCTGGCTGATCCATCTGGAATACGAGGTAGCCGTGGAAGCACGCGATGCATCGTTGCATCTGGCTGGCCGACGCACGGGCAGTTGGGTCTACAAGCGCGACTATGCCTTGGGCGCCAAGCTTGCACTGGCAGAGGCGCTGCGGCGCATTGCGTTGCCGGCCATGCGCGAGTTCGTGCCGGTGGATCAGCACGGCTCCGAGCTGCACGTGCGCGATTGCCCCTTGTGCCAGCCAGGGGGTGCGTCTGGCGGGCACTTTTTCTCTGGCTTTATTGAAGGCTTGCTGCTGGAAGCGGTGGACGTGCCCGCACTGCGGGTGCATGAAACTCAGTGCCACAGCCATGGTGCTGCCACCTGCGTGTTCGACGTCGCCCGCTGATACGCGAGGGCCGCGTCGCGGCTATACATGTGATTCGTTCTGGGGATGGCTTGATGCATATGCACTACAACGCCCTGCTGGTGTGTCTGTCCTATGCGGTGTCGGTACTCGGCTCGTTCACTGCGTTGCAATTGGCGCTGGGCATTCCGTTGGCCCGCAATCCGCGGCAGCGCGCCGCTGCGGTGCTGGCGGCGGGTACGGCGATGGGCGGAGGCGCCATCTGGACCATGCATTTCATTGCCATGCTGGCCTGCCATATGGGCGTGCAGGTGAGTTACGACGCATGGCTTACGGCGATATCGGCTTTGCTGGCGATCGTGGCCTGCTCGTTGGGGCTCGCGACGGTGAGCATGCCGCACATGCGCTTTGCGCACTTGATGGGCGCGAGCGTGTTGATGGGCGCCGGTGTGGCCGGCATGCACTACCTGGGCATGATGGCCATGCTCACTTCGGCGCGCGTAACGTACGACCTGGGCATGGTTGCATGGTCAGTGGCCATCGCGGTGTTCGCATCGATGGCGGCGCTGTGGCTGGCTTTCAATCTGCGCGGTTGGCTACAGATGCTCGGCAGCGCGCTGGTGATGGGCGTGGCGGTGTGCGGCATGCATTTCGTTGGCATGAGCGCGCTGATACTGACGCCAAGCGATAGCCTGCCGGTAGGTTTCGAACAGGGCTTGCGTGGCGACCGTCTGGGGCTGATGACCTTCGTGGCTGCCGTGCTGATGCTGGCGCTCGCTTTGGCGGTGAGCATCCTGCATCAGCAGCGCCGTGCCGCCGTGACGATTTAAGGAAACGCTGATTTTGATCGTCATCCCAGCGAATGCTGGGATCCAGTGCCTGTCATTCTCTGAATCTAAAGGCGCTGGATGACCAGCCCTTCGGCGGTCGAAAGGCGCCTCCAGCTCATGCGCCCTTTTGGGGTTTCGCTGGGATGCGATCGAAATCAGAGCAGCCTAAGGCTTGACGGTTATTGGCGATGAATCAAAAAAAGGGGCGCCAAGGCGCCCCTTTTTTCGCTGCGGTTACATACCGCTTACTTCAATTCGGTTTCGCTGGTGATCACCAGGCCCGTGTTGTCGATGCGCGCAGCGCCGTTGAGCGACTTGATGCGGTCGGCCTGGGCCTGCATGGTTTGGAACTGCGCCTTGGTGCGCTCGGCGGTGGCCTTGGCGGCCGCGGCAGCCTCCGGGTCGTCCGACTGAGCCGAGGCGGTGAGTTCGGCAATGTGATCTGCCTTGCTGGCCATCGCCTTGACCCATGCCTGGTACATGTCGCCATTGAGGTGCACGTGGCCCAGATCGCCGGCAGCGCCAGCCGGAGCGGAGAGCAGCTCACCGAGCTTGGTTTCTTCGCCGTCGCCCACGGCAATGGCGAGCGCCTTTGCATTCATGGCGGCCCATACCGGCGTGCCCAGCGGGGCGGTGAGTTCCGGCGGCAGCGCTACCGGCTTGCCGTCAGCGGTGAGCTTGACCTGCTGCAGCGAGGACACCGCCATTTGGGCCATGGCGAGCAGGCCGGCGGGGTTGGTGGTGCCGATCAGCACGCGGCCGCTGAACTTGGGCAGGCCATTGCTGCCGCCGGCGTCGAAGCTGTCCAGCGCCACGCGCAGGCCGAGCAGGTCGCCCACGGGCGGCACCGCGGCCTGCTGCGAGAGCATGCCGATCTTGGCGAAGCTTTCGTTGAGGTCGGTGAGGGCCGGGCAAGTGAATGGCTTGGCTGCCACGGCATCGGCCTGCGCGCTCCAGAAGCTGCGCAACTGGGCGATCGGCACGGCAAGGCTGAGGTCGAACGGGGCGTAGGTGTTCACGCCCAGGCCCGGCAGCTCCACCTTGAGGCCGGAGAAGGCCTTGGTGATGTCATCGGCCAGGCTCACGTCCCAGCGCAGCGACTGGTGGGTGGCGTCGAGCTTGGTGTAGCCGAAGCTCACCGATGGCACGCGGGCGGCGATGCGGCTGGCTTCGCCTTCGCAGCTGGGCAACACCTGCAACTGGTTGGCCACCGGCTCGCCGGTCTTGGCCGCTTCGCTCTCGGCGTGCGCCTTGCGCAACGCATTGAAGAACGGGTCCTTGCCGCTGGCGGCCAGGGGCAGCAAGCGGGTCAGGTCGGCTTGGCCGATGGCCCAGGGCTGGTAGTCCTTGGCCTTGGCGAGCTTTTCCAGGCGGCCATCGTCTTGCAGGTTCTTTTCCGGACGATCCAGGCCAAGCGCCAGGCGCAGGGTGGCTTCCGGCGCATCGACCGGCAGCAGGGCCGCTACAGCCTGCTTGCCCACTACGGCGAGGATGACCTGCACGCCGGCTTCCGCCGAAACGTGCTTGCGGTAATGCAGATCCCCGAGCGTGGCCGCGTCGAACGGCTTGCCGTAGGCGGCTTCCAGGCGGCCGACGAAGGCGTCGAATGCCTTGGCATCGGTCAATTCGAAACGCGCCACCGGGGCCAGGCCCAGGCCATAGAACGCCGAGCGGCCTTTGATGTTGAGGCCCGCGTTCTGCGCAAAGGCTTCAATGGTTTTGCCGTCCAGCTCGGCGATGAACGCCTTGAGTAGGCGCGAGGCGTCCGGGTCCTTGTCGGCCATGTCGTCAGCGGCCGACCGCAGCTGGGTCAGCTCGCTGGGCAACTGCGCATCGGCCTGGGCGAGCAAGGCCTTGCGGGTGTCGTCATCGAGCACGTCCAGGTTCGCCAGCACGTACGGCGTGTCGGCCGGCACGAAGGCGAGGGGGGCGTCCTTGTCTTTGTGGTGGCATGCAGCCAGCAGCACGCCGGCCAGGCCCAGCGCGGCAATGCGCTTCGTCGATCGCATGTCTATTCCCTTGAGTGTTTTGGATAAAGCGTTGCCATTATGCCCGGAATCCGGGCATGTCGCGGCGCGTTACGGCATGTCGCCGGGCGAAGTTCAGCGACCCAGCACTTCCGCCAGTACGGCCATGCGCACGAATACGCCGTTGCCGACCTGTTCGAGGATGCGCGACTGCGGGCCATCGGCCACTTCGGAGGCGATCTCGATGCCACGGTTGAGCGGGCCGGGGTGCATCACCAGGGCGGCGCGAGCGGCGCGCGCCAGGCGGCGGTTGTCCAGGCCATAGCGGCTGAAATAGGCCGCTTCGTCGGGCAGGTCGGTGGCGGCCATGCGCTCTTTTTGGAGGCGCAGCATGATCACCACGTCGGCGCCCTCGATGGCGGCATCGAAGTCGTCGGTGATTACGCAGCCAGGGAATTCCGCTTGATCGGGCATCAGCGCCTGTGGCGAGCACAGGCGGATTTCCTTGGCACCCAGCGTGGAAAAGGCATGCACGTCGCTGCGCGCCACGCGCGAATGCTTGACGTCGCCGCAGATCACCACGGTGAGCTGGCTGAAGTCAGGGCGATGCTGGCGGATGGTGAGCGCATCGAGCAGGCCCTGGGTGGGGTGCGCGCGATTGCCGTCGCCGGCGTTGACCACCGACACGCCGCTCATGGCGTGGCGCACCAGTTCTTCCGGCGTGCCTGACACTTTGTGGCGAACCACGATGGCGTCCAGGTGCATGGCTTCCAACGTGTGCAGCGTGTCGAACAACGCCTCGCCCTTGCTGGTGGAGGAAAAGCCGATGTCGAAGTTGATCACGTCCGCGCCCAGGCGGCGGGCGGCCAGCTCGAAGGAGGTGCGCGTGCGGGTGGACGGCTCGAAGAACAGGTTGAGGATGGTGCGGCCCGACAGCAGGTCCAGCTTGCGCGTGCCATGGGCACAGCCGTCGCGCATGGTTTCCGCGCGGTCGAGCAGGCGCTCGATGCTCTGGCGGGGCATGTTTTCCAGCGTGGTCAGGTGGCGCAGGCGTAGGCTCATGGCGGGCGGTGTCGTCGAGGTGTCAGTGACCAGGGGATGAAGCCAGCCAGCGTTCGAGAATCACGGCGGCGGCTTCGGCGTCGATGGTGGCGGCGTCGCGGCGTTTCTTGAGGCCGGCGGCGCGGGCGTTGGCAAAGCGCTGGGCGGCTTCGCGGGAGCTGTGTCGCTCGTCGGTCATGGCCACGGGCAGGCCGTAGCGTTGGCTGAGCTTTTCGGCGAAGCGGCGGGCACCGCGGCTGGCGGGTTGTTCCTCGCCATCCAGGGTCAGCGGCAGGCCAACCACGAGGGTGTCGGGCTGCCATTCCTGGCGCAGGGCGTCCAGGCGCGACCAATCGGGGTCGCCATCGCGCACCGTGATGGCGGCGATGCCCCGGGCGCTGCCGGTAAAGCGGTTGCCCACGGCAACGCCGAGCAGGCGACTGCCGTAGTCAAAGCCAAATACACAGCTCACGCGTGACCCGCGTAGCCGGGCAATTGCAGCGGGTCCACGCCGACCAGGCCGGCGGCGGCACTCCAGCGTTCTTCCAGCGGGGTATGGAACACCACGCGTTCGCTGGCCTCGGCGGTCAGCCAGGCGTTGTCTTTCAGTTCCTGCTCCAGCTGGCCGGCACTCCAGCCGGCATAACCCAGCGCCATTACCGCAAGGCGCGGGCCTTCGCCGTTGGCCATGGCCACCAGAATGTCGCGCGAGGTGGTGACCGACCAATCGGCGTTGATGCGGTAGCTCGATTCCCAGTGGCCCGGTTCGCGATGCAGCACGAAGCCACGCTCCTGATTGACCGGACCGCCGATGAGTACCGGGGCGTCGGCCAGTTCGGGGTCATGGCATTCCAGCTTCATCTGGGCGAGCACATCGCTGAAGCGGTATTCGGAGAGCTGGTTCACCAGCAAGCCCACCGCGCCGTCTTCGTCGTGCTGGCAGATGAAGGCCACGCCGCGCGAAAACGGCGGCTCGGCCAAGCTGGGCATGGCGATCAGGAACTGACCGGCGAGGGACTGAGGCTGGGGACGGGGGGCAGTCATGGGGGCATTGTAAGCCCAGCCGTGAAGATCGTCGCTGCGGCGACGTCGAAATTGCGTTCGGCACCCGTGCGCGCCGAGCGCTCGTTCAACGGCTGTGCAGCGTGTCGTTGGGCATGAATTGCCAGGTACGCGTGATATTCAGCTCGTCGAAGTGTTCCTTGTCCGCCGGTAGGGCGGGGAATGGTGCTGCCAGGCGAACGATGCGCTGGGCAGCGGCATCCAGCAGCGGCTGGCCGGAGCTTTGCACCACTTCGATGCCCTTCACCGAGCCGTCACGGTTGAGCGTCACGGTCATAAGTACGTCGCCGTGCATGCTGCGTCGGCGCGCCTCGTTGGGGTAGTTGAGGTTGCCCACGCGCTCCACCCGGTCTACCCAGCCGCGCATATAAGCGGCGTAGGCGTACTCCTTGGTGTTGGAGGAGATGAACTTTTTCTTGGGGCGCTTGGCGTACTTTTCGCTCTTGTCGCGCACCTCGGCCGCCAGTTGGGCCATTTCCAGGCGGCGTTTCACGTCGGCCTGCGACTCGGGGAGATCCTGGTCGTCCTGCTGCGACTTGGCGCTGTCGGTATCCACCGTGTAGTGGCTGTTGCCGGTGGTGGTGAGCAGCTTGTCCTCGGTGGCTTCCTGCGGCTTGGGCGCACTGGCTTCCACGGGTTGGGGCGCCACACCCGGCGTGGGCGTGGGCATGGGGCCCGAGACTGGCTGGGAGGGGCGCGAGGCCTTGTCGTTCTCGCCGCCGCCGCTGTTGTTGGCCTGGGCCAGAAAGTCGGCCTTGTCCGGGCTCTCGCGGTTGGCGACGTCGACCAGGGTGACGTCCAGCGTGGGCAGGCTGGGCTTGGCCTTCACGTAGCTGAAGGTAATGCCGAACACCAGCACGCCATGCAGCAACAACGAGAAGAGCATCGTGGCGCCGATCTTGTCGGCGCCGGTGCGGACAACGGCTTGGCTCACGCGTGGCGGGTTCCGGTTCGGGTTTGCTCGATGACGTCGAACAGCTGACCGGCAATATTAAGCCCGAATTGGGCGTCCAGTTCGCGGGCGCAGGTCGGTGATGTGACGTTGATCTCGGTGAGGTAGTCGCCGATCACGTCCAGGCCTACGAACAGCAGGCCGCGCCGGCGCAGTTCCGGGGCCACCTGGGACACGATCCAGCGATCGCGCTCGCTCAGCGGTACGCCCTCGCCACGACCACCCGCCGCCAGGTTGCCGCGGAACTCATTGCCCTGGGGAATGCGGGCCAGGGCATAGGGCACCGGTTCGCCATCGATGACCAGGATGCGCTTGTCGCCCGCGCTGATCTGGGGAATGAACTTCTGCGCCATCACGAATTGCTTGTGCTCGCCGTGCGGGCCGGCCCCGATGAGCGTTTCGATCATCGAGTTGATGTTGGTATCGCCCTGACGTGCCCGGAAAATGCCGCGTCCGCCCATGCCGTCCAACGGCTTGAGCACCGCCTCGCCATGCTCGGCCACGAAGGCGCGCAACTCGGCCGCGTCCCGGGAGACCAGGGTGGGCGCCATGCACTGCGGAAAGTGCAGGGCGAACAGCTTTTCGTTGCAGTCGCGCAGGGACCAGGGCGCGTTGACCACCCGGGTGCCCGCCCGCTCAGCCAGCTCCACGATCATGGTGTCGTAGATGAACTGGGCGTCGACCGGCGGGTCTTTGCGCATCAGCACCACGTCCATCTCGCGCAGGTCGCGCCACTGCGCCTCGTGCAGGGTGAACCAGTCCTCGGGGTCTTCCCGTACCGAAAGCGGCGCCAGGCGCGCCCAGGGCTGCCCATCGCGTGCAGCCAGGTCGTCCTGTTCCATATAGAACAGCCGGTGGCCCCGTCGCTGGGCCTCCAGCAGCATGGCGAAGGTGGTGTCCTTGGCGATCTTGATGGAGCCGATCGGGTCCATGAGTACGGCGACCGAGAGGGTCATCGTCATTCTCCGGTAGTAGAGCTTGTTCACGATGCGCAGCCGGCGCGAGCCGGGCGAGCGGGGCAGTGTAAGTCGAGTTGCCTGCCATGGATCGTTTCGACGTGCCATGGCGGTTCGGCGAGCCCCGCTGCCACAGGGCAATGGGGAGGCCTGGCCCAAAGGTCAAGCCCTTGCCCGAGTAACCTCACGATTCAATGACGTAGGGCGCCTTGTTGGACATTTCAGCTTGACGTCACGTTAGGCAGGCGGTAAACAGCAATGCACGAGTGCCTGCCGGCTTCATGGTTGTCGTACGTCGTAAGAGATTCGTGGAATTTTCTCTCCAGATGGAGCCGCCAACGTGGCGTTGGCGGTGGCACGATTTTCCTGAGCCTGGGGCGGGTCGCAGGGGGGGTGTTGTGAACTTGAACATAAGTGGAAATGGCCTGGCCGGCCTCAAGGTCATGGTTATCGACGACTCGAAAACCATCCGGCGAACGGCGGAAACCCTGCTGAAGAAAGAGGGATGCGACGTGCTTACGGCCGTGGACGGTTTCGAGGCGCTCGCCAAGATCTCCGACCAGAAGCCAGCGATCATCTTTGTCGACATCATGATGCCGCGTCTGGACGGTTATCAGACCTGTGCGCTGATCAAGAACAATCCCCAGTTCCGCGGCACACCCGTGATCATGCTCAGCTCGAAGGATGGTCTCTTCGACAAGGCACGCGGCCGCATCGTCGGCGCCGAACAATATCTGACCAAGCCGTTCACCCGAGACGAACTGCTTGGTGCAATTCATCGACATGTCTGCACGGTGTAAGACCGGCGACTACAGGGTCTGAGGGGGACCTGTGGCCAATATTCTCATTATCGACGACTCGCCGACCGACGTGCGCGTGTTCACCACGCTGCTCGAGCGCGCGGGTTATCAGGTCGACTCCGTCGGCAATGCCGAGGAAGGCATTGAGCGCGTGCGCACGCAGAAGCCCGACCTGGTCATCATGGACGTCATCATGCCGGGCATGAATGGCTTCCAGGCGACGCGCACGCTCACGCGCGACCCGCAGACGTCGGGTGTTCCCATCGTCATGATCACTACCAAGTCAATGGAAACCGACCGGGTATGGGGCCTGCGCCAAGGTGCGCGCGCCTTCATCACCAAGCCGGTGAACGAAAAGGACTTGCTGGCCTGCATCAACGATTTGCTGCCGAGCGCTGCCTGAGGCCACGATGACCCAAACCGCCGCGCTCTCGCCCTTCGAACTGCTGGCCCGTTACGAACGATTGTCGCTGGCGCATGCCTCTGGCACGCCGGAGAAGCTCGAAGCCCCTGGCTTGTGGCGTGGCATCGGTTTTCGTGCGGGCAGCCGCCTGTTCGTCAGTGGCATCGACGAAATCAGCGAATTGCTGGCCGTGCCGGCGCTGACCCCCGTGCCGGGTACCCAGGCGTGGCTGCTTGGCGTGGCCAACGTGCGCGGCAACCTGGTGCCGGTGATCGACCTGTCCCGTTTCCTGTTCGGCGAACGCACCCAGACCACCGAGCGCACCCGCCTGCTGGTGGTGCGCCAGGGTAGTGGCAGCGTGGCGCTGATGGTCGAGGAAGTGTTCGGCCAGCGTACGGTGGATGCCGAGCAACGCCGCCAGGCCGAGCCGGAAGACGATCCGCGCCTGACGCGCTTCGTCGACGATCGCGTGGGCGAGCCCCGCCTTGCCATGTTCAGCATGGGCAAGCTGGTGCGCGCGCCGGACTTCCGTCAGGCCGCGGCCTGACGCGCAACAGTTGCACTAGAGAGTAGGACCGGCGCCGAGCGGGGCCGGAACCAGGGCGATGATCCGAAGCCTTTGCCGGCATGGGCGGCGAAGGGTAAACGGGCGAGGTGAACGAAATGAGCACTACAGGGGGCGTGGGCAAGGAGCGGGGCTATACCGGCCTCATCATTGCACTGGTCATCGCGTTCGGTTTCACGGGTGTGGACTTCGTCATGCTCACGTTGCGTGGCCGCGAAGACAGCCAGGCAGTGGGACTGACCACACAGATCCAGGTGTTGTCGCAGCAGACCGCCAAGTACGCCCTCGAGGCGGCGGACGGTAACGTCGACTCCTTCAAGGAGTTGGAAACCAACCGCAACGCCATCGACTCGGCGGTGCAGCGCCTCAACAAGGGCGACGACAAGACCGGCATGAAGCCCTATGCCGATGCCAATGCCAGCCCGGCTGGGCGCGCGGTCGCCGCTCTCACCAACGCGTGGGGACAGCTCGACGCCGATATCGGCAAGATTCTCTCCAACAAGGCGCTGGTGGTGGACTCGGCCCAGCGCGCCGCTACCTTGGGCCGTGAGCTGCCGCTGCTGAACTCCAGCATGGAGCAGGTGGTGAACATCCTGCAGCAGCGCGGCGGCAGTGCAGAACAGACCTATACCTCCGCCCGCCAGATGCTGCTGGCCGACCGTATGATCCGCCGCGTGCAAGAAGTGCTGCAGGGTGGCGAAGCCTCTCAGCCTGCCGCCGACGGCCTGGCCCGCGACGGCCAGCTCTACGGCTCGGTGCTCAAGGGCTTGCTCGAAGGCAACACCGAAGTGGGCGTGCGCGCCATGGGCGATGCCAACGCGCGCAAGATCCTTGCCGACATGCAATCGCAGTGGGACAACCTGCAGGACCCCGTCGGCAAGCTGGTGGGCGCCGCAGCCAACCTCAGTGACGTGAAACGCGCCGGCAATCAGGCTTCGCTCGATTCGCAGAACGTGCTGCTGCGCGCGAACGAAATGGCGGACCAGGTCAGCAAGCTGCCGACCCGCCGTCTGTTCCCGAACCTGTGGTGGGGTGTGTTGGGCGCGCTCGGCGCGGCCGCCTTCCTGATCGTGCTGGTGGTGCAGCTGATCGCCGACCAGCGCCGCCGCTTCCAGGACTCGACCGAACTCAACCAGCGTAACCAGGAGGCCATCATGCGCCTGCTGGACGAAATGGGCTCGCTCGCCGAAGGTGACCTGACGGTAAAGACCACCGTCACCGAGGACATCACCGGCGCCATCGCCGACTCGGTGAATTACGCCATCGACGAGTTGCGCACCCTGGTGACGACGATCAACGAGACCTCCGAGCAGGTGTCGTCCTCGGCGCAGGAAACGCAGACCACCGCACGCCATCTGGCCGAATCCGCCCAGAACCAGGCGCAGCGCATCAGCACGGCGACCACTGCGATCAACCAGATCGCGAGCCTGATGGATACCGTGTCCAAGGACTCCGCCGAGTCGGCCGACGTGGCCGAGCGCTCGGTGAAGATCGCCTCGCGCGGTGCCGAAGTGGTGCGCGAAACCATCTCGGGCATGGACTCCATCCGCGACCAGATCCAGGAGACCTCCAAGCGCATCAAGCGCCTGGGTGAGTCCTCCCAGGAAATCGGCTCCATCGTGGAACTCATCAACGACATTGCCGAGCAGACCAACATCCTCGCCTTGAACGCCGCTATCCAGGCGGCCTCGGCGGGTGAGGCCGGTCGCGGTTTCGCGGTGGTGGCGGACGAAGTGCAGCGCCTCGCGGAACGCTCCGCGAGCGCGACCAAGCGAATCGAAACGCTGGTGCAGACCATTCAGTCCGACACCAACGAAGCGGTGAATTCGATGGAGCAGACCACCGCTGAGGTGGTGGCCGGTGCCCGACTGGCCGAGGACGCCGGTAGCGCACTGGGCGACATCGAACGCGTGTCGCACGATCTGTCGGCGCTGATTCAGAACATCTCCACGCAGGCACGCCAGCAGTCCAGCGCGGCGACGGATATTTCGGCATCGATGAACGCGATTCAGGAAATTACCTCGCAGACCTCGCAGGGCGCGAGCCAGACGGCCGACTCCATCGGTTATCTGGCCCAGCTGGCGAGTGACCTGCGGCGCTCGGTGGCCCACTTTAAGCTGCCGGGCTGACACAAAACGTTTTTCACAGGGGGCAACCTCGACGGTTGCGTGACAAACCGTTACGTGGCCGCAGAGAGGGGCGCATGAGACTTCAAGACCATATCGATTTCACCACCCTGCAGTGGGTCAAGCCAGAGCTCGACGAGACGCTGGCGCTCGCCCGCGAGGCGCTGGAGTCCTACGTCGACAACCCGGGCGACCGGGCTGCGATGCGTTCGTGCGCCGACAGCCTGCATCAGGTGCAAGGCACGCTGCGCATGGTCGAGCTCTACGGCGCGGCCATGGTCACCGAGGAAATGGAGACGTTGGCCATTTCCTTGCTGGAGGACCATGTCGCCAACCGCGAGGACGCCTACGCCGCGCTGATGCGTGGCCTCATGCAGCTGCCCGATTACCTGGAGCGCCTGTCCGGCGGCCATCGCGACGTGCCGGTGGTGTTGCTGCCCCTGCTCAACGAGCTGCGTTCCAGCCGTGGCAAGCAGGCGCTGCACGAATCGGCGCTGTTCAACCCGAACCTCGAAGTGGCATTGCCGCCCCAGGCACCCGCTCCGTTGACCGATGCGTCGCCCGAGCGCCTGCGCAACGACATCGCCACGCTGCGCCTTCGTTTCCAGCAACAGTTGTTGTCGTGGTTCCGTGGTCAGGGCAACGATCAGCAGCTCGGCGGCATGATCCAGACCCTGGATGCCATCACCGCCCGTTGCCACACCGTGCCTGGTCGCCGCCTGTGGTGGATTGCCGCCGGTGTGCTCGAAGGCGTGCAGCATGGCGCCTTGCGCAGCCAATCGGGCGATGTGCGCCAACTGATCGGCAAGGTCGATCGCAGCATTCGCCAGTTGATCGAGCACGGCGAAGCCAGCCTGCGCGGTGGCGATGCCGATGAGCTCGCCAACAAGCTGTTGTATGTGGTCGGCCAGGTTCGCCAGGGCAGCCCGCGCATGGAGCTGCTGCGCCAGACCTATGCACTGGATAACCTGCTGCCTGACGCCAGCGAAGTGGAGCACGCGCGCGGCTCCATGTCCGGCCATAACCGGGCGCTGCTTGACTCTGTGGCCAAGGCGTTGAAGGACGACCTGCTGCGCGTGAAGGAATCGCTCGACCTGTTCCTGCGCCAAGCCGACGCCGATCCGGCGCAACTGGCCAGCCAGACCGACATTCTCGAGCGTGTGGGCGACACCCTGGGCATGCTCGCCCTGGGCGTGCCGCGCCGCGTGGTGAACGAACAGCGCCGTGTGCTGGATGAAATCGCCACGCGCGTGCGCGCTCCCGACGAAGAGCTGTTGCTCGACGTGGCCGGTGCGTTGCTCTACGTAGAAGCCTCGCTCGACGATCACATCGAAAGCCTGGGCGCCGACGAAGAGCCCACGGCCGACACGCCGGTGAACATGCTGCCGCGCAGTGAAGCGCGCCACATCCTCGCCACGCTCATGCACGAGGCTACCGCCAACACCGCCAAGGTGAAGGAGGCCATCGTCGCCTATGTGGAATCGGGTTGGCAGCCGCGTCAGTTGGCCGATGTCGGTCCGCTGATGGATGAGGTCGCCGGTGCCATGCGCATGCTTTCGGCGCCGCGCCCGGCGGAGCTGGCCGAAGGTATTGGCCGTTTCGTCAGCAACGAGCTGCTGGTCGATCGTCGCGTGCCCAGTAGCGCGCAGATGGATCATCTGGCCGATGCATTGGCCGCGCTGGAGTACTACCTGGAAGCCGCGCGCGAACATCGCGGTGGCCTCGAACATATCCTGGACGTGGCCGAGCACAGCCTCAGCACGCTCGGTTACTGGCCGCCGCCGGCCGCTCGCGCGTTCGAGCCGGACGAACTGGACGAAGCCCCCGAGCACATCGCCAAGGCCGCCGACGCCGCGCTCGCCGCCGCGCTTGCCAACCAGCCCGAATTGTCCGAGAGCGTCAGCCTCGCTCATGGCGATGATCTTGCCGGCCTTATCGTCGGCGACAGTCAGACCCCGCATCCGGAGCCGCACGAAATCACCGGCCTGCGCCTGGCCGATACCGTGCACATCACTCCGCAGGAGCCTGTGGGGGGCGAGGAAGGCGACTGGGTCGAGATCGAAGAGGAAATCATCGAGCACGTGCCGGTGAATGCCGGCATGCCGCAGGAAGCGGGCTTCCATGCCAGCACGGCCGGCATCGATGACGACATTCGCGAAATCTTCCTGGAAGAAATGCAGGAGGAGATCGACAACCTGCATGCCGCTCGCCGCGCATGGCTGGCCGATCCGCTGCAACTCAATGCACTCACGCCGGTGCGCCGCTCGTTCCACACGCTGAAGGGTTCGGGTCGTCTGGTGGGAGCCAGCCTGCTGGGCGAATTCGCCTGGAAGGTCGAGAACATGCTCAATCGCGTGCTGGATCAGTCGATCCCGCCGCACGAGGGCGTACAGGCACTGGTCGGTGCGGCCGTGGATGCACTGCCGCAGCTACGCGCCGCGCTGATGGGCGAGGGCACCGTCACCGCCCCCATCGTCGCCATCATGGATACCGCCGAGCGCCTGGCCAGTGGTCAGGAGGACGCGCGCGTCGCCGATATGGCGCCCGTTGGCATGGAAACGGTGCGCCGTATGGTGCGTCGCCGTGTGCCGCGTTCGGAGCTGAATGCGTCCGCCATCCCCGCCGCCAGCCTGGCCGATATCGAAACCGCGCACGCCGAGCCCACGCCGGTCGTGCACGAGGCGTTCGACGAGCCGGTGCTACCGCCGATCGATCCGGTGTTGCTGGAGATTCTGCGCAGCGAAGTGGCGCAGTACCTGCAGACCATTCGCACCACCATCAACCGCGTCGACGGCGAGCTGCGCGTGGACGATGGCCTGTTGCGTGCCGTGCATACGCTGCATGGCGCCATCGCCATGGTCGACATTCCGTTGCTCTCGCAGTTGCTGTCGCCGCTGGAAAGCTTGCTCAAGCGCCTGCGTGCAGCCAGCCTGCCCCTGTCGGTCGAGGGCGTGCACCTGCTTGGTCAGAGTGCCGACGCGGTGGATTACGTCATGGCGCAGTTCGATGCGCCGTCGCCGCAGCTACCGGATCTGGATAGCCTGATTCGTCGCCTGACCGAGCTGCGCGACAGCCAGCCCGAGCCGCAGGTGGCGCACGTGCTGTTCGAGCCGCACGCGGACGAATTGGAAGAGACCGCCGCGCCCGCCAACGACGCCGAGCACGAAGGCGCACTGGCCGCCTCGCTCGACGCCGCGCTCTCCGACGTCGCCGGTCAGCCGCAGGAAGCCACCCCGGCTGCTGCCACGCCGGCGACGGCCGATGCCGAGATGGACAGCTACGCCAACGAACTGCTGGCGGCCCTGGGCGAGTTCGATCTGGATGCGCACCTGCCCCCGGGCGAGGTTGCTCACGGTAGCGAGGCACACGATGCCATCGCGCCGGTACAACCCACCGATGCGGATGATTTTGCTGCTGCCTACGCGGATCTGTTGGACGAAGCGCCGTCCCTCGAAGCGCCGAGCCATGCCGAGATCGCCGGCGAAGCCGAATCGGAAGCACCCGAGGCGGTGGAGGAATCGCTGGCGTCGAGCATCGACGCCGCGCTGCATGCCGAAGCGCCGAATGAAGAAACCGCAGAAACGACTATCCACGAGGCTGGCGCGCTCGACGTCGAACCCGCGATGGGCCACGAGGCACATGCGCCGGAAGTCGCCGCGGATACGCTCGTTGGCCATGAGGGCGCGACCGACGAGCACGCGACCGTGTCGCATGATTCGCTCGCCGAATGGCTGCGCGAAACGCCTTCGCATCTAAGCGTCGACGAAACGACTCATCATGAGCCGTCCACGCAGGAGCCGGTGGAAGCCGCGGTATTCGCACCGCTTGAACCGACACCTGTTGCCGATGAGTCCCCCGATCACGCGCCCGTGGTCGAGGAGGAAACGGCGGAGGAGCCGGCGCACGCCGGAGCCGAAATGGTGGAGGCCGCTCCGGCCGCTCCGGCCATCGAGCAGCCAGTCGTCGCAGGCGAAGACCTGCTGCTGCCCAGCCAGATCGATCCCGACTTGCTGGAGATCTTTATCGAGGAAGCCCGCGAGCTGCTGGATCATTCCGACAGCGTGCTCGCACAGTGGCGTGCCGCGCCGACGGCGATCGAACACGTGGCCGAGCTGCAGCGCGACCTGCACACGCTCAAGGGCGGCGCGCGCATCGCCGGCATGGTGCCGGTGGGCGACCTTACCCATGCCATCGAAACGGCGCTGGAAAAACCGCTGCACGCGGATTCGCCCCACGTGGGCGAACTCATCGCTGCGCTGGAGTCCGGCTTCGATGCGCTGCATGGGCTGATCCAGCGCGTGTCGCAGGGTCAAGGCGTGGCTTACCCCCAGGCAATGATCGACCGATTCACGGCCATGGCGGGCGAGGGTGGTACTGCGACGGCCGACCATGCGCCTGTCGAGGTGGCATCCGCCACGGTGCTGCCGTTCCCCGAACGAGTGAACCTGCCCGAGCTGTTGCCCGAAGAGCGCGACGAGCCCGTGTCCGCGCCGCAGGAGCAGATCCGTGTTCGCGCTGAGCTGCTCGACACGCTGGTGAACCACGCGGGCGAGGTGGCGATCTACCGTTCGCGCCTCGAACAGCAGGTGGCCGGCTATCGCTTCAACCTGGTCGAACTCGACCAGACGGTGCAGCGTCTGCGCAGCCAGCTGCGCATGATGGAAATCGAAACCGAAGCGCAGATCATCGCGCGCTTCCAGCGCGAGCATCGCGAAGCCGGCATTTCGGTGTTCGACCCGCTCGAACTCGACCGCTTCTCGCAGTTGCAGCAGTACTCGCGTGCGCTGGCCGAGTCCGTATCCGACCTTGTGTCCATCCAGGGCATGTTGGACGAGCTGACCCGTCAGGCGGAAACGCTGCTGATCCAGCAGTCGCGCGTGTCCTCCGAACTGCAGGACGGTCTGCTGCGTACGCGCATGCTGCCGTTCGACACGATGGTGCCAAACCTTCGCCGCACGCTGCGCCAGGCCGCCCAGGAAGAGGGCAAGAACGCGCAGTTGTTCGTGGAAGGCGCGCACGGCGAAATGGATCGCAACCTGCTCGACCGCATCAAGGCGCCGTTCGAACACATGCTGCGCAACGCGGTGGCCCATGGCATCGAGGCACCCGGCGAACGCCGTCGTGCCGGCAAGCCCGAAGAGGGTGCGGTGCGCATTCGTGTGGCGCGCGAAGCCACCGAGGTGGTGGTGCGCGTGACCGACGACGGCCGCGGCCTGGATCGCGAGGCCATCCGCAAGCGCGGCCTGGAGCGCGGGCTGATCCGTGCCGATGCCAAGCTCAGCGACGACCAGGTGCTGGCACTGATCACGCAGCCCGGCTTCTCCACCGCGAGCACGGTGACTCAGCTCGCCGGCCGTGGCGTGGGCATGGACGTGGTAGCCAACGAGATCAAGCAGCTTGGCGGCGCCCTGTCGATCGAGTCGACCGCTGGCGAAGGCACCACCTTCGTGCTGCGCCTGCCGTTCACGCTGGCGGTGACCCAGGCCATCCTGGTGCGCATCGGCGAATCCACCTTTGCCATTCCGATGACATCGGTGCAGGGTGTGGCCCGCATCAGTCCGTCCGAATTGGTCGAGCGCATGGCGGCGGCAGAGCCGACCTTCACTTACGGCGGCGAGCAATACGACATCCACGACTTGTCCGAGCTGCTGGGCATCGTCTCCAGCCATGCGGGCGACGAAGAGCAAGTGCCGCTGTTGCTGACGCGTGCGGGTGACCTGCGCGCGGCCATTCGCATCGACGCCGTGCTCGGCTCGCGCGAAATCGTGGTGAAGTCCGTCGGCCCGCAGATCAGCTCCGTGCCGGGCATCCTTGGCGCCACCATCATGGGCGATGGTTCCGTGCTGATCATTCTCGACCTGGCGCCGCTGGTGCGCCATGGTATCGCCCGTCGCCAACAGCGCCTGGAGGCTGGCCTCTCGGCGGTGTCGGCGCCGGTGGTGGAAGAGGTGCGCGTGCGGCCGCTGGTCATGGTGGTGGACGACTCCATCACCATGCGCAAAGTCACCGGCCGCGTGCTGGAGCGCCACGAGTACGAGGTCAATACGGCCAAGGACGGCGTGGACGCGCTGGAGAAACTGCACGAGCGCGTGCCCGACCTGATGCTGCTGGACATCGAGATGCCGCGCATGGACGGTTACGAGCTGGCCACGCACATGAAGGCCGATCCGCGACTGCGCGACGTGCCGATCATCATGATCACTTCGCGCACCGGCGATAAGCATCGCCAACGTGCCTTCGATATTGGCGTGGACCGTTACCTGGGCAAGCCTTACCAGGAAGCGGACCTGCTGGCGCAGATCAGCGAGGTGCTCGAACAGCGCGCCCTGGAGTCGCTCAATGGCTGAAACGGCAACCGCGGTCGCACTGCTGTTCGATGACGTGGAGCTGGGCGGCCAGTTGCGCGAAGCACTGAAGGAGCGCGGCGCGCTCATCGTGCACGAGGGCGCACTGTCCACCTTGAATAAGGGCATGCTTGCCGAAACCGGCGCGGAAGTGCTGGTGGTGAATCTGGACGAGGAATCGGACGACGATCTCGACCGGCTCTATGACGTCATCGATGGCGACCGGCCTCGTGTGGTATTCAACGATGCGCAGGCCAGTCGCGAGCTGGACGGCTGGGACCGCGCGCGCTGGGCGCGCCATCTGGCCGTGAAGGTGTTGGCGCAGGGCGACTACGATCCGCCCCGACCGGAGCACGCGCCGGTGGTGGCCGAGGTAGCGCCAGAGGTCGATCACACCGACATCGAGCCAATGGCTCCGGCCGTTGCCGAAGCGGTGCCGGAAGGTTTCTTCGACGGCGGCGAAGATTGGGTCGCCGGCGAGTTTCGTGAGGAAGCGGGCGCGGAAACCCCAGGCGAAATGGAGGCCGAGTCCGAATCGCTGGCCGCCGAGCTGGAGGCGCTGCTCGCCGCCGATGAGCCCGCGACTGAGCATGACGATTTCGGTTCGGGCCTGAAGTTCGCCGCCGAAGACGAGTTGCCGCCCCTGCATGACGGCGACTTCTCGGCCCTTTCGACAGCAGCGTCGGAAGAGCCGGTAGTGCACGAGTCCGCGCCTTCGCCCGACCATTTCGATATGGATGCGCTCGACACGCGTGGCCCCGCCCCGTTTGAGTTGGCGCAGCAGACCGACGAGCCATTGGTGGTGGAGGCGGCGCGTGTGATGCCGTCGTTCCAGCTCGATCATCTCGCGCTGACCCCGTTGGACGATTCGTTCTTGCCGGCCGCTGCCGCCACCGCCAGCAAGAGCGAAGCGCCATTGCTCGGCAACGCCTCTGCCTGGGCGCTGGTGGAAGAGCACGAAGCGCCGGCGGCTGCCCCGACGAAAGCCACGCCCGCCGATTTCGGCATCGAAAAGCTGAGTGCGGCCGACTTCCTCGCACCGGATGGCGGCGACCACGATCACGAACTGCAACCGGGCATGACCCTGGAGCTGGTCTCAATCGAAGAAGCCATCGCGCCTGTCGCCTATGAAGGCGGTCACGAGATGCTGTTGGACGATCTCGACGCCGTGATCAGCCGCGTGCTGGTGCTTGGTGCGGCAGCAGGCAGCGCCGATTCGGTGTGCGCCTTCCTGTCGCACCTGCCTGCGGATCTGCGCCTCACCGTGTTGCATATCCAGCACCTGCGCGGCACGTCGGCCCATGCCTTGGCCGACGTGCTCGGCGAGCACAGCCCCTTGCCGGTGCGTGTGGCCGAACATGGTGGTCGTGCCCGCCTGAGCGAAGTGCTGGTGGTGCCCGATGGACAGCAGGCACGCCTGCACCGCGATGGCCGCATCGAGCTGCAATCGCTGGAAGGGCTGGATGTGCAAAGCTCGCCCATCGATGCCAGTTTCACCATGGCTGCCAACGTGTTCGGTCGTTCGGCCCAGGCGATCGTGTTCGCTGGCCAGGCCAACGACGCGGTCGGCGGTTGCCAGGCCATCCATGATCGCGGTGGCCAGGTTTGGGTGGAGGTTTCCAACGAGAGCCATTTCGCCGATATGGTCAACGGCATCGAAGCCGAACACCTGCACAGTTATTCGGGCACGCCTGCGGAACTTGCGGCGCGCCTGGTCGAAGAGATGTCGATGGAGCGCCAGCGATGAGCGAGCAACCGCTACCCCGTGAAATTCGTTGCGTGCTGGTGCCCGTGGGCAACCTGCGTCTGCTGCTGCCCAACGCCACGGTGGCCGAGGTGATCACGCTGCCCACCCCCGAGCCGGTGGAAGGTTCGCCGCACTGGCTGCTCGGCCGCATTGCGTGGCGCGGCTGGCGCGTGCCGTTGCTGTCCTTCAGCGCGCTGGCGGGTGGCGATGACGGCGACAGCGAGCAGGCTGTGCGCGTGGCGGTGCTCAAGGCGCTCAGCGGTCATGCCGACTTGCCGTTCATCGCGGTGATCACGCAGGGTTTCCCGCGCCTGACCACGCTCAACGCGGAACTGATCATTCCCACCCACGACGGCGCACCGTTGCCGCCGGGTGTGCGCGCCCAGGTGCTGGTGCGTGACGACGTGGCGGTCATTCCCGACCTCGAAGGCATCGAGGCCGAACTGGTCGACCTGCTCGAACTGGCCAGCTAAGCGGCTGCGGCGGCGATCACAGATCGCCGTGCAGCGCCTGTAGTGCCGCCAGGGCCGCCAGGCCAGCGGTTTCCGTACGAAGAATCCGAGGGCCCAACTGCAGGCCGATAAAGCCCGCCTCGGCCAGTGCCGAGGTGTCGCGCACGCCCAGGCCGCCTTCCGGGCCCACCACCAGCACGCCACCGGCAGGGCCAAAGCGCAGAGCGCCGGCCCGTTGCGTGCCTTCGGGCAGCAGGGCGAGCCGCAGCGCGCCGTCGTCGGAGAGGCTACCCAGCCAGGCGGGCAGGGCCACGGCCGGGGCAATATCCGGCACACGGGCGCGGCCACTCTGTTCGCAGGCGCTCGCCGCCACGGCGCGCCAGTGGGCCAAGCGTTTCTCCGCCCTTGCCGGATCCAGTTTCACCTCGGATCGCTCGGTCAGCAGCGGCACGATGCGCGCCACGCCAAGCTCCGTGGCCTTCTGCACGATCAGGTCCATCTTCTCGCCGCGCGCCACGCCCTGGGCCAGGGTGAGCGGCAAGGGCGATTCATTGCCGATCGCTTGCGCCGAGAGGACCCGCACTTGCACGTCGCGCTTGCCCACGGCCTGGATCTGAGCGGGGTAGTCGTGGCCGTCGCCGTTGAACAAAGTGATCGGATCACCGACCGTGAGCCGCAACACGCGCGCCACGTGCTCCCCGGCCTGCGCCGGTAGCGCCAGCTCCTGGCCCACGATCAGGGGATGCTCGACATGTATGCGGATGGTGCGCATGAAGCGTTCTATAGCGGGGTAAGAGGTAAAGCATAACGGACCGGCGGGAAGCGTCCCACGGTTCTCGCGACCAGACGGAACAGGGCAGGGGTCACCACGATCCATTTGCCTCGCGTTCGGCACCGGCGCAGCATGATGAGGCTAACCCACTGATCCGCAGGAGGTGGAAGATGATTCGCTCGATCAACAAACCTTTGCTGGCCTTGCTGATGGTCCTGGGTGCCAGCCCGCTGGCGCTGGCCCAGCAATCCACGCCGCCGCCCACGCAGGGCGACAGCAGCATGCACGCCTTCCAGGATACGCCGCAGGCCAATACCACGGCGCCAACGCAAAAGGCGGCGACCCCGCCCAAGCCGGGTGATCCCAACTGCATTCGCAATACCGGCAGCATGATTCCGGCCAAGCACGGCGGATGCCTGCCGGTGCCGGGGCGCAGCTACAGCCGCGACGATATCCAGCGCACCGGCTCGCCCACCCTGGGGCCGGCTTTGCGTCAGCTCGACCCCAGCGTCACCGTCTCGGGCGGTCACTGAGGTCAGGGCTCAGGTGCTCACGGCGCGCTCGATACCCTGGATGGCGGTGTCCACCAGATGGTCGAGCTCCGCCGTGGTCACCACGTAGGGCGGCATGAAGTAGATGATGTCGCCCAGCGGGCGCAGCAGCGCTTCGTTGGCTAGCCCGTGCAAAAAGACGCGCAGGCCGCGGCGTTCTGCGGCGGGGAAAGCGCGTCGCGTGGCCTTGTCGGCCACCAGCTCCACCGCGGCGATCATGCCGGTCTGGCGTACGTCCGCCACGTGCGGATGATCGCGTAGCGGCGCCAGGCGCCGCGCCAGGTGTGCGGACAATTCCCGGTTGCGCGCCAACACCGGTTCGTCGCGGAAGATGGCCAGCGTTTCCAGCGCCACGCGGCAGGCCAGCGGATTGCCGGTGTAACTGTGCGAGTGGAGAAAGGCTTTGCCGGCGCTGTACTCGGCATAGAAGGCCTCGTACACCGCCGTGGTGGTCAACACCGCCGACAGCGGCAGGAAGCCGCCCGTGAGTCCCTTGGACAGGCACATGAAATCGGGCGTTACCTGCGCCTGTTCGCAGGCGAACAGCGTGCCGGTGCGGCCGAAACCCACGGCGATCTCATCGGCGATGAAATGCACCTGGAATTCATTGCACAGCGCGCGCAGCCCCGTGAGGTAATCGGGGTGATACATGCGCATGCCGCCCGCGCACTGCACCAGCGGCTCCACGATCACTGCGCACACCTCATGCGCGTGCTGTTCCAGCACCGCACGCAGTTCGCCCAGGCGTCGCTGGGCCACCTGGGACGCGCTTTCGCCGGGCTCGGCTACGTAGGTGTCGGGCGAGGGTGCCAGGATCGGCGTGAGCAACAGCGGCGCGTACGTCTTGCGGTACAGCGCCACGTCGCTCACCGAGAGCGCGCCCAGCGTTTCGCCGTGATAACTGCCCGTCAGCGCGATAAAGCGGGTCTTTTCGCCATGCCCCTGGTTGAGCCAATAGTGGAAGCTCATCTTCAGCGCCACCTCAATGGCGGCCGAGCCGTTGTCCGCGTAGAACACGCGCTCCAGGCCCGGCGGCGTGGCGGCCACCAGGGCTTCAGCCAGCGCCACCGCGGGCTCGTGGGTGAAGCCGGCGAAGATCACGTGTTCCAGCGTGCGGGCCTGGTCGGCCAGCGCAGCGGCAATGCGGGGGTTGGCGTGGCCAAACAGGTTGGTCCACCACGAGCTGATGCCGTCCAGGTAGCGGCGCCCGTCGGTGCCAATGAGCCAGGCGCCTTCGCCGCGGGCGATGGGCACCATGGGTACGGTTTCGTGGTCGTGCATCTGCGTGCAGGGGTGCCACAGATGGCTCAGATCGCGACGCACCAGCGCGTCGGCAGCGGGGAGGGTGTTCATCCGGCTATGATCGGGGTTTCGAGCGTGCCCGCTCAAGTCTTGCAACCTCTCCGGGAGCCGGTTTGAAGCATTGGCGTACTGCATGGGCCGGCCTGTTGGCCCTGTTGGCCATTGGCCTGATCGTGGTGTGTTTCCTGCCCGCGCGCTGGGCCCTGCCCTGGTTGGCCCCGCGTATGAACGGCCTGCGTCTGCAGGCCGTGAGCGGCTCCGTGTGGGATGGACAAGCCGGCCAGGTGCTCTCGCCGCGCGGCGAGAACCTGGGGCGGGTGAGTTGGCAACTGTCGCGCAGCGCCTTGTGGGGCGAGCAACAACTGCAGGTAAACCTGCAGGGCCCACGCGTGGATTTCTCCGGCCGCATGAACGGGCGCAGTGGCAGTGATGCGCACTGGACAGACGTCCAAATGCGCGCTGATCTCGCCTTGTTTGGGCACTCCCTTGCCTTGCCCCTGGGCCAGCCCGGCGGCGTGGTGCAGGTGAGCGCACGCGACGTGCAACTGCATGGCGGCTGGCCATTGAGCCTGGATGCCCAGCTGCACTGGCAGGACGCGATTTTGAACGCACCGCGTCGCGGCGAACTGGCACTGGGCAACCTGCACATGCAGCTACGCGCGGGCAACGGCGTCATCGAAGGGCATCTGCAGGATGATGGCCAAGGCCCGCTGCATATCGACGGACAACTGCAACTGAGCCCGCTGGCGCGTCGTTTCGTCGCCCAAGCGCAAGCGCGCGAGCCTGGCTCGCCCGTGCAGCGCTGGCTGCAAGGCCTGGGCACCACCGATGCCCAGGGCATGACCCATATCCATTACAGCGGCGGCTTGGCGGCTGCCTTGCCAGGAGGAACGCCATGAATCAGGGAGAGTGGTCGCACGCGGTGCAGGCCGCGCGCGAAGCGGCGCAGGCCGCAGCCGAGGTGATCAAGCACTATTGGCATCGCGGTGTGGCGGTGGAAATCAAAAGCGACGACACGCCCGTCACCGTGGCCGATCGCGAGGCCGAGCTGGCCATTCGCGCCATTCTGCAAAAAGCCTTGCCGGAGGCTTCCATCTATGGCGAGGAGTTTGGGCGCGACGAGCAGGAGCATGAGCTGCTGTGGATGGTCGACCCGCTCGACGGCACCAAGAGCTTCGTGCGTCGCACGCCGTTTTTCTCTACGCAAATCGCGCTGATGTATCGCGGCGAGTTGGTGGTGGGCGTTTCCAGCGCGCCCATCTACGGCGAAACCATGTGGGCCAGCGCCGGCGGCGGCGCCTGGTTCGAGGGCGAGCGCGTGCAGGTGGCTAACACCACCGAGCTGGCGCAAGCCTCGCTGTCGGCGGGCAACATCAAGTCACTCACCCAGGATGCGCGCTGGGATGCCTGGGGCGCGCTCATTCGCGACACCAATCGCATCCGTGGCTACGGCGACTTCTGCCACTACCACCTGCTCGCGCGCGGCAGCCTGGACCTGGTGCTGGAGTCGGACGTCAACATTCTGGATATCGCCGCCCTGGCGGTGATCGTGCGCGAGGCCGGCGGCGTGTTCACCGACCTGGACGGCCAGCCGCTCACGCTCGATACGCGCAGCCTGCTGGCCGGCGTGCCGGCGGTGCATGCGTTGGCGTTGGCGCGGCTCCAGCAGGCGATAAAGGGGTAGAATCGACCGATGCGCAAGCCACCCATCATTCATGCCGTTCGCGATGTGCACGACAGCAGTTTCCTGCGCGTCGAGCAGCTCGACCTGGAGTTTTCCAACGGCGAACGGCGTACCTACGAACGCCTCAAGGGCAGCGGCCTGGGTGCGGTGATCATCGTGCCGATGCTGGACGATGAAACCGTGCTGCTGGTGCGCGAATACGGCGCGGGCGTGGGCCGCTACGAACTGAGCCTGCCCAAGGGCCGCCTCGACCGCGATGAAACCGTCGAACAGGGCGCCGATCGCGAGTTGAAGGAAGAAATCGGCTACGGCGCGCGCCACCTGAAGATCCTGCACAACCTCTCGTTGTCGCCCTCCTACATGACGCATATGGCGCACGTGGTGCTGGCTCAGGATCTCTACCCCGAACGCCTGGAAGGCGACGAGCCGGAAGAGCTCGATGTGGTTCCCTGGAAACTGGCCGACCTGCACACGCTGATCGGTCGCGACGACGTCACCGAGGGGCGCTCTATCGCCGCTCTCTTCATGGCGCGCGAATATCTCGCCGGTCGGTTCTCTCCCACATGATCCATGCTCCGTTTTCTTCCTTGCTGCAGCAGGTGGCAGTCATCGCGCGCGATGCGGGCGAAGCCATCCTGGCCATCTACGGCGAGGATTTCGAAGTGCAGCGCAAGGACGACCACTCGCCGGTGACCGCCGCCGACCTTGCCGCCCAGCGCGTCATCACCGCCGGCCTGGCCCAGCTCGATCCGGTGCTGCCGGTGATCTCCGAAGAGGCCCGCGCTGAGCCCTGGGCCAAGCGCAGCCAATGGCCGCGCTACTGGCTGGTGGACCCGCTCGACGGCACCCGCGAGTTCGTCAAGCGCAACGGCGAGTTCACGGTGAACATCGCACTCATCGAGCACCACGAACCGGTGCTCGGCGTGGTGCTGGCGCCGGTCACCGGCGAGCTGTACGCCGCCGCGCGCGGCCAGGGCGCCTGGATGCAGGCGCGTGCTGGCGCCGCGTGGCAGGGCATTCGCTCGCGCAGTCTTGGCGCGCCTGCTGCCGTGGCGGGCAGCCGTTCGCATGGCGGTTCCGGCACGGTGTTGCTGCAGCAATTGATTGGCGACGACTACACATCGATGCCGCTGGGCTCCTCGCTCAAGTTCTGCCTGCTCGCGCGTGGCGCGGCCGACGTTTACCTGCGCCGGGGGGCCACCAGCGAGTGGGACACCGCCGCCGCGCAGAGCGTGTTGGAAGAAGCGGGCGGCGCGGTGCTCGACCTGGCGGGACATCCCCTGCGCTACAACCGCGGCGAATCGCTGCTCAACCCCGAGTTTCTTGCCGTGGGCGACACCTCGGTGGATTGGAAGGCGCGCCTGCAGGCGGCCGACTTGGACGCCGCATGAGCACCAGCACGCGTCACAGCCTGGACGATCTACTGGCCATCATGACCCGGCTGCGCGACCCGCAGAACGGTTGTCCGTGGGACGTGCAGCAAAACTTCGCCACCATCGCGCCGTACACCATCGAGGAAGCCTACGAAGTGGCCGACGCGATCGACCGCCAGGATTGGCGCGACCTGCGCGATGAACTGGGCGACTTGTTGCTGCAGGTGGTGTTCCACGCGCAAATGGCGAAAGAGGCAGGGTTGTTCGATTTCGCCGACGTGGCGCACGCTATCAGCGACAAGATGGTGCGTCGCCATCCGCATGTGTTCGGCGAGGAGAGCTACGAAAACCTCGATGCACAGACCCGCGCGTGGGAAGACATCAAATCCGCCGAGCGCGCCGCCAAGGGCGAGCAGCCCGACGACAGCGCCCTGGCGGGCGTATCGCGAGGCCTTCCCGAGTGGAAGCGTGCGTTGAAGTTGCAGGAACGCGCCGCGCGCGTCGGCTTCGACTGGCCCGACGAACAACCGGTGCTGGACAAGGTGCTTGAGGAAATCGCCGAAGTGCGCGCCGAGTTCGCCAACGGTCGCGACCCGCAGCGCCTGCAAGATGAAATCGGCGACGTGCTGTTTGTGCTCGTGAACCTGGCGCGCCACGCCAAGGTGGATTTCTCCCAGGCCTTGCGTCACGCCAATGGAAAGTTCGAGCGTCGCTTCCGCCGCATGGAGCAACTCGCCGCGGCGCGGGGGCAAGCACTGGCCGAGCAGAATCTCGACGCCCAAGAGGCGCTTTGGCAGCAGGCCAAGCGCGAAGAGTCCGCCGTCAAATAACTCGGCGGCAAAAAAAGAGGCACGGGCTCTGGGGTTCCCGTGCCTAAGAGCCTGTTCACGATCTCCGCGTAGCCCGCGTTGCGCTGGTGTGCCCGCTCCCTGGCGGGCTCACCAGCGCCACCCAGCGGGCCGGGACGGTTTGCACCCAGCTCTGCGTCATCACTCGGTTGTGTACGGACGTACACGCCCTCCTTCTTTTTTGATCTGCGCGCAAACCGCTCCCGGCGCGGGCCACGCGGAGACCGTGAACAGGCTCTTTGCGAGATACGCCGTCACTGGCGATTCTCTGGGTTCTCTTATGGTTATGGCTTGGTGGCCGGCGCCGGTGCGGCCGGCTTGGACTGGCTGCGGCGCTGCTCCCACTCGCTGCGCATCTTGTCGAACTCGGCGCGCTGCTTGGCTTCGTTGGCGAGGTTCTCGTCCAAGCTCTTGCGGAGCGTGGCGATGGCCTGGTCCGGATTGGCGGGTGCGGCCTGTGCACGGGCGAGGTGGTGGTACACGTAGGTGCGCACCTGCGGGTCCTGCGTCTTGGCCAGCACGTCGTTGTAGAGCGCCGGCAGTTCCTTGGCGCGGCCGCTGGCGAGGTACAGCCGCTCCAGGGCGTGCAGATCCGAGATCACTGCGGCGCCGGGGCCACCAAAGCCTGGGCCGCCAAAGCCGGGGCGTCCAAAATCCGGGCCGCCATGATCACCGCCGCGCCCCATCATCATGGGCGGGGCCTTGCCGGCTGGTGCGCCCTTGGGTGGCGGAGGCGGCGCATCCGGTGCGGCGCTCTGGGCAATGGCGAAGGAGGCCGAGCCGGCGACGAGCAGGGTCAGGGTGGTGGCGAGCAGAGTCTTGCGTTGCATGGTGGGGCTTCTCCACAAGGTGGTGTTGCCTCAAACGTGCCTTACCGGCTCAGGTTGACTGTGGCGAAAGTCATGCGTAAGGCATTTCAACCTTTCGGCGACACTAGCCATCTCACTGGATGTCTGTTGACCCGAGGAGTGAACCCATGCGCCGTATCCTGCTTGCCACCGTGTTGCTGCTTCCCCTTGCCGCGCTTGCCGACGAGTGCAAGTACGAGGCGCCGCGTAACCTCACTCTCGATCTGGCGGGCGTGCGCACCGTGCAGGTGGAGCTGCACAGTCACGAGCTGCACCTCACCGGTACGGAGGGCGCCAACGGCGGCAGCGTTACTGGTCGCGCTTGCGCGTCCGACCCCAAGCTGTTGGATGATCTGGTGGTGACCCAGCGTCGCGAAGGCGACCGCCTGATTGTCGAGGCGGGTGCTCGCAACCATGCCTCGTTCACCTTCTTCGGGCATACCTACACCGACCTCAAGCTCAACTTGCAGTTGCCGGCACAGATGCCGGTGCAGCTCAACGTGGGCTCGGGCGACGCCTGGGCCACCGGCATGCGCAATCTGCAGAGCCAGATCGGCTCGGGCGATGTGCACATCAGCAAGATCAGCGGCGCGTTCTCCGCGAGCATGGGCTCGGGCGACCTGGACGTAAACGACGTGGGTAGCCTGAACATCGGCTCTATTGGCTCGGGCGACATCAAGGTACACGGCGTCAGCGGCGACGCCCATGTGGGCAGCATCGGTTCGGGTGACGTCACTATCGCCCAGGTCGGCGGCAGCGTGCGCGTGGATACGCTCGGCTCCGGCGACCTGCGTGTGCGCGACGTGCGCGGCGACTTTACCGTTGGCGCCAAGGGTAGCGGTGACATCAGCCACTCCGGCGTGCAGGGCAAGGTCAACGTACCGCGCGATCGCGACGACGACTGATCGTTAAGCTCAGCCCAGCCAGCGGCACACCAGGTACACCAGGGGCGCGCATACCAGCAGGAACGGGATGGACACGGCATGCAGCTGGCGCATGCCGTGTGGCTGCTTGGCCAGGCGCAACGCGATGAGATTGGCGAGGGAGCCGATGGCTACGCCAAAGCCGCCCACATTCACCGCAATGGCCAGGGCAGTTGCATCGGGCGCGTGTCGCAACAGCAGCACCGTCGCCGGCACGTTGCTGATCACCTGCGAGGTAAGGATGCCGGTGAGATAAAGCGTCAGCGGCTGCTCCAAGTCCAAGCGCTCTAGCGCGTGCTGCACCTGGGCAAGCTCGGCGAAATGGCCCAGCCCCAGGAAGATCGCCGCGAATGTCAGCAACAGCAGCCAATCCAGGCGCGCCAGCAGGCGCCAGTCCAGCAACACCAGCGGCACCAGCAGCAGTACGGCGCCAAGCACTGCATGGCCGTGCTCCATCATCACCACCATGCTGGCAAGCGCGCCGATGGACAGCAGCGCCTGCACGGTGGACACCGGGTGGCCATCGATATCCTTGGCGTGCAGCACCACGCGCCCACGCGGCATCCACACCAGCGCAAGGGCGGCCACCAGCACGAACATGGTGGCAAAGGTGGGCAGCAGCGCGCGCACAAAGCCAAGGAAGGGCAGGTGGTCGTACTGCCACAGCAGGAGATTCTGCGGGTTGCCGATCGGGCTGAGCGTGGAGCCGGCGTTCACCGCCAGGGCCTCCAGTATCACCATGCGCATCACCGGCAGATTGGAGATGCTGCCTATGGCAAGGGTGAGCGGCACCATCAGGAACAAGCTCACGTCATTGGTCAGCACCATCGACAACACGGCGGTGATGCTGACCAGCAGCAAGCCCAGCCCGCGCAACGAGTGCGCGCGTTCCACCAGCGCACCCGCTGCGTGCTGCACCAGCCCGCTCTCGCGGATACCTTGGATGCAGATCATCAAGCCGAGCAAGCCGGCCAGCGTGGGCAATTGCAGCCAGCGCTGGTGATCGCTCCACGCATGTGGGTCGGCCACGGCCAGCACCATGGCGAGCAGGGCGAAGCCGAGCAATAGGCGCTCGTGGGCCAGGCGTTTGACCCAGCGGGGCATGGACGACACTCAGTTCTCCCTCAGTAGGCGCATCGGCGAGGTGCGGCTCACGCGCCGTGTACCGGCCAGGCCAAGCAACATCACCACCATGGCGGCGACCAACGCGGCCAACAGCAAGGGCAGCAATGGCGGTACGAAATGCTCGATATGGAAAATGCTGTGCCCCAGCCACATGCCGGTGCCCGCGGCACCGAGCGCGGCGGTGAGGCCCGCGACCAGCCCCAGCAGCGCGAACTCGCAGGCCGCCGCAGCGCGCAACTGGCTGCGGCGGGCGCCGAGCGTGCGCAGCAGGGCAGCTTCGTGGCGGCGCTCCTGCGCGCTAGCGGCCAGTGCCGCAGCCAGCACGAGCGCGCCGGCCAGCAGGCTGAAGCCGAGCACCCAGCGCACAGCGCCGCTCACCTGGTTCACGATGTCGCGCACGCGGTCGAGCATGGCGTCCACGTCGATCAGGCTGAGGTTGCTGTAGTCGCGCGACAGCTGCGCCAGCGCCTCGGTGTGTCCTCGCGGCAGGTAGAAGCTGGCGATCCACGTATGCGGTAGCTGGTTCGCGTGGGCGGGGTCGAACAGCAGGAAGAAGTTCACCCGGAACGAGGTCCAGTCCACACGCCTTACGCTGCCGACACGCGCGTCGATGCGGCCTTCGCCGATATCGAAGCTCAGGGTGTCGCCCACCTTCAGCGCAAACATGTCGCGCCACATGGTGTCCACCGATACCTCGGCCTGCGCAGGCCGTGCACCGGCCCAGCGCCCGGCGATCACCTGGTTGCTGGGCGGCAGTTCATCGGCCCAGGAAAGGCGCAGTTGGCGGTCGGCCCAATCCTTGGCGCGCTCGTCCTTGAACTGCCGTTGGTCGATGGGGTGCCCGTTGATGGCGGTGAGCTTGCCCACGGCCAGCGGCAGCATGTTGAGCTTCTGCCCGCCCATGTCGACGAGTGCCTTTTCGAAGCCGGCGCGTTGATCGTCCTGCAGATTGAGCACGAACCAGTTCGGCGTGTCGGCCGGCAGTTCGCGCCGCCAGCCTTCCAGCAGGGCCGGCGCCACGATAGCCAGCAGCAGCAAGGCCACCAGCCCGAGGCTGAGCGCGGTGGCCTGCACCAGGCTCATGCCGCGTCGGCGCGCCAGGGCAGCCAGCCCCAGGCGCAGGGCAGGGTGTGCACCTGGCGCAACGCGTCGGGCAATCCACAGCAGCAACGCCGACAGCAGCGCTGCCACCACGGCCACGCCGAGCAGGCTCGCCGCGAGGATGCCGGCCAGCTTGGCCGAGCCGCTCTGGCTCCAGATCAACAGCAGCGCCACCACCGCCGGTACCAGATAGAGCACGTCGAATCGACGCACGCGGCGCGCCGCGCTTTCACGAAACACCGCCACGGGCGGCACCTCGGCAAGGCGCGCCAGGGGCGGCAGCGCGAAACCGGCCAGCACCGCCAGGCCCATCAATGCCGCCGCTAACGCGGGTGTCCAGGGCAGGGTGGTGGGAATGCTGTTGAACAGGCTGCTGGCGAAATGCCAGGTGACTTGCGCCAGCGCCAGGGCCAGCAGGGCGCCCAGCGTAACCGCGGGCACGGCCAGCAGGCCCAGCGTGTTCACCAGCAACCCCAGCACCTGCCGCCGCGGCGTGCCCAGCGCGCGCAGCAAGGCGACCTCGTGGGTCTTGCGGCGTGCATAGCGTTGCGCGGCCAAGGCGATGGCGACGCCGGCGAGCAGGGCGGACAACAGGGCGGTGAGGCGCAGAAACGCGCTGGCGCGGTCGAAGGCGCTGCGCATGCGCTCCTGCGTCTGTTCGGGCGTGATCAGCTCGGCGCCTTGCGGCAGGGTCTGGGCGCCCAGCCAGTCGCGCCAGTCCTGCACGGCGGCGGGCTCGCCGGCTACCAGCAAGCGATGGCGGGCACGGCTGCCCACGCCGAGCAAGCCCGCTTGTTCGGCATCGGTGATGTTCATCAGTGCGCGCGGGGCCATGGCGACCAGTTCGCCGCCATCCGGCAAGCGCAGCAGTTCGGCGGCGACGCGCAGATCGCGTCCGCCAAGCTGCACGTGATCACCCAATTGCAGGCCCAACGCCACCAGCGCACGGTGATCGAGATACACCATGCCGGGCGGCGGGCCATGCCCGATGACGTCTGGATGCGCGGTGTCGCGCAGCTCTAGCGTGCCGCGCAGCGGGTAGCTGCCATCGGTGACCAGCACATCCAGCAGCTGGCTCTGCTCGTGGGCGAAGGCCACACTGGGGAAGCTTGCGCCACGCGTGGCATGCAAACCGCGCGAGGTGGCCGCCTGGGCGTAGCTTGCGGGCAGTGCCTGCGGAGAGCCGATGCCGAGGTCGCCGCCGATCAGCTCGGCCGCGCTGGCCAGCACGCCACGTTCCATGCGCGCGGCCAGTGTGGCCACCACGCCCAGCGCCACCACGGCCAGCACCAACGAGGCGGCCAGGGTGCGCAGCTCGGGCAGATGCCATTCGCGGCGCAGGCTGCGCAGCGACAGTCGCAACAGTTTCATGGCTGCGTCTCCGTCACGGCGTGGCAAGGCTGCGCGAAGCGGAGGCAGCCAGTACGCGGCCGTTGTCCAGCTCCACCTGGCGCGTGCAGCGCGCGGCCAGCCTGGGGTCGTGGGTGACCAATACCAGGGTGGTGCGATGGTCGTGGTTGAGCGCGAACATCAGGTCGCTGATGTGGTGGCCGGTGCGTTGGTCCAGGTTGCCGGTGGGCTCGTCCGCAAACAGCAGGCGCGGGCTGTGCACGAAGGCGCGTGCGATGGCGACGCGTTGTTGTTCGCCACCTGATAGTTGCGCCGGGTAATGGCGGCGGCGCGCGGACAGCTCGACCGCCTCCAGGGCTTCGCGGGCGCGGGCGCGCGCATCGTCGCGCCCTTCCAGCTCCAGCGGCAGCATTACGTTTTCCTCGGCGGTGAGGGCCGGCAGCAAGTGGAAGGACTGAAACACGAACCCCACCAACCGCCGCCGAAGGTCGGCGCGCGCTTCCTCGTCCAGGCTTTCCAGCGCGTGGCCGTCCAGCGCGATATGGCCCTGGCTGGGCGTATCCAGCCCTGCCAGCAGCCCGAGCAGGGTGGTCTTGCCCGAGCCGGACGCACCCACGATGGCGAAGCTCTCCCCCTCATGCACCTGCAACGACACGCCGCTGAGGATGTCCAGCCGCCCCTCGGGCCCTTGCACGGACTTGCTAACATCGACCGCATTCAAAAGTACATGGCTGGATAAAGCGGAGGCATTGCCACTCATGCGTCGTTTCCTGTGCTGGCCGGTGGTACTGGCCTGGGTCTTGTGGGGCGCCTTCGGTACCGCCCAGGCGGCTACGCCGAAAACCGTACTGGTGCTGGGCGACTCGCTCTCGGCCGCGCACAACATCCCCGTCGCTGCGGGCTGGGTAAGCCTGCTGGGGGATCGTCTTGCCAAGATGGAGCCGCCCTGGGCGGTGGTCAATGCCAGTATCAGCGGAGAAACCTCGCTGAGCGGGCGCAACCGGCTGCCCGAGCTGCTGGACAAGACCCGGCCGGCCGTTCTGGTGATCGAGCTGGGCGCCAATGACGGCTTGCGCGGGCTGCCGCTGCCGGCGCTGCACGACAACCTGGCGGCCATGGTCAGCGTGGCGCAGCAACGCAAGGTGCGCGTGCTGCTGGTGGGTATCGAATTGCCGGTGAACTATGGGCCGCAGTATCGGGACGGTCTGCGCGCCGTCTATGCCGACCTGGCGCGGGACAAGAAAGCCGCCCTGGTGCCCTTTCTGCTCGATGGCGTGGCACTCAAGCCGGAGCTGATGCAGGCCGATGGGCTGCACCCGGTGGCCTCCGCGCAACCCAAAGTGCTCGATACCGTGTGGAAGGGCTTGCAGCCACTGTTGCACTAGCGTGAATATCGCCCCAACCCATCGTGAATCCGGTCGTGAAATTTCACGCGATCCTCACGATGTGGGTCGTTAGCTGTTCACCTTTGTGAAGTCAGCTTCTGGAGGTAGGGATGAGCTCTCGAGACGAACAGGCAGGACTGATTCTTCTGGTCGAGGACAACCGCCAGATCGCAGAGATGGTAGGGGAGTTCCTGGAGCGGCGCGGTTACTCGGTGGATTACGCCGCCGATGGCGTTAGCGGCCTCCATCTGGCCGTTTCCAACAGTTACGACGTGGTGGTGCTGGACCTGATGCTGCCGGGCATGGATGGCCTGGACGTTTGCCGCAAGCTGCGCCGCGATGCCAAGAAATCCACACCCGTGCTCATGCTGACCGCCCGCGACACGCTGGAGGACAAGCTGGTGGGTCTGGAAGCGGGTGCGGATGATTACCTGGTGAAACCCTTTGAGGTGCGCGAACTGGAGGCGCGTCTTCGTGCGCTCATCCGCCGCGACCGCCGGCAGGTGTCCACCGAGGTGCTCACCGTGGGCGACATGACGCTGGATACCGCCACCTTGCGTTTGGTGCGCGGTGGTCAGGAGCTCACCGTATCGCCAATCGGCTTGAAGCTGCTGGCGATCCTCATGCGCGAATCGCCGCGCGTGGTCAGTCGCCGCGATATCGAGCGCGAGATCTGGGGTGACACGCTGCCCGACTCGGACACGTTGCGCTCGCATCTCTACAACCTGCGTCGGGTGATCGACAAACCGTTCGACCGCCCGTTGCTCCACACCATCCATTCCGCCGGTTACCGCCTTGCCGATCTCGAATCGGAGGTGGCCTCGGCCTCCCTGCCGGCGTAGTGGCGCACGTGATGAATTGATTATGTCCAGCAGGGGTAGCGCACAGTCCGCGCGGTTGTTGGGGCGCGGACTGTTTCATCGACGCTTGGCGATCATTTTTGGGCTGCAGCTGACGGCCATTGTGGTCGTGTGCCTGATGGGTTACTTCGACATCGCACCGGTGGGTGCGGTGATCCTGCTCATTGTCATCATCAGCATGCTGGCGTGGTTGGCGGCGCGTAAGCAGTGGGCGCCAGTGAGCCAGTTGGCGCGCGTGGTCAGCGATTGGGACGAGCAGTCGCTCGATCTCAACGGTTGGGGGCCTGAGCAGTTGCCCCGTCGCACCGACGCCGACGTCGCCACCCTGGCTAGCAGCCTCTACGGCTTTGCCAACCGCATTGCCGGCTACAACCAGCGCGAACGCAACTTTACCCGCGACGCCAGCCATGAGCTGCGCAGCCCGCTCACCGTCATCAAGATGTCGGCGGACATGCTGGCGGACGATCCGTCGCTGGGCGAGTTCGGCCAGCGTTCCGTGCAGCGCATCAAGCGTTCCACGCGCGAGATGGAGGCGCTGGTGGAGGCCTTGTTGATCCTTGCCCGTGAATCGGACAACGGCCTCACCGAGGAAGACTTCGTCGTCAACGACGTGCTGCGCCACGAGCTGCCCGATGTGCTGGACATGCTGGAGGGGCGGCCGATCAACCTGAAGCTGGATGAGCCCGCGCGCTTCACCCTGCACGGCTCGCCGCGCGTGTTCGCGGTGTTGTGCTGGCAGCTGATCCGTAATGCCTGCCAGCAGGCGGAAAGTGGCACGGTGGTGGTGACGGTGATGCCGGGCATGGTGACGGTGACACATCGTGCGGACACGTCGGCGGCCAGTGCCACCAATCGCCACGGCTTTGAGCTGGCGATTGCCCAGCGCATCAGCGAACGCTTCGCTTGGCCGCTGGAATTGCAGACGCGCGATGGCGATCACCATATCGCGCGTATCCGCTTTCCCGAAACGCATCTCGTGCCGGGCTGACGATACCCGCGCAGGTCGGTGTGAACGAGTGATGGCCGCGAGGGAGGACCCTCAGTGCGGCCTTACTGCGCGGTAGTGCTCACTACAAGCCGTATCCCCATCAATGCGGGGATACGGCAGCAGTGACTCTGTCGAGGCTCAGGCCTTCAGCGAATCGCTCACGGCGAAAGCGCAGCCGGTCTTGGACGTCACCTCATCCAGCGTCACGCCATCGTGCAGCTCGATCAGGGTGAGGCCCTTGCCCTTTTCCACGCTGAACACGCACAGGTCGGTGATGATCAAGTCCACGCACTCCTTGCCCGTGATGGGCAGGTCGCACTCGTTCTTGATCTTGGGCGTGCCGTCCTTCGCGGTGTGCTCCATCAGCACTACCACGCGCTTCACGCCGCTCACCAGGTCCATGGCGCCGCCCGGGCCCTTGACCATCTTGCCGGGCACCATCCAGTTGGCGAGATCGCCGGTGCAGGACACCTCCAGACCGCCAAGGATCGACAAGTCGATATGCCCGCCGCGAATCATCGCGAAGGATTCGGCGCTGGAGAAGAAACTGGAGCCGGGCAGGGTGGTGATGGTCTGCTTGCCGGCGTTGATCAGGTCCGGGTCAACGTGCGCATCGTCCGGGAACGGGCCGATGCCGAGCAGGCCGTTCTCCGATTGCAGGGTCACGTCCATGCCCGGCGGAATGAAGTTGGCCACCAGGGTGGGAATGCCGATGCCCAGGTTCACGTAGAAGCCGTCACGCAACTCCTTCGCCGCGCGCTGGGCCATGGCAGTACGCAGCGGGCTTTCCTTGCCGGTGTTGGCGCCGGCCACGGTGCGGAATTCGATGCGCTTTTCGTAGGACGGACCCTGGATGATGCGGTCCACATAGATGCCCGGCACATGGATGTTGTCCGGGTCGAGCGTGCCCACGTCCACCAGCTCTTCCACTTCGGCCACGCAGATCTTGCCGCAGGTGGCGATCATGGGGTTGAAGTTGCGCGCGGTCTTGCGGAACACCAGGTTGCCCAGGCGATCGCCCTTCCATGCCTTGACGATGGAGACGTCGGCGTGGATGGCTTCCTCCAGCACGTACTCCTTGCCGTCGAACACCTTGGTTTCCTTGCCCTCGGCCAGCTTGGTGCCAAAGGCCGTGCGGGTATAGAAGCCGGGAATGCCCGCGCCGCCGGCGCGCAGCTTCTCGGCCAGCGTGCCTTGCGGCACCAGGTGCAGCTCCAGTTCGCCGGCCAGCACCTGGCGTTCGAACTCCTTGTTCTCGCCCACGTAGGAGGCATACACGCGTTTGACCTGGCGCGTCTTGAGCAGCGGGCCCATGCCGAAGTCATCCACGCCGGCGTTGTTGCCGACGATGGTGAGCCCCTTGGTGCCGGCCGCCAGCAGCGCGGCGATCAGGTTCTCGGGAATGCCGCACAGGCCGAAGCCGCCCGCGGCGATGGTCATGTCGTCGAACAGCAGCCCATCGAGAGCTTGTGCCGCGCCTGCATAAACCTTGTCCATTGCGATGCCTTCTTACAGGGAGAGCCAGCTGCCTAGGATACGACGGAATGGTGACCGCTCATGCTGTACGAAGGTCGCAACGCGCCTTGACAGGGCCACAAACACCATCCGGATGAGCATGGAGGGCGGGCTGGCTATACTTTCCCTCAGTTTGCTGGGGAGTGCTCTTTGTGAAGTCCATCCGTCTTGTCGCCGCTGTGGCGGCGCTGGGGATCGTGTCCATGAGCCATGCGGCATCGCCTGTGCTGGTGATCCATGGAGGGGCTGGGGTCATCAAGCGGGAAATGAGCCCGGCCCGCGAAAAGGCCGTGCGTGCTGCGCTGACGCAAGCGCTGAAGGACGGTTACGCCCAGCTCAAGGCGGGCAAGACGGCTGTGGATGCCGTGGCCGCGGCCATCGTGGTGCTGGAGGACGACCCCAACTTCAACGCCGGCAAGGGCTCGGTGTTCACTCATGACGGCAAGAACGAGCTGGACGCCGCGATCATGGATGGCGCCACGCTGGACGCCGGCTCGGTGGCTGGCGTGCATCGGATCAAGAACCCGATCCTGCTGGCGCGGGCGGTGATGGAAAAGTCATCGCATGTGATGCTGGTGGGCGATGGAGCGGAAGAGTTCGCCAAGTCCGTGGGAATCGATTTTGTCGATCCCGCCTATTTCCGTACGGAAGAGCGTTGGCAGCAGCTTCAAAAGGCACTGAAGGAAGATGCCGAGCATGCCAAGCATTCGGACGTCGAGACGGCCAAACACTTTGGCACCGTGGGTGCGGTGGCGCTGGATGCGCAAGGCCATCTGGCGGCAGGCACCTCCACGGGCGGCATGACGGACAAGCGCTGGGGGCGCGTGGGCGACTCCCCCATCATCGGTGCAGGGACTTATGCCAATTCCGGCTGCGCCGTATCCGGCACGGGCTGGGGTGAGTTCTATATGCGCACGGTGGCCGCGCACGAAATCTGCATGCGCGTGACGCAGATGCGCGTGCCGTTGCGCCGCGCGGCGGCCGAAGTGATCAACCAGGAAATTCCGTCCATGGGCGGCAATGGGGGCGCCATTGCACTGGATGGCGAGGGGCATGTCACGATGCCCTTCAACACCGATGGCATGTATCGCGGCTGGATCGGTGCGGACGGCGTGCCGCATGTGGCGATCTATGGCGACGAGAACGACGGTACGGGCGAGCCGCTGCCGGCAGCCGCCGACAGCGCTTCACAACCCTGAGATTTGCAAACCGGCGCCAGGTCAACCTGAAAGGTCGGCCTGGTGCGGTGGCGCTCAATCGTCGCCGTCGGGACGCTCGCGCACCGGATGCTTGCTCAGCTTTCGCTGCAAGGTACGGCGGTGCATGCCCAGGCGGCGGGCCGTTTCGGAGATGTTGCCGTCACACTCGGTGAGTACGCGCTGGATGTGTTCCCACTCCAGGCGACGCAGCGCCAACGGGGCTTCCGGCGCATCCAGCACTTCGTCATCGGCGGCATGGGTATCCCCGTCGAGCAGGGCGCGCACTACGGCGTCGGCGTCCACCGGCTTGGCCAGGTAGTCGTGGGCGCCGCGCTTGATGGCTTCCACCGCGGTAGCGATGGAGGCGTAGCCGGTCAGCAGTAGCACGCGGATTTCCGGCACCAAGGCTTGCAGCTCGGGGATCAAGCGCAGGCCGTTCTCTTCGCCCAGCTTGAGGTCGAGCACGCAGTAGCGTGGCTGGTGGCGGCGAGTGAGGGCGCGGGCCTCGTCGGCGTTGCTGGCGGTGATTACCTCGAATCCGCGTGAACCCAGGGCGCGGGCGAGCACGCGGGCGAAGGTGGCATCGTCATCGACGATCAGGAGTTGCTGGTCACTCATGGGGTTCTCCAACGGCACGGAGCCGACTGCCGATATTGTCGCTTGGTGCGACAAAGCATGCACATGTGGCCTTCTGCCACAGGGGCCCTTCGCCACAGTGGCGCGCCGGTTCACGAACCCTTGCCGGCTCGCGCACGCCGCATCCACGCCCTCAGCCGGCGGCGATCACCGCCAGTGGCAGGCGCAGGATCATCATGGCGCCATTGCCGGTGTTGTCGGCGGTCAACTGCCCCTCCAGTCGTTCGGCGGTGGCTTCCGCCAGCGCCAGGCCAATGCCCAGGCCAGTCTGCTTCTGTGACTGGCCCAGCACGGCAAGTTCGCCCGTCGGTGTAAACCCCGGGCCGTAGTCGCGCACGATCAGCTCCAGCCACCCTTGGTCGCAGCGCGCGGTGAGCGACACGGCCTGGGACTGGTTGAGCGCGGAGGCATCCACGGCATTGTTCAGCAGGTTAATGAGCGCATGGCGCAGGCCGCGCGGCGTGCGCAGTTGCGTGCGCGCGTCGGCCTCGGTCATGACTAGCTCCAGGTCGGCCTCTGGGCGCAACAGCTGAAAGCGCTCTAGGCATCCATGGATGAAACTTGCCAGGGTGATTTGCTCGGGCACCTGCGAAAGCTGGGCTTTGCCGAAGGCCACCATTTCGCGAAGGATGGTGCGGCAACGATCCACCTGGCCTTCGAGCAGGGCCAGGTCGTCGGCCAGCGCGGCATCGTCAGCGTGTTCGCGACGCAGCTCCGGCAGCAGGGTGCGCATGGTCGCCAGGGGCGTATTGAGTTCGTGCGCGGCACCGGCCGCCTGGGTGGCGATGGCGAGAATGCCTTCATCGCGCAGGGCGCGTTCGCGCACACGCTGCATGTCGAGTTGCTGCAGGCGCACGGCGCGAGCGAGTCGATTGATGAAGAAGCCCAGCAACACCGCCATGATCACGAAGTTCACGCCCATGCCCAGCACGTGCAGCGAGAAGCCGCCGGTGGCCGATGCTGGGATGGGTGTTACGGGCAGGGGCACGTACCAGAACAGCAGCACGAGGTACGCCAAACCGACCAGCGCGGCAACGGCCAGCACCGCCCCAACGGATAGCGCCGCCGCGCTCAGCGCGATGGGAATGAGCAATAGCGTGATGAATGGGTTGCTGGCGCCCCCGGTGAAATGCAGCAGGTAGCCCAGTACCAGCGTATCCACACCCACATGCAGAATCGTCTCCCACTGCTTGATGGGCCAGGGCTGGGTGAGGCGCCATGCGGCGAACACCGCAAACACGGCGAGCAACCCGATGCCCACCATCAACGGCAGCAGCGGGATGTTCAGCTCCATCCATAGGGCGCACACCAGCACAGCGGTGCTTTGGCCGGCGATGGCACAGATGCGCAGCCAGGCCAGGCTGCGGAAGAGGGTGCGTGGGCCAATGCGTTGGCGACTGGTCGATGCTTTCATGGCCGCGATGCTAGCGGATTCGGGCACCTGAAATGCAGCGGGCCGGAGATCACGAGGATGCTCCGGCCCGCGAGTGCGCCACCTGAATCGGCGGCGCGGCGACACGATCGATCAGACTTCTTCGCTGTGCACGGCCGGCAGCGGCGTGTGCGCCTCAGCATGGCTGCGCGAGAGGCGGTTCATCAGCGGCAACATCACCAAGGCGATGACGGTGCAGGCAATGCCGACGAAGCCCAGCTTGTCGAACAGTCCCACGTAGATGTTGAGCGACTCGACCGGGCTGGAGATGTTCTCCGGCATGGCGGCGAAGTTCGCCACCACGCTGCCCAGGTACTGCGAAATGCCCACGGCCACGTAGTAGGCGCCCATCATGAAGCCGCCCATGCGAGCCGGCACGTAGCGGGCAATCATCGCGAGCCCCAAGCCGCTTACCAGCAGCTCACCCAGCGAGTAAAGGCCGTAGCCCCAGATCATGGTCCACGATGAAACCTGACCGTTCACGGCGCTCATCGCGCCAAAGCCGTACATGAAAAAGCCCAGCGCCACGGCGGCAAAACCCAGGGCGAACTTGGCGGCGACCGACGGGTCCTTGCCCACGCGGCCCAGGCCGTTGTAGATCGCTACCAGCACGGGGCTGAGGATCACGATCCAGATCGCATTGAGGTTCTGGTATTGCTCGGGAATCCAGGTGATGTGGAACTGGGTGAAGCCCAGGTTGAAGTCCTGTTGCAGATTCACGTTCTTCTGCGCGAACAGATTCAGCGAGGTCGCCATCTGCGCGTAGAAGATGAAAAAGAAGATCGTTTGCACGGTAAGCACCAGCGCGGCGATAAGGCCGGCGCGCTCGCTCTTTTCCGCGTTGCGGATCAAGTGCACGAAGATGCCGAGGATCACCACGCCTGCCAGATACACGCAAATCTTGGCGGCGAGCAGGCTCTGCAGGATAAAGGCGGCAACGGCAACGATCACCAGCGAAGCGACCACGAGTGCCAGCACGCGCTTGGCCTGGACAGGCTGCTCGTCCGGCGCCGAGCCGATGTGCGCCAGCGTGCGGTGCATCAGCGAATAATTGACCAGGCCCAGTACCAAGCCTACGGCGCAGGCGCCGAAGGCGGTATGCCAGCCCATTGCATCGCCGTAGTGGGCGCCCACGTAGTTGCGAATCCACGGCGTGGCGGTCATGGAGACCATCGAGCCGATGTTCACCGCCATGTAGTAAATGGTGAATGCGCTGTCGATGCGGGTGTCGTCACCCTCGTAGATCTTGCGCACGAGGTTGCCGGCGTTGGGCTTGAAGAAGCCGTTGCCCACGATGATCACGCCAAGCGCGGTGTACAGCAGTGTGGGGTTGTTGGAGGGAATCCACAGCATCGCATAGCCCAGGGCCAGCACCACGGCACCGACAACCATGGTGCGACGGGTACCGATGAGCTTGTCGCCGACCCAGCCGCCAATGGCGGGCGTGGCGTAGATCAGGGCGGCCGCTGCGCCCCACACCAGGTTGGCCTTGGTATCGATGAAGCCAAGCTTCTTCATCATGTAGGTGACCATCAACACCTGCATGCCGTAGAAGCCGAAGCGCTCCCACATCTCGATCAGGAACACCGTGCTGAACGAGCGGGTCTGGGAGACCGGTGGATTCTGAATTGCCATTCGATTGTCCGTACTGCGGTTCTGACAACGGCCGCGTTTGGCGACCGGCGGGTGCAACCCGGAACCGGGTCACAAAGTGGGCAAGGGTAACCCATCTGTCATTCAGGTGCCGTTGCACCGCCGCACGCAGGATCCTGCGCCTGCGGTGCTTGTGGCATCATGCGCGGCTTGTGCCCGCGGCCTTGAAGCCAAGTGGCTGGGCAGCGCGAACGAGGACACATCCATGGCCGCAACAGGCTTCCGCGGACCCCGACAAATCTGGAATGCCTTCAAGTGGTCGATGAAGGGGCTGCGCGCCGGCTGGCGCCACGAGGCCTCGTTCCGGCTGGAGGTATGCATCGCCGTGGTGCTGGTGCCGCTGGGGCTGTGGCTGGGCAATGGCCCGCTGGAAAAGATTGCCCTGGTGCTGCCGCCGGTGCTGGTGCTCTCGGCCGAACTGCTCAATTCGGCGGTGGAAGCCGTGGTGGACAAGGTCAGCCCGGAATTCCACGAACTCGCTGGCCGCGCCAAGGACATGGGGTCGGCGGCCGTGTTCCTGCTCTTGATGCTCACCGGCCTTACGTGGGGCCTGATCCTCTGGCCGCGCTGGTTCTGAGCGCCACCCCTTTCGCAAGATTGCGCCGGTAGCGGCGGAATGCTGCAATGGTGGCTCCACTGGATCGGAGCACCCCCATGAAACTTCTTCGTAACCTCGCATTGCTGCTGGTCGCTGCGGCGCTATCGGGCTGCGGCTACAACGCCATTCAGCGCCAGGACGAGGCGGTCAAGGCGGCCTGGTCCGAAGTGATCAACCAATACCAGCGCCGCGCCGACTTGGTGCCCAACCTGGTCAACACCGTGAAGGGTTACACCCAGCACGAGGAAAAGGTGCTCACCGAAGTGACCAACGCGCGTGCCAAGGTGGGCACGATGCAGTTGTCGCCCGACGCGCTGAACGATCCGCAGAAGCTGCAGGAGTTCCAGCAGGCGCAGGGTCAGTTGTCCAGCGCGCTCTCGCGCCTGATGGTGGTGAGCGAGAACTACCCCCAGCTCAAGGCGGACGGCCTGTTCCAGAACCTGCAGGCACAGCTGGAAGGCACCGAGAACCGCATTACCGTGGCGCGTAATCGCTACGTGCAGGCGGTGCAGCAGTACAACAGCATGATCCGCACCTTCCCGAACAATCTCACCGCCAAGATCTTCGGCTACCAGGTCAAGCCGAACTTTACGGTGGAGAACGAGAAGGCCATTTCCACGGCGCCGACAGTGAACTTCGGTGGCGCGCCAGCAGCGCCTGCCTCGGCACACTGACATGATGCGGCGCGTGGTGCGCCCGTGGCTGGTGTTGGCGATAGCGTTGCTGTCGTCAACATGGCTGCATGCGGCAGATGACACGCCGGCCGTGCCCACGCTCACGCGGCACGTTACCGACCTAACCGGCACCTTCACGCCACAACAGATCGATCAGCTCGATGCCCAGCTGGTGTCCCTGGAGAAAGCCAAGGGCGCGCAGTTGGTGGTGCTGATGGTGCCGACGACGCAGCCGGAAGACATCGCCGAGTACTCACTGGCGGTGGCCGAGGCCAACAAGATCGGCCGCAAGGGCACGGACGACGGCCTCTTGCTGCTGGTGGCCAAGAACGATCGGCGCGTGCGCATCGAGGTGGGTTACGGCCTGGAGGGCGCGGTACCCGACGCGGCCACGGCGCGCATCATCCGCGAGTACATCGCCCCCAAGTTCCGAACCAATGATTACTACGGCGGTGTCAGCGACGCCGTGGGTGCGCTGACGCAGCTGGTCAATGGTGAGTCGCTGCCGCCGCCGGTGGAGGGCGCGAGCCGCCGGCGTTCGGGCTTCCCGTTTGGCCAGGTGGTGCTGGTGGCGATCTTTGTCGGCATCTTCCTGCGCAGCATCTTCGGCAGTACCACGGTGTGGCTGCGCACGCCATTTGGTGCGGTCATTACCGGTGGCCTGATCTGGTTGCTCGCGGCGTCGACAGGGGCGGGCATCTTCGGCGCGTTGATCGGCGGCGTGATGATGCTGCTGCCGGGTGGCGGCGGTCGGTCGATTGGTGGCGGAGGCTGGGGCGGTTTTGGCGGCTTCGGCGGCGGTGGGTTTGGAGGCTGGGGCGGCGGTGGAGGCGGCGGCTTCGGCGGTGGTGGTGGATTCAGCGGTGGCGGCGGCAGCTTCGGCGGCGGCGGTTCATCGGGGAGCTGGTGACATGGCGCGCATGCAACGACTGCTGATGAACCTGTTCGACGGCTGGTTCCAGATGCGGCGCCGATTTCCCAAGGCTCTGCTGGATGACATGACGCAGGCCATCGCCAAGGGTGAGCGCGAGCATCGTGGCGAAATCTGCTTTGCCATGGAGTCGCGCTTGGCGCCCGGCGTGGTGCTGGCGGGCATGGATGCACCACGACGCGCCCGCCAAGTGTTCGCCCAGTTGCACGTATGGGATACCGAGCACAACAGTGGCGTGCTGTTCTACCTGCTGATGGCCGAGCACCGCGTGGTGATCGTCGCCGATCGCGGCATTGCAGCCGTGGTGGAACAAGCTGAGTGGGATGCGATTCGCGACCATATGCTCGCCCATTTCGCGCGAGGCGAGTGGCGCGAGGGTTGCCTGGAGGGCATTGCCGAAGCGCATGCCCTACTCAAGCGCCATTTCCCCGGCAACGACAAGGCCAATCCCGACGAGTTGCCGGATCGGCCAGTGTTGCTGTAATAACCACTGCGCCCGGCGATGTTCTACGCGCCGGGCGCAGTCAAAGCGCTCTATCAGGCTTGGCCGCGCACTTTCTTCGGCGCGCGGCGCCGGAGTATCCATCCGGCCAATACAACCAAGCCAGCCATGCTTACTTGTGCAGCCAGCGTGGCGACCTCTTCGCGTGGCGCGAACCACGGACGCACGGCGCCATCGTTCACCATCAAGCCGCCCGCAATCCAGCCAAGCAACGCTGCGCACAGCCCGACAATGGCGGGCAGGCGGTCCATCACGTAGAGCACCAGGCGACTGCCGTAGACAATGATGGGGATGCTGACCAGCAGGCCGAAGGTAACCAACGGAATGTGATGGCTGGTACTCGCCGACTGCGCGGCACCGGCCACCGCAATCACGTTGTCCAGGCTCATGACCACGTCGGCGATGACGATGGTCTTGATCGCCTGCAGCAGTTGCTTGGAACCCTGCACATCTTGTGCGTCGTCGTCCCCGGGTGCCAGCAGCTTGATGCCGATCCACGCCAACAGAAGGCCGCCGACCAGCTTGATGCCGGCGACATCCATCAGTACGACGGCGACCGACACCATCGCGAGTCGCAAAACGATCGCACCGGCGGTGCCCCATGCGATGGCGCGATTGCGCTGCGCCGCCGGAAGATTCCGGCAGGCCAGTGCAATCACCACCGCGTTGTCGCCGCCTAACAGTAGATCGATCAGGATGATCTGAAAGAGAGCACCCCAGGGTAGGGCGGCGAGCATTTCGATCATGTCAGTGGCCCTTCATCCAACGGACTAGCTCGCCCGCGCTCGCATACTCGCGGAACACGGCCTGATAACCATCGAAGCGGCTCTGCACTTCGCTCATACGGTTACCGTAGTACTCGCTTTCGGCAATGAGCACGTCCAGCAACGTGCGACGACCCAGGTGATACCACTGGTCAAAGAACGCCTTGCGCACCGTATCGGTTTCGGTGGACAAGTTGGCGTAGAGGCTCGCGCGGCCGAGCAGCGACTTGGCGTCGTCATGCGCGGCGCGGATTGCGGTTTCGATATCGAGACGCTGTTGGTCCAGCTTGTGCTCGCTGGCCTCGGCGTGCTGAATGGCCGCCAGATGCGCCGCGCGCGCCGAGCCACCCTGGAATGCGTTCCAGTTGAGCGTGAGCATCGTCTGCACGCCTTGTTGGCGACCATAGATATCCCGGCCGGTAGCCTTGCTTACCTGCCAGTTCAACGCGGGGAGTGCTGCAGCCTTGACCGCTCCGGCATACAGGCGCGCAGACTCGGCTTCGGCGTGAGCCTGCAGCAGAGAGGGGTGGTCGTCCATCTTGCCCAGCAAGCTATCCACAGGCGCCTGGGTGACATTCCACACCGTGGATGCGGGCAGCGAAAGCGGGCGGTCGCCGATCAGCTTGCGCAGGTTGATCTCGACATTGCGAGCCTTGGCCTGCGCGTCATCGCGCATCGCCTCGGCCTGCAGCAGACGTGCCTTGGCTTGGGTCAATTCGCTCGCGCGACCCTTGTCGACCTGCACGATATCGCCGAGCATCCTCACCAGCTCAGTCATGCGGGTGACATATTCTTCGCTGATCGACACGAGTTGGCGCTGCTTGGCCAAGTCGGTCATGTACGAAGCCACCTGATATGCCGTGTTGTCCATCTCGGCGTTGTAGTGCTGAAGACCAGCCTCCACGAGCTGCGAGCGGCTGCCTACCAGTTTGCTCACGCGCCCCCAGTCGTACACATTGGTATTGATATTGATGGCCATCTGGCCGCGGTTGCTGGCTGTATCGTCCTTGGGGCCGCCCACGGTGACGGCGTTCGTCTGAGAGCTGATCTGTACTTGCGGCCAGCGCTGGCCCTTCACTTCGCTCACGTCCGCCTTGGCGGCGCGGTATTCCGCATCGGCCTGAAGCAGGCCAGGGCTGCGACCGATGGCGGCCTCCATGGCGCTAAGCAGCGCCGGGCGAGGATCGACGGCGACGACGTTGCCCGTTGCCGAAGTGGCAAGAGGCATGCGGGCGGTTAGTGAATTGCGCGCAGCGGACGCCGGGACTTTGGTGTTGAGTGGTGCAGCGCCGGCGGGTGCGCCTTGGCTCGGTTTGGTTTGCGCACTGGCCGAGGCGGTAGCCAGGGCAATGGAGAGTCCGATGATTGCAGTGAGCGGGCGCTTGATGAATGCAATTTTGGTGGAGGCGTTGCCACGCTTAGGCGTAGCGCGAAGGGACGGCATGGTGTGCATGACTGAAACCATCAAAGGGCAATTGAAAAATTAAACGGGCCAGCATGGCGCTGAATGCGCGCATCGTGCTGTCCGTGTGGGGCGCCAATGATGGGTTGGATAGTCAGACCACTCTGTCAGACAAGGATGAAATAGTTCGGTACCTTGTCGCATTCATTGCGTCGTGTCTTGACCCGCAATGTCGAGAGAGCGCGGAGCATGACGGGCATCGCGACCTGGCGGTGGCGATAGCGACATTTGGCTGGCGACAAAGGTCAGCGATTAATCCCGTGACCTCTTCTCTGTATGTCGATCATGTCTCAATTGATCAAGTGCCAGCGAAATCTCACATTTCTTCAGGCCATATCCTTCACTTGGATCGCCGTGCGGTGACGCGCAAGCAGGCGGAAGGTTGATCGGGAAGTGCCCGATACTGCAACAGTGGCCGCTGTAGCCCCGGTCCCATGTCGAGTGATTTAAGAAAGTTCTTGCTCGCCTTACCGGCAAGTGAGCGCCATTCATGCTCAGGCAAAGACCAAGAATTCTCCGATGGAGATCGCTCTTCGCTGCGAGCAAGATCGCGGCCCGCGGTTGCTGTGAGTTGTCATGTTCGCAAGGCCCGCCGTGTTTATAACGCTGGTTGGCCTGCCCTTTGAGGAGTAAGACAAAGCTCGTTGAAATGTCAGACCTGTCCTACTGGCGATGCGCCGATTGGCTAGAAAAATCGCAGCTTCGACAAACCCGTACAACTCGTTTCGTCCTGGTTGGGCGTGACGAAAAGCAATGCTTGTTTCATCGCGGCAGTGCGTTTGGCTCAAGAACACGGGCACACGCTCGGCCTTGAGATAACCAAAAAACCTATGGCTATGGCGTCCTTCTCGATCTCGTCGATGGTCTGTGTGTAATGAAAAGAATTGCAAAGGTGGTGAGTCACGGCGACGGCTGTCCGGCACGTGAGCATCCCAGTAACAGGAGCGACGCATGGGTCAGGGGGCTCATGTGTCGCTTTATCTGTAGTTCGGGATTGGAGTTCAACCCGGTTTGCTTAGAGCAAGAGCTGATGTTGTAACCGATTTTGTCGGCGCAGCGTTTGATCGCAATGCGCCGTTTCCGCATTTGAAAACAGACGGGGATGTCGCCCGTCATCGAAATTATCCCCTTCAGGAAAGACCCTCGTGATCGATCAGACCGTAAAGCTCGTTGTCGTTGACGGCCAGCGTGTAGTTCAAACCCTCGACCTCCGCGCCGGCAAGCCGGGGCAGCCCGTGCACTTGAAGGCACTTGCTCATGGCAAGTACGTGCTGATGGCCGGTGAGCATGGCTTTGGCCCCCAGAACATTACGGTCAAGCGTGTGGGCAAGGATCTTCATGTGATCCTGGAGGGCGGTTCGGTCGATGATCCCGAACTCGTCATCGACGGCTACTACGAAACCAACGACGAGCAGCTGATCGGTCTGGGCGAAGACGGCCAGTACCACGCCTACGTAGCGAGCGATGCGGAAGATTCGCACCAGATTGCTGCGCTGCTGAACGACGTGGACGCAGCGCAGGTATTGGGGCGCGATGCGGTAGCTGGCGTGCCGCTGGCCCTGCTCGGTGGCGCGATGGCGGGTGGCATGAACATGCTGGGTCTCGGCGTGATCGGGCTGGGGGCACTGGGTAGCGTTGGCGCTGGCTTGATCCAGGGTGGCCATGGCGGCGTGAAGCCCAAGCCGCAACCTCTGCCGCCGGCCAAGGAAGTCGAGAATGAGGTACAGCAGCCGAGCATCAACCAGATCATCGACAACGTTGGCGACAAAACCGGATTGGTCGAAAACGGCCACTCCACGGACGATACCCGGCCAACCCTGGGCGGCAAGGGCAACCCGGGCGACACCATCACCATCATCGATAACGGCAACGTTATCGGTAGCACGGTGGTGGACGAGAACGGCAACTGGACGTTCAGGCCGGAAGAGCCGCTCACCGAGGGCGAGCACAAGCTCGAAGTGATCGAAACCGATCCGAACGGCAACAAGAGCGAGCCAAGCGAGCCGATCATCATCATCGTGGACACCACGCCGCCGGCCAAGCCGGAAATCGGCGAGGTGATCGATCACGTGGGCGACAAGACGGGTCCGCTCACCAACGGTGAAGCAACCGACGACAACAAGCCCACGATCAATGGCAAGGGCGACCCGGGCGACACCATCACCATCATCGACAACGGCAACGTGATCGGCACCACGATCGTGGACAAAAACGGCAACTGGACATTCACGCCGGAAACGCCGCTGCCCGATGGCGAGCACAAGCTGGAAGTGATCGAGACCGATCCGGCGGGCAACAAGAGCGAGCCGAGCGAGCCGATCATCATCATCGTGGACACCACGCCGCCGGCCAAGCCGGAAATCGGCGAGGTGATCGATCACGTGGGCGACAAGACGGGTCCGCTCACCAACGGTGACGCAACCGACGACAACAAGCCCACGATCAATGGCAAGGGCGACCCCGGCGACACCATCACCATCATCGACAACGGCAACGTGATCGGCACCACCGTGGTNCAACAAGCCCACGATCAATGGCAAGGGCGACCCCGGCGACACCATCACCATCATCGACAACGGCAACGTGATCGGCACCACCGTGGTGGACGAAAACGGCAACTGGACGTTCACGCCGGAAACTGGGCTCCCCGATGGCGAACACAAGCTGGAAGTGATCGAGACCGATCCGGCGGGCAACGAGAGCGATCCGAGCGATCCGATCATCATCATCGTGGACACCACACCGCCGGCCAAGCCGAGCATCGACGTGGTGACCGACAACGTGGGCGACAAGACTGGCCCGCTCAACCGTGGCGATGTGACCGATGATGCCCGTCCGGTGATCAGCGGCAAGGCGGACCCCGGCTCGACGGTGAACGTGTACGACAACGGCAAGCTGATCGGTTCGACCACGGCCGGTCCGGACGGTACCTGGACGCTGCAGCCGAGCACGCCGCTGAGCAACGGTGGTCACGAACTGACGGTGACGGCGACCGATGCGGCCGGTAACAAGAGCGATCCGAGCGATCCGTTCGACTTCACGCTGGATGCGGGTGGCGTGCCGAGCGCGCCGGCCATCACCGGTGTGATCGACCACGTGGGTGCGATCACCGGCAACATCATGCCCAACGGCGTGACCGACGACGCACGTCCGGAGATCCAGGGCACGGCGAAGCCGGGCCAGACCATCTACGTGTACGACAACGGCGACAAGCTGCTGGGCACCGCCACGGTGGGCCCGGATGGCAAGTGGAGCGTCATCCCGACCGAAAAGCTGACCGACGGCCAGCACACGATTACGGCGCAGGCCGAAGACGCCACGGGCAACAAGAGCGTGCCGTCCGGTGGGCACCCGTTTGTGGTGGACACCGTGGCACCGGATGCGCCGAGCATCACCGATGTGATCGACGCCGTCGGCCAGGTTACCGGCCCGCTGCACAAGAACGATACGACGGACGATGCCAACCCGACCCTCTCGGGCAAGGCGGAGCCGGGCTCGACAGTGACGGTGTACGACAACGGCGAGCCGATCGGCTCGACCACCGCCGACAAGGACGGCAACTGGACGCTGCGTCCAGCAAAGCCGCTGACCGATGGCAACCATAATCTGGAAGTGACGGCGACCGACGCAGCCGGTAACGAGAGCGAGAAGAGTGCGCCGTTCCCGCTGGTGGTGGACACCTCCGGCGTGGCGATTGCGCTGAACCAGGTCGTGGACCATGTGGGCTCGGTCACGGGTGCGCTGATCTCGGGGCAGAGCACGGATGACAAGCGTCCGGAAATCACCGGCAAGGCCACGCCGAACGGCACGGTGACCGTGTACGTGGACGGCCAGTCGGTCGGCTCGGTCGTGGCCGGCGCCGATGGCAAGTGGAGCCTCACGCCGAACGTCGACCTGACCGAAGGCAAGCACACCATCACGGCAACGGTGACCACCCCGGTGTCGGGCGAGAGCGCACCGACGGCAGGCTTCGAGCTGGTGATCGATACCACCGCCCCGAGCCAGCCGCATATCGGCGACATCCTCGACAACGTGGGCGACAAGCAGGGCTCGATCCCCGATGGCAACTCCACCGACGACACCACGCCGGTGCTGGTCGGCAAGGGTGAGCCGGGCGACCTCATCACCATCATCGATAACGGCAATCCGATCGGTAGCGTAGTGGTCGACGGCTCGGGCGAGTGGTCGTTCAAGCCGACCACCCCGCTGCCGGATGGTCCGCATAAGTTCGAGGTGACCGAAACCGACCCGGCCGGCAACGTGAGCGAGAAGAGCAAGCCGTGGCTCGTGATCGTGGACACGGTGCAGCCGGCGAAGCCGGAAGGCGTCGAGGTCATCGACAACGTGGGCGACGTGACCGGCCCGGTCGGCAATGGCGAATCCACCGACGACAACACCCCGACCTTGAATGGCAAGGGCGACCCGGGCGACACCATCACCATCATCGACAACGGCGAGATACTCGGCACTACCGTGGTCGACGAAAACGGCAACTGGACGTTCACGCCGGAAACTGGGCTCCCCGATGGCGAACACAAGCTGGAAGTGATCGAGACCGATCCGGCGGGCAACGAGAGCGATCCGAGCGATCCGATCATCATCATCGTGGACACCACACCGCCGGCCAAGCCGAGCATCGACGTGGTGACCGACAACGTGGGCGACAAGACCGGCCCGCTGAACCGTGGCGATGTGACCGATGATGCCCATCCGGTGATCAGCGGCAAGGCCGAAGCCGGCTCGACGGTGAAGGTGTACGACAGTGGCGAGCTGATCGGTTCGACCACAGCCGATCGGGACGGTTCCTGGACGCTGCAGCCGAGCGAGCCGCTGAGCAACGGTGGTCATGAGCTGACCGTGACGGCGACCGACAAGGCGGGCAACGTCAGCCCCGAGAGTACCCCTCCGTTCAATTTCACGTTGGATGCGGGCGGCGCGGTCCTGCCGGTCATCATTGAGGTGATGGACGCCGTCGGATCGGTAACGGGCCCGCTGAAGGACGGCGCGACTACTGACGACACCAAGCCGACCCTCTCGGGTACTGGTAAGGTCGGTGCCACGGTGAGCGTGTTCGACGGCAAAACGCTGGTGGGCTCGGCCATCGTCGATGGCAATGGCCAATGGACAGTGTATCCGAGCGATCCGCTGGCCGATGGCCCCCACACGCTGAGCGTGCAGCAGGAGGACTTGGCAGGTAACACGCAGAGCGGCAACAGTTGGAACCTCACCGTGGAATCGGTGATAACCACTACCGCCCTGATCGACACCATTGGCAAGGACAGCGGTCTCTCCTCCACCGACTTGTTGACCAACGACGGTTCGGCCGGGCGTCTGATCACTGGCCACTTGTCGCGCAGCCCGCAGGCAGGCGACAGGGTGCAGGTGAGCACCGACGGTGGTACGACGTGGGTGAATGCCACGGTCAACGCCAATGGCACGTGGTTCGTCACCGACCCGAATGCCCATAGCAGCGACTGGGTGGTGCAGACGCGTGTCGTCAGTGCCTCGGGCCTCAGTGGCGGGTTGGAAACGCAGGCGATCGTGTTGGACACGACGCCACCGAGCACCCTCACGGGCATGGATACCGCCTGGCGCGACAATGGCTCGATGACCGTCACCGTGTCGCTGGCGGCTGGTGGTGCGAAGGCCGGTGACGTGTTGATGGTCTGCGCGGCTGGCAAGACGTTCCAGCACACCCTCACGGCGGCGGACATCGCCTCGGGTACGGCGAGCCTACTGGTGCCGCAGGCGCAGGCACCGGTAGCCACGGGCCTCATGGCCTATGTGGTGGACCAGGCCGGCAATGCATCCATGGGCGTGACCACGGCGACGCAGTTCTACGACTTCGAGGGCCTCAGCACGAATGGCTACCTGAAGAAGGGTGACGTGTTCGACATGGGTGGCCTGCGCATCACCGCCGTGACCGACTCGCCGGCTGGCGTGGCAACGGGTGTGATCTCGGGTGACACCTCGGGCAATGAGAAGAACGACACCTCGCGCCTGCTGGTCAGCGGTACGGCCAGGATCGACCTGCTTGCGGGTCCGGCCTCGTCCATCGCCTTTGACCTGGGTAACCTGCAGTCCCAGGGCTTTGGCCCCACGATCGTCACGTTCTTCGACCAGAACGGCCAGCAGGTGGGCAAGCTGACGTTGAACGACGACCGCTTCGAGGCGCATCGTATTTCGTATGCGACCCCGAATGGCGAGCTGTTCTACTCCCTGACGATCGCTACCGGCCGGGGCGTCGACGGCGTGACGTTCGACAACATCCAGTTGAATGGCGTGCTGAGTACGCAGGCGCAGGCGACGACGCAGAGCGTGGTGGCCGGCTCGGGTGACTATTACGGCAGTAACAGCGACACGGTGTTCACTGTGGCCGATCCCAGCCTGTTGGGCACGTCGGGTGTGCATGGTGGGTCGGGCATCGACACGCTCAAGCTCACCGGTGCGGGCCAGGTGCTGGATGTCACCGCACTCAACAGCGGTGGCGTGCAGAAGCTCAGCGGCATCGAAGTGATCGACATCACGGGCACGGGCAACAACACGCTCAAGCTCGCGATCGACGACGTGTTGAACCTGGGCAGCATCAACGCCTTCCGCGCGGATGGACACGTGCAGTTGATGGTGAAGGGCGATGCCGGCGACGTGGTGAGCCTGTCGGGCCTGGCCATGGGTGGCGCGGGCACGTGGACGGGCGCGGGCACGGCCACGGTGGATAGCGTGAGCTACAACGTCTACACCAACGACCTTACGGGTGGTGAAGTGCTGGTGCAGTCGGGCGTTACGGTGAACGTGGCACCGTCGGCGTTTGCGATGCCGGCGGAGGCGATGCAGGTCAGCACGATGGTCGAGCACGAGCCGGCCGCGAATGGCTTGGCACCGCACCATGGCGGCATCGACGCGTTGGTCTTTGCGGACACGCATCAGGTGCTTGACTTCAGCGCATTGGCTGGCAAGGCAAGTGCGGCGGTGATCGACCTGAGCGCTGAGCATGGCAACACGTTCAAGCTCACGGCAGGCGATGTGCTGGACCTGGGCGGCAAGGACTTGTTCGTGGCCGACCACGCCACGCAGATGCTGGTGAAGGGCGACGCCAGCGCCACGCTGGAGCTGTCGCACGTGCTCAAGGACGGCACGGATGTCGGCCCGTGGACGCAGGGCGGCACGGTGGCGATGGATGGCGCCTCCTACACCGTCTATCACAACGCGCTGCTCAACACCGACGCGTTGGTACAGCAGGAGATCCACACGCACCTCGTGTAATACCCAAGGCGCTGTGCCCGGTGAGTTCACCGGGCACAGCACGCACACGTCGGAACGAGCCTTACCGTTCGGCCGCCATCGTTGTCCATTGATCGAAAACCCCGCGCAGTTCCTTTTTCTTACCCGCTTTTTTTGGGGTGCCCCGTCCGTGGCACCCGCCCCAATTCATTCTTGTGGATATATTTGTCGTGACTACCTCCTCCCTAAAGCTCATCGTCGTCGACGATCACCTGACCCCCTGGACCTTCGATCTGGGTCTTACCCGTCCGGGCATGCCTCTGCAGTTCACGGCCTTCCCGCAAGGCCGCTACGTGCTGGCCGATGGCCGGCAGGGTCACGGTCCCTCATCGCTGCTGCTCAAGCGGGTGGGGCAACAGCTGCATGTAAGCGGCCATGGCAAGGCGGATGATCCGCAACTGATCATTCACGACTACTACAACCATTCGCCTAGCGCACTGCAGGGTCTGGATACGGATGGCCAATTGCACGCCTACGCCGTACCGGCCGAGGTGAGCCACCAGGCCTCGGCATCGGAGGCTGTATCCTGCGTACTGGCGCCGGAAGTGGTGAACGATATGCCCGCCCGTGCGCTGGAAGAGCTGCGCGTGGCCTCGCAAGCGCCGTCGGTGACCCATCGCGGGATCGACCCCGTCGCGAAGGCCGAAGCGATTCTTGCGGCCAGCGAGGCGTCCGAAGAGGTGGTCCTGCAGGAAGCCGCAGGGACGACGCCCGTCGCGTCCGCACCCGTGACCATTGCGTCCACGACTGCGCCGAGCCATGAGTCGCAGGCGGACGTTGCGACGACGATGGCGCCGGCGCTGGCCGTGGCGACCGCGGCCCCCGGCGCGCCCACTATCGATACGATGATGGACTATTCCGGTCAGCGCCAGGGGGCCATGAAGGACGGCGATATCACCGATGAAGCTCGCCCGGTGCTGTCCGGTCATGGTCCAGCTTGGAACCTGATCCTGATCTTCGACGACGGCGCGGTCGTCGGTATCGTCGTTGCCGACGGAGAGGGCAATTGGCAGTTCTCGCCCTCCGAACCGTTGGCGGACGGCCCGCACAGCATTCGAGTGGGCAGCATGGACCCGCTGGGAAACAGCGGTGGTTTAAGCGATCCATGGGCTATCGTCATCGACAGTCAGCCGCTGGGCGTATCGCGCATCACCGCCGTGCTGGACGCGGTGGGCTCGATGAAGGGCCCCGTGCTCGACCACGGTGTCACGGACGATAACAAACCCAAGCTCGTGGGTACGGGTAAGGCCGGCGCCACAGTGAACGTGTATGACAACGGAGAGTCGATGGGGTCGGTCGTAGTCGATTCCACCGGTCATTGGACCTACGAGATCAGTCAGCCACGGGCGGATGGCTGGCACGAGTTCACGACCAACCAGACGGACCTCGTCGGCAACACCAGCCCGGTCGGTGATAAATGGTCGATCACCATCGATACCGCCGGCGCTGTGCCAGCGATCACCCAGGTGCTCGATCAGATCGGTGTGGAGACGGGTGCCGTGCTCGACGGTGGCGTAACCGACGACGCGAGGCCTTTGCTCTCGGGCACCGGTAAGGCTGGCGCCACCGTGAGCATCTACGAAGGAGACACCCTGATCGGCAGAACCATCGTGGAAGACGATGGCACGTGGGAGTTGCCGGTGAGTCGCACGCTGAGCAATGGCCTCCACACGCTGACGGTGCAGCAGAAGGACCTGGCGGGCAACGCGCAGACCGGTAACAGCTGGAGCTTCACGATCGACGCCGCTAGCACGGCCCCGGCCATTAAGCAGGTGCTGGACCAGGTGGGCGCAGTGACGGGCGCGGTAGCCAATGGCGGCACCACGGACGACACCAAGCCGATCCTCTCGGGCACCGGTAAGGTAGGCGCCACAGTGAGCGTGTACGACGGCGCCACGCGGGTGGGCTCGGCCATCGTGGATGGCAGCGGCAACTGGACGGTGCATCCGAGCGCGCCGCTGAGCAACGGCAGTCATACGCTAGTCGTGCAGCAGAAGGACCTGGCAGGCAATACGCAGACCGGCAACAGCTGGAGCCTCAACGTGGTGGACACCGTCGCTACCGCGCCGGTGATCACCAGCGTCAACGACGCGGTGGGCAGCATCACGGGTCAGGTGGCCAACAACGGTGTCACCGACGACACCAAGCCGGTGATCAAGGGCACGGGTGAAAAGGGCGCGACGGTGACCGTGTACGACAACGGCAAGGCGCTAGGCACGGCGATTGTGCAGACCGATGGCACCTGGTCATACAACGTCACCACGGCACTGTCGGAAGCCAAGCACGACTTTACGGCCTCCCAGGTTAGCCTGGCGGGTAACACCAGCCCGCTGAGCACGGCCTGGACGGTGACGGTGGACTTGACTGCACTCGCACCGGTGATCACCGGCGTCATCGACGCCGTAGCGGGCGGTATCGTGGGTGCGATTGGTAACAACGGTCTGACCAACGACAACAGGCCGCTTATCAAGGGTACCGGTGAGAAGGGTGCCACGGTCTCGGTGTACGACAACGGCGGCTACCTCGGCACGGCAACGGTACTGTCCGATGGCACCTGGTCGTTCCAGCCCGGTACGGCGCTGAACGAGGGTTCGCACGTCTTTACCGCCAAGCAAGTGGACCTTGCTGGCAACACCAGCGAACTGGGCGCGTCGTGGACGGTAACGGTAGATAGCGTCATTGCGCAGCCTACGATCACCAGTTTCGTGGATACTGTGGGCAAGGAGCAGGGGATCTTTGGTAATGGCGCTTCGACGGATGATACGAAACCCAGACTGATGGGCAAGGCCGAAGCCGGTTCGGTGGTGGTCGTCAAGGACGGTTCCATCGTGCTGGGCAGCACCAAGGCCAATGCTTCCGGAGACTGGCAGTTCACTCCGCAGAACGATCTGGTCCTTGGTGGCCATGCGTTCTCTGTGACAGCCACCGATGCAGCCGGCAACTCGGCAACTTCAACGGCCTTTAACATTACGGTGGTAGCGGCAAGCACATCTGGCTTTGAGTCATTTGATACGGACTACAAGAGACAGCTGGCTGTAGGGGAGTCATTCACCTATGCATCTGGCGTGAAACTCACGCAGATTACGCAGGGCCCCATATCTCAAAAAATTGCTCCGACGATAGGAGTAACCGGTCTCTTTCTTTCTTGCGATAGCTCTTACAGATTCACAATGACTTCGGGCCCCACCAACGCGATTTCATTCACTTATTTGGATTTCCATGGCAAGGTGGCGACGGACCCTAATCTCATTGATTTTTACGATCAAAATGGCGTCCTCTTTGCTACTCAAGCGATTGCGCCCGACAGTCATCTTGGCGGCCGTTACACTTTTCTTGCCCCTGCGGGCCGCCTGATTACCTCTTTCATAATCCGTATGGGCTATGAAAACACTGGTGGTACTGCTGGTGACGCCGGAGGAAATCTTTTTGATCTCTGGTGGGGCGACGAGGCCATGAAGTACGCCACGACCCCGTTCTCGGCCCAAGTTATGGAGCCGATGAGCGAGCCGATGATCGATGTGGTGCCTGGGCTTACGGTTGATCACTCGGATGATCCGGTATCGTCGGCGGAGCACCGTCCGGCAATGGCAGAGGCGCCGTCGGCATCGCAGCCGGGAGATGGCGCAGCGCCGGCCGCGGACAACGCGCATGCGGTTTCGCCGGATTCAGCGCAGGTGTTACCGGGCGTCATGCAGGAAGGTGTTGCGCCTGCGCCGTCAGTGCAGACCATCCAGGTGACGGCACATGTAGCGGCAGACGGCACGGATGGCAATGACACCATGACGGTGGCGGACGTCCACACGCTTGATGGCGAAGGCACCCGCATCGACGGCCATGGTGGCATCGATACGCTGGCGCTCACGGGCACGCATCAGGTGCTGGACTTCTCGCTGGTGACCGGCAAGGTCAGCGGCGTGGAGGTGATCGACCTGGGGAAGGAGGGCGGTAACACGCTCAAGCTCACGGCCGGTGACGTGCTGGACCTGGGTGGCAAGGATCTGTTCGTGGCCGACCACGCGACGCAGATGCTGGTGAAGGGCGATGCCACCGACACGTTGGAGCTGTCGCACGTGCTCAAGGACGGCACGGATGTCGGCCCGTGGGCACAGGGCGGCACGGTGGCGATGGATGGCGTTTCCTACACCGTCTATCACAACGCGCTGCTCAACACCGACGCGCTGGTGCAGCAAGACGTGCAGGTGCATCTGGCTTGATGAGTTTTGCGGTCAACGGCTCGGCGTTGTGTCGAGTCGTTGCTCGACAGCACGTCGGCCCTTGTACGGTATGGAGTTCCGAGCGACGGGCGGCCGTGCGATTGGTAGGTGTGTGCTGATTCGACTGCGCACCTGCACAAAGATAGCTCTCTGTCGGTAATCAAGCGAACAAAAAAAAGGCGGGCCCGAGGGCCCGCCTTTTACGTTTTCGGCTCGTTGGAGCTTAGAACTTCTGGTTGTACGACACGTAGAAGTAACGGTCGATGTCGAACGCCGGGTTGTACGGCGAGCTGCCGGTACCCGAGGTGGTCACCGCGTAGTAGAACGGACCCTTCTTGTTGAAGATGTTGTTCACGCCTACGGTGAACACGCCCTTCCACGGTGCGGTGTAACGGAACTGCGCATCGTTGAACGCCACCGAACCCTTCTGGCTCATGCCATAGGTGCCCCACCAGGGGTTGGTGTAGCCAGGCGAGCTGCACTCGACTTCTGTACCGGGGGTGTTGTCGTAGCAGATGTCCTTCAGGCCCGAGTAGTAACGGACCGTCCAGCTTGCGCCGAACTCGCGGTAATCCCAATCCACCTGCAGGTTCGAACGCAGACGGTACATGCCGTCTTCGCCGGACATGAAGCCAACCGGGGTCTTGGCCGTGGCGCCCGGGCCGCTGACCATCTCGTACTTGGTCAGGTAGGTGCTGTCCGAAGCGATGCGGAAGCGGCCGAACGAGGTTTCCGGCAGGCGGTAATGGATGCCGACATCGTAGCCTTCGGTCTTGAGCGTGCCGAGGTTGTACAGGCTCTCGTTCAGCTGATTGACGGTACCTACCGCCACGCCCGTGGCGGGGTTGGCGACGGTGGCGCGCTGGAAGTTACCGCAGAACGACGGATCGTTCTGGATGTAGCAGTAGTTCAGCGTGTCCTGCGCGTCGACCGCGGTGATGATGTTCTTCACGTAGACGTTGTAGTAGTCGACAGTGAAGTCCAGGCCATCAACCTGGTGCGGGCTGTAGACCAGGCCCAGGGTACGGGTGATCGACTGTTCCGGCTGCAGGTTCGGGTTGGAGCTGGAGATGAACGGCACCGGGGTCTGGCTGCCGTTGTTGTTGGTGATCGGCTTGCCGGAGGTGTTGTTCACCTGCTGGTAGCCGGTCGGCACGCCGTGGCCGATGCTGGCGCAGCGGGCTGCCACGGTGCTGCTGGTGGCGGCGGCGCCGTACACCGAGTCGCACGGGTCGAGGAAGGTCTCGAAGCTCTGCGCATCGCCTGCATACAGGTTGTCGAGCGTCGGCGCGCGGAAGCCGTGCGCGAACGTGCCGCGGACCAGCAGGTCGGCGAACGGACGGTAGCGGAAGCTGTACTTGTTGTTGGTGGTGCTGCCGAAGTTGCTGTAGTGCGAGTAACGGCTGGCGATGTTAATGCCCAGTTCCTGGGCGCCCGGCAGGTCACGCAGCAGCGGCACGTCGAGTTCGGCGTACGCTTCGTTGGTGTTGTACGCACCGCTGGTCGGCGCAGCCGCCAGGTCGGTGGTCAGGCCAGCGGCCACGTTGGCGTCGGGGTTGAAGCTGCCCTTCTCGCCGCGATGCTCCACGCCCACTGCCAGGTTCACCGTACCGGCCGGCAGATCGAACAGGCCGCCGGACACGTTGGCGGTCCAGTCGTCGGTCGTACTCTTCTGGCGGTTGGTTTCGATGTAGTTGATGTAGTTCAGCACCGACTGCGGAGTGGCGCCCGGACCAGCCAGGATGTTCCACGGCACGCAACCGGCAGCACGCGCCGTAGCGTCGGCGCAGACCAGCTGGCCATTGACCATGGTCGTCGGACCCAGCGCGTTCTGCGCATTGACCAGATTCAGGTTGCCCGAACCGATCTGGCGGATCTTGTTCTGCGAGTAGGTGTAGTTCGCGTCCCAGCTCCAGTCGTGACCGAGGAACTGGAAGTAACCTTCCGCACCAACGTCGATATGGGCGAGCTTGGAGTTGCCCCAGGTAATGCGCGGCAGCTCAACCGTACGGCGATAGAAGTTGACGTCCTGACCGGGGAATGGGTTATAGGCGTTCTGGCCACTCAGCACCACGCCGGTGCCGCCGCTGGAGAACGGATAGCCCGAGAGTTGGCTGGAGGTATCGCGCGTGCTGTAGCTGGCCATGCCGTGCAGCGTGATGTTGTCGGTCAGCTTGTAGCGATCCTGCAGGAACAGGTTCTTCAGCTTGGAACCGGCGCGGAACGTCATGTCGTTCTGCGTGTTGTACTTGTCGGCGTTGCTGGTGCCGTCGTACAGGTGATAGTTGCCCAGGTCGTTGGTGCCCGTGGAGCCGTGATTGATCACGTACTGGTTCGGCACCCACTTGCCCTTGACGTACTCACCGGCGCCGGCGGTGCCTGCAGCGCGCGGGTCGATGATGCGGCCGTAGGGCGCGGTGGCGCTCCAGCCGTCTTCCGGATGACGCGGGCCGTTGGCGTAGTCGGTTTCGCTACGCTCGCTGTTCCACATCGGGTCGGTGTTCTGGTACGACGCGCCGACGATCAGCGAGTTCTTCTCGGTGCTGTGGCCCCAGGTGAAGTCGTAGTTCGTGGTGGTGCCGTCGCCCTTGCCGTTCTGGCCGAAGTAGACGTTGGCTTCCGCGCCGTCGAACTTTTCCTTGGTGATGATGTTGACCACGCCGCCGATGGCGTCGGAGCCATAGATCGAGGAGGCGCCATCCTTGAGGATGTCAATGCGGTCGATCATCGACACCGGAATGGTCGACAGGTCGGTCAGGCCCGACAGGCTGGTGCTCCAGCGGCGGCCGTTGACCAGCACCAGGGTACGGTTGGAACCCAGGTTGCGGATGTTGACGTAGCGACCACCTACATCGGCGCCGGAGGACAGGGTGTCCTGCGGGGTGATGTCCGGAGTGCCCGCCGACGGCATGCGAGCGATGATGTCGTTGACGTTGGTCAGGCCCGTGGCCTGGATGGCGGCACGATCCATGGTGAAGATCGGCTGCGAGGTCTCAACGTCCACGCTGCGGATGCGCGAGCCAGTGACAGTGACGGTTTCGAGGCTCTTGGCCGTGCCCTGGTCAGCCTGGGCGGGTGCGGCATCCTGTGCGGCCACCGACCACGTCTGCAGCACGAGCGCTGCGGCGATGGCAGTAGCCAGCAGTGTCTTTTGCTTCATTGTTGTGGAACTCCGAACAAAAAATAGCCATCAGCCAGCGCGCTAGCGGCTGGACCTCTGGATATTGGGGAAGGCACGTCACGCCCTGGGGAGGGGCTGGCGCGCCACGGCATCGCCAGGCTTGGGGGACAGGCGACGTAATCCCGAAGTTAAAACAAAGTGACGCCAGCGTGCAACCTAGCTGTCACGCTTATCAGTTACTCATGAAACTATTTGCATGGTCTTGACTTACGAAGAGGGCGCCGAAGCGCCCTCTCGTTGTTTCACGGTACCGCGGCCGCTTGCGGGCCGGCTCCTGCGCCAATATGGCGATCCAGGAAGGCGGCCAACGCGTTGTAGAACTCCGCGGCGTTTTTCTCGCTGTAGAAGCCGTGACCTTCGCCGGGCTTGGCGATCCACTCGTAAGGCTTATGTGCGGCATCCAGGGCGGCGCGCATGGCCTTGGCCTGGGCGAACGGTGCGCGCTGGTCGTCTTCGCCGTGCACCAGCAATACCGGCACGTCGATCTTGTCGGCCAGCTTGGTGGGCGAATTGGCCGCGAGGGCGGCGTCGTCCTTGCCAATCACATTGCGCAAGTAGCTGCGACCGTATTTCTCTTCTTTGATGTCGCCCTTCTTGTACATCATCGCCAGGTCGTAGATGCCGGCGTAACCCACGGCGCACTTGAACAGGCCGGGAGCGCGAATGGTCGTCATCATGGCGGAATAGCCGCCGAAACTTGCACCGTACACACAAACCCGCTTCGGGTCGGCGTATTGCTCCTTGATGGCCCACTGCACGCCATCGATCAGGTCCTGCTGGATGGCGGTGCCCCATTGCAGGTAGCCCGCTTCTTGGAACTCGCGGCCGCGACCGGTGGAGCCTCGGTAATTCACTTGGAGAACGAGGTAGCCGCGACTGGCGAGAAACTGCGCGTCGTTGTCGAAGAACCAGTCGTCACTCACGCCATGCGGGCCGCCGTGCGGCAACAACACCATCGGAAGCATGCTCTCGCCGCGTTCGCGCGGCATCGTGAGGATGCCTTCCAGTTCGGTGCCATCGCTGGCTTTGAAGCGTATCGGGCGGCGTTCGGCCATCTTGGCCGGGTCGAGCCAGGGATATACGCTGAACAGCTTGTGCACTTTGTAGCTGTGCGTGTCGATCAGGTAGTAGCTGCCCGGGTCGCGATCGCTGGATACCTTGAACATCAAGGTGCTCCCGTCTTCGCTGAAGTCCACGAAATCCACGTACGTGCCCGGAAATTTCTGACTGATCGCCATGTGGAGCTTGGCGGTGGGCAGGGTAGGGTCCAGGTACGTGGGCTTGGGCACGCCGGTACTCGCCGTCACCGCAAACGGCTGACGCGGCGAAGGTGTCCACTGAATGTCGCCGATGCCGCCGAAATCCATCTTGGCCAGCACCTTGCGGTTGCCGCCATTTTCGTCCTGCTCCACCAGCATTGATGGCCCGTTGCCTGCGTTGTAGTACGCGTAGATGCGTTGCTTGTCCGGCGCATAGGTAATCGGCTGGAAAGTCGCGCCTATCTGCTCATGGCTCAAAAGGGCCCAGCCGTTGGCTTCGCGGTGGTACACGACATAGTTGTCCTCGTCGTTGCTACCGTAGGCGAAGTGCGCAAGGCCGTCGGCGCCGATCATGAAGTCCATGCCGGTTTCGTTGATCTGGCCGATCAGGCGCCGCGTGTTTTTCGTCGCGTCCACGTCGTATAACGAGTACTTGCCTCGACTGTCCCAGGCTTCGGCACCCATATAGAAGTGGCCGTTGGCTTGCTCCGGCAGGCCGACGACGTAGCCCCAGCCTCGGTCGGTGGCACGGGTGGCTGAGCGGGTGCCGCCACCGTCGTAGCCGAAGATATAGTCCTGATGCTTGCCGTCCAGGTCCGTGGCAAGTAGTTCGCCGTAGTAGACGGGTTTGTCGAGCGAGCCTTGCTGGCGCCCCTTGGCGACGACCAGGCGGGTCGGGCTGACCCAGGTGATGCCCATGGGCAGGTCGTACTTGGGCATGCGCAGCATGCTCACGGGCTTTTGCATGTCCGTGACCGCGTAGATCATCAGTGCATGCATGTTGCCTTCGTTGTCATCCATGCGAACGGCGACGTATTTGCCATCGGGCGACAGCTTCGGATGCGAGATAGGCGCATGCCGGGCAAAGTCTTCGGTGGGTATCAGGTCCGCCGCAAGGGTGGCGGCAGGCAGCAGCAAGCTAACGGACAGCGCAGTCCGTGCCAGTCGGTGAAGCATCGATGTTCCCCCAGAGTGCTCCGGACGCAAGCCGAACGGACCGTCCGGAGCGCGCCGGGCCGTTCCTTGTCTGAAGAGCTTGTTCACACTTTCCGGGTGGCCCGCGCCGGCCCGAAAGGTTGCGCTGGTGTGCCCGCCAGGAATCGGTGTGCGGCTCGACCTGACCGCCAGTCAGGCGCTATGCCACACGCCGCTCCACCAACACAACGCGGGCTAAGCGGAGAGCGTGAACAGGCTCCAAGGACCATTCGTCACCCCCCTCTAGGTGCCGCATGGCCGCCGATCGCGGCCCTTTCCGGGCCCCATACGGCGAGGAGAGTGTAGCGGGGGCGCCCAATCTGCTGGAAGGCGGGGAGGGGAGATCGTGCGCCGGAGCCAAGCCGGCTAAACTTGGCCTTTGCCGCTTGCCCCAAGTCACCGATGACGCAGCCCTTCACCGTCGCCTTCGATCCTGTCGCGTTCCATCTTGGGCCGCTCCAAATCCACTGGTATGGCCTGATGTACCTGGGCGGTTTTCTCGGCGCCTGGCTCCTGGCCGAATACCGCCGTCGCCGCGGACGCTTGCCGGTGTCGCATGATGCGCTGGGTGATCTCGCGTTCTACGTCATGATGGGCGTGATCGTGGGCGGACGCGTGTGGTACATGCTGTTCTACGCGGATATCCACTGGATCTGGACCGATCCGCTGGCCTTGCTGCGGGTGTGGGATGGTGGCATGAGCTTCCACGGCGGCCTGCTTGGCGTGCTCACGGCCGGTTGGTGGTGGTCGCGTCGCCACGGTATGCCTTTCTTCGATACGGTCGATTTCGTGGCGCCCCTGGTGCCGATCGGCCTTGGCCTGGGGCGCCTGGGCAACTTCATCAATGGCGAGTTGTGGGGCAAGCCCTCGGATGTGCCCTGGGCCATGATCTTTCCCAATGCGCCGGATCGCTTGCCGCGTCACCCCTCGCAGTTGTACGAGATGCTGCTGGAGGGCGTGGTGATGTTTACCGTGCTGTTCCTGGTGTCGCTCAAGCCGCGTCCCCGTTACCTGGTCTCGGGCCTGTTCGCTCTGATGTACGGCTGCTTCCGCTTTGCGGTGGAGTTCGTGCGCGTGCCTGATCCGCAGCTGGGATATCTGGCCTGGGGCTGGCTCACCATGGGGCAGATCCAGTCGCTGCCGTTGATCGTGATCGGCCTTGTGCTGCTGGTCCTGTCGCGCAAGGCGCCCACCTTGCAGCCAAAGCCCGCCGCCGCGGCGGACAAGGAGTGAGCTGATGCGTGCCTATCTGGATCTGCTGCAACACGTGCTCGACCACGGCACCGTCAAGGCCGACCGTACCGGCACGGGCACGCGCAGCGTGTTCGGCTGGCAGATGCGCTTCAACCTGGCCGACGGTTTCCCGCTGGTCACCACCAAGAAGCTGCACCTGAAATCGATCATCCATGAGCTGATCTGGTTCCTGCAGGGCGACACCAACACCGCCTACCTGAAGGAGCATGGCGTAAGCATCTGGGACGAATGGGCCGACGCCAACGGTGAGCTGGGTCCGGTGTACGGCCGACAGTGGCGTGCCTGGCCCACGGCCGATGGCGGCGTGGTGGACCAGATCCGCTGGGTGGTAGACGAGATCAAGCGCAATCCCGATTCGCGCCGCCTGGTGGTGAGTGCGTGGAATGTCGGCGAACTGCCGAAAATGGCGCTGATGCCCTGCCATGCGCTGTTTCAGTTCTACGTGGCCGACGGCAAGCTGAGCTGCCAGCTCTATCAGCGTTCGGGCGACATTTTTCTGGGCGTGCCATTCAACATCGCCAGCTATGCCTTGCTGACCCACATGGTGGCGCAGGTGTGTGGCTTGGGCGTGGGCGATTTCGTGCATACCCTGGGTGACGCACACCTGTACAGCAACCACATTGAGCAGGCGCGCTTGCAGCTCACTCGCGAGCCGCGTGCCTTGCCCAAGCTGGTGCTGAATCCGGACGTGCGGTCTATTTTCGATTTCCGCTACGAAGATATTGCGATTACCGATTACACGCCGCACCCGGCCATCAAGGCGCCGGTGGCGGTGTAACACCGGGGCCACCATGGCCCGTGGATGCGCCCTCGCATCCTGCTAAGATCGGCCGCGCGGCGCCATCGGCCGGCGACGCGAGCCGTCCCACTGTCGATGAACCAAGGATTGCCATGGCTATTTCGTTGATCGCCGCGCTGGATGAGAACTTCGCCATTGGCCGCAAGGGACAACTGCCCTGGCACCTGCCCGACGATTTGCGCTGGTTCAAGCAGCTCACCCTCGGCAAGTACGTGTTGATGGGCTACAAGACCGCCGTGGCCGTGGGCCGCGCGCTGCCGGACCGCACCAATTTGGTACTCAGTCGCAAGCATGAGGCACCGTTCCCGGGCCAGGTCACCGTGCGTTCGCTGCCCGAAGGGCTGGCCCGTGCGGGCGGCACCGGCCTGATGGTGATTGGCGGCGGCGAGATCTATGCCGAAGCCTTGCCGCAGGCCAAGCGTCTGTACCTGACCTGGGTCAACGCTGCCGTAGATGGCGCCGACACGTTTTTCCCCGGCGTGCATTTCAGTGACTGGACCGAAGTTTCCCGCGTGCATCACAAGAAAGACGCCGAGCACGCCTATGACTTCGACATGGTCGAGTACATCCGCAACGACTGAGCGGGCGGCCTCCTTGTCTTCACATCCGGCAACGGCCATGCATGTCATGGCCGGTGTCATGATCGACAGCGAGGGCCGCGTGCTTCTCGCTCAGCGCCCGCCCGGCAAGCATTTGGCTGGGATGTGGGAGTTTCCCGGCGGCAAGTTGGAGCCCGGCGAAGCGCCGCTGCCGGGCCTGGTGCGAGAACTGCGCGAAGAACTGGGCGTGGAGGCGACCGTCGCCGAGCCATTGATCCAGGTGCCCTGGCGCTATGGCGACCGCGAACTGATGCTGGATGCCTGGATGGTGCGCCAGTGGCAGGGCGAGCCAACCTCGTTGGAGGGCCAGGCATGGCAATGGCTGCCCCCCTTGCGGGTTGATTTGGAACAGCTAGCCCCGGCCGATCGACCCATTTTGCGCGCGCTGCAATTGCCATCGCGTTACCTGATGACGCCAGCCGATGTCCCACCCGAGGCGTTTAGCGTGTGGCACGCGCGCATCGAGCAAGCGCTGCTGGCGGGCGAGCGCCTCGTGTTGCTGCGCCTGCCATTGTGGTCGGTGGAGCGTGTGCGAGAGCTCGCCGCCGCTCTGCAGGGCTCGGCGAGCGAGGTTGGCGCGCAACTATTGCTCAGCGGCGACGTGGAAGGCGCGCGAGCGCTGGGCGCTTCCGTTGGTGTGCAGCTCAAGGCGGCACAACTGGCCACGGTGCTGGAGCGACCGTTGCCGCTGGCGCAATGGGTGGGCGCCAGTTGTCACCATTCCGCGGAACTGGCGTTGGCTCAGGGTGTGGCAGATTTCGCCACGCTGTCACCCGTAGCCGCCACTGCGACGCATCCGAATGCGCAGCCACTGGGCTGGTCCCAATTCCGCGCATGCGTGGCCGGCGTGGCGTTGCCGGTCTTTGCGTTGGGCGGTATGACAAGGAAAGACGTATCGACCGCTCGCGAGGCGGGCGGGCAGGGCGTGGCAGGTATTCGCGGTTTTTGGTGAACCCTTTAGCGCTTGGCTTGGGCGAGCGCGAGGTACTGGCGATGCAAGGCGGCCACCGCGTTATCCAGTTGCGTCTCCTCGCCGCTGTTCTCGATCACGTCATGGGCCAATTGCAGGCGCTGGGTGCGCGTAGCTTGGCGAGCGATCATCTGTCGTGCGAGCGATGCGTCGATGCCGTCGCGTTGTACCAGGCGTTCGAGCTGCACGGCTTCGGGCGCATCCACCACCAGAATGCGATCTACCCATGCGTAGTGGGCGATATTCTCCGCCAGCAGCGGAATGGCCAGTACGCAATAAGGGCCCTGGTCCGCGAGCGCGCGCTCACGCAACCAGGCGCGCACGCGTGGATGGGTGATAGCCTCCAGCGCTCGACGTTCGGCATCGTTACCGAACACGCGCCGGCGCATGGTTGCGCGATCGAGTGTTCCTTGCGCGTCGAGTACGTCGGCACCGAAGTGCGCCACCACGGCTTGCAAGCCTTCACTGCCGGGCGCAATGACTTCGCGTGCTGCGATGTCGGCGTCGTAGACATGAACCCCCAACGCTTCGAAGCGTCGCGACACGGCACTCTTGCCGGAGGCGATACCGCCGGTGAGGGCCACAACGAAACGAGAAGCCTGGTTGCTCATCGCAGTCCGGTGAGCTGCATGTAGTGCAGCAGCAACCAATCACCCGCCATGAACCACACCCAGCCAGCGGCGGCGATGAAGGGGCCGAACGGCATGGGCATCTCGCGCTGATGCTTGCGCAGCAGGATCAAGCCGCCACCCAGCAGCGCACCGATAAGTGAAGACAGCAGGATGATCGGTAGCAAGGCCGTGGGCCCCATCCAGGCGCCAAGCGCGGCAAGCAGCTTGAAGTCGCCATAGCCCATGCCTTCCTTGCCGGTAAGCAGCTTGAACAACCAGTACACGCTCCACAGGCTGAGGTAGCCGATCGCTGCGCCGACGATGGCCGCCGATGGCGTCACGAACATCGGTAGCAGGGCGAGCAGCAGACCTATCCAAAGCAAGGGATAGTTGAGCTGGTCTGGCAAATACTGGGTGCGAAAGTCGATGCCGGACAGTGCAACCAGCATCCAAGTGAACACGAGCCCCGCCAGCGCCGGCCACGTGGGGCCGAACTTCCACACCACGGCGGCACTGAGCAGCCCCGTCAGCAGCTCTACCAGCGGGTATTGGATGGAAATGGGTGCCTTGCAGTAGCGACAACGGCCGCCGAGCAGCAGCCAGCCGAGCACAGGAATGTTGTCGTGCGCAGCAAGTGGGTGGCGGCAATGTGGGCAGTGCGATGGTTCGCGCACGATGCCCGGCGGCATGGGCTGGTTATCTGGTTCCAGGCCCAGGGCGTCGAACGCGTCGAGTCGCCATGCGGCCTTCATCCGCTCCGGCAAACGCAGGATGACGACGTTGAGAAAACTGCCGACCAGCAGGCCAAGCACGCCGGCGGCCACAATCCAGGCCCAGTGCGGGAGTTCGAGCATGTCGGTTCCGAGACGATAAAAAAGGCCCCTCTCCCGGCGGGAGAGGGGCCCGGATGCCTGAGCTTACACTGTGCCGGCGAGCTTGAAGATGGGCAGATACAGCGACACCACCATGCCGCCCACCAGCACGCCGAGGATCACCATGATCAGCGGTTCGAGCAGGGTGGACAAGGTATCGACCTTGTTGTTCACCTCTTCCTCGTAGAACTCGGCGACCTTGAACAGCATGTGGTCGAGCGCACCCGACTCCTCGCCGATCGCGGTCATCTGCACCACCATGTTGGGGAACAGGCCGGTTTGGCGCATGGAAAGCTGCAACTGGTGGCCCACAGCCACGTCGTCACGCATCTGCCGCACCGCATCACCGTACACGATGCTGCCGGTAGCGCCGGCCACGGCGTCCATGGCTTCCACCAGCGGCACGCCGGCCTTGAAGGTGACGCCCAGCGTGCGCGCGAAGCGGGCAATGGCCGACTCGCGCAGGATGCCACCCATGACCGGCAAGCGAAGGGCCACGCGATCCAGGAAATGGGCGAACTTGGGCGAGCGCTTCTTGCCCATGACGATAGCCACGACGGAGCCAACGATGCCGCCGATCACCACCCACCAATACGACTTCATGAAGTCCGAGGCGCTGATCACGAACTGGGTGGGCGCCGGCAGCTCCGCGCCCGCGTCTTTGAAGGTTTGCGCGAACACCGGCACCACGAACAGCAGCAGAATCATGCTGACCAGAATCGCCACGCCCAACACCATGATGGGATAGAACAAGGCCTTCTTGATCTTGGCCTTGATGCCCTCCATGCGCTCCTTGTAGGTCGCCACGGTATCGAGCACCGTGTCGAGCACACCGGCCGATTCGCCGGCATGCACCAGGTTGCAGTAGAGCTCGTCGAACTGGACCGGGTACTTTGCAAGGGCCTCGTGCAGCGCCGAACCGCCTTCGATGCTTTGCTTTACATCGGTGAGCATGTTCTTGAAGCGGATGTTCTTTTGCCCGTCCGCGATGATCTCGAAGGACTGCACCATCGGCACGCCCGAGGCCATCATGGTGGCGATCTGGCGGCTGAAGACAGCCACGTCACGTGGCTTGACCGTGCTGCCGGCGGCGCCGAACAGTGGCTTGGCGCGTTCGCGCACGGTCTGGGGGTTCATGCCCTGGCGGCGAAGCTCCGCCTTGACCAGCGAGGCGTTCTTCGCCGGCATTTCGCCTTTCATGCGCTTGCCGCGCTTATCCAGCGCGACCCAGTCGTACATGGTCAGCTTACTGACCTCCGCTCGCTGGTTGGCGAGCCGGCTGGTGTTCTTGGCGGCGGTGGCCGTGGCCATGGCGATTCCCCCTGCTGGTCCGGTCAGGCCGCCTCGGATGGGCGACCGTCCTTATAATTTCGCAGCTTAAGCGATTTCAGACTGACAATTCGTGTCACCCGGCGCAAGTTGGGTGTGATGAACTGCCCCCTCACGGCAACAACCCGTCCGGGTCGGCGCCGGTCAGTCCTTGGTAACGCGGTCGATCTCGGCCAGGCTGGTGACGCCTTTCTTGACCTTGAGCAGTGCCGAAGCGCGCAGATCGTTGATGCCAGCCTTACGGGCTACTTCGGCGATCTGCAGTGCGTTGCCGCCCTGCAGCACGATCTTCTGGATGTCCTCCAGCATGGGCATGACCTGATAGATGCCCACGCGACCCTTGTAGCCTTCGTTGCAGTTGTCGCAACCCACGGCCTCGTAGAGCGTCAGCCCGGCGTCGATGTCCGCCTGGGTAAACCCGGCGGCCAGCAACGTCTGGGGCGGCAGCTCCATTGGGCGCTTGCAGTCGTGCAGGCGGCGAGCCAGGCGCTGGGCGATGACCAGGGTGACCGACGAGGTGATGTTGTAGGGCGCAATGCCCATGTTCATTAGGCGCGAGATGGTCTGCGGCGCGTCGTTGGTATGCAGGGTGGAGAGCACCATGTGACCGGTTTGCGCGGCCTTGATGGCGATCTCGGCGGTTTCCAGGTCGCGGATTTCGCCGACCATGATCACGTCCGGGTCCTGGCGCAGGAACGAGCGCAGGGCGGCAGCGAACGTCATACCGCGCTTGGTGTTCTGCTGAACCTGGTTGATGCCCTCGACGCGGATTTCCACCGGGTCTTCGACCGTGGAAATGTTGCGTTCGGCGGTATTGAGGATATTGAGCGCCGTGTACAACGACACCGTTTTACCCGAGCCCGTGGGGCCGGTGACCAGCACCATGCCATACGGCTTGTGGATGGCTTCCAGGTAGAGCTTCTTTTGCTCGTCCTCGTAGCCCAGTGCGTCGATGCCCAGCTTGGCGGCCGAGCCATCGAGGATACGCAGCACGATCTTTTCGCCGAACAGTGTCGGCAGGGTGCTCACGCGAAAGTCGACCGCGCGGCTCTTGGACAGGTTGAGCTTGATGCGGCCGTCCTGCGGCACGCGACGCTCGGCGATGTCCAGGCCGGACATAACCTTCAGGCGCGAGGAGATGCGCGCGGCCAGCTTCATGGGCGGACTGGCTACGGCACGCAGCATGCCGTCCATGCGCAGGCGCACCCGGTATTGGGTCTCGAATGGCTCAAAATGGATATCCGAGGCGCCACGTTTGATGGCGTCCACCAGGATCTTGTTGACGAACTTCACCACCGGCGCGTCGTCATTGGCGTTGGCGTCGATGCCGGTGCTTTCGGCTTCCTCGTCGCCGCTTTCCAGCGCCAGTTCGTCCAGGTCGCCGCCACCCAGGTCCGGCACGGTGTTGCTCAGGGCGTTGAGCGTTGTCTCGATGATGCGCAGCAATTGGCTGCGCTCCACCAGGATCGGCTCCACCATGCAGTTGGAGTGGAACTTGATCTCGTCCAGGGCATGCGACTGCATGGGGTCGTAGATACCCACGAACAGGCGCTTGCCACGCTTGAACAGCGGCAGGGCATGATGCTTGTTGATCAGCGCCTCGCTGATCAGGTTGGTGGGCATCATCGCCGGGAGCAAGGCGCTGATGTCCATCATGGGCATGCCGAACTCGTCCGAGGCGATGCGGGTGAGGCGGGCACTGTCGACCAGGTTGTGGTCCAGCAGCCAGGCAGCAAGTGTGGCCTTGTGTTGCAGCGAATCGGCCACGGCCTTACGCACGTCGGCCTCGGGCAGAACATCTTCCGATACCAACCTGCGTGCCATGCCTGACAGGCCGGCCAGCGAGGGTTGCATTAGCGTTGACATAGCGATACTGGCTCAGCCCCCTGATGGGATGGAATTTACTCCAGATGGACAGGTAGGTCACCCGCCGCAGGCGGCGGATGGCCGCCGGGGTGACGCGATCCACAGATCGGCGCCATCCTGGCGCAGAAAGCCATGCAACAGGCATGCCTTGGATCGTGGACGGCACCGACGGGGTAGGGTAGAAATACGCCTTTCGTCCAGAAGCAGCCGTCGTGTCGCAGCCTGAATTGCCTCCCTTCCTGGTTTTCGGTGCACCCCGTATCGAGGAGCCCGAGATCGCTGAAGTCGAGGCCTGCCTGCGTTCCGGCTGGTTAGGCACCGGGCCGCGGGTAGCCCAGTTCGAGCAGGATTTTGCGGCTTGGCGGGGCGTGCAGCCTTCCCAGGTTGCCGCCGTGAACTCCTGCACCGCGGCCCTGCACGTCAGCATGGTGGCGGCCGGTTTGGAGCCAGGCAGCGAGGTCATCACCACGCCGCTGACGTTTTGCGCCACCGTGAACGCCATTTTGCACGCGGGCCTGACCCCGGTGCTGGCCGATGTGGACCCCGACACCCAGAATATCGACCCCTCGGCCATCGAAGCGGCCATTACGCCCCGGACCCGAGCCATCTTGCCGGTCCACTTCGCCGGTCGCCCGTGCGCCATGGACCGCATCATGGCCATGGCCGAGCGGCACGGCCTGGTGGTGATCGAGGACTGCGCCCACGCGATCGAAACGGAGTATCGCGGGCGACCGGCAGGCACTTTTGGTGACTTTGGGTGCTTCAGCTTCTACGTCACCAAGAACGTGGTGACGGGTGAGGGCGGCATGATCCTGGGGCGAGACGAGGAGCACATCGCGCGGGCGCGCATCCTTGCCCTGCACGGCATGAGCAAGGATGCCTGGCATCGCTTCGGCGACAAGGGCTACCGCCACTACCAAGTGGTGGAATGCGGCTTCAAATACAACATGATGGATGTTCAGGCGGCTATCGGCATCCATCAGTTGGCGCGTGTGGAGCAAAACTGGCAGCGCCGCCGGCAACTTTGGCAGCGCTACGACGAGGGGTTGGCGGGTCTGCCGATCACCTTGCCAGCCCCGCCGGAAGCCAATACCCGCCATGGCTATCACCTCTACACCATCATGGTGGATGAGGCCCGTTGCGGCCTGAGTCGCGATGATTTTCTAGAGGCCATGAACGCCGCGCGCATCGGTACCGGCGTCCACTACCTGTCTGTACCTGAGCACCCGTACTACCAGCAGCGCTTTGGCTGGCGACCGGAACAATGGCCGCACGCCATGCGACTGGGGCGCCAGACGGTGAGCCTGCCGCTATCACCAGCCATGTCCGACACGGATGTGACGCGCGTAATCGACGCCGTTCGTGGCTTGCTTGGTGCGTGACCCAGCAGTGTTGCCGGGTAAACGCCTAGTCCGCCACAGCCAGCTCTTCGCCCGCACGGTATGATGCCCCCTCACCATCGGGGGAGCGCTCTTGAATCGCCTTAGCATCGTCCTGCCAGCCAAGAACGAAGGGCCGGCCCTCAAGAACTTGTTGCCGCGCCTGAAGGCGGCCCAGCCCGATGCCGAGATCATCGTGGTGGACGACGGCTCCACGGACGACACGCCGGCCATTTGCGCGCAGAGCGGCGTGCAATGCCTTTCCTCGCCTTACTCGATGGGTAATGGCGCGGCCATCAAGCGCGGTGCGCGCGCTGCCGAGGGCGACATCCTGGTGTTCATGGACGGCGACGGCCAGCACGATCCGGCGGATATCGCCCGTCTGCTCGACAAGCTCGCCGAAGGCTACGACATGGTGGTGGGCGCCCGCGATTGGGGCAGTCAGGCCGGTGTCGGCCGCGGCGTCGCCAACACTATCTACAACTGGCTGGCCACGCGCATGACGGGCCATGTGGTGGCCGACCTCACGTCAGGCTTCCGGGCTGTGCGTGCGAACAAATTCCGCGAGTTCCTGCATCTTCTGCCGAACGGCTTTTCCTATCCCACCACCAGCACCATGGCGTTCTTCCGTAGCGCATACCCGGTGGCATACCTGCCCATCAAGGCCGCGCAACGTGTGGGCAAGAGCCACATCAAGCCGCTCAAGGATGGCATCCGCTTTTTGCTGATTATCTTCAAGATCGCCACGTTGTATTCGCCGTTGAAGTTGTTCGTGCCGGCGAGCGTGCTGTTCTTCCTGCTGGGGTGCGTCAATTACGCCATGACGTTTCTACACGACGGCCGACTCACCAACATGAGCACGCTGCTATGGAGTGCCTCGGTGATCGTGTTCCTGATCGGTCTGGTGTCCGAGCAGATCACGGCGTTGACGTATCGCCGCAATGAGTGATGCCTTGAGCCGACTTCCGCATGCAGCGCTGGATCTGGAAGGCCGCATGCCAAAGGCAGAGAAGATTCGTCAACTGCTAGCGTTGTCTGCGGATCGGCCGGTGAAGTTGCTGGAGATTGGAACGGGTTCCGGAGCGATCGCTTATTACTTTTCGCGGAAATCAGGGCTGTCTTGCGACGCTCATGCCGTGGATGTGCTCGATCAACGCCAGGTCAAGGAGGGCTATGCGTTTCGCTTGGTAGATGGCGTGCAATTACCCTACGCAGACGAGACGTTCGATGCGGTCATCAGTAACCATGTCGTCGAGCATGTCGGTGCCAAAGATGCTCAGCGCATGCATATTGAAGAGATCGCGCGGGTACTTCGGCCCGGCGGGCGGGCATATCTCGCGACGCCAAGTCGCTGGCAACTGGTGGAGCCGCATTACCACCTCGCATTCCTCAGTTGGTTGCCGCGCAGCTGGCGTACCCCCTATCTAAAGTGGCGGGGAAAGGGTGACGCTTACGATTGCGACCCGCTGGAGATGACGGAAGTCGAGGATCTGTTACGGCGGGGGCGGCTTGAATTTCGCAATGCGTTCGTTGCCGCTATACATTTGATGATTAGCACGGAAGCGAAACCCTCACGGGTACTTCGTGGCGTGAGTGCTTTGCCCGAGGGCGTTCTTGAGCTCCTGAGGCATTGGAGTCCCACGCACGTATATTTGCTCGAGAAACCTGTCCAAAAGCCATGAGTTGCTCATCGATCGGCAGGCAGACGGTGCTTGTGCTCGCTTCCACGTATCCCCGCTGGAGCGGCGATCCCGAGCCGGGATTCGTGCATGAGCTATGCCGCCGTCTATCTTCAAGGTTTGACGTCATTGCCGTGGTGCCCGATGCGCCGGGGGCGGACCCGAGTGGCGTGATGGACGGGGTGAGCGTGGTTCGCTATCGCTATGCGCCGCGCGCCTTGCAAACACTTGTCAACAATGGCGGTATTGCTGCGAATCTCAAACGATATCCGTGGAAGTGGCTACTTGTACCGACATTTATTGTCGGACAGTGGCTGGCGACTAGACGCGTCATGCGTGGGCGTAGCGTTAGTGTCATTCACGCACACTGGCTTATCCCTCAGGGGGTGATTGCTCGTCTTATTGCCAGTTGGAGCGGAGTCCCTTATGTGATTACGTCCCATGGCGGAGACTTATTTGGCTTTCGTGGTCGTGCACTCACGGCGGTTAAGCGTTGGGTGGCGCAAAGAGCAAGCCAGATGACGGTCGTAAGTTCCGCCATGGCCGTGGAAGCCGCGCGGCTAGGGCTGGCTGGCACTCCGCCGAAGGTCGTGCCTATGGGGGTGGATCTCCAGCAGCGATTCAGGCCCGATATGAACGTTAAGCGCGAGCAGGATCGGCTGCTTTTCGTCGGCAGGCTAGTTGCCAAGAAGGGGCTGACCTACTTGCTTGACGCCATGCCTACGATAGTTTCCACGCGCCCAACGGTTGTGCTGGACATCGCCGGCTTTGGCCCAGAGCTTCACCTGCTGCAAGAGAAGGCGCGTGCGCTGGGTTTGCAAGATCACGTGAATTTTCTTGGCGCTATGCCGCAGGGTGCACTGCCTGATCTTTATCGCAAGGCGACCCTTTTCGTGGCACCTTTTGTGCGAGACACCTCTGGTGATCAGGAAGGGTTGCCAGTGGTCCTCATGGAGGCCATTGGTTGCGGATGTCCCATTGTGGTGGGGCGCGTAGCGGGCATTGACGATTTGCTTGGAGAAGCCCTGGTGGATGTTGCAGTGGATGCCGAGCAGGTCAGGCAACTTGCGAGCCGCGTTATCGAGGCGCTAGAAAACCCTGAGCGAGAACGGCAAATCGCCGAACGGCTAAGGAGTGTTGCTGCTGAGGTCATCGATTGGCAAGGGGTGGCGAGCCGTTATGGCGATCTGCTTGAACAGGTGGCAGGCGAGTCTTCGGTTTAGCGCATCAGGCCCTTTGCGCCAACTCTTGGAGCCGGGACTCGAGCGATGACATCAAACCGCGCCAATCAACAACCGGAATGTCCACATGCCGTTGGTGTTTGAGTTGGCGTGAAACACATTGGGCGAGGTCTGCCGAGTTGCCGCTCTTGAAAAGGCACTCCGGATTCTCGGCGAACAGCTCCTCCATGGCGCCAACATTCGCAGCAACCACGGCGAGCTGGCACGAGAGCATTTCATACGCTTTTTGAGGGAAGCAGTAACGCCCGAAAGGCGTGTCGAGAATGCTTATGACGCCCACATCCAGTGCACAGAATAGCTCCGCCACTTTCTCATGGGGGAGTTGGCCCAGGTAGTGGACGCGCTCCCCTGTGGGGATGGGAGTGGATGCTTCAATGGGGCCAGCGAGGACCAAATGGGCATCCGGGTGCTGATCACGCAGCACCGGCCACGCTTCATAAAGGGCGGTAATGCCCTTTTCGCGATAAAGCCCTCCGGCTGTCCCAATCAGTTGGGCATCCAGTGGGAGCCCCAGTCGCTGACGGCATTGTGCTCGATCCCGCGGGTGGAACACGGTCTTATCAACGGAACTGGGCATTGCAATCACCTCGCCGCTTGGAGCGTAGGTGCTGCGAACCAGCTTCCGAAGTGGCTCGCTCGTCGTAACTACCAAGTCAGCCTTGCTAGTCGAGTGGCGCAGCAGCGAGACCATTCCGGGGAACTTAGCTTGACCAAAGCCTTCGAAATTGTCGTAGAGATCCGCTACCCATGGCTTTTTCAGACGCTGCGCTAGCCAGGCGCCGAGAGCGATGTGTGGAATGTCGGAGGCCGCAATAATCACGTCTGGATTGAACGCACGCAGCGCCCGAAGCACGCTCCAGGGATAAGAGAGTAGTGAAGGCAGTATCGCCCGTCCCAGCGAGCGGGATGTCCAGCTCAATCTCCCAGGGGCGGCATCATGTTCCCATTCACCCTCTCCCTGTCTTTGATAGGCCAGGCAATAGGCCTCAACGGTATGCCCAAGGAGCGCAAGCTGATAGGGGATTTCGTAGAGCCTGGCGTAACGATCAAGGATCACATCCTTGCTCATGTACTGCCTTTTACACAGGAATGCGATGCGCATCGTTCAACCAATCAGATTCTTGGCAGCCGCTAGAGCGGCCCCAACGACTTGGTCCATGTTGTAGTAGCGGTACTGCGCAAGACGGCCCACGAAGGTTACATTTGGCTCGCTCTTGGCCAATTCCTCATACCGCTTGAAAAGCGCCTCGTTCTCCGCGCGCGGAATGGGGTAGTACGGATCACCCTCGGCCTGCGGATACTCGCGCACGATGGACGTGCCGGTATGAACCTGGCCCGTGAGATATTTGAACTCCGTAATGCGTGTGTACGCGTGGTCGTTGGGGTAGTTCACCGTGCCAGTGGATTGGTAATGCTCGACGTTCGGCAGGTGCTCATGCTCAAAGCGCAGAGAGCGATAGGGCAGTGCACCAAAGCAGTAGTTGAAATAAGCGTCGATGGGGCCGGTAAAGACGATATGGTCAGAGTTAATCGATGAACGCAGCTCAGCAAAATCGGCACTGAGCTCCACAGAAATGTTCGGATGATCGAGCATGTTCTCAAAGAGCTTGGTATAGCCATGCTTTGGCATGGCCTGGAACGTGTCCGTGAAATAGCGATCATCGCTATTGGTTCGCACGGGGATACGCGCCGCCACACCGGCCTTTAGCTCAGACGGGTCGAGTCCCCATTGCTTGCGGGTGTAGTTGAGGAAGAACTTCTCATACAAGTCCCGGCCCACGCTGTTGAGCACTACGTCTTCGCTCGTGGCGACCAAATTGCGGGGCTCCCTCACTCGTTCAAAGTACTCCGCAGCACCGGCTTCATCCAGCGACAGTCCGTATAGTGCGTTGAGTGTGTCGCGATTTATGGGGAATGGGTATTCCTTGCCGCTCACTACGCCGCGAACGCGGTGTTCGTAGGAATGCCATTCGGTGAAGCGAGAAAGATACTGGAAAATGCGCTCGCCATTCGTATGGAAAATGTGCGGGCCATAGCGATGAATGAGAATCCCGTGCTCGTCATACTCGTCATAAGCGTTACCAGCGATGTGTGGCCGTTTGTCAATCACCTTGACTTGGTGGTTGGCGTCGGCGAGTTCGCGTGCTACGACGCTGCCGGCGAAACCGGCACCCACAACGAGGAAGTGTTTCTTGCGATCCATGATCTTTGCGCGTCAAAGTAGAGTTACGGATGAATGCCCCACCAGGTGTGCCGCTTACCCTTGATACCAAGCAGGCCATCAATCATGCCGGCACAAAAGGCCCTCAGCTGCGCCCATCTCCTCGGTTCGCGCAGGAGTGCAGCAAACAGACGGGCAAAGGAACCGGGTATTGTTTGAGTAAGCAGCTGGAAACCGTAATACTTTCGAGCGATAAGTAGGCGGTTTCTTGTGTCGTAGTATCGCTTCCATGGCGGAAGGGTGAGACAGGTGATCGAGCGCCAGGGAAGTTTTACCGTATAGCGGATGGACATAGGGTGCTCGATCCGGCTGCTTCCGCAGATATATATTTCCGCGCCGTGGCGTTCCGCTCTCATGCAATACTCAATGTCATCTGCGGCTATGAAGTACCCACCTTCCGGCAACCCCATCGTCTCGACGAGCTGGCGATGGATAAAGAATCCAAGGAAGGGAACTGTTTGAACGCGAGCCAGCTCTGGGATGGCATCGCAATCGTCCACGACCCGAGATTCCGTTCCATCCAGTAACGTGGTGAGCCATGACGTGGTTTTGCCTTTGACGGCAAGGGATGCGTACACGTCATTTGGGCTCTTCGCTACGAGGACAAGCTCTTCGAGCGCGTTCTGGTGAGGGGCGGCATCATCGTCCATTAACCAGAACCAATGACTCCCCATGGTCATGGCAAGCTCAAGCCCCTTTGCGAAGCCTCCCGCTCCTCCTAAATTCTCACTGAGCCGATGGTAGACAATGTTGCTCGCGGAATGGTTTGGGAGCGATTTAAGCATGCCAGGCGTGTCATCGGTGGATGCGTTATCGATGATCAAAATAGTGCCGGGTGGTTGGCTCTGCTTCTGGAGCGATTCAATGCATTCGCGCAGCAGATGCTTGCGATTGTAGGTCACCACGATCGCGGCAATGTCTTTGGTATTAATCATGGTAGGAGCGCGGTCGCAGCGAGCTATTCATTGGGCGGTGGCTTGTCGGTGGCGGCTGTGCTGAAATGATAAATGTGATTGAGTTTTTCGGCGCGAGCTAGATATCCATGTAAGCCAGCCACTGGGAACGGCGATTCTCGCCAAGCTTCCGGAAGTGATGCGGAAGAGGGAGGGCGCACTGTCATGCTGACGGCCCTTCGTATTTCGAAGGTACCTGTGACTGCTCCTATAAGTGCAACCCCGAAAGCTGCGACGGCGAGCCTGGGTTGCAATAGTCGGTCGGCAAAGCACCAAGCGAAGCCCATCGCAAGTATCGCCAATGCAGGAATTGAGGCACGCATGACGAAATCCTTACTGTCTCCCAGTCGGAAGAACGGGATGATCATGAGCGTTACGATGGCTGTGACGACCGTTTGCTTGAATGCGCCTGGAAGATTCGACGCCAGGCAAATATAAGCGGCGGGAAATACTTCGATCAGTATGAGTGCGCTGTACTTCAGTAGGAATGTTCGGTCGATGGTGTTGATGGCTAGCCCAAAGCCGGAGGCATCTGTCTGGAGATAGATAAATGTTGGTGCCGCGAACAGAGTGAAGGCTACAAATAGTGCAATAGGCAGTCGTAAAGCTCCTTCTCGCCACTCCTTGATGGCCGCCATCATCATGAATGGTATTGCTCCCATGGCAGCGAAAGGTGTCCAAAATGGGAGTAATGGGCACAGTGCAGCCAAACACCAGAAAGGTACCTTTCCGAGCCTCCATTGAACGAGGAGTATTGAGAAGAACCACGCTGGCAGCGCATGAAGAGGGACCCAGAACAGCAAGGTGACGTTGGAAGAATACTGAAATGGGGCGTCCCACCATTCAAGGTGATCAGGCAAAGATTGCGCCGTAAGGGCCGCTTTAGCTGCGCTGGGGATGATATCTAGTCCGCTGAAGAAGACGAAAAGCATCAGCATCAAAGGCCGCCTTTGATGCGATAGTGATGCAATCATCGCGAAAAGTAGTCCAGTGATAATCGCATTCTGAAGAAGCAACGCGATGTAAGCAGCATTGAGGCCAAATGCTTTTCCGGCCAATGCTGGAAGGATGTACATTCCCAGTGGTGCTCTCAGGACGTATCCCTGGCTGGCTATGTTGTAGACGGGGAGCCAGCCTTGATTAACCAAGTCGGCCAAGACCGCATTCCGTATGATCCAGTCGGTGTTTGCATAGAAGAAATTGCCTTCTCCGCCCAACAGGCAAAGCACCATCGCAATCGCGATAGCTCCTAGGGTCAATCCGGAAGAAGTTTCATCGGTTTGTTCGCCTATGCGGAGTTTCCGCCATGTGATGGCGAGACTCGCCAATGGGATCACGCAGAGTGCCAGCACGAAGAGGGGGCGGCTCGCAACAAGGTAAAATGCTTCAAGCGAAGCGAATAGAATTGCAAGCAGTGCCCAGCGCAGCCGATTCTGGCTAATGGGCAGGCTTGCCATTTGAGCAAGGCTCTTCCGTTGTTGAGGATGGATTGGGTTATGGGCCATGGATGTTCGAAGTTGAGCTTGCCGCCAGCCGCCTTAGATGGCCTGTCCGCCACAGGGCAAGCAGCATCTGAGTGGTAACTACGCATTCTGTGATCAAGATGGCGAAGGCCGCCCCTGTTGCCTCGTAGAGATACGCCAAAGGCCCGAGAAGGATCAAGTTGAGCAAGCCGGCGAAGAGGAGTATTCGGCTGAAAGATCTGTTCATCCCTAGTGGAAGCATGAGCTGTACGCCGAGAATATTGGATAGCCGAACCAGAACGGGTACGAATGCCAGAATTCGCAGGACAGTAGCTGCTTGTGCAAATTCAGGTCCTAAGATAACTCGGACAAGTAGCGGCGCCAGCGCGTAAGTGGCAAGTGAAAGAGCGATGCTCAGGCCACCCTGTGTATAGAGCAAAAAACGAACCAACCGCAGTGCCTCTGTCGGCGCGCGAGCCATCAACGCGTTGACTCTGGGATAAGCCGCGATCGATAGCGGATCGAGTACGTTCTGGGCCGCAACGCGAATCTTGTCAGCGCCGGCATACTGGCCAACAGCTGCGGATCCACAAAGGACGCCCAGAAGTACGCTAGTGGTGCTTGTATACAGGCTGATGGATATGGTCGAGAAGAAAACGTGGCGTCCATCTTGAAGCGTGCGCCAGATTTCAGCAATGCTGGGGACGCAATACTGAATCAGTCTTTTGTGATGGATGTACATCAACGCACAAAGACCGGCGATTACAGGGGTAATCGCATTGAGGAGGGCCGCAATCCATGTGTCGTCGGGGGTGTGGACTAGGATGAATGTGGGGGGGATGGTCAACAGTCGGCTGCAGATCGTGCAGGCAGAGAGCACCGAGATTCGTTCAACGCCCTGAAAGAACCACTGCGGCAACAGCACGGTACCTACAACGAGCGGAGTGCTAGCTACAAGAAGGGGCCACAGCGCATGCAATTGGGGAATAAGCAAATACACGGGTGCCAGTGCCAGCGTGCTTAGCACTGCGAGCACGCCTTTGGCGGCCATTACTGCACTAAACGTGCGGGAAATTGCTTGAGGGTCTTCTCGTCGTATGGCGATCTGCCGCGTTGCTGACAGGTTGAAGCCATAGTCTGTGAAAAGCACGAGATAGGAGATGCTCGCTTGGGCTAGCATCAGCATGCCGAAGTGAGCAACGCCAAGACATCTTACGAGATACGGGAAGGTGACCCAAGGCAGCACGAATCCCATTGCCTGTATGGCAAGCAAGGACAGCGTGTTGTGCCAGATCGTCTTATCCATCGTTGATGCGGCTCTCTGGGCTGCATGGGCAAAGTGGGTGTGGCGAAATCACTGCAGGGTAGTGGTTGCGCTAGTGCTGGAGCTGGATCCGGGCCAGGGCTTTGGGGGTTTGGTTTCTGTCGAGTTCGACCGCAATTTTTCGGTCAAGGTCTCAATTTGCTTGTTCAGCGATCCGCCGTAATTCAGCCGGGACAGCGCGGCTAGATTGTCTTGTGCAATTCGGGTGTGGCCTAAGGCGAGAGCCTTGTTGATAAGGCCGATTCGGTAGGCTGGCTCATCTGGACGGGTAGCTACTGCCTCTGACATTAACCGTTCGCTGAGCGCACCATCCTGGAGGCTGAACCAGGCGTAGTCACTATAGGTGGCTAGTAGGCGTGGGCTAGGACTAGGGTGAGACATAGCGGCAAAGAATGCCTTCATCATGGCGACTTGCGGCAAATTGCATAGTCGCTCCCGGTCGCATTGGGCCAGTGCCTCCAGCGAGCTTTCGTCCTGAACCCCCGGACGATGGTCTTTGAGCTTGTTCGTCATGCTCTCCCACCAGGCATCCTTGAGTGGCAGGTGCATTCGAGAGTTCATGAAGATCAACGCCTGCTCGGCGAGGATGGACGACTTGGGCAGCGCAGCTGAGCGCTCGAGTGGCGCATAGGCCATCTTGGTAAAAGGTGAGCTTGGGTCGTAATGCGAAAGTATGATGTACGTACGCCCCAGCTCGTACTGGGCTCGTGGCGACTTGGGTGCACGTGCCGCCAACTCCTCGGCGAGCCGAAGAGGGCTGCTCCAAGCCAGCGCGGTCAGCAGGGTGCCGCTGGCCCACACCAGCATGAGAGCAACAAACATTAAGTTGCGTGGGAAGGAGGGCATGATTCGCTGGTTGATGGAGCGCAGTATGGTCGCCAACGCAATCAGCAGGCCCAGACTCGCAAAATAGTTGCGATGCTCGTATACGAGTTCCAGCGGCAGAATGGTTGCCGTAAGCAGGTGCGCGCCCAGAAACAGGAATAGGCCCAGCGCTACCAGCGGAAGGCGATGGCGTAGCAAGAACGCAACGGCTGCCAGCGCGGCAAGAAAAACGATGCAGGCGAGGGTTGTCCAGGGAGACAGAACTCCTTGCGACACGATGAAGTCATCGTGATAGAAGCTGAGTGCGTGAGGTGACGGCAGAAGCGACCACACGATGTAATCGCAAACAATGCGTGCTTCGCTAAGGAGGCGGGTTTTGAGTGTGAAGTCGCGTGTTGCCCAGGCGCCAGGCTTAAGTAGACCGGGCAGTAACCAGGCTAGCCCCACGCAGAAGGGTAGTGCCAGGACAACGAGGTAGAACGCGACGAGAAGTTTGTCGTATCGCCCGGTTCTCTGGCGGAATCCGAAAAGAATCCATTCGGCTAGGCCGGCGTACAGCGGAAGCATGACCGCGGTCTCCTTGGCCAACAGTCCAAGCACGGTGCACGCGCATACGCTCGCGATACTGATTGCCAGGCCATGACTGTAAGAGGTGCCTTCGCTGAGCATGCGCTGGCGGCCTTTCAGATAGCCGAGAAGCCCCGCCAGCACGAATAGATTGGCAAGGCTCTCCATGCGCTGCACGACATAGAGCACCGCCGTCAGGTTGATGGGCAGCAACAGCCACGCCGCGCAGATGAGGGCCGCAAGGAAATCATCTTGCCTGTCGTCATCATTGGCATACCCCGTGGCGCGGGTTCGACGCAAGGCTCGAAAAATCTCACGCGTCAACAGAAATACGAGCAAGCCATTCAGCAGGTGAATCACCAGATTGGTGAGTTTCATGCCGAACGGATCGAGCCCACTGACCAGATAGTTAGCGGCAAAACTCAACGAGGCGAGCGGACGCTTGAATTCACTGGAAGGGGAAGACAGCGCGGCGCCAATCAGCGCCGGTAAGCTGGAGTCAACAGGCTGCACACCACGGTTGTCGACGATATTGGGGTAATCGTCGAACAGGTACCCACCTTGCAGCCCAGGTGCATAGATGACCATGGTGGCGACCAGCGCCGCCAGCAGCGTCCATAGTCCGAGCCGGCGAGAGGGGGTGACTAGGTTCATGAGTGCGAGGGGGGCTGTCTGGCTGCGTCTTGACGCAGTGTAGCCTGCAGGCGGGTTAGCTCGCGGTCCCAGTAATGCTGGCGATCGAGCACCCATTGATGGATGGCCGCCATGCCTGAATCTGGCCGGTACTCCTGGCTCCGCACGTGTTCATAGTGGGCAAGGTGCGACAAGGCCTGCGCAGGGTATCCGGCGCTGCCGAGTAGGGCGGCCTGTTGGAAGGCAGCAGAAGCGCGAACCTGCTGGTCAAGCGCCTCATTGAAGAACGCCAATGTCTCGTCTGGGGAGTGCCTGGCGAGGGCCGCCTGGCCCCTCATGGAGTAAAGGTCCTGGAGTCTGCCTGGCTGTTCTTGAAGCCGGGGATTCGAGAACGCGGCATCCAGTAGAGATTCAACTCCGGTCAGGTTCAGTTGCGGGCAGTTCGGGTGTTGCGACTGGGCGATGGCACGCCCAAACCAACTGCTTAGTAGCGTGCCTGAGTCCCGTGCCGTGGCGAGAGCATGTTTGGCAGCCTCTAGGTGCCCGCCCTCTACGTGGCCCATCTGGCATTCGGCAGCGACTAGGTTGACGGCAAGCTGAACTTCGCCGGGCGCTTGATCGAGGGCTTTGGTGAGACGCTTGGCGGCAAGATCGGGTCGTCCGGAATGCATCTCCGACTGAGCGGCATTGACCTGTGCACGAGCTGAATCAGGGTTGATGGCTGCCCACAGCAACGCTTGCTCGCGGCTGTTGCCCCATAGGCTGGCCGCGGCGTGAGTCATGCAAGCCAGCGCCAGCACGAGGACTCCCGCGAGGGCGTATCTGGCGCCCTGCAAGTTGCTCGTGCGCCCTTGGGCGGGAAGCGGCGCCTTTCCAGGAGAACTTGCACCGCATAGCCAAAGCGCCAGAGGCCAGAACATGAGCATGGCGGGCAGGTAATTGCGGTGTTCGAAATACAACTCCAGGGCGACCGTGCTCGACTCCAGCGACTGTCCCACCAGGTAGAACAAGATGGTCACCGCAAGGATGGGATGCCGAGAGCGCACACGCCAGCCAATTGCAGCAAGGCCTAGAATGGCGAGCAATGCAGGTAGTGTGGTCCAGGGCGTGAGCAACGAGGTGGATACCTCGATGTGGTCGTTAAAGAGACCGCGTGAGTAAGGGTGGGGCACCCATAGTTGCCACAGATAATCGATCAGTACTCTGGGCTCAGTGAGAAGACGCTGTGTCAGCGTCCACGGCCGCACGGCGGAAATGCCGTAAACAATCCCTCGCCAACCCTCGTAGCCAAGATAGGCGAGCACGCCAAGGGTCGGCAGCACGGCGAGCGGGATCATCCAGCGCTTGTATGCGCGAGGCGGTTGGTCAGACAGCGCCTCGACAGGGCGGAATAATGTGTACTCGATGGTCAGCGCAAGCGGAGGAAGCAGAATGCCGTTGGCCTTGCTCAGGGTGCCAAGCAGGGTGCATCCCGCTAAGCCGAAAATCATCCATGTCAGTCCGCGGCTGGTTTTGAGCTGCTTGTACAGCAGTCGTCCGTGTAGCCAAGCCAGGAGGCCAAGCAGGACGAAGGTAGTGGAAAGCATCGCCTCGCGCTGCACGACATACAGCGTTGTGGAGACGAAGAGTGGATGCAGCGTCCATAGGGCGGCGGCCAGTACGGCCCCCAAGAACGGACGAAGGTTGTTTGAATTTGACGCGTGCCGCTGAGCGTGTGCAGCGCCTAGTCGAATCAGCAACCAACCAAGCAGGCAGCCGTTGACAAGGTGCAGAAGAAGATTGGTTCGCTTAAAAGGAAATGGATCAGCGGGCCAATCGTGGGCATCGAGGAGAAAGCTCAATAATGCAACGGGCCGTCCAGTGGGGTCGGCCGTGCCGGAAGTGATGTAGCGCCAAAAGGCCGGCCAATCTCGAATGGGGCCATTGGCGCCCAGACTAGGCAGGTTGGCGAAATCGTCGAACAGAAAGGGCCCGCGCAATCCCGGTACATAGGCGATGACGGTGATGGTCACCAGTACGGCAATCAGTGCTGGCAACAGAATGGCGCGTCGATACATGCGTGTTCCAAAAATAAAGGGCCGCCCGTGGCGGCCCTTTACGCAGTCTAGCCAGTGCTGGCTATTAGCGGCACGAAGACGGCAGGTACTTCGAGGGCAGGGTCGCAGCGCTCTGCGCCTTGCAGGTCCACTGAATGCTGCCCGAGTTGGTGATGGCCGACAGAATCAGCACCGCCGGGCCAGACGACAACTTGGTGTTGGCCTTCGGACCCTGGTAGGTCACCTGGATCTGACCGGCCGTGGCACCGCCATCAACCGAAGAAACGTAGTTGCCCTTGATGCTGGTGTTCTGGGCGAGGCCAGCCGAGGCATTCGAAGTCGGGAACGAGCCCTTGTTCGAGTAGTACTCAGCCAGCGCCGTCTTGGCACCGTCAGCCAGCGACAGACCTTCCGACACTTGCGAGCGGATGGTGTAGTCCTGATAGGCCGGGATAGCGATAGCTGCCAGGATCGCGATGATCGCCACGACGATCATCAGTTCGATCAGGGTAAAGCCCTTCTGCACGTTCTTCATGATGGTTCCTCTATCTTGGTTAGCTAACCGTAGTTACTGCCCCCTGAGCCCCAGCCCCGAATCCCCCTAGGCGGGATTGGTCCCCAATACTTGCGGTCGGAACGACCAGGAAGCTCGCGGCATCTTCAAGCAGTTTGCATGCCATGGATGCCGTTCCTATATTCCCGCATATTCACGAGAAATTGGATTGTGCACGTCATCACGAATGGCTACAAGAACACCGCAGCCTGCGTCCTCAGCCCTGAATTCGTGATGCAAGCAGCATCTTGCGTGGCTGTCGCCAAAGGGCATGAAGTGACGCTGTTGGTCACTTCATGAGCGGCAGCGTGCTGAAACTTGCTTTGTTTGAACGGTTACTGGCGGCAAGTGGACGGCAAATATTTTGCAGCCAAAGTACTTTGAGTACAGGTCCAAGTGATGCTGCCCGCAGAAGTTACCGGCGACAGGATGAGCTGCTGATTCTTGATTGCCACGTTGGCCTTGGCGCCCTGGTAGGTAACCTTCACTTGGCCGCCAGTGGCATCCACACCGGAAACGAAGCTGCCGCTGATGGAGCTGGCGGAAACCAGGCCTGCGGATTGATTGTTCGGCGGATAGCGCCCCGTATTGGACACGAAATCCCAAACGGCGGCCTTTGCCTCGGTAGCCAGGCTAATACCCTCACTAACCTGCGCGCGAATCGTGTAATCCTGGTACGCAGGAATGGCAATAGCGGCAAGAATGGCGATGATCGCCACCACGATCATCAGTTCGATCAAGGTAAAGCCGGCGGAAAGTCGCTGGCGAAACATAATGGGTCCCCCTGGGTAGTCTCACCCCTGGCTGAGGCATTTTTTATACCAAGCGGGGCCGGCAACTTGAGGGTGGGCAAAAAGTTGCCCGTTTCGTGATCTAGGCCGCGCTTGGCGTGTGCGGGGAGCCCGAATGTATCGGGTTAGGGGCGGGTTGTGCCGCCCATCCAGCGCTTCATGAGTGGCGCCAGCAGCAGGGCGGCGGCAGCCGAAGCGAGGCCAAGCCAGACCATATGCTGGAACAACTGCCCATATTTGGCAGTCGCCACAGCCATGTCGATCTTGCCGTCGGCCGGCAGGTCGAGAGCGGCGAACTTGCCGAAGATGGAGGCGAGCTGCTCGGAGAACGAGGTGCCCAGCCACCAGGCGCCCATCATCAGCCCTGCCACCTGCGGCACCGACAGTTGCGTTACCGCCGAAAGGCCTATGGGGGCGAGGGCGACCTCGCCGACCTCGATCAGGAAATAGGCCAGTACGATCCACCACACGCTGCCCAGGGCATCGGGCGTCACGGTCTGGTTGCCGATCAGCAAGGGCACGAAGGCCAGGCCGGCGAAGGCCAGGCCGATAGCGCTCTTTACCGGGGTCGAGGGGTTGAGGCCGTGTCGGTCGAGGAAGGGCCAAAGCCAAGCCATCAACGGCGACAGCAGTACGATGAAGAGCGCGCCCAGGTAGGTCAGCGAGCTGGCGGTCTGCGGGAGCACCAGGCAGTCGCGAACAATTAGCAGCAGGCCCATGGCGGTGAGCCCGCCGAGCAGCAGGGCCGGCAGGCGCTTGCCGCGAAGGCGCAGGCCTAGCGCGATCACGAACGGGCACAACAGCAAGGGCAGGGTAGACCACGGCACCGGGTGTCCTTCGCGGATCACCAGGGCAGGGAAAAGGTCTTTGGTCAGCATGCGGTCGTTGAATAGCACCCATGAGCCGTAGGTCTGCTCATACAGCGAAAAGAACAGCAGGCAGATAGCGGTAAAGAAGACGCACGCCAGCATCTGGCGGCGCTGCACTGGCGTGCAGCGCGTCGTGACGTACCAGCCGAGCCAACCCAGCCACGACGCCAGCGCCAACACTTGTAGCCACAGCACCGCATTGCCCAGCTGCATCAAGGCCCACAGCACCGGCAGGGTCAGCGCGGCGCACAGGTAGATCGACCACTCCAGCGTCAGCGGGCCCAGTACGCGTCGGCGCAAGGCCAGGGCGTTGGGCGGCTCGGCGTGGCCTTGCAGGTATTTCTGGCCGGTAAGGAACACCGCAAGGCCGGCGAGCATGCCGATGCCGGCCGCGCCAAAGCCGTAGCCCCAGCCGTAGGTGTCGCCGAGGTAACCACAGATCAGTGCGGAGAACAGGGCGCCGACATTGATGCCGGCGTAGAACAGCGTAAAGCCCGAATCCAGGCGCGGGTCGTTCTCGGGATACAGCTTGCCCACCACGGTGGAGATATTGGGCTTGAGGAAGCCCACGCCGCTGATGATCAGCGCCAGCGAAAGGTAGAACACGCTGAGGGCGAACGTGTCGCGATGCACCACGCCGTCCGGGCCCAGGGTCGCCGCATGGCCCTCCACCGCCATGCCCAGGTGACCCAGGCACAGCAATATGCCGCCCAGGGCCACCGCCTTGCGCATGCCCAGGTAGCGATCGGCCAGCAGGCCGCCCAGCAGGGGCGTGGCATACACCAGGCCACCGTAGGCGCCGAGCACCGAAAGACTCTCCGCGTCGGAAAAGCCGTGGTGCTTGATGAGGTAAAGCGCCAACAGGGCCTTCATGCCGTAGAACGAAAAGCGCTCCCACATTTCGGTGAAGAAGCACACGTACAGGCCCTTGGGGTGCCCGAACAACTCATCGTGGTCGGCGGCACGGGCCGGCGTGGCGGGGAGGGCTACAGCGTCGGTCATGGGCAAAACAGGCGGGCACAAAGCGCTGGAGTATAGCGAGGCTGATCCATGGCTCTTGAGGCGGTGCAGCATGGGCTGTGCGGGATGGGACGATTCTCCAGCGGCCTGGCCATGGCTTGCGCCAGGCGGCCGGGGCTCTTACCGTCAGTGCTTTCGCAACACCCTGGGACCCATTCGATGAAATCCTTGCTTGTCGGGCTGGCGCTTGCGCTGGCTGGTACCTCCGCCGTGGCGGCCGAGGTCGAGAACCACGGGCCGCACCCGTTCACCATTCGTGACCTGGTGATGATGGATCGCGTAGGCGATCCTCAGCTGTCGCCCGATGGTCGCTATGCCCTCTACACCGTGCGCGCCACCGATTACGCGGCCAACAAGGGCGTCACCTCGATCTACCTGCTCGACCTCACACGTGGTGGCGAGCCGGTGAAGCTGGTGGAGAAGGCCTCCTCGCCGCGTTGGGCACCGGATGGCAGCGCGTTCTATTACGTCGCCGCCAAGGATGGCGTGGCGCAATTGTGGCGTCGTGGTACTTCGGCATCGGCGCAAGCCGTGCAGGTGACGCACGCGCCGCTGGACGTGGACGGCTTCAAGCTTTCGCCGGACGGCAAGCAGGTGCTGTTGACCTTTGGCGTATTCACCGATTGCGCCGACCTCGCCTGCACCAAGGAGCGCCTGGATGGCCGCGCCGCCGACAAGGCCTCCGGCACGGTGTACGACAAGCTGTTTGTGCGCCACTGGGATACCTGGGCCGACGGCCGCCGCGCGCAGCTGTTCATTGCCGACCTCGACAAGCCCAGTGAGCAGCCCTTGCTGCTGACGCGCGGCATCGATGGCGATGTGCCGAGCAAGCCGTTCGGTGACGAGGGCGAGTTCAACTTCTCGCCCGATGGCAAGACGGTGTATTTCAGCGTGCGCATCGCGGGCAAGAGCGAGCCGTGGTCCACCAATTTCGATGTCTATAGCGTGCCTGCCGACGCCTCGTCCGCACCGCGCAACCTCACCGCCGAGAACCTGGCGTGGGATGCATTCCCGTTGCCCTCGCCGGACGGCAAGACGTTGTACTACCTGGCGATGAAGCGTCCGGTCTCCGAGGCGGATCGCTTCGGCATCATGGCGCTAGACCTGGCTAGCGGCCAGAAGCGCGAAGTCGCGCCGAACTGGGATCGCTCGGCGGGTGGCCTGCAGATTTCCGCGGATGGAAAGACCCTCTACACCACTGCCGACGACAACGGCCAGCGCCCGCTGTTCGCCATTGATGCCGCCAGTGGCAAGGTCACGACCTTGGTTACTAATGGCGACGTGACGGGCTACTCGGCGGGCAAGGGCACGCTGCTGGTGCAGCGTGACGACCTCAAGCGCTCCGCTGACCTCTATGTGGCCGATCTGTCGGGCAAGGGCCTCAAGCAGGTGACGCACTACAACGCTGCGCGCCTCAAGAATGTGCAGATGGGCGAGCCGGAGTTCTTTACCTTCAAGGGTTGGAACAACGAAACCGTGCAGGGTTATGTGGTGAAGCCGGCCGGCTACAAGCCCGGCAAGAAGTACCCGGTGGCCTTCATCATCCATGGCGGCCCGCAGGGTGCGATGAGCAATGGCTGGAGCTATCGCTGGAACCCGCAGACCTACGCCGGTCAGGGTTTCGCGGTGGTCACGGTGAACTTCCACGGCTCTACCGGCTATGGCCAGGCCTTCACCGATTCGATCTCGGGCGACTGGGGTGGCAAGCCGCTGGAAGACCTGAAGGCGGGCTGGGCTGCGGCGCTGTCCAAGTACAGCTTCCTCGACGGTGACCGTGCCTGCGCACTCGGCGCCAGCTACGGCGGTTACATGATTTACTGGATCGCCGGCGTGTGGAACCAGCCGTGGAAGTGCCTGGTCGACCATGATGGCGTGCTCGATGCCCGCGCCATGTACTACGACACCGAAGAGCTGTGGTTCGAAGAGCGCGAGAACGGCGGCACGCAGTACGAGCACCCGGAGAACTACGAGAAGTTCAACCCGGTCAATCACGTGAAGGATTGGCGCGTGCCGATGCTGGTGATCCACTCGGCCAAGGATTTCCGCATTCCCGATACGCAGGGCCTGGGGGCCTTCACGGCGCTGCAGCGTCGCGGCATCCCGAGCAAGTTGCTGCACTTCCCGGATGAGAACCACTGGGTGCTCAAGCCGCAGAACAGCGTGCAGTGGCATGAAACGGTCAATGCTTGGCTCAAGCAGTGGACGGCGGAAGACGCCGACAAGAACGCGGCTAAGTAAGCACGTTGGATAAAAAAATGGCGGCCTCCGGGCCGCCATTTTTTATGGGTGAAGCAGGCCGAGCCCGCGTACCGTTACAGCCACCTCGCCCGCTTGAGAAACGCGTAGATGCTGCCCACCAGGGTGGCCACCACCGCGATGATCAACGGGTAGGCCCAGGGTTTGTGCAGCTCGGGCATGTTCTCGAAGTTCATGCCGTACCAGCTCGTGATCAAGGTGGGGGCGGCGAGCATGGCGGCATAGCCGGCCAATCGCTTCATCACTTCGTTCTGGCCGAACGTCACCAGCGACAGGTTCACATTGATCGCGGCGGCGAGCATTTCGCGCATGGCACTGATGGATTCGTTCACGCGGAACACGTGGTCGTAGACATCGCGGAAATAAGCGCGCAACTCGTCCGGAATAAGTTGGGGGTGCTGGCGCACCAGTTGGCTGATGATGTCCTGCTGCGGCGCCACCGCCAGGCGCAAGGTCATCAGGTCGCGCTGCATGTCGTAGAGGCGGCGAATGGTGCTGCGCTTGAAAGTGTCGGAGAAAATGTCCTTCTCCAGCTCCTGGAGCTCTTCGCGAAAGTCGCGCACGATCGGCAGCAGGTTGTCGACGATGTAGTCGAGCACGCCATAAAGGCCATAGCTGGGGCCAAGCGCGAGCAGCTCCGGCGTGTGTTCGCAGGTGCGGCGTGCCGGCGCGTAGGAGAGCGATGCGCCGTGTCGCACCGTCACCAGGTAGCGCGCGCCCAGGAAGATGTGTGTTTCGCCAAAGGCGATATGGCCGCTGATCAGTTGCGCGGTTTGTACCACGATGAACAACGAATCGCCGTATGCCTCGATCTTGGTGCGCTGGTGTGCGTGCTGGGCGTCTTCGATCGCCAGGTCGTGCAGGTCGAACTCTTCCTGGATCTTGCTCAGCAGTGGCGCATCGGGCTCGTGCAAGCCCACCCAGACAAAGGTGTCGGGCTCCTTGAGCACCTCGCTGATATCGTCGAGGCTGATGTCGCCGATGCGTTGCCCATCGAAGCGATAGGCCACGCAGTTGATCACCATCGCGTTGCTGGGCGTGGATGAAGTCGGAATGATGGATGCCATGCGCGGATCATGCCCGGGCGACTGCGAAGACGCCATGACGGATGCTTAATGAACAGTGCGCATGGCCCCGCGCGGGTGGCGCAGGCACCACGCCAAGGCCAGCCAGATCGGCAGGCCAAACAGCAGCCAGGGTTGATTCTGCTGCACCACGCCAGGCATCAGGTGCAGCAGCACCGCGGCGAGGCCAGCCAGCAATTGCAGCACGATCAGCACATCCGTGAGACGTCCTGCCGCCACGCCGCGACGTGAACGCCACAGTGCCGCCAGCAACGCAAATGCCACCGGGTTGAACAGCAACAGGTTGGCGTTGGCCCAGGCCGAATGATGCGTGGTCAGCGTCCACAGGATCAGCAGGGCGACGCCAACGAATCCGGCGAGCACCAGGTAGATCGAGCCAAGAATGGCGTAGGCCAGCGGCGCGTATCGTCGTGCTGCCAGCAGTACGGCGGCAAATGCCAGGCCGGCGATGCCCAGGGGAAGGCGCAGATCGGGCGCCTGTGCCGGCGGCGCATCCAGGCGGTTGGGCGAGAGCACCTGTTCGGCGAGCACCAGCGGATGCGCATTCCCGGTGTCATCGGGAACGGTCACGCTGGTGATTTCTTTCTGCAGCACCATCGGCAGGAAGCTTTCCTGCCAGGCGTTGATCGGATGATCCGCGTACGGCCCCAGGCCGAGGTCGAGAATGAGCATCAACCACGCCTGCTGGCTCATCAGTCGCGCGGTCTGCTGGCGATAGGTCATGCCGCCAGGGCGAGACTCGAGCTGCTTGTGCAGTGCGCCGCCCAATGCCTTGTCCAGCGCATCGCGTACGCGCGTGGCGCAGTTGTCGGCGTAGTAATCGTAGTCGTAGCGAACGTTTTCGGGGCGCAGGTTCCACAACAGGAAATCACGCAGGTCGGCCGCCTGGGCGGGCGTAAACGCCAACGGCTGGCGCGTGACCGAGCGACCGACGCTGACGTAATACTGCTGGTCGACGTCCGTGGGCGCGGCATCCATCAAGTAATGCATGCGCCCGGCGGCGAAGTGCAGCAGAAAACCCTTCTCGTCAAAATCGAACACACCGTAGTTGAACGTGACGGACTCGCCGCTGGCGGTGTCCCGCAGTTCGATGGCGTCGTGGCCGAAACGCTCCCAGTAGGTGTCGCCGGGGCCGTAGGTGATCAGCGACACTTCGAGGTTGGCGCCGGGCGCGTTAGCGACCCCCGCGCGTGCCGACGGCGCCCAGAGCAGGGCGCCGCACAGGAGCAACAGACAGGTGGCGAGGAGTCGGCCTAGGCCAGGAAAAGCACGGGACGAGGGCGTCCTGCCACGGTGATGCACAGTCAGATGTCCTTGCGACGGGTCACGCGGAACGCTTGCACGCGGCGGTCATCGGCCTCGGTGACGTGGAACAGGTAATCGCCGATGGCGATCTCCTCGCCCACTTCCGGCAGATGGCCGAACTCGGAGGTGCACATGCCGCCGACGGTGTCGAACTCCTCGTCGGAGAAGTGCGCGCCGGTCTGCTCGTTGAAATCCGCGATGGGCGTGAGTGCGCTCACGACCCAGCCACCGCCGGACTGCTCATGCATGAGCGTGGGCTCTACCTCGTCGTCATGCTCGTCGTCGATCTCGCCGACAATCTGTTCGAGCACGTCTTCGATGGTGATGAGGCCGGCCACGCCACCGTATTCGTCCACCACCAGCGCCATGTGGTTGCGCGTGTGGCGGAACTCGGCGAGGAGCACGTTGAGCCGCATCGATTCGGGGATGAGCACCGGCGGCCGCAGCACGCTGGCGATGTCGAAATGATCGCCGTTGCCGTTGCCAACGAAGCGGAGCAGATCCTTGGCGAGCAGGATGCCAAGGATGTCGTCCTTGTCCTCGCCGTGCACGGGAAAGCGGGAGTGGCCGGATTCGACCACGGTACTGATGATGTCGCTCAGGGGCGCTTCGGCCGAAAGCATGACGATCTGTGCGCGCGGCACCATGACGTCGTCCACGCTCAGCTCGGTCACCTTGATCGCACCCTCCACCATGGTGAGGGTATCGATAGACATCAGGCCGTTGGCCTGGGCGGTGCGCAGCTCGTCAATGAGCTCCTTGCGGTTGCGCGGCTCGCCGGAAAACATGTGGCCCAGTCGATCCCACCAACTGCGGTGGGCCGGGCCGCTGGTACTGCCAGGGTCCTCGTTCATTACTCGTGCGGATGCTGCCCCATGCGGGGCGGAACCCTCAGTCTAGCGGAAAATTCGTGACGATTCAGGAACAAGGCCGCGCCGCCCGGTGCCTGGGCACTCTCCGGCCAGCAGGTGAAAGCCCCCGTGGCTGGGCCGTTGCCAGGGCATTTCCCGGCTTTTGGCGGCGCCGGCCGGCAGCGCCAGGCGGGCGTGGCGCTCAGGCCTCGTACGGGTTGGCGATGCCCAGGCCGGCCAGGATGCGCGTTTCCAGGGCCTCCATGGCCTCGGCTTCGGCGTCCTCGATATGGTCATGACCCAGCAGGTGCAGCACGCCATGCACAGTCATGTGCGCCCAGTGATCGCGCGCCGGCTTGCCCTGTTCGGCCGCCTCGCGCAGCACCACCGGGGCGCAGATGGCGAGGTCGCCGATCAGCGGCAGGGCGATGCCCGGCGGCAGTTCGGCGGGAAAGGAGAGCACGTTAGTCGCGTAGTCCCGGCCGCGGTATTCGCGGTTCAGCACGCGGCCTTCCTTGGTATCGACGATGCGGATGGATAGCTCGGTCGCCTTGCGGCGCCGGGCGCCGCGCAAGGCGGCCTCCACCCAGGTGCGAAAGCTGGCGGAGGTCGGCACGCCCTTGCGCGGCGCCGCGTAGCCGACCGAAAGCGTCAAGGCGGGCCCGCTCACTTGGGCTGTTCCTCGGACGCCTGCTCGAAGGCCTCGTACGCACGCACGATCTTGGCAACCAGCGGGTGGCGGACCACGTCGCGCGAGGTGAAGAAGGTAAAGCTGATGCCATCCACGCCGCGCAACACCTCGATGGCGTGCCTCAGGCCCGAGCGCACGTGGCGGGGCAGGTCGATCTGGCTGACGTCGCCGGTGATCACCGCCACCGAGCCGAAGCCGATGCGGGTGAGGAACATCTTCATCTGTTCGACGGTCGTGTTCTGCGCTTCGTCGAGGATCACATACGAGTCGTTGAGCGTGCGTCCGCGCATGTACGCGAGCGGCGCGATCTCGATCACGTTGCGTTCGATCAGCTTGGCGACTTTCTCGAAGCCCAGCATTTCATAAAGGGCGTCGTACAGCGGACGAAGGTAGGGGTCGACCTTCTGGCTGAGGTCGCCCGGCAGGAAGCCGAGCTTTTCGCCGGCTTCCACCGCCGGGCGCACCAGCAACAGGCGCTGCACGCGATTGGCTTCCAGCGCCTCCACGGCGCTGGCGACGGCCAGGTAGGTCTTGCCGGTACCGGCCGGACCCACGCCAAAGCTGATGTCGTGCGTGGTGATGGCGTGCAGGTAGCGGGCCTGGTTGGGGCCGCGGCCCTTGATCACGCCGCGCTTCACCTTGATGGTGACTTCCTGCGCACCTTCGGCGGCATCGTTGACGATGGCGTCGATGCCCGATTCGGCCAGGTGCAGGTTGATGCGGGCGCCGTTGAGTGCCTCGCTGGCGGTGACGTCATACAGCGCGCGCATCACCTTTTCGGCGGCGCGCGCGGCGTCTTCCTCGCCGATCACCTGAAACAGGTTGCCGCGATGGTTGATCTCCACGCCCAGGCGCAGTTCCACTTGGCGCAGATGTTCGTCGAAGGGGCCGCAGAGATTGGAGAGACGGGCGTTGTCTTCCGGCTCGAGGGAAAAATCGCGTTGATTGAGGCCGTTGGTCATGAGAATTCAAAGATGCCTGTGCATCACATAGACGTCGGTGGGGCCTTGCGTGGCGTGGCGAAACGCGCCCGGTACCTGGCCGACGATGCGGAACCCGTGGCGTTGCCACAGGCGAACCGCGGACGTGTTGGTGGATACGACGAAGTTGAACTGCATGGCGGTGAAGCCCGCGTCGCGGGCCTGCACCATCGAGTGCTCGCACATGGCCGAGGCAACGCCCTGGCGGCGCGCCGAGGCTGACACCATGTAGCCGGCGTTGGCGACATGGTCGCCCAGTCCGGGCTGGTTGGGCTTGAGCATGTAGCACCCCAGCACCTGCTTGCCGCGCTCGGCCACGAAGCAGCGGCTGGGCGGCAGTACCCACCAGTCGCGTGCCTGCTCGAAGCTCAGGTCGGGCGGGTAGCTGTAGGTGTCCCCCGCGGCGACCACGCTGTGAAAGAGCGGCCACACCAGCGCGAAATCATCCGCGCCGATTTCACGGATCGTGATGGGGGTTGCCGTCACGAGGCCAGGGCGATGTCATCGGCCAGCTTGACGCGGCCGCGCAGCGAATTGCTCATGGCTTCGGTGATCACCACATCGATGAACTGGCCGATCATGCGCGCATCGCCCGGGAAGTTCACGAAGCGCATGTTCTCGGTGCGGCCGGTGAACTCGTTGGGGTTCTTCTTGCTGGGCTTCTCCACCAGCACGCGCTGCACCGTGCCCACCATGGCCTCGTTGATCAGGCGTGCGTTGTCGTTGAGCTTGGCCTGCAGGCGCGACAGACGTGCGTGCTTCACCTCGGGCGAGGTGTCGTCCGCAAGGTTGGCTGCCGGCGTGCCCGGGCGGGCGGAGAAGATGAAAGAGAAGCTCTGGTCGAAGCCGATGTCGTCGATCAGCTTCATGGTTTTCTCGAAATCGTCGTCCGATTCACCGGGGAAGCCCACGATGAAGTCCGAGGAAATGCAGATGTCCGGGCGCACGGCGCGCAGCTTGCGGATCTTCTGCTTGAACTCCAATGCGGTGTAGCCGCGCTTCATCGCGGTCAGGATGCGGTCGGAGCCCGCCTGCACTGGCAGGTGCAGGAAGTTGCACAGCTGCGGCACGTTGGCATAGGCCTCGATCAGCGAGTCGGAGAACTCCAGCGGATGGGAGGTGGTGAAACGGATGCGGCCAATACCCTCGATCTGCGCGATGGCGTGGATCAGCACGGCCAAGTCAGCGGTGCCGCCGTCATGGGTGGGGCCGCGATAGGCGTTGACGTTCTGGCCCAGCAGGGTGACTTCGCGCACGCCTTGTTCGGCCAGCTGCGCGACTTCGACGATCACATCGTCGAACGGCCGGCTGATTTCCTCGCCGCGGGTGTAGGGCACCACGCAGTACGAGCAGTATTTGGAGCAACCTTCCATGATCGACACGAAGGCCGTCGGGCCTTCGGCGCGCGGCTCGGGCAGGCGGTCGAACTTTTCGATCTCGGGGAAGCTGATGTCCACCTGCGGCTTGCCGCTGTGGCGGCGGGCTTCGATGAGCTCGGGCAGGCGGTGCAGGGTCTGCGGGCCGAACACTAGGTCCACGTATGGCGCGCGCTTGATGATGTCCTGGCCTTCCTGGGAGGCCACGCAGCCGCCCACGCCAATGAGCACTGGCTTGCCGCCCTGCTTGTGTTCCTTCCAGCGGCCCAGCTGGCTGAACACCTTTTCCTGCGCCTTTTCGCGTATGGAGCAGGTGTTGACCAGGATCACGTCCGCCTCGGACTCGTCCATGGTCAACTCCAGGCCATGCGATGCCTTGAGCACGTCCGCCATCTTGGCCGAGTCGTACTCGTTCATCTGGCAGCCGTGGGTTTTGATGAAAAGCTTGCCGGTCATGGGCTTGGGTACCGTTTGATGCAGGGTGGCGATGGGGCGCCGAACCGTACAGTTTACTCGCCTGCCAGAATGGCTGCCAGCCGAGCGCGCAAGGTGGATCAAGCACTTGCGCGCGGGGCGGCCGGTGGCGGGGCGATGAGTTTGTCCTGTCGCACGAAACAGGCGTTTCTGGCTTGGCGAGCCCGTCGCGGAGGGGCAAACTGCGGCCGGAGCGTGGCGCCGGGTAGGCTTGCGCCTTAACGGTGTGGAAGGGGGAGGTATGTCGTCGTGTAACCGTCGGGGGCTTGTTCCCCAGGCCAAAGGCCGTGACTAGCGCGCCCATTGCCCAATCGGGCCGATCGGTGCTGCGGCTGCTGGCTGCCGCGGGCGGCCTGTTGCTGGCATGGGCGTGGCCGTATGGCGCGGCTCAGGCCGGTGCCCTTTACCGGTGTACTGGCAGTGCCGGCGAAGTGGTGTTCAGTAGCACGACAGATGGTTACCGCGGTTGCAGCCGAATCGCGGGTGCGCCCGAGCCGGTGCGCCGCAAGCCTATGCCTTCCAAGCCCGCGCCCATCAAGACGCTCCAGCCCTCGCTGGAAGGCGTGCAGGGGGCGGTGGTGAAGGCCGCTGTGCCCGTGGCTCCGCCGGTCAGCTCGCTGGCCTGGGTGCAGGACTCGGTAGACACCACCGCCAAGATCGTGCCACCCGCCGCGCCCAAGGCACCCGTCGGCAAGCCGGGGCAATGGAGCTACAGCGAGGCCAGTCCGGCACGCAGCGCCACCGTGCCGGACAAGCCTGTGGCCAATGTCTCGACGGATGGCGATCGGGTGTTGCGTGGCGCGGTATATCGCGTCACCCGCAAGGATGGCAGCGTGGAGTACACCAACCTGAAGCCGGCGGGGCAGGGGCCGGCCGTCACCATGCTGTTCACCTACATTGCCACCTGCGTGGCCTGCAATCTGCACTCCAATATCCATTGGGATTCCGTGGCCCTCAACCTCACGGCCTATGGTGATGTGATCGCCCTGGCCAGCCGCGAATCCGGGGTGGACGAAGCCTTCCTGCGCGCGATCATCCACGCGGAGAGTGCGTTCAATCCTCGCGCCATGTCACTCAAGGGCGCGCAGGGCCTGATGCAGCTGATGCCAGGCACGGCCTCGGACATGGGTGTGCGCGACGCCTTCGATACGGCACAGAACATTCGGGGCGGTGCCCGCTATCTGAGCCTGCTGTTGCGCACATTCAACGGCAACGAACAACTGGCCGCCGCGGCATACAACGCGGGCCCGGGGGCGGTGCAGCGCTACAACGGCGTGCCGCCCTACGATGAAACGCGGGTTTATGTGGAGCGTGTGGGAACCTTGCGCCGTCGCTATGGCCAGGCTATCCGCCCGTCGGGCGGCCACGCCCCGGCGGTCGCCGGGGTGTCAACCATCCAATGAGGCGGTTGGGCGCAGTGCCGGTCGCTGCGCCAGGATCACTTCGATATGAAACGGCGCGCCGTTGCGCAGGCCCGACACTTCCACCTTGCTGCCCGGTTTGAGCGCGGCCTCGTGGCGGCGCAGGTCGGCCGGGTCGACGATGTCATCCGAGCCGATGCGTAGCAGGATGTCGTGCGGCTGGAGGCCGGCCTGCGCGGCGGGGCCACCGGGGTAGATATCGGTGACCTGGGCTCCGCGTGCCGCGGCGGGCAGGCCACTATCGGCGGCGACGGGTACGAAGGTGTAATCGGCGCCCATCCAGCCGCGCACCACGTGGCCGCTGTCGATGATCTGGTCGAGCACCCGCTTGGCGTTGCCCACGGGGATGGCAAAGCTGATGCCCTCGGCGTTGGCGGCCTTGCCGATCAATAGCGTGTTGATGCCGACCAGTTCGCCCTCGGTGTTCACCAGCGCGCCGCCCGAATTGCCGAGGTTGATCGCGGCATCGGTCTGGATGAAATCCTCCGGGCTGGCACTGCTCAGCTGGCGGCCGATGGCGCTGACGATACCCATGGTCACGGTCTGGTTGAGGCCGAGCGGATTGCCGATGGCGAGCACCACGTCACCGGTGCGCACTGGGGTGTGGTCGGCAATGCGAATGACCGGCAGGTTGCTGGCGTCGATCTTCAGCACGGCCAGGTCGGTTTCCACATCGGCGCCGACGACCTTGGCCTTGGCGACGCGGCCGTCATACAGCAGCACCTGGATATCGTCGGCGTTGGCGATCACGTGATTGTTGGTGAGTACATAGCCTTCGCTGCTCACGATTACGCCGGAACCCAGGCTTTGCTCGCGGCGCTTGTAGGCAGGGCCGGTAGGGCGACCGCCAAACAGGCGTTGCAGCACGGGGTCGGTGTACATCTGCACGGCCTGCTCGGTCACCATCTTGTTCGCGTAGATGTTCACCACCGAGGGGGCGGCGCGCGCTACGGCATCGGCATACGACACTGGGCCGCTCACCCGTGTCGGCGCGATGGACGCTGCCGGGGGCGCGGTCACGGCGGCGCCGAGGCCGACACGTTGTCGCAGGCGGTTGCCCACATCCGGCCAGATCAGGCTGATGACGAAAGCAGCCGCCAGCCCGAGAACTGCGAAACGGGCGATAAAGGCGAGCGTGCCTGCGGCATGTTTCATGTCGTTATGCGTTTCGTGGCAAGGCGTTAGGGTGGGTGATGCGTTACGGGCACGGGCCTCGCCCGTTGATTGTACGAGTCATGCCCTGACGCTACACTAACGCGATTTTGCGGGAGCCGGGTTCTGCTGGCACTTGCGAAGCGGGTCGTCCCGGGAGCTTCCCGGTGCGCAGGGTGCCCGGGAGCGAAATGTCTGTAGCTTTCGCTACATGCAGATCGTGCTGGCCGCCGCGCGTGCCTGCTGTTTGTTTTTTTGGGGGGAGTTGCTAGGGTTTTCCGGTCAGTGGCAGGGGCAGCTCTGCCGCCGTACGTGTCGACGCGCTTGGCAAGCACCTGTGGAACTTATTAAGTTCCGCGTCTCAGTGGCATGTAAGTACCGGAGAACCTGATGGCGAATGAAGTCGTCGATCATGGTCGCCGCCGCTTCCTCACAGCGACCACGGCCGTGGTCGGTGGTGTGGGAGTCGTTGCAGCTGCCGTGCCTTTCATCAAATCGTGGGAGCCTAGTGCGCGGGCCAAGTCCGCAGGCGCTCCGGTAACGGTCGATATCAGCAAGATCGAGGCGGGCCAGAAAGTCACTTACCCCTGGCGCGGCCTTCCGGTCTTCGTGGTGAATCGCACCCAGGCCCAGCTCGACGCGCTGCCCAGCCAGGACAGTCGTCTGGTCGACGCCAAGTCCTCCGGCAGTTCCGCCGAGCAGCAACCCAAGTACGCGCAGAACGAAAACCGCTCCATCAAGCCCGAGTGGCTGGTGTTGGTGGGTCTGTGCACCCACCTTGGTTGCGTGCCCGACTTCGTCCCGGTGATGAAGCCCGAGCCGTTCGATCCGGACTGGAAGGGCGGTTTCTACTGCCCCTGCCACAAGTCGCGCTATGACATGTCCGGCCGCGTGTATGCCGGCGTGCCGGCGCCCAAGAACCTGCTCGTGCCGCCGTACCACTTCGTGGACGACACGCACATCCAGATCGGCGTGGATCCGAAGGAGGCAGGCTGATGGCCAACGTATTCACGCGTATCGGTGATTGGTTCAACGAGCGGGCACCGGGCCTCATGCCCGCCTACCGCAAGCACATGACCGAGTACTACGCGCCCAAGAGCTTCAACCTCTGGTACTACTTCGGTTCGCTCGCTCTGCTGGTGCTGGTCAACCAGATCGTCACCGGCATCTTCCTCACCATGAACTACAAGACGAGTGCGGCGGAAGCCTTCAACTCGGTCGAGTACATCATGCGCGACGTGGAGTGGGGCTGGCTGATCCGCTACATGCACTCCACGGGTGCCTCGCTGTTCTTCGTGGTCGTGTTCCTGCACATGTTCCGCGGCCTGATGTACGGCTCGTACCAGAAGCCGCGCGAGCTGGTGTGGCTGCTGGGCATGCTGATCTTCCTCGCCCTGATGGCCGAGGCGTTCATGGGCTACGTGCTGCCGTGGGGCAACATGTCGTTCTGGGGTGCCAAGGTGATCATCTCCCTGTTCGGCACGGTGCCCGTCATTGGCGGCACCCTGGTCGAATGGATCATGGGTGACTACCTGCCGGCGGATGCCACGCTCAACCGGTTCTTCGCCCTGCACGTGATCGCGCTGCCCATCGTGCTGCTTCTGTTGGTGGTGCTGCACCTGGCGGCGCTGCACGAAGTGGGTTCGAACAACCCCGATGGCGTCGATATCAAGCATGGCCCGAAGGGCAATCGCTGGGACGCGAACAAACCTGCCGACGGCATTCCCTTCCATCCGTACTACACGGTGAAGGATCTGTTCGGCGTGGGCTTCTTCCTGATCATCGCCGCGTTCATCATCTTCTTCGCGCCGACCTTTGGCGGCTGGTTCCTGGAGCATGACAACTTCGTGCCGGCCAACAACCTGGTCACGCCGAGCCACATCAAGCCGTCGTGGTACTTCACCCCGTTCTACGCGATCCTGCGCATGATCCCGTCGTTCTTCAGCACGGCCTTCTGGGGTGTGCTGGGCATGTTCGGCGCCATTGCACTGCTGTTCTTGCTGCCGTGGATCGACGCGGGCAAGGTGCGCTCCATTCGCTATCGCGGCACGGGTTTCAAGGTGGCGCTGATGGCCTTCGCGATCTCGTTCATCGGCCTGGCCCTGGTGGGCGCGGGCGTGGTGGGCGAGAAGCTGGTCGAATGGGTGCCTGACAACGCGACGTTCTGGGAGAACGCCTTCGGTCGCGTCATGACCATCATCTACTTCGGGTACTTCGTGTTCCTGTGGTTCTACACGCGCCTGGGTTGGGAAAAGACCAAGCCGGTCCCGGAACGGGTGGTGTTCGACCATGACTAAGCGACGGTCCTCGATGAAGAAGCTGATCTCCTCGTTTGCGCTCGCTGTGGGTCTGTGCGCCGCGGTTTCCCCGGTCATGGCGGAAGAGGGCGGGTTCGTGCCGTCGGGCGCCAACATCCGTGACCAGGCCTCGCTGCAGCGTGGCGCCAAGTTGTTCTTCAACTATTGCGTGGGTTGCCACTCACTCAAGTACGTGCGCTATTCGCGCATGGCTGAAGATCTTGGTCTGAGCGAAGACGAGGTGATGAAAAACCTCAACTTCACCGGTGCCAAGTTCGGCGAGCCGGTGATTTCGCCCATGCCTGAAGCCTCTGCCCAGCAGTACTTCGGCAAGGCGCCGCCGGATCTTTCGCTGGAGGTGCGCGCGAAGGAGCAGGGAGCCGACTGGGTGTTCGCCTACCTCAACTCCTTCTACCTGGACCCCACCCGTCCGGTGGGTTGGAACAACACCGTATTCCCCAACGCTTCCATGCCTAACCCGCTGTGGGAGCTGCAGGGCCTGCAAACGGCGGTGAAGAAGGAAGGCGGCGAGGAGGTGGAGAAGCTGGAGATCTCCCACCCGGGCAAGCTCACGCCGGCGCAGTACCAGCAGGCTACCCGCGACCTGGCGGCTTTCCTGGAATACGCCTCCGAGCCGGCCGCGCTGCAGCGCCAGCGCTACGGCATCTGGGTGCTGCTGTTCCTGGCAGGCTTCACTTTCCTGGCGTATCTGCTAAAGAAGGAATATTGGAAGGACGTCCACTGAGACAGCCTTTCAAAGCCTGAGGTACGGCGGCCTGGGGCCGCCGTACCCGTCTAAAGCCGATGGGGAGATCGCGCATGGTCCAAAGCGCTCGCTCGCGTACCGCACTCACCCTCTACACCACCGCTGACGGCATCCAGTGCCATAGAACGCGCCTGGTGCTGGCTGCCAAGGGCGTCAGCTACGAGCGGGTGATGGTGGACCCGGCCAAGCCGCCGGAAGACCTGTTGGACCTCAACCCCTACGGCAGCACGCCAACCCTGGTCGACCGCGACCTCACCCTCTACAACACCGCCGTCGTCTGCGAGTACCTGGACGAGCGGTATCCGCATCCACCGTTGATGCCGATTGACCCCTTGTCGCGCGCCCGCCTGCGTCTGGCGACGGTGCGCATTGAGCTGGACTGGCTGCCGGAGATCGACGCCATACGGGCAGGCGGTCGCCCGGCTGACGCGGCGCGCAAGCGCTTTCGCGAGCACCTCTTGGCCTCGCTTCCGTTGTTCAAGGCATCCAAGTTCTTCCTCAACCCCGAAATGAGCCTGACTGATTGCCTGGTGGCTCCGGTGGTGTGGCGCCTGCCCTGGCTGGGGGTGGACCTGGGTCGGGAGGGTAAGCCGATCCTGGACTACGGCGAGCGCCTGTTCGCCAGCCAGGGCTATGCCCGCAGCATGACCCCCGAAGAAAAGGCCATGCGCCCCTGACGGCTGGGCCGCCTCCCCTGGCGGGAGACCCGTCACGCCTGCGTCACTTTGCCCCGGCTTGGCTTAAACTTGCGCCATTCACATGGCCAGGCCGCGGAGCGATCCGCCGAGCCGGCCCCAAGCAGGCTCCCGAATGACCGACGACAAGCTTCCGCCGATGACGTCCAATCGCCCTTATCTGTTGAGGGCGATCTACGACTGGATCACCGACAATAACCTGACGCCGTATGTTCTGGTGGATGCCGGCCGGGAAGGCGTTCGGGTTCCGCCGCAGGTGGTAAAGAACGGTCAGGTCGTGCTGAACCTGGCGATGCGCGCGGTGGCAAACCTGGACCTGGGCAACGATTGGATCAGCTTCCAGGCACGCTTCTCCGGGGTGAGCCACAACATCCATATCCCCGTTACGGCCGTGCTGGCTCTGTACGCCCAGGAGAACGGTCAGGGCATGATGTTTCCCGCCGAAGAGGGCGGCGATAACCCGCCGCCGCCTTCTGATCCCGATGACACGCCGCCTTCGAGCGATGGCGATCAGGCTGGCGAAAAGCCCAAGCGCAGCGCGCCGTTCCTGCGGGTGGTGAAGTAACCGTGCTCAGTGCTGCCGGCTGTCGGTCGGCAGCCGGCGCCGCAGGGGCACCACGTTGTCCGTTGTGGTCGGCGTGTTGTGCTCGGCCTGCATGCCGGGCAGGTGGCTCTGGATGGTGGGCAGGCTTAGGCCGGTGAGGGTAGGGCCGATCATCCACAGGCGGCCCGGCTCGCGGTCGTCGCCATCGATGCTTACCTCGAAGGCATAGCTTCGCTCCAGTTGCAGGGCGCCATGCCCCCGGCGCAAGCGCAGGCTGCGCAGTCCTACGCTTTCGTCGAGCAGTTGCAGGCCATGCTGGCGGCATTGCCGACGCGCTTCCTCTACGGCTTGCTCGCGAGCACGGCTGAGTTTAAGCCAGGCGCCTACGATGCCCAGCAGGGCCAGCAGCAGGATCAGGTTGGGAAGATCGCTCATGGGGCCAGAGTGTAGGCGGTGGCCGGGGCTTGCAAGCCCCGAGCCAGGTTACGCGCTTGCGCAGTCAGGTGAGGAGCGTGGTTCAGTCCAGTTGGAGGCGAAGCGAGAGATCCACCGCGCGAACATGCTTGGTCAGGGCGCCTACGGAGATGAAATCCACGCCCGTTTGGGCGTATTCGCCGATGGTCGTCAGGTCCACGTTGCCGGAGATTTCCAGCTGCGCCCGCCCTTTGGCGATGGCGACCGCTTCGCGCATCAACGGCAGCGTGAAGTTGTCCAGCATGATGCGGTCGGCGCCGGCTTCGAGTGCTTGCTGCAGCTCATCGAGGTTCTCCACCTCGATCTCCAGTAGCAGCGAGGGGTGCAGTCGACGGGCGGCCTCGGCGGCGGCACGAATGCCGCCTGCGGCGATGATGTGGTTTTCCTTGACCAGAATGGCGTCGTACAGGCCCACACGGTGGTTATGGCCGCCGCCGCAACGCACCGCATACTTCTGGGCCAGGCGCAGGCCGGGCACGGTCTTGCGCGTGTCGAGCACGCGCACGCCGGTGCCTGCCACCGCGGCCACGTAATCCGCCGTGACGGTCGCCGTGCCAGAGAGCAGTTGCAGGAAATTCAGCGCCGAGCGCTCGGCGCTCACCATGGGGCGGGCGCGGCCATGAAGGCGACAGATGACGCTGTTGGCCTGCACGCGATCCCCATCGCCTGCCGACCATTCGATCTGCACCTCCGGGTCCAGGCGCCGAAAGCAGGCATTAAACCAGTCGACGCCGGCGATCACTGCCTCTTCGCGGCAGGTAAGTGTGGCGCTGGCCAGCGCGTACGCCGGCAGCAGGTCAGCGGTGGCGTCGCCGGTGCCGATGTCTTCGACAAACGCGCGCTCTACGTCCGCCCGGATCAGGTCGGACGCAGGAGGAACAAGGTGATGGAAATTCATTCGTGAGTCGGGCTATTGGCCGTGGCGGGCTGGCTTAGGCGACCGACGATGGCATCCAGCGCTCGGTCGAACAGAGCTGTGGATTCAAGCACACGAGCGGTGCCTGCGGCGAGAGCCTCGGCCAGCTCGTGCGGCGCATAGTCGGCTACCTTGAGGCCGCGACGGTTCACGAACAGGTAGCGGCCGCTCATGGGGCTGATCCAGGAGAGCTTGGCGCGTTCGAGATTTTCCGGCCCGCTGGCAAATTCCAGCCAAGTTCCCGGCTTGAGCTCGGCCACCAACTCCATTTCGGGCGAATCCAGTACCGGTTCCGGCTCAGGTTCGCTGCGCGCCAGGTCGGCGTCGCTTTCGGCGATGGGCTGAATGCTTTCGGGGATGGGCAGGTTCGTGGAAGTCTCCACGGCCAGCACCTCCGCCTCGGGCACGGCTTCGCCGAGCTGGTGGCGGTAGTAGGTGTGCAACTGGGCCAGCAGGCGATCGATGTCGCTTTCCTGGAACGCCACATTGGCCAGCCCGCGACGCAGGGCACGCTCGATACCCGGCAGCATCTGACGTAGCGCGCGGCGCTCATCCGGCGTGCGCGCGGGTTTGGTGCTGTCGATAAAGTCGTTGGTGAAGCGCAGCGCGTCGCGGAACTCGCTCGATTCCTCGCCCTGGCGCAGGATGGTGAGTACCAGGTAGTTAGCCCAGGCGCGCGACAGAATGCCGTGGATCAATGGCGGAAGGTTGTGTCCATCGATGCGCGTGAGGATCTCGCGGGCGGCACGGCGACGCGCCTGCTCCAGCTTTTCACGGCCACGAGTGGATTCAGCCACACGCTGCTCGGCCAGTTCGGCGCGGCGACGGCTGATGTCCTGGAATTCCTGCAGCTCGGCGCACAGGCGCTCAAAGATGGACAGGTCGTCGTCGAAATCCTGCAGCAAGCGATCGACGATGGATTTGATCTTGTCGTGCAGGCGATGGTCGCGATCGGACTCGGACGACCAGCCCTTGGCCGCGTCGGCCAGGCTGTCGAGCAGGCGGCGAGCCGGGTGCTGACGGTGGGCGAACAGCTTTCGATCGAGAATCGCGGCTTTCAGATACGGGATCTGCAGGCGCGCGAGCATGACCTGCATGTCCGTGGGCAGGTTGCGATCTTCGAGGATGAACTCGAACAGCATGCCGACCAGGTCGATGGTGTCCTCATCGATGGTGGACACTTGGCTGGGCTTTTCGCCGCGCAGCGAGCCGATCTGGGCGAGCAGGTGCTCCTTGAGCGCCAGCACCTCTCCCGCCAGTTCCGCCGCACTGCTGCCGCCTTGCAAGGCAGGCTGCGGGGTGATGGCGGCCTGGCTTTGCAACACGCTGAGCGCGCCGATCAACTCATTGGCGCTGGGCATCTGGATGGCGCCAGCGGACATGTGCAGGGCGGCTTCCGGTCCGGCGCGGCGAGCACTGAACAGGGTGCGCAGGGTTTGCAGCAATTCGTTCGGGGTGGCGCCTTCCTCGTCGGCAAGGAAGTTGCCGCCTTCCATACCTTCTGCAGCGCTGGCCGCGGCATTCGCCGCTGCGGCAGTACGCGGTGCTCCGCCAGCGCGCGACAATTCGTGGCGCAGTTGCGGTAGCACGCCCGCCCGGACCAGCTCGGCGTTGATCTCCTGGTAGAGCTCGTCCAGCGAGGCCAGCACATAGCGGTCGAACAATTTGTAGATGATCAGCTTGACGCGCATTTCCGCGCTGAGCTCGCGCATGGCCTGGCGAAATGCCTGCGATAGCGCGGCAGGGCCCACCGGGTTGGTGGCGTCTTCGATTTTTACGCCGCCGTAGATCACCGACAGGCGCTGATTGACGGCGAACAGGTCGCGCGTGAGGCGCGATTCGTTCTTGCCGATCATGCTGGTGATGGCTAGCGACTCTTCCAACTCGTTGTCCGCCACCAGCGACAGCTCCACCGAGCCCACGGGCAGTGGCGATACGCCGGGGCCCGCGCTGTTGCGCGCACTGGCGGCGAAGTCGGAGAGTTCGCGGGAAATCTGGGTGAGGAAGCCGCGCTCGATCATCGGGCGGCGCTTGCGCACTTCGCGCATGCCGTCGAAGTAGTGCATCTGGGCCGCGTTGTTCTCGGCCTTTTCGGCCAGGTCGAACAACGCATCATCGACATGCTCGAACATGCCGTTGATCAAGATCTGCAGGCGCCGGCCCGCGATGTCCCGGACATTGTTCAAGAGGGCGCCTCCGCGCTCACTGGACGGGTCCAGGCGCTGGCTCAGGCTGACGATATTAGAAGGTTCACTGGCGTCTTTCATCGCCACACCCCTGAAGTGATGCCGACGTGTGCAGTCCATTCCGACACTTACGCCCGAATACAATACGAGAAACCCCTGGGTTCTGTCAGTTATCGCTTCGATATATGTCGACGCGTTCACACAAGACGTAGGGTTTTACGGACGAGCGTGGGGTGGACTCAGGTGGCGGCGGGAAAGTCCCGCAACTGGACAGTGCCGATACCTTCCTCCGGGAGCATGACGGGGATGCCGTCTTCCACCCGATAGACCACCTTGCGATCGGTGGTGATCAGGCCCTCGGCCAGGGCCTGTTGCACGGCTGTGCCGGCCACGGTTTGCACCTGACCCGTTCCGATGGCGCTGTTCAAGGCCTCCAATTCGGGGCGGCTGAGGGGGCGGACCGGAGCCTTGCTTACCGGGCAGCAAAGAATGTCGAGCAGGCGTTTATCCATGGGGTGTGCGGGATCGTGCCGAAACGCGGAAAGGCCGTACAATAACCCTTTTGGATGGCTTGGGTCATGACGTCGACTTCCCTCCCGCCACGCGTGGGTGTTGTGATGGGCTCCCGTTCCGACTGGGAAACCATGGAACATGCGGCCAACGTGCTGGCCGAATTGGGCGTTGCCCACGAGGTTCGAGTGGTTTCGGCGCATCGCACACCTGACCTGCTGTTCCAGTATGCCGACGAGGCCGTCGAACGCGGCATCCAGGTGATCGTGGCCGGTGCCGGTGGCGCTGCCCATCTGCCGGGCATGCTGGCGGCCAAGACCCGCCTGCCTGTGTTCGGCGTACCGGTGCAGTCCAAGGCGCTCAATGGCATGGATTCGCTGCTGTCGATCGCCCAGATGCCCGCCGGTATCCCCGTGGGCACCCTTGCCATCGGTCGTGCTGGCGCAGTGAATGCCGGCCTGTTGGCGGCGGCCGTGCTGGCCCTGCACGATCCGTCGCTGGCCCGTGCGGTGGAGGCCTACCGCAGCCGCCAGACCCAAAGCGTGCTCGACCACCCGGATCCGCGCCAATGACCGCGCGGCGCCAACCCGTTCTCGGCATTCTGGGCGGCGGTCAACTGGCACGCATGCTGGCGCTCGCGGCCGCGCCGCTGGGCGTGAAGACTCTGGTGGTGGACAGCGCCGTCGATGCCTGCGCCGGCCAGGTGGCGCCCCTGGTCGTGGCGGACTGGACCGATTACGAGGCGCTGGAGCATTTTGCCGCCCAGGTCGACGTAGTCACCTTCGATTTTGAGAACGTGCCCGCCGAGACGGCGCACCGTCTGGCCAAGCGCGTGTCGGTGTTCCCGGCGCCGCGCGCGCTCGCCGTGGCACAGGATCGCCTGGCCGAGAAAACCCTGTTCCGCGAGTGCGGTTTGAATACGCCGGATTTCAAGGCCATCGATACGCGCGCCGACCTGGATCAGGCGCTCGCCGTTATCGGTGCGCCAGCCATCCTCAAGACGCGTCGTCTGGGCTATGACGGAAAGGGCCAGTTCCGCATCAAGACCCTGGCCGACGCCGATGCGGCGTGGGCCGCGCTGGGCGCACAGGCCGTGGCCCATGGACTCATTCTCGAAGCCTTCGTGCCGTTTGACCGCGAATTGTCCGTGATCGCCGTGCGTAGCCGGGACGGTGAATTCCGCACCTGGCCGCTCACCCAGAACTGGCATACCGATGGCGTCCTGTCGCTTAGCCTGGCACCGGCTCCGGATATCGAGGCCTTGCAGGGGCGCGCCACCGAGCTGGCCCTCACGCTGGCCGAAAAGCTCGATTACGTAGGCGTGTTCGCACTGGAGCTGTTCGTGAAGGACGGCCAGTTGCTGGGCAACGAAATGGCGCCGCGCGTGCACAACTCCGGCCATTGGACCATCGAAGGCGCGCACACCAGCCAGTTCGAGAATCATGTGCGGGCGGTGCTTGGTTTGCCGCTGGGTGATACGTCCGCGCGCGGCCTATCAGCCATGTTCAATTGGATCGGCGAGTTGCCCGATGCCGAGCCTGTCCTTTCCGCGGTGGATGCGCACTGGCACGACTACGGCAAGCAGCCGCGCGAGGGGCGCAAGGTGGGGCATGCCACGGTGTGTGCGGCAAATGCTCAGCAATTGGTGGAACGCCTGACCGGCATTGCCCATGCGCTTCATCGCGACCAGCAAGCCAACCCGGCGGTCGGTGAGCTGGCCAGGCACTAAGCAGCGGAGTAGGCGCTCCGCCCAATGTCAGGCAAAAAAACGGGGCCTCGAAGGCCCCGTTTTTCTATTCGAGATCCGGGATCAGGCCAGGTTCTTGGCAGCGAAGTCCCAGTTAACCAAGTTCCAGAACGCCTCGATGTACTTCGGACGGGCGTTGCGGTAGTCGATGTAGTAAGCGTGTTCCCACACGTCGCAGGTGAGCAGCGGCTTGTCGCTGCCGGTGATCGGCGTGGCGGCGTTGGAGGTGTTCACGATGCCGAGCGAGCCGTCCGGACGCTGCACCAGCCAGGTCCAGCCCGAGCCGAAGTTACCCACGGCCGACTTAGTGAACTCTTCCTTGAACTTCTCCACCGAGCCGAAGGCCTTGGTGATGGCGTCGGCCAGCTTGCCGGTCGGCTCCTTGCCGCCGTTGGGGCTGAGCGAGTGCCAGTAGAAGGTGTGGTTCCAGATCTGGGCCGCATTGTTGAATACGCCACCGGAGGACTTCTTGATGATGTCTTCCAGCGCAGCGTTCTCGAACTCCGTGCCCTTGATGAGGTTGTTGAGGTTGGTCACATAGGCCTGATGATGCTTGCCATAGTGATACTCCAGCGTCTCGGCCGAGATGTGCGGCTCGAGGGCATTCTTTTCGTAGGGCAGGGGGGGGAGTTCGATCGCCATGAGGTGGCTCCTGGGCGGTGGCTGAGGAAAAGGGGGTCGTGCCGGCGAGGTCGCAGGATACGCGGCCGCCGAGGGACGACTGTTACACTATCGATCTACGTGCATTGTAATGATGAATGACCAGACTATGGACGTTAACGAGCGAATCAAGGCCGTGCTGGCCGAACATGCCATCGTGCTCTTCATGAAGGGCACGCCGCAGTTCCCCATGTGTGGCTTCTCCAGTCGTGCAGCGCAAGCGTTGAAGGACGCGGGTGCGCAGTTCCACGCCGTGAACGTGCTGGCCGATCCCGAGGTGCGTGCCGCGCTGCCGCACTACGCAAATTGGCCGACGTTTCCTCAACTGTTCATCCAGGGCGAACTGATCGGCGGTTGCGACATCGTGGAGGACCTCAAAGCCTCCGGCGAACTCGCGCGCATGGCCTTGGACGTGGCGGGGGCGGATTCCTGATGGCGCTGCCGCTTACTTCCCTGCCGGCCGACTGGTCGCCGGCCGCAGGCAGCCTTGCCGGGCGCGTCATCCTGGTAACGGGTGCCTATGGTGGCCTCGGCGCCGCGGTGGCGCGTGCCGCCGCCCGTGCGGGTGCCACCGTGGTTATTACAGGGCGCCGCAAGCGCCAACTCGAACAGCTTTACGACGCGATGGTGGGCGAGGGCCTGCCGGAGCCGGTGATCCATCCGCTGGACATGGAAGCGGCCACGCCGCGTGACTACGAAGCGCTGGCGGAAGGCCTGGAGCGTGACTTCGGGCGACTGGACGGCATCGTGCACGCGGCGGCGAGCTTCAATGGCCTCACGCCGTTGGCCATGCACAAGCCCGACGACTGGCTGCGTGCGCTGCACGTGAACGTATCGGCACCATTTGCCCTCACCCAGGCTTGCAACGGCTTGCTTGGCCAGGCGGCGGACAGCGCCGTAGTGTTCGTGCTGGACGATCCCCAATTGATGCAGCGCGCCCACTGGGGCGGTTATGGCGTGTCCAAGGCGGCGCTGGAGCGCATGGTGGAGATCCTGCATCAGGAAACCGAGCGCACACCGCTGCGCGCGCATGCGCTGCTGCCGGCGCCAATGCGCACCACCTTGCGCCGCGCGGCCTATTTCGGCGAAGACACCACGCAGCATCCGCTGCCCGACGCCACCGCCGAGGCGGTGATCTATCTTCTTGGCGAGCAGGGCGCGGCGGCCCGAGGCGCGATGCTGGACCTGCGGGTACCAGCATGACAGTTGGCAAGGAATCGCATTGATGGAAACGCAGATGACCACGCTCTCGGCGGCGATCCTGCTGTTTCTCATCATGGATCCGCTGGGCAATATTCCGATCTTCCTCAGCTTGCTGAAGGATGTCGCGCCCAAGCGCCGCCGTTATGTGATGGTGCGCGAACTGCTGATCGCGCTGGGGGTTCTGCTGTGCTTCCTGGTCGGCGGTCAGCTCATCCTCAAGCTGCTGCAGCTTCGCCAGGAGTCGATCAGCATTGCCGGCGGCATCGTGCTCTTCCTGATCGGCATCCGCATGGTGTTCCCCCCGCATGAGGGTGGCATCTTCGGCAAACAGGGCGAGGGCGAGCCCTTCATCGTGCCCATGGCCATTCCGGGCGTGGCCGGCCCTTCCGCCATGGCGGCGCTGCTGCTGCTCACCAATACCCAGCCCGGCCGCACCGCGGACTGGGCCATCGCACTCCTGGGCGCGTGGCTGGCGACCTCGGTGATCTTGCTGTGCTCGACCTATCTGTTCCGCTGGCTGGGCGAAAGCGTGCTCACCGCGCTGGAGCGCGTGATGGGTATGTTGTTGATTGCGCTGTCGGTGCAGATGTTCCTGGGTGGCGTGGCAGCGTATTTGCATCTGACTGTTTGAAACACGGTCAGTTGCCACTGACGCGATCTTTCGGACCTATCCGCATAACCTTGCTGTCATAATCCGCAACCAGCATTTGGGAAACTTTCCCAGGAGGCGGTCATGCTCAGCGTTGAACAGACCCTCACCGAACGTCTGCCATGGTTGGCGCAACATCCCCTGATTCGTCGGCCGGTAGCCGGCATGCTGGGCCGATTGGCCGACGAGGATGGCTTCAACCGCACCCTGGCGGCCATCGGGGAGGCTGAAGGCTTCGATTTCGTCGAGCGCTCGCTCGACCTGCTCGGCGTCAGCTACTACGTCAATCCGCGGGAGCGTGAGAACATTCCCGTGGAAGGCGCCGCGCTGATCGTAGCCAACCATCCGCTGGGCTTCATGGATGCGTTGGTGCTGCTGCAACTGGTGGGCTCGGTGCGCAGCGATGTGCGCATCCTCGCCAACGATTGGCTGATGTCGATTCCGCAGCTTCACAAGCTGCTGTTGCCGGTGGACATATTCGGCAGCGGCGCGGCCTCGCGCATGCGCAATATTTATCGCGCATTGGACAAGGGCGAGGCACTGATCGTATTCCCCGCGGGTGAGGTGTCGCGCGTGCGCCCGTCAGGCGTCAGCGATGGACGATGGTCGGATGGCTTCGTTCGTCTGGCGCAGCGCAGCCGGGTGCCGGTACTGCCGATCCACGTGGCGGCGCGCAACTCGGCCATGTTCTATGGGTTGTCGATGCTGGCCAAGCCGTTGAGCACAGCCATGTTGCCGCGCGAGGCGATTTCGCCGGTGAGTCGGCGCATCGGCCTGAGCGTGGGCGCGTTGGTGAGCGCCGATGAGTTGGACCAGCACAGTGGAGGATCGCCTCAGCGCGCCGCCAAGCTGATGCGTCGCCATGTCTATCGCGTGGGCCGCCATCGCGGCCTGATCTTTGGCGGACAGACGCCACTGGCGCATCCGGAGCCTACCGAGCGCGTGATGGCTGAGCTGCAGGCGCAGGCCGAGAAGCTCGCCGAGTTGAACGATGGCAAACAATTGCTGCTGTTCAAGGGTGCCTCCGACAGCGCGGTACTGCGCGAGATCGGTCGACTACGCGAACTTACCTTCCGCAAGGTGGGCGAGGGTACGGGTGCTCGCCGCGACCTCGATGCTTACGATCCGCACTACGAGCACCTCGTGCTGTGGGACCCCAAGGCGTTACGCATCGTTGGCTCTTACCGCTTCGGTCATGGCGGTCGCCTCATTGCCGAGCGAGGCATGAGCGCGCTGTATACCTCCAGCCTGTTCAACTACTCGCCCGCGCTGGAGTCGCGCCTGGCCCAAGGCCTGGAGTTGGGTCGCAGTTTTATCGCGCCGGCCTACTGGCGTTCGCGTGCGCTCGATCATCTGTGGCAGGGCATTGGCCTGTACCTGCAGCGTCATCCGGAACTGCGCTACCTGTTTGGCCCGGTGAGCATGTCGGTGAGCCTGCCGCGCGAGGCACGTGAGTGGATCGCCGCAGCCCATCAGCATTATTTCGGTGCACCGGGTCTGGCCTCGGCGCGGCAGCCCTTCGTGGTGTCGCCGGCAGTTATCGATTTAGTGCGCGATGCCCTGGCGGGGTTGGACCCTGCCGCTGGCCTGGGCAAGCTCAAGCATCACCTCGATGCGCTGGGCGTGAGCTTGCCGGTGCTGTACCGCCAGTATGTGGACCTAGTGGAGCCGGAAGGCGTGCAGTTCCTCGACTTCGGCGAGGACCCGGGTTTCTCCGGATGCGTGGATGGCTTGGTGATGCTGGACCTGGCCACGCTAAAGCCGGCCAAGCGCGCTCGCTATCTGGGTAAATGAAGCAGCGTCGGCCGGGGTGGCGCCGGGCCGACGTTGTCGCATGGCAGGGAGGGAGTGCGACGGCGCGTTTTCAAACGAATGATTTCGGCTTTTTTGCGACATTCGTGATCAAACGGTAAATATCTTGTAAAATACTTTTGCAAACCTTAGCGATGCTGGCTCGTGCGCAAGGGGTGTTTCACGCAAAGGCCAGCACGTTAACTGATTTCGTAATTTCGCCCGATCTTCAACCGATCGGGCTTTTTTACGCCCTGAAAAAACGTTTAATTTTACGTTAAATGGCAAGAAATTGCGTTTTAGGGCAATGGGTTGCGTTATATCTTTCGATTATTCCGCGATATTTTCCGAAGAAGTACGCCCCTACAAGTTTCTGGCTGCCTGATGCCTGTTGGCGCAGACAGCCCGCTCCACTTTTGTCACTTACGGAACCGACGATGATGAAACGAAACCACCTTTCCATGGCCATTGCGGTTGTGTTCTGCATGACGGCCGGTTCGGCGTTCGCCCAGGACGCCGCCAGCCAGGGCAACGAGCAGGCGACCACCAAGGAAGCGGCTGCTCAGCGCACCAATGCGTCCAGCACCTCCAACACCACCACCTCCAACGACACCAAGCGCGTGCAGCAGCTGAACACGGTGACGGTGCAGGCCCAGAGCCTCACGCTCGGCGGTGGCTTGATGTCGGTGCAGACCGCGCCGAAGGCGGTTTCGACCATCACCCGTGACGCCATCGAAAAGGCTTCGCCGGGCGCCAACTTCACCCAGATGATCGGTTCGATCCCGGGTGTGAACGCCGCCACGGACGACGTCACCGGCCTGGCCAACGGTCACTACAGCATCCGCGGCTTCGATTCGTCCGACATCGGCATGACCGTGAACGGTGCGCCGATCACCGATACCGGCAGCTACTCCGTGTACGCCACCGAGTACGGCGATTCGGAAAACATGGGTGACATCACCGTGCTGCAGGGCATTCCGGACATCGACATGCCGGACTCGGGCGCGTCGGGCGGCCACATCGCCTGGGCGACCATCGACCCCTCGCACCAGGCTGGCCTGGATTTCACGCAGAGCCTGGGCAACAACGACTATCGCCGCACCTTCATCCGCTTCAACACAGGCGACACCGGCCCGGTGCGCTCCTGGCTGTCGTACTCCAACAACTCGGCCGACAAGTGGCGCGGCCAGGGTGACATGAACGTCACCAAGGTCGACGGCAAGTCGATCTGGACCATCAACGACGACAACTCCATCAGCGCGTCGCTGCAGTACAACCGCCAGAACAACGACAGCTACCGCTCGTTGACCAAGGCGCAGGTGGCCCAGAACGGCTACTACTACGATTACCTGCCGACCTGGTCGCAGGGTTCGTCCGCTGCCGCCATCAGCAACAACACCTACTACTACGGCCTGCGCACCAATCCGTTCAGGAGCTACATGTTCAGCCTGGACGGCGAGTTCAAGCTGAGCGACAGCATGCGCCTGTCGGTGGTGCCGTACTTCTGGTACGGCAACGGCGGCGGCGGTGCGGCGGCCACCATCACCGAGAGCACCGCGGCGACCAATCGCTTCGGTTACGCCAACCAGGACGTCAACAATGACGGCGCGGTGATCAACAACACCAAGGGCGTGGCGTACTCCTACTCCGCTGCCACCACCTACCGCCCGGGCGTGATCGCCAAGATCAACCAGGACTTCGGCCTGGACAACAGCCTGGAATACGGCGTGTGGTACGAGCGCTCGCGCAAGAGCCAGGACAACAGCTACGGCCAGGCGGACAGCCAGGGCAACCCGGCTGACATGTGGGGCAACTCGGCCTACATCTATTACCCCAGCGGTCGCCCGCAGCTGGTGTATGACGAATACACCAACACCGAAATCAAGAAGGGCTTCGTCACCGACAACTGGACCCCGAACGACCAGTGGACCTTCACCGCTGGCGTGAGCTACCTCTGGACGAACCGTAACGGTTTCGTGTGGGAGTACCCGGGCTCCACCGCCGGCTCGCTGACCAAGCAGCAGAACTTCACCAACGTCGACAAGAACTGGAACAAGTTCCTGCCGACCGCCGGCATCAAGTTCCAGCTGGACGAGCGTAACCAGTTCTTCATCGGCAGCGGCAAGACCTTCCGCGCGCCCACCAACACGGTGGCGCTACTGAACGCGCTGGACAACCAGGCCGACGCCAACAAGCCGGAAACCGCATGGAACACCGACCTGGGCTACCGCTTCTACGGTGACGCGCTCTCGGCCAGTGCGGACATCTACCGCAGCAACTACAACAACAAGCAGCAGAGCGCCTACGACCAGGCCACCGGCTACACCTACTACACCTCCGTGCACCGCATGCACATGCAGGGCTTCAACGGTGAAGTGAGCTACAAGCTGGCGAAGGACTGGACGGCCTATGCCTCCTACACCTACACCCAGGCAAAGATCGTCGGCAGCATCGACGGCGGCAGCGGCGACGGCATCTACCCGACCAACGGCAAGACCATGCCTGACACTGCCCGCAACATCGGCAACGTCAGCATGGCCTACGACGACGGCAGCCACCTGTGGGCCACGCTGTCGGCTCGCGTGACCAGTTCGCTGTACGGCGACTACATGAACACCGAGCGCGTGGGTGGCTTCACCACCCTGAACTTCAACGCGGGCTACAAGTTCGGCAGCTGGGATTGGCTGAAGAACCCGTACGTGAAGCTCAACGTGAGCAATCTGACCGATCGCAAGGCGTTCTCGTACGTCAGCTCGGCACAGTTCCTGGCCACCAAGCTGGGTTCGCTGTACACCAGCTCGCCGACCTACGGCCTGCTGCAGCCGCGTTCCTACATGGTCACGTTCGGCGCTTCGTTCTTCTAAGACGAACTCGAGCGACCCCGTGTCGTTCGCAAGCCGGCCCCTTCGGGGGCCGGTTTTTTTTTGCCTGCACGCTGACGATGCGTGGGTCTTGGCCGGTTCGCAATGACGGCAAGTAGTTGCGGAAACGTCCTCTATGGCGCAAGTCCATGTGAGGATTTCGTCAAAAAGTTACGAATTTGTAATATAATGCGATTACATTCGTCGTGATGAGTCCTGGCCGACGGCACTCGCCGGGCACCTTGGGCGCATCAAATTATTTCAGGGAATCAGTCACTTAAGACGGTGGCGGAGGGGCATGGGACTCCTCTGTGCTGGTCCCATGTTTTCTTGCGAATCTCTTAGGGGTCGAATCTCGATGAACAACGCATTGCGCACCAAATTGCTGCCGGTGGCGATCGCCGCGCTGCTCGCGGCGTCGCCGGTCCTGGCACAGGACAACTCCTCCTCGATCAGTGGCCGCATCGTCGATGCCGGCGGTCAGCCGGTCGCGGGCGCCACCGTTCAGATCGTGCACGAACCGTCGGGCACCACCAAGACCGTCACCACCGACGGCAGTGGTCGCTACTCCGCGCAGGGTCTGCGCGTGGGCGGTCCGTTCGACGTGAAGGTTTCCAAGGACGGCACGCAGACCGAACAGGACAACGTCTACCTGCAGCTGGCTTCGGACACCGCGGTGAACCTCACCATGGGCGCCTCGCCGGTGGCCGCACAGAACCTCAGCGGCGTTACCGTGTCGGCGACCACGCTGTCGCAGACCTTCAACTCGGACAACAAGGGGCTGTCCACCAACGTGTCGCGCCGTGAGCTCGAAGCCACGCCGACGCCGAACCGCTCCATCCAGGATGTGGTGCGCCTCGATCCGCGCGTGACCATCTCCGATCGCGACCGTGGTCAGATCTCCGCGCTCGGCCAGAACTTTCGCTACAACAACATCACCATCGACACGGTGAGTGCAGGCGACCCGTTCGGCCTGGAAGACAACGGCCTGGCCAGCGTCGGTACGCCGATCTCGCAGGACACGATCGAGGAATACAACATCTCGACCGCTAACTATGACGTCTCTGCCCGTCGTGGCGTGGGCGCCAACGTCAACGCGGTCACCAAGAGCGGTACCAACCAGTTCCACGGCTCGGTGTACTACACCTTCCAGAACACCAATGACATGGTGGGCGAGCTGAAGAACGCCAACGGCCAGAGCTCCAAGTACACCGGCTTCGACCGCAACTGGACCTCGGGCTTCACCGTCGGCGGCCCGCTGGTCAAGGACAAGCTGTTCTTCTTCGCTTCGTACGAAGAGTCCAAGAAGGTGGGCGTGGGCTCGAGCTACGGCCCGTCCGACTCCGACTACACCAATGGCGTGCAGGGTCTCACCCAGGCGCAGGTGGATCAGATCATCGCTCAGGCGCAGAAGCTGGGCCTGACCCCGGGCAACTACACGGACAAGTTCGACCTGACCGACAAGCGCTACCTGGTCAAGCTGGACTGGAACATCTCGTCCAACCATCGCGCCAGCTTCCGCTTCAACAAGACCAACGAAGTGCAGCCGATCGCCACGGCCAGCGCCGTGGGTTATCTGAACCTGAGCAGCAACTGGTACTCCAAGAACCGCGACAGCAAGAGCTACACGCTGAGCCTGTTCGACGACTGGAACGACAAGTTCTCCACCGAGACCAACGTCTCCTACGCCACCTATGACCAGGCCCGCGCGGCACTGGTGGGTGGCCAGCAGCCGTACATCCAGGTCTACCCGAACAACGACGCCAGCAGCGGCACCAACGTGGCACTGGGCACCGAGCCGAGCAGCCAGGTGAACGCGCTGAGCGTGAAGACCTGGAACGCCTACTTCGCCGGTACCCTCTACCTGGGCGACCACACGCTGAAGGGCGGCGTGGATTACCAGCGCGATGAGTACTACAACGCGTTCCTGCAGCGTTACTTCGGCTCGTACCAGTTCAACCTGGCCAACTGGGCCAACGGCGCCTGGTACAACTACCAGATGAAGCGCCCGGTGAACGGCTACTCGCTCGACGACGTGGCCGCTCGCTACACGCTCAACCAGTACGGCATCTTCCTGCAGGACACCTGGCAGGCAACCGATCGTCTCTCCGTGCAATACGGTGTGCGCGTAGACATTCCGCTGACCGACGACCAGCCGCTGCTGAACCCCTGCTTTGCCGCTGCGCCGGGCAAGGCGTTCACCGCCTACCAGGCTGACGGCAAGACCCCGGCTTGCGTGGCGTCGAAGGGTGGCTTCGGCTACGCCAATAACACCCGCGTGAGCGGCAATCGCGTGATTGAGCCCCGCCTGTCGTTCAACTACCAGTTCGACACCGAGCGCATGACCCAGCTGCGCGGCGGCGCCGGCCTGTTCATCGCGAACAACCCGAGCGTGTGGATCTCCAACGCCTACGCCAACAACGGTTACAACGTCGGCACCTGGAACATCACCGACAGCAAGAGCGGCCTGCCGGGCACCGTGCTGGCCGGCATCGGCACCAAGCCGGCACCGTCGTACGATCCGAACAACCCGATCATCCCGGGCAACTCGACCACGCTGGGTTCCTCGTCGGCCAAGATGGCGGTGGACACCGTCGATCCGAACTTCAAGCAGCCCACCGTGTGGAAGATGAACCTCGCGGTGGATCGCGAGCTGCCGTGGATGGGCATCGTGGGCTCGTTGGAGTGGATCCACCTGCAGGTCCGCGACGCGATCTTCTACAAGAACATCAACATCGGCGCCCCGACTCGTCTGGCCCAGGACGGCCGCAACCTGTACTGGAACGCCAACGTCAAGGGCACCACGGGTTCCGCCAACAGCAACGGGCTGACCTCGAGCAACGAGCGCGCCAATGGCAACCCGGCGTTCGATCGTGCCACCACCCAGCTCACCAACACCCACAAGGGCAGCTCGGACAACATCACGTTGTCGTTCAAGAAGGCCTTCTCGGACGAGTGGTACGGCATGGTGGGCTTCAGCTACAACCGTTCCACGGACGTGAATCCGGGTTCGTCGAGCGTGGCCAACTCCAACTACAGCAACAACGTCTGGGTGAATCCGAACGAAGACAAGGCCACCACCTCGTCGTACTCGATTCCCAGGCGCGTGATTGCCTCGCTGACCTGGCAGCATCGCTTCTTCGGCAACTACGCCACCACCGTGAGCGCGATGTACGACGGCCACTCCGGCTCGCCGTACAGCTGGACCTTCGGCAACGACATCAACGGCGACGGTTACGCCCGCGACTTGGTCTACATTCCGAAGTCGGTTGACGACGTGAAGTGGGCCTCTGCGGTTACCAGTCAGATGAAGCAGCAGTTCATGGACTACGTGAACAACGACGACTACCTGCGCAAGCACAAGGGTGAGATTGCTGGTCGCAACGCCGATCGCGCGGCATGGATCAGCCAGCTCGATCTGTCCTTCCGCCAGGAAATCCCGGGCCTGTTCGATGGCAACAAGGGCATCATCTCGCTGGACATCTACAACTTCACCAACATGCTCAACAAGCGTTGGGGTGTGGAGCGCCGTGCGACCTTCCCGGGCGTGCGTAACCTGGCTGACGTGAGCGGCATCGACGCGAACGGCAACTACTACTACGACATCTCGGGCAAGAACTATAAGGACAAGAACGGCAACTACGCGCCGAACGCGTCCCCGCTGCCGGTGAACGAGTCGCTGAACCCGTCCCAGCGCTGGTCCGCCATGCTGAGCGTGAAGTACACGTTCTAAGCCTGTCGGCAGTTCCGATGGTCTGGCCGGCGCCCGCAAGGGCGCCGGCTTTTTTATGGGGGGCTGAATACCGGCAGCCCCCGCGCTTGACCCTGCCATGCCCGGCGCGGGAAGCTATGCGGTCCGCCGCGTTTTGCCCGGACGTACGAGCCGCGAAGGCGCGGCGAGGAGAATGCTTCAATGAATGATACGAACGCCGGCAAGCCCGGCCGTCCCGCCACCGTGAGCGCGCGCATTTCGCCCGCCGGCGGCCTGGATATCCTGTCCCGCAACGAAGTCGCACGCCTGCGCGACGCCAGCGGGTCGGGCCTGCACGCCTTGCTGCGCCGTTGCGCGCTGGCGGTGCTGACCTCCGGCAACATGAGCGACGACCCCCGCGGCATCCTGGAGCAGTTCCCGGATTTCGACATCCAGGTGCTCCAGCAGGATCGCGGCATCAAAATCGAGCTGTCCCACGCACCGGCCCAGGCCTTCGTGGACGGTCAGATTATTCGCGGTATCAATGAGTTGCTGGTCGCCGTGGTGCGTGACATCGTCTACGTGTCGACGCAGATGGAGCAGGGCAATTTCGATCTCGACGACAGCGTGGGCCTGACCCATGCCGTGTTCGAGATCTTGCGCAACGCGCGCATTCTCAAGCCGCAGATCGACCCCAACCTCGTGGTGTGCTGGGGCGGCCATTCCATCTCGCGCGATGAGTACGAGTACACCAAGCAGGTGGGCTACCAACTCGGCCTGCGCGGCATGGATATCTGCACGGGCTGCGGCCCTGGCGCCATGAAGGGCCCGATGAAGGGCGCCACGATCGCCCACGCCAAGCAGCGTCGCCGCAACAACCGCTACATCGGCATCACGGAGCCTGGCATCATCGCCGCCGAGTCGCCGAACCCCATCGTCAATCACCTCGTGATCATGCCGGACATCGAGAAGCGTCTCGAAGCGTTCGTGCGCATGGGGCACGGCATCATCGTGTTCCCGGGCGGCGTGGGTACGGCCGAGGAAATCCTTTACCTGCTGGGCATCCTGCTGCATCCGGATAACGCCGGCGTACCGTTCCCGCTGATCCTCACCGGTCCCAAGCAGTCGGCGGCCTACTTCGAGCAGATCGACCGCTTCCTGCGCCTGACCTTGGGCGACGCCGTGGCCCAGCACTACCAGATCATCGTGGACGACCCGGCAGCGGTGGCCCGCGCGATGGTTCGTGGCATCGACAAGGTGCGCAACTATCGCCTGGACAACAAGGATGCGTTCTTCTTCAACTGGGCGCTCAACATCCCGTACGCATTCCAACTGCCGTTCCGTCCCACTCACGAGGCCATGCGCTCGCTCGCGATTCATCGCGAACGCCCGCGCCATGAACTGGCCGCCGACCTGCGCCGCGCCTTCTCGGGCATCGTGGCCGGCAACGTGAAAGAGGAGGGCCTGCGCGCCATCGAGAAGTTCGGTCCGTTCGAGATCGACGGCGATGCCAACATCATGCAGTCGCTGGACGAACTGCTGAAGGCCTTCGTGGTGCAGGACCGCATGAAGCTGCCTGGCGGCACCGCCTACGAGCCCTGCTACCGGGTGCTCACCGGCGCGCAGGCCGCCTGAAAGCGCCCAAAAACGTCTTGACAGACCCGAGCTGGATACGCAAACTATCCAGCTCACCCCGCCCGAATAGCTCAGCCGGTTAGAGCACTTGACTGTTAATCAGGGGGTCGTTGGTTCGAGTCCAACTTCGGGCGCCAAATATAACAAGGGCTTGCCTCGCGGTAAGCCCTTGTTTTTTTCTGCTTGTGAAAAACTCCGTGGAAAACTAGCCCTTTCCGGCTGGCTCCACGGTGGGGCGCTCATGGTCATACAGGTGCACCATCTGCATGGACCGGTGGCCACTGGCTAGCTGCTTGTCTGCCTTGTTTCCTGGCGTATCGGTGACTCCGCGATGCTTCAAGCCGTGAAGTCCGAAGCGTTCCTCGGGCGTGATGATCCCCACCTCCACGGTGGCGCCCATAGCGCGGCGCCACGCGCTGGACATGGTGGACTTGCCAACCCGTTGCCCGCCTTCCGTCACGACGAGGGGGCGATCACCTGGCTGGTGTGGCCAGAGGCGGCGCTTTTTTGTCCAGATACGGTTGCGGCGTGCCTTGAGCCAGTCCCAGGCTTCGCGCAATTCGGGTGACCAGCGGGTGAGGTTGCCCAAGCTGCCCTTGCGGCGGTCCACGATGACGCGCTCGGGTGTTTCATCCTGGTCAGTCAGCGTTCGCACCTCCACACCGCGCATGCGGCACCCGTAAGCGATCACAGCGACTGACCACACGTAAGGGGCCAGTGATCCCTTGGTGCGCGTCGCAAGCGTGCCACGGTGCTGGAATAGCGCCACAGCGGCTTTCATCGTGGTCAAGTCCGGCATGCGGTGCGCGCGCCGTTCGGTCGGCATGTCCACGCCATCGGCCGGATTCGTTTGGCAGTGGCCGCGCGGGAGGCCCCACACAAAGGCCGCTGACAGGTAGCGCTGCACGTGCGCAGCGCTCGATGGCGTAGGTTTCGTTGGCGAGTGGTCGTGACTGCGCTTGCCGGCCGCAATGTCGTCCACTAGCACCTGGACCAGGGGCAAGGTGATCTTGCGGAGCTTGAGGGCGGAAAAGGGCATGCTCAGCTTGGTGCGGAAGTTCTGCAGGATCTGCCGGCAGTATCGGTAGTCTTCTTGCGTGGCGGCGGCCAGCTCGGCGTACTGAATCGATCGCTCATGCTTGTCCAACAGGTAGTCAAGCGTATCCCGCTCAATGCCGCCCAGCTGCTCCATGGCGTGGTGCAGGTCAGACAGCAGTGCGTGTTCGTCCCCAATGCGGCGGCGCAGCGGTTTAGTGTCCTCCATTCGGGTGTACCAATAGCAGTCGCGGCTCTGCCAATAGCAGCCCTTTGGCAGGCGCTCCTGGTCGATGTGTTGCGGAATGGATGGGTCATGCTTGCGCTTGCGTCCTGTCGTCATAGCACGTCCTCCGGTCTGTACTGTTTCTGTGGTGCGGGGCGGAGCCCAAGGGACTCGTTCAGTGCGTCAAGCGTCGTCCAAGGACCATTTGCGCTGTCCTTGACACGGATGCCTTGCGCCCGTGCCCAGCGTCGTACGGCCGATGGCGTGGACTTGCCAGATAGCTTTTTGAGCCGCTCGGCATCGAGCACGTGGTGCGGCATGTCATTGGGCATGGAAATTCCTTTCTCCCCACCAGGTGTGGCGTATGTGCCATTGGTCGCGTATGTCCTGGCGTAATTGGTTGGCCGCGCGTTCGCCGCGCTTGCTAGTCACCTTGCGCATCAGTTCATCGACCTTCTCGCGCGTGGTGAATCCTTCCTTGAGGCGGGCGCGTGTCTCCATCACGCGCCGCTGCTGTTCGTGTTCTGCCGGTGTCATGGAGGGTTCGGCAGGGTGATGTGGCGAATTTCGCTGAGCAACAGGCCAGCGTCCTCGTAGAACTGCCGCGCGTCGTCAAACCACTGAGGTCCAGCGCATGATCACTGATTGATTGGGGTGTCCCGTCTACACCAGGGCGAGGCACCTCGATCACGGCACGTCCCCCGTCGTATAGCCCTTGGCGCGCATGCATGGCGGCACAGCGATCTCGTGCACGTAGTGATCGCGCTGATCCGGGCGAATGTTGTTGGGGACGACAACGCTATAGGTACGCGCGGGCGCCGTAGCGGGTCCATAGGCGCACAGATGAGCGATTTGGGCGATTTCGCTTGAAGTGGACGGCTCGTTTGGATTTGGTGCTGCGGCGGACGGTTCCTTCCCTCAACACGAACGAACTCATACGCTTTCAGGTAAGGGGCCCTTACCTGAGTGCCTGCCTGATGCAGGTTATTTCGGCTTGATAAATACGGAACAGAAGCACGCGAGGCCGATAAATCCAAGGAATCGCAAGAAATTGCCGTTGACACGGGCAATAGAATCTTGCGAACTATGACAAGCGGGCAATCCGCCAGAAGACGTCAAGTAAAAGTACCTCTGGGGAGAGGGGTTTATGCAAAGGAACGCGGGGCGTCGATTGGCCACTGTGGTGGTTGCTTGTCGGGTCCATATGCTTGGCCGACAAGCTTGTTCTCGTTTACTAGCTCAGTCTGCTGCATGTTTGCCGCATTTGGTCGGCAAGCCTGCCGGGTAGCAGCGCAGGCTTGCCTCTGAGCCAAAGCCTTGGCTCCCACGCCCTATCCGGGACGCTGTCCCGAACTCCACCTAAAACCTTCGTAGGCATTCGGCATGCACTTTCACCCGTTGCGCCGTGTTTGCATGGCGTCGTTCGCTCTTTCTCTGACACTCTGTGCAGCGTCAAATGCTCTGGGTGGCGATGGAACCCCTATTGAATACAAGGACGGGCTTCCAGTAGGCAGTGATCCAGGTACATCCGTAACCGCTATTGCCCCCAAAGATATTGACACGGCGAGCCTGCACTACACGCCAGGTGTTCTTTTGCCGGGAACGGGCAATGGGAGTGTAAGTAGAACGAAGCTCTTTCGTACTGCGAGTACCACAACTTCCAACGACCACGCCAAAGACAACAAGATTTGCCCTAAAGGCGACCCAATTCAGCCGGAGACAGGTGCAAAACTCGAGACCTACCCCCTGTTCTCACTGCCTGGTGAAATGGGTCTTGCCTACGTTCTGTACTACAACACGTCGCGGATAGGCTCTAAGTGGGCCAGCAATCTTGATTATTCCCTGGACACCACCTGCGAGGACATGGGGGATATCACAGGGCAATGTAGATTTGTGAGCGTCTATAGGCCTGATGGTTCCAAGATCAAATTCAGTGGTGGCCCGCAGGCCACGAGTTACGCGCAGGTATCAGGCAGCAACGTAGTTTCCCTTACTCGCGATCCATCCAGCGGCAACTTCACGTTTCACGATGAAGACGCCACTACGCAGGTTTATTCGCCGAGCGGTGCCTTGGTCTCGATCGTGGATGCCTCTGGAGTGGGCTGGTATATCACTTCCACCAGTGGTGCTAATGCCACTACCACCGTGACCCACACGAATGGTCAGTCGTTCACTGTGACCGGGACGCCGTTCGTGAGTGAACTGGTCAATGGGATTCGTGTGACCGGTTCGTCGACGATCGTTACGGATCCGGCCGGGAACGCCTACACAATCAACTACGGCAACCTCTATACGCCAAGCGCCAGCTCGAATGATGTTGCTTCCATTAGCTATCCGGGCGGTGCCGCAACGACGGTAACGTTCAAGTACCAATCCCTCGCAATTTCCCCGTTTCCGATTGTCCTTTCCGAGGTGGATTACAACGGCGTCCCGCATGCTTATACAACCTATGTCTCCAATTCAGGCCCTTACTACGGCTGGGGTGCAGGCACCTACTTGGCAGACGGCTCGGAGAACTACGCATTTGCCTACAGCGCAGACGGGTCTGGCAATCTCGTAACGGCCATTACGAATCCATTGGGACACCAAACGACTTATAGCTTCGCAGGCCAGGGGGGGCAGTTGAGCTTGGTGAGTGATCCCGCCGTTCAAACATGCGGGGCCACTACTCACGGACAGTCTTACGACGCAAATGGCAACCTTTCGGAAAGCATCGACAATAACGGGAATATACACACCTACACTTACGCGGCAAATGGCCAGCTACAGACAGAGACGCTAGCGCAGGGCGCGGCTATTGCGCGGAAGATTGACTATGTTTGGGATAGCAATGCGCAGCTCAATCGGCTGCTGAGCGAAACGGTCGAAGGTTGGAAAAGTACGTCTTACACGTACAACGCTCAGAATCGCCTCGCTTCTGTCAGTGTTACGAATATATCGGGTGCTGGCGTCGCCAACCAAACCCTTACAACCAGTTATGGTTACACGCTGTACGCCAACGGCCTCGTGCAGACCATGACGGTTACTCAGCCGTCCCCGGGTGGCAGTGATACCACGACTTATGTCTACGATACCTTAGGTAACCTGACCTCTGTAACCAATGGCTTGGGGCAGGCTGCGACCTACAGTGGGTTCAACGGGCTGGGATTGCCTGGTCACGTGGTTGGTGCTAACGGAGACGCAACTGACTTTACGTACGATGCACGCGGTCGCCTTTCTAGCAAGACCACGCACCCGAACGGTTCCTCCGCGACCTGGGGCTATGCTTACGATGGCTTTGGCTTGCTCTATACGCTGACTTCGCCGGATGGTCAGGTTACGACATGGAATCGTGACCCCGCGACCATGCGCGTGATGTCAATCGTACGAAACGATAAGGACGGTCAGTCGACTGAGAGCCTTAGCTACGACGCCAACGGTGACGTCATCGAGCATAAAGTCACTCGCGGCAGCACGGTGGGATTGGATGAGGTGTTTCACTACGACTCGTTGGGACGGCTCTATCAGAGTGTGGGGCAGAACGGCCAGTCGTTGACTTATGCGTATGACGGTAACGGCAATGTTCTTTCCGTGGCGGACGCGGCTGGCCACACCGTGACTCATCAGTACGACGCGTTGGACCGCGTTATCCAGACTCAGGAGGTGGGCGGTGCAAGTCCCCTCATGCCAGCGAGCGCGCCGGCCATTAATGCACCAGGCGGAAGTGTTAACGGGGCATACACGGTGAGCTGGCTGAGTATCACGGGCGCGACGTACTACGAGCTGCGAGAGCAGGTGAACAATGGCGGCTGGTCCACAATTCAAAGTGGGTCCGCACTGAGCTGGTCCGCGAGCGGCAAGGCCAATGGCACCTATGCGTATGAAGCCCACGGCTGCAATGTCACTGGCTGCGGCCCGTGGAGTAGCGTTGCTGTGGTTAGCGTGTTGTATCCGCCGGCTACACCAAGCCTTTCGGCGCCCGCTTCCAACAATACGGGGAGCTACACGGTCAACTGGAGTGGTGTCGCCACGGCCACTAGTTATGCCCTGCAGGAGCAGGTGAATGGTGGCTCATGGTCCACCGTGCAATCGAATACAGCCACGTCGTGGGCCCCCGCCGGCAAAACGAACGGGTCCTATGCCTATCAAGTCCAGGCGTGCAATGCGAGTGGATGCAGTGCATGGAGTGCCGTTAGCACGGTAAGCGTGTTGCTGCCGCCTGCCAGCGCCCCCTCCCTTACGTCACCGGCGAACAACGGTACAGGCGCTTACAGTGTTGGCTGGAGTGCTGTGGGCACCGCAACGAGCTACAACCTGCAAGAGCAGCTTAATGGTGGATCCTGGGCGACCGTGCAATCAAACGGGAGCCTCACTTGGAGCGCCGCTGGCAAATCCAACGGCACCTATACCTATCAGGTGCAAGCCTGCAATGGTGGTGGATGTAGCGCTTGGAGCACGGTCGCGACCACCGTGGTCTTGTTGCCGCCCGGCAGCGCGCCGTCGGTCAGCTCTCCCGGCACCAATAGCTCGGGAAGCTATAGCGTCAGCTGGAGCACGATCACCAATGCGACGAGTTACACCCTCCAAGAGCAATTGGATGGAGGGAGCTGGACGACCGTACAGTCCAGTGGCGCAACCACGTGGAGTGCATCGGGCAAGGTCAACGGCACCTACGGCTATCAGGCACAGTCCTGCAACAGCGGTGGCTGCAGTGGCTGGAGCAGCGTAAGCTCCACGGTTGTTCTGCACCCGCCGGGTAGCGCGCCTAGTTTGTCCGTTCCGGCCAATAGCGCCTCGGGCAGCTATGCAGTGAGCTGGGGAAGCGTTGCCACGGCGACAAGCTACAACCTGCAAGAGCAGGTGAATGGTGGCGCTTGGACGACCGTGCTATCGAGTAGTGCAACGAGCTGGTCTGCAAGCGGCCATGGCAACGGGAGTTATGGCTACCAGGTTCAGGCCTGCAATAGTGGCGGCTGTGGTCCGTGGAGCAGCGTCGGTTCGGCAACCGTCCTGCTGCCGCCGGCGAGTGCGCCTGGCCTTAGTGTTCCAGCCAATAGCACGAACGGTAGCTACGCTGCGAGCTGGAGTGGCGTGGCCACGGCTACCAGCTACACCCTGCAAGAGCAGGTCAATGGCGGTGGTTGGTCCACCATCCAGTCCAATGGGTCCACAAGCTGGAGTGTGAGTGGGCGCGGCAATGGCACCTATGGCTATCGGGTGCAGGCTTGCAATGCGAGCGGTTGCGGCTCGTGGAGCGGTGTCGCCTCCGTGAACGTGCTCTGGCCGCCCGGTAGCGCGCCATCCCTGAGCGTTGCCGCCCGGAACTATGCGGCCAGCTACACCGTGAGCTGGGGCGGGGTTGCTACGTCCTCCAGCTACACCCTTCAGGAGCAAGTCAACGGCGGTGGATGGACAACGGTACAGGCCAATGGCGCAACGAGCTGGACTGCGTCCGGTCATGGTAACGCTACTTATGGCTATCAGGTACAGGCGTGCAATGCGAGCGGCTGCGGCCCGTGGAGTGGCGTGAGCGCGAGCATCGTCATCATTCCCACGCCCATCGCGGCGAACGGTAAGACGTACGACAACATGTACATCATCCCGTCGGGCACGGCGACGTCGACGGTCGGCTTTGACCTCGTCAATGGCAACACATGGGAGGTCTTCAAGTACTCCTCCAAGACCAGCAAGTCGGTGATGGCCTCGGGAGCGCTTCCGCCAGGTGCCGTGACCGTGCAGTACACCTGGACCTATGTGGGCGTACCGGCGGGGGATAGTGGTGCGGGTGGAGCGGTCTCCAACGGCGCAAGTTCCGCCACCCCTGTTGGCAACAATCCCAGCAGCAATTACACGACGGGAAGCGCGAGCTATACCCAGGGCAGTAAGGGGCAGCAGTACACGCTTCGCGTGGACTTCTTTGATGCCAACGGCGTCAACATCTCCTCGTCCACCATGACCATGATTGCTGAGACGCAGGGAGCGCAGGCATGAGCACCAAGATAGCTGGCAGGATGGCTCCTGATGGCGTGCTTCCGCGCGACGGCTCCATGAAGAAGCAAGCGAGTGGCGGGTGGCTGCACGCGTGTTTGGGCGTCTGCTTGGTACTTGTTGCTCCGGGCGCCTTGGCGCAAACGACGACAACGAGTTACACCTACGATGCAGGCGGCCATGTCGCATCGGTCACTGATCCGCGTGGCCTGGTGACAAGCTACACGTACGATGGGCTGGGGCAGAAATGGCAGCAGGTGAGCCCGGATAGTGGGACGACCAGCTACAGCTACGATGCCTATGGTCGCCTCGCAACCTTGACCCGCGCCGATGGTGGTCAAACCAGCTATGGGTACGATGCCATCAGTCGCCGTACCAGTGTCAGCGCGGGAGGTGTCACCCAAACGTTCGCTTACGATGGCTGTACCAACGGTGTGGGGCGACTTTGTTCTGTGGCGGACCCCACGGGGTCGGTGTCCTACACCTATAACCCCGAGGGGCTGATCACGGGTCGAGGGTTCTCGATTCAAGGCACGAACTATGCCTACGGCTATGGTTACAACAGCCTCGATCAGCTTCAAACAGTGGCGTATCCGGACGGCAATCAAGCGATCTATAGCTACAGCAACGGGGTGGTGTCGGCTGTACAGATCAATGTCGGCGGCACGGTGTCCAATGCTGCGACGGCCATCAACTATCGGCCCGGCAACGGACCGATGGCGGGCTGGACCTCGGCGAACGGCCTGACCAACACGCTCACGTACGATGCCGACGGCCGATTGACCAGTATCGCTGTGCCGGGCGTGCAGGGGCTAGGCTTGACCTACGATGCGGCCAATCGCGTCGTGGGCATCAGCAATAGTATGGATGCCACGATGACCCAAAGCTTCGGCTACGACAGCATGTCGCGGCTTGCCTCGGTCTATTCGCAGGCGGACAACGAAGCCTTTACGTATGACGCCAATGGCAACCGCACCAGCCAGGTGCTGAATAGTGCATCCGCTACCGTGACGCCAAGTAGCAACAGTAACCAGATTCTCTCACTCGCCGGAAGTGTCAACACCAGCTATGGCTACGACGCAAAGGGTAACGTGACGACGGTGTCAGGAACGCCGACCTTCAGCTACGACGCGTTTAACCGGTTGAGCGCGGCACCTAATGCCAGTTACTACGTGGATGGCGAAGGTCAACGCTTGCGCAAGACGGTGAGCGGTACGAGCACGTACTTCGCGCCGAGTGAAGCAGGAGCACTTCTCGCGGAAAACCCAGGGGCCTGGACGGACTATGTGTGGCTCAATGGACGCTTGATTGGGCGTATCACTGGGGGGCAATTCCAGTCGATCCACGATGATCAAGTGGGGCGCCCCGAAGCCATCACCGATGGCAGTGGCAATGTGGTGTGGCGGGCCAGGAATTTCGCGTTTGATCGGACCGTGTCGGTGGCCAATACGGCGCCGCTGAACTTGGGATTCCCGGGGCAATACTATGACGCGGAAACTGGGCTCTGGAACAACGGCTTTCGCGATTACAGCGCGGGGTTAGTACGGTACATAGAGAGTGACCCGGTAGGCTTGGCCGCCGGCATCAATACCTATGCCTATGCCTTGGGTAATCCAGTTCAAAGAACCGACCCTAGTGGCCTGGACTCTGGCTACGTGCTGTCGGGGGATATTGGATCGTTAATGAATGGGGGGCGGAAAGCAGGCGGCCCCTTCGTCTTTGCAGCAGCTGCGGCCGAAACGAGCCTTGTTGGTCCAGCACATTGGGAAACAGAGAGCGTGGCGATCGCGGGCTATGACGGGGTTACGGGTGGTTACACAGCTTGGCTTTCGGCGACTGGACCGGTTTATGGGTCCGACAATTTCAATGTTGCCGCGCTTTATGGGAAAGAGACCATGAGTGATGGAACTACCGTTCCGCTTCGCCTTTACGAGCTCAACATCGGAAAGGGCATCCATCGCGCAGGAAAATTTGGCATCGGAGCTGGAGCGTTTAAAGGTTGCGATGGATGGGGCTTCTACCTGCACATAACGGGTGGACTCGGCAAGGGTTCTGGATCGATCGGTTATGGTGTCTCGCCGTGACGAAGCTATCAATCACAGATGTAACCGTGTCATCGGTACCAGACGGTACCGATATCGTGATTCGACCGAGTGGACGCTGGAGCAACTGTGCTGGGTTGGCGATTTGGCTGACGCTTATTGCCTATGCAGTCTCTGACAACCTGACCATGCATGTGGGGCTTGTCGTGGCTGCCCTTGGTTTTGCTCTTTTAGCATGTGTCGTCTGGGCATCGCTCGCTAAGGAAATTGTTTGTTTGCGGCGCCAAAACATCGTCCTGCAGACGATGCTTGGACCTGTTGAGTTGGATGGCCGAGTGAATCTTGCGCGAGCCGACGTTAAAGCCGTCGAATTTCGTATTCAGCACTCGATCGGCAAAGGATCGAAATTCGTGAATCGCAAGCTCGTGCTGTTGACTTCCAAGGGCGAGGTTCGTTTGCGGATGCAATTGAGTCCGTCTGATGGCAAGAGATTGCTCGATGTTTTCCAGAAATATTTAGATTCCCCCTCGACGGAATCGCCCTAGTACTTTGGGTGCGAGGAATCCAACCTATATGCCTACGTGGATGGAAATCCGCTTAGCAATGTCGATCCGTTGGGTTTAGATTTTCATGGAGAATGCCTCGCGCAGCGATATTTGAACAAGTGCGGCGCGGATGCGTGGAACAAGATTCGTGGCGACCGTGATTCGACACAGCCGGTAGTCCCAGGCACGGATTCTGAGGCCATGAGGAATGCTGAGCACTACCTATACAGCTACAGCAACGTTCAGAGCAACTCGTATTCGTGGGGCATCAATCTAGCCCTAACGGTTGGCTACCAAGCAACAAAATTCTGGGCCAACGTTGGTGACTTCTACGGCGTCGTGAAATCGCCCTGGGGGTATAGCGTTCCGACAAACGACGAACTGAAATCCGGTCTTGAGGGCGCAAACGATGCACTGTTCGGAAATTCCACAAGATCATCTTGTGGATGCGGAGGGCATTAATCGATGGCGATGATGGAACGACAGTACATTCTGATTGTAGTCAATCGATTCATTGCCCTGTGCTATTTGGGTGTGGCAGTTGTGTTGGGTCGCGGGCAGTAACGGGTAGAACTGCAGGCATTGGCAACATCGTCCTGATTGCTTTCTTGACATGGCAAGCGTTCGGCCATTTTCGATTGAAAGCATGGGCGCCGAAAGTCACAGCAGCACTAGCTGCGGTAGCAAATGTTTTGGCTATTCCTTACCTGTTGGCCGTCTATGATTCGCAGCTTTTGCCACCACTTCATCAGAGGCTAGTAAATTTCCTGCTCATTACCTTTCTGACCCTCTAGCTAGTTCTGAACTACTATTTTTTTGAGAAACTGCGGCGCATGGTTGGACAGGATGATCCTTCTGACTCGCAGGATTCCTGAATGACATTGACACAAGGCTTGAGCCTCGACCGTGCGTATGTGCATGAGCTGAAGCGCCCATGGAAACTCAGCACCTTTGCTGTAGGCATGGCGTGGCTTTTTTATGGGGCGCTTGTTTACGACTTCGGTGATTGGGATCTGGGCGTTAGTGTGCTCATGGGTGGCTTGACTTACGTGTGTGCACCTTGGACTGTCCAAGCGGTATTGGTTTGCACGCGTGACCGACCACGGTGGTGGCCGCTATCGCTTGTGGCTGCGCTAGTAGTAGCTTGGGCAGTCATCGATGGTAGCTATGTGGCATACAACACACTCATGCACCACCTAATGCTGCGAGCCGAGAACTTCCGCGCCTCGGCTGCACTGTATTTTTTGGCAGGAACCGTCTGGTCTTATCGTGGCTCACTACGACAACTCGCGCAGAACATCCACCATATTTGGGTGAGTCGCCTCTAACGGAAACGAAGGCGCCAAATCAGATGGCAATCCCTCCGCCCAATAAGCGGGCGAAGAAGTGGAATTTCCAACAAAGGGAGTTCTACGCAATGAAGAAGTCAAAATTCACGGATAGCCAGAACATGGATGCGCTCAAGCGAAGTCTGGCTTGGCGGCGCCTGAGATTTGCCGAGAATTGGGGATAAGCACGGCGACGTTCTACAACTGGCGCGGCAAGTACGGCGGCATGGACGTGTCGCTGATGGCACGCATGAAGGAGTTGGAGGCAGAGAACGCACGGCTGCGCAAGATGTACGTGGAAGAGAAGATTAAGGCTGAGTTCGTCGCGGAGGCGCTGGCAAAAAAAGCTTGAGGCCATCTTCTTGCCGCGAGATGGCCAGGGATACAGTGGCGCGCCGAGGAGCATCGATCCGGTTTGCTTGCGAGGCATTCGGTGTAAGCCAGACGTGCTGCCGCTACGAGCGGTACGCAGCGCGGAGAACGATCAGATCGCTGGCTGCTTGCTGCGGCTGACCGACAACCATTGCAACTGGGGATTTGGGCTGTGCTTCCTGTACCTGCGCAACGTGAAGGGTTTCGGGTGGAGTCTCAAGCGTGTTTACCGTGTCTACCGCGAGCTCGAATTGAATCTGCGCATCAAACCGCGTCAGCGGATTGTGCGACAGGCCCCAGAGCCGTTGGTCGTGCCGGTGTCGATGAATGTAATGACCCAGCAGTTCCTGCGCAGGTCAGGCCGCTAAAGCATAAGCCTCAGCGGGTGTCTTCATCCCCAGCGCTTGGTGCGGACGCCGGTGGTTGTAGAACGCG